>CAZHSE010000001.1:0-438312 GCA_964535085.1 uncultured Bacteroides sp.
ATAACGTAGTTATGAACGTTGAGCTTATCACTCCTATCGCTATTGAAGTGGGTCTTCGTTTCGCTATCCGTGAGGGTGGTAGAATAGTAGGTTCAGGCGTTGTTACAGCTATCAACGAGTAATCTATAACCTTTTAACTAATTAAGAGCAAGTCTTTATGGCTTGCTCTTTTTTGGTTGAGTTTAATATAATTGAGAAATCTCGGTTTTTATCAAATTAACTTATGCTGTTTTGCTTTTCTGTGAGACAGCTCTTTTTTTTTGACTTTTATTATGATATACTTATATCGGTGAAAAATATGGCAGAAGAGCTTGAAAATTTAACAGGAATTGTTGAAGATATTACATATAAAAATGATTCAAACGGCTATGGGGTAATAGAAATCGCTACAGGCGAGGAATATGTTACCGTTGTTGGAACTTTAGGTAATATAGTAATCGGAGAAGAGATTGTATTTCAGGGTGAGTGGACGCTTCATCCTACCTTTGGCAGACAGTTTAAAGCTGTCAGACTTCAGCATACATTACCGGCTGATGCGTCGGGTATGCTCCGTTTTCTTTCGGGCGGAATAGTAAAGGGCGTCAGGGAAGCGACTGCAACAAAAATTGTTGAAAAATTCGGCTCTGATACATTTAATGTTATTGAGAACGAACCTGAAAGGCTTGCTCAAATTAAGGGAATAAATATATCAAAAGCAAAAAAAATCAGTCAAGATTTTAAAATGCAGTTTGCCGCAAGAGAAGTAATGAATGGACTTGCTGATTTAGGATTAAGTCAGCAAGAGGCTTTTTTTGCATATAATTTATATAAGTCCGATGCCCTTGATATAATAAAGGAAAATCCCTATGCTTTTATATCTGAAAACGGCATCTCCTTTGAACGCGCAGATGAAATTGCAGAAAATTTGCAGGAAGCACCGCCTTTTGACTACAGATGCCAGGCAGGAATAGTTTATATTGTCAGGCACAATCTGAGAAACGGTCATACCTGTTTACCAAGAAACAGCCTTATCACACCTGCGAAAAATCTTCTTGACTGCAATGATGACGAGGCTGAGATTGCTATTGATAATGCAATTGAGGTTAAACAACTTGTTCAGGAAAATATAGACGGACGTGATTTTATCTTTCTGCCAGAAATTTATAGAGCAGAGTCATCGATAGCGGAAAGAATACAGGTAATGCTTCAGTTTCCGCCCCAGCAAAAAGATATTTCAGCCTTGGAAATTTATGCATTTGAAGAGGCAAATGATATTACATTTGATGAAAAGCAGAGAGAAGCAATAGAGATTGCAGTAAATAAAGGAATTCTGATTTTAACAGGCGGTCCGGGCACAGGTAAAACTACTACCGTAAAGGGCATTATTGCCCTGATGAAAAACCGAGGTTTTGACGTAGCTCTTGCCGCCCCCACAGGAAGAGCCGCAAAAAGAATGAGCGAGCTTACAGGCTGTGAAGCGAAAACTATCCACAGACTTTTGGAAGTTGAATATAAAGAGGGTGCAACAGAGCCGTCATTTACCCACAATTTGCGAAATCCCCTTGAGTGCGACGCAGTAATTGTGGATGAGCTTTCTATGGTTGACGTTACCTTGTTTTCGGCTCTTCTTGACGCACTGCCGTTATCCTGCAGGCTTATTATGGTTGGTGACAAAAATCAGCTTCCTCCTGTAGGCGCCGGTAATGTGCTTGCGGATTTAATTAAAAGCGGACTTATCGGTGTTGTCAGCCTTGACAAAATTTTCCGTCAGGCGATGGAAAGTAGGATTGTTTCAAATTCTCATAGGGTCGTAAACGGTGAAATGCCTGTTTTTGACAACAATCCCGATTATGACTTTTTCCTTTTAAAAGAAAAATCAAAATATACTGCACCGAGAAAGATTGTAAATCTTGTTACCTCCAGAATACCGTCAGGCTACGGCTACGACCCGTTGAAAGATATTCAGGTGCTTTGCCCCGGAAGAAAGGGTGAGGTCGGAACAGAAAACCTCAATGCATTATTGCAGGAGGTTATGAATCCGCCGTCACGTGATAAAGCCGAAATAAAATATAAGGGCTATATTCTCCGTGAGGGCGACAAGGTTATGCAGATAAAGAATAATTATGACGTACCTTGGTTTAAGGATAATGAAAATGGTACAGGTGTTTTTAACGGAGATATAGGAATACTGACAAGAATTGACAGGGCAAATGATATTATCAATGTCCTTTTTGATGACAAAGAAGCTATGTACAGTGTTGAAAATGTTTCTGAAATAGAGCTTGCCTACGCTATGACTGTTCATAAGAGTCAGGGCAGTGAGTTTGACGCTGTTGTGCTTCCTGTTATTAATACACCGCCTAAGCTTGCATACAGAAATTTATTTTATACTGCCCTTACAAGAGCAAAAAATCTTCTTGTTATAGTCGGCAGTGAAGAGAATGTCAGAAAAATGGTTGATAACGATAAAAAAAGCAGACGCTACAGTGCACTTGTTCATTTTTTATCTGTTGACAACAGCGGTGTTTTCAAGTAACATATATTATATTGTTTTAGCTTATCAGATTGTTTTATATAAGGATTGTTTTTATGTTTGGTTATGATTTAGGTATAGATTTGGGGACAAGCTCAATAGTCATTTCAGTTGTGGGAAAGGGCGTTGTTCTTGATGAGCCTGCATATGTTGCCTATGATACCGAAAGTGAAAAAATGCTCTACGCAGGTAAAAGAGCATACTATCTTGAGGGTAGAGAGCCGTCGGGAGTAAGCGTTATACAGCCTATTTCGGAGGGTGTTGTAAGCAACTATGCTCTTGCCGAAGAAATGGTAAGATACTTTATGAATAAAGTGCTTAAAAAAAATATATTTAAGCCCAGGGTTGTGGCTTCTGTTCCGTCCAACAGTACTGACGTTGAAAGAAGGACGCTTATCTCTGTTCTTATAACAGCAGGTGCAAGGTCTGTCTGCCTTGTTGAAGAGCCGCTTTGCGCTGCTTTCGGTTCGGGAATTGACCCCTTGCATCCGGGCGGAGTTTTTGTTATTAACTGTGGGGCAGGTTCCACGGATATGGCGGTTGTCAGCCAGGGCTCAATGAGTCAGAGCGAAACGGTTAAGGTTGCAGGAGACGATTTTGACAGAGCGATAGTTAAATATCTGCGGGAAAAATACGGACTGCTTGTTGGTATGCGTACTGCCGAGGAAATTAAAAAGAGTATCGGCTGTGCAGTACCGAGAGAAAATGATGTAACAATGTCGGCAAAGGGAAGAAATATGCTTTCTGGACTGCCGAGAGTAGTTGAAATTACAGGAAATGAAATATGTGACTGTCTGGCACCTCAGCTTGAAAAGATTACTTCTGCCGCAAGAGCTATGTTTGAAAGAACGTCACCTCAGCTTATTGCTGATATTACTAATTCAAGCCTGCTTTTAACAGGCGGTTCATCACAGCTTTACGGTTTTGATACTCTTATTTCACAGACCTTGAACCTTGAAGTAACAGTACCTGTCAGACCTAATCTCTGCGTCTCAAAGGGTTGTGAGACAGCACTAAAAAAACTTCATATTCTTGATCAGTACGGTTATTCCTTTAAGACGAAGGAAGAGGTCAGAATCAGATAATTTGTAAAAGATAAAATTACCCTTACCATAAGGGTGTTAAGGAAAGAAATTTAATATTACAGGGAGGGAAAGCAAAGTGGACAGATTTTCAAAATTCAATCCGAAGTTCTGCTTTCTCTTTTTTATTTCAGAGATAGTTTTGTGTCTGCTTCTGTTTAATCCTGTTTTCCTTGCAATAAGTCTTTTTTCAGCATTTTTTTACAGTATAAAGTTAGAGGGAAAAAAGGCGGTAAAAAGATTTTTTACGTTTATTTTACCGCTGATAGTTTTTATCGGTCTGTTTAATATGCTGTTTTCCCATTACGGCGATACGGTTTTGTTCACTGCTTTTTCAGCGGATTTCACCCTGGAACCATTGTTCTACGGAATTAATCAGGGAGTTATGTTTTCAGCTGTTATATTGTGGCTTTCCTGCTACAGCATAATTATGACTTCGGATAAATTTCTGTCTGTTTTTTCAAGAATTGCACCAAACTGTGCCCTTGTTTTTTCTATGGTGCTTTCATTTTTACCCCGTCTTCGGAAAAATGTTCAGGAAATAAATGATGCAGGCAAGCTGATTGAAACAGGCGAAAGCAAGTTAAAAAAGAGCATTTCTCACTTTTCTGCACTGATTTCAATGACCCTGGAGGAAAGTATCGAAGTTTCCGATTCAATGAGGGCAAGGGGATTTCAAAAAAACAGGAGAGCTTATTCAAAATACGGATTTTCTTTATCAGACGGAGTAATTATGGCGGTAAGCGTAATTCTTTTCGCAGTAATGCTCTATTATAAAATTTCGGGCAAAACGTTGTTTATTTTTGAGCCTGTAATTTCTTTCAATTATTTTTCACCGCTGTCACTGGTGATTTATGCGGTAATGTCATTTTTACCGCTGATAACTGATTTATGGGAGGATGCAAAATGGCTGTATTTAAAACGGAAAATCTGACATTTTCATATCCCGATGCAGATAAAAGGGCAGTTGACAATGTAAATATCGAAATTCAAAAGGGCGAGTTTGTTCTTTTGATGGGGGAGAGCGGAAGCGGAAAATCCACCCTTTTGCGTCTCCTGAAAAAAGAGCTTTCACCCTTTGGAAAAATCTCGGGAAACATAATCTCTGACAGTAAAAATATTGCTTTCGTTCAGCAAAATCCCGACACCTCTTTTGTCAGCGAAATTGTCAGGGGAGAACTTGTTTTTGCCCTTGAAAATAAAAATATGAGTGATGCTCAGATAGCAGTCAGACTGGGTGAAATTTCTTCGTTTTTCAATATCAATGATATTCTTGACAGCAGGATTTCCTGTCTTTCGGGAGGAGAGAAGGCTGCTGTTTCCATTGCGGCGGCTATGATAGATAACGCTGAAGTGCTTATACTTGATGAGCCTTTTGCACAGCTTGACCCGAAGGCTGTTTTGTCCGTTTCATCAATGCTGAAAAGGATAAATACCGAGCTTGGTGTCACTGTGATTATGGCGTCTCATACATCGGCTGAGGTAATAGATTTCTGCGACAGACTGATTGTGCTGAAAAACGGTATGTGCATCTGCAATACTTCTGTCAGAGAAGCAGTTAAAGATGACAGTCTTTTGGATTTCTTTCCTGCTTTTACGGGACTTTTTGATGAAAGACCTTTAACAGTTAAAGAGGCAATATCCCTTTCCGCTAAATACAAAGGGAAGCCTTTAAAGACAGAAGAGGAAAATGAGCCGGCCGTTGAACTTAAAAACATAACCTTTGCTTACGGAAAAAATGAGACGGATATATTGAACAGGCTGTCCTATACTGCGTATAAAGGCAAAATAAATTCGATTATCGGCTCTAACGGAAGCGGAAAAACGACCCTGCTTAAAGTTATCGGCGGTATTAAAAAAGCCTACAGCGGCAAGGTAAAAAAAACAGGTAAGATTTGTTATATGCCTCAGAATGTACGTTGCCTCTTTACAAAGGATACGGCAGGCGAGGAGATTTCTTTAGAAACTGCCGAAAAATTAGGTATAGAAGACTGCATAAATCAGCATCCTTTTGACTTAAGCGGAGGACAGGCTCAGAAGCTGGCATTTGGCATTTTACTTGAGCAAAAAGCCGATATTCTTCTTCTTGACGAGCCTTCAAAGGCATTTGATACACAGTCAAAGAAAAATCTTGCACAGTTTTTGAAAAGCCTTTGCAGTCAGGGTAAAACGGTTATAATGGTGTCCCACGATATAGATTTTGTAGGTGATGTATCGGATTACGTATCTTTTCTTTCCGACGGTATTATTTCTTCCGCAGGCAGCAGACGGGAAGTGCTGTCATCACTGAAATTTTATACAACCCAAATCAGAAGAATAACGGCAGGAAATATAGAATCTGCAGTATCGGCGGAGGATTTGGTATGAAAAAGATTTTTCCTTTCGCCGTGGCAATCAGCCTTATTTTGCTTGTGGTTTGGCAGATTTTTGCAGGAGAGAAAAACTATTATCTTCTTATAACCGCTGTTCTTGTTTTGTCTATGCTGCCGTTTTTTGTCTCTTTTGAAAAGGAAAGTATTACTTCACGAGAAATTACTCTTATAGCAAGCCTTATTGCTCTTGCAGTAGTCAGCAGGGCAGTTTTTTACCTTGTGCCGCAGGTCAAGCCCATTGCGGCGGTAGTTGCCGTCAGCGGAGTGTGCCTCGGTGCAAAAAGAGGTTATTTAATCGGTGCTTTTTCAATGTTTGTTTCAAACTTTCTTTTCGGTCAGGGAATGTGGACGCCCTTTCAGATGGTAGCTATGGGATTTGTTGGATTGATTTTCGGCACTGTTTTCAGTAAAATCAAAGCGAATAAAATCAATCTTGCAATTGTCGGTTTCCTTTGCGTGACAGCAGTTTACGGGCTTATAGTTGACCTTTCCACCGTTTTGATGATGAGCGGTGATGTAAATATAAAATCCGTCTTAGCCGTTTATTCGGCAGGTGCTCCTTTCAACGTGATTTTCGGCGCAGTAACAGCAGTTTTTCTTTTCCTTTTCGGAGAAGCATTTATAAAGAAAATTGACAGAATAAATAAAAAATACGGCATCTGCAATAATGAGGTGAGCTTATGAATGATAAAGATATGATTGCGAAAATTTGTAATTTTTCATACATAATGGCAATAGTCGGCGTCTGCACTCTGGGGATTTGTCCCGCTTTCGGTGTAATGTCAATCGCAGTTCGTATTGTCCTGAAAAAGAAAAATTTCCAGCTTGGTGAAAAGGAGCAGAAGAAAATTAAAACTGCAAATATTCTCAGCATTATTTCATTTGTGCTTTTCGTGGTTGATATTGTTCTTGTATACGTTTTTTTTGTCTGATTCACAACAAATAAAAAATAAGACTCTCAGATGAGAGCCTTATTTTTTATGTTGTATTTTCTTTTTTGCCTGTATTGACTATGAACTGATTATTGCAATAGGGGCAGGTGACGTTGATTTTTCCTTTGTGTTTGGGAAGTCTTAAAGTTTTTCTGCACTTTTTGCATTTAACGAACTTATGTGTTTTTCTTTGCTTCCACTTATTTTTTGTGAGCATATTTCTCTGTTTAATTTTTCCCGTAAAGGAAAGCCATTTATTGTTTTCATTTCTTCTTGCCTCAATATTTTTGGAGAAAACTCTGAAGACGGCAAAAATTAAAAGAGCTGTTGCAAGAGCAAAAATTGCATAATAAGAGATTTTTGAAAATCTGTAGAGAATATTTGCAATAACTATAAGTATCATATAGCACACGAGAAGAACGGTCCATAGCCTGTCAATGCCGTATCTTCCTACCATAAACTGCTGAAACTTATAGCCTAACTTCTGAAAAAATTTTTTCATTTCATCACCTGATTTATTGATTTATTATATCTCCGTCACTGTCACCGAAATAATCTTCCGGTGAAGCAGGCGAATCATATTCCTGAGAATTGCTTTGTGTAGGGTGCTGAGTTCTTCCTGACGGCTGACGGTAGTAGTACGTTGAGCCGAAAAGTGAAAAGATAATTCTTATAACAAATCTTATTGCGATTATTATTAAGATAATTTTAATTATTCTTGAAAGACAACCGCCCTTATATCTCCTTGTATAAACCGTTCTTCCGTTGTCAGCACTAGTATCATAGGTGCCTGTACCGAAACCGTAGAATGATGAAAACGGATTTTCATTTATAGGGTTTACACCGTTCATTATATTTCTGTAAGCCTGTTCATAGGTCATATTATCAGGCTCTTTTGCATATGCAGACCTGATATGATCCTCTGCAGCCGCCTTGTTTCCGACATTGAAATTTGCAAGTGCCGAAAGATAATACCAGCGGGCATTTCTGTCCTCAATACTGTTAAGCAGATTTAAAGCCTGCTGATACTGACCCGATTTGATAAGCTGTGCTGCAGATGAAAGATAATCGGGGGCAGAAGAACTGCTCTGCTTTGAATTACCGTAATATCTTTTAAACGGGTCGGAACTCTGAGTCTGAGCAGTTCCGTTTTTTATTTGATCATAGGCGGCATTGATTTCCGCCATTTTTCTTTCCGCCTCTTTATCACCCGGATTAAGGTCGGGATGATATTTTTTAGCAAGTTTTTTGTATGCCTTGGTACATTCCTCTTCGCTTGCACCGTCAGGCACTCCTAAGACTTTATACGGATTGGTAATCATACTTATTCCTCAATTTTATTTTACCAAATAATAACATACATTTTTTAAGCAGATATTAATAAAGAAAATCTAAATAATGTACGGTTTGATAATTTAATATGTTTGAATTTAACAAATTATATCATATTTTTTCGGGTAAAAGGGCGATTCCGTTGGAGACAATATCTATCATACCGTATTCACCGTTTGCCGCAGAGCCCGGATTCATAACATAAAGCCCGTTGTCATAATTTGTATACTGCAAATGGGTGTGACCGAACAGGCATATATCTGCGCCTCTTCTTTCAGCCTCGCTGATGATTTCACCGTAACCGAATTTCACGTGAAAGGGATGACCGTGGGAGATAAATATTTTTTTACCGCCGGCATTTATTTCCTTATACAGCGGATAGGTTGAATGCCAGTCACAGTTTCCGGAAACTCTTTCATATTTCAGATTCGGATAAAGCATTAAGACTTCGTCAAAATCATCTTCGCCGTCTCCGAGAAAAATATAAAGGTCGGCAGTATCCATATGCTTTTCAACTATTTTAAAAAGATTTCTCTTTGCTCTGTGTGAATCTGACATAACTACTATTCTCATTCATATTTTCCCCGCTTTGTCATATAATGTATCAGATGTAATTATACAATATAGAGGAGATTTTTGCAATGAACAATAGAAATACTGATAACTTTATCAAAAAAGCCGGAGCAAAATCAGGTATAGACGTTGATAAAATGAAGCAGGCAGCAGACAAAGGCAGGCTCAACGATTATATAAATCAAAATCTTTCAAAGGATGTTTCAAAGCAGCTTAAAGACGTTTTGTCGGATGAAAGCAAAACCAAAGAACTTCTTTCAAGTCCGCAGGCACAGGAGCTTATGAAAAAGCTCGGTATGAAGTAACATTATGCAAAGGTAGTATTTATGGATAATAACATCAATGATATAATTTCAAGCCTGACAGATGATGATATAAATATGCTTAAAAGTGTGGCGTCATCTATTCTCGGCGGGGAAAATCAGCAGTCAAGCGATAACGGGTCTAATCAAAATAATAAGCAAAGCAGAGACAATCAGAATAACAGTCAGAATCAAGGCAATAATCAAAAAGCACAGCAGAGCAGTAACTCAAATAATTCTGCTCTTCCTGCAAATTTAGGCTTTGACAATATTGATTTTGATATGATAATGAAAGCTAAAAAAGTTTTTGATACGATGAACAATACGCCCGATAAAAATGTTGACCTTATTCTTGCACTTAAACCGCATCTCCGCCCTGAAACGAGAAATAAGGCTGACCAGGCTATGAAAATTTTAAAGCTGTTTGATATACTGCCTTTACTCAGGGAGCTGTTTTAATGTCTTATTTTTCCGAGTCGGATATAAACGACGCTAAAAGACGTGTAAGGGAGATGCAAAACAGAGCAAATAATTTAGTGTCTGAAGAGCCGAAAAGGAATAATGACGGTTTTAATCAACGTTATCAGAACCGCCGACAAAATACGGAAAACAGAGCTGAAACCAAAGTAAATGAAAATTTTTCCAAAAATGCAGATGAAGATAATAAAAAAATCCAAAACAGTATTTTGGATTTATTCGGTGACGGCGATAAATCACAGATAATTATTCTTGCTTTAATTCTTGTTTTGTCAAGAGAAGGTGCAGATAATATGCTGATTCTTGCTCTTCTTTACTTATTACTTTAAATAATATATGGAAATTTTGGTAATAATATGTTATATTATCATTTGATATATTATTCGGAGGAATTGAAGTGGAATTTATAAATAAAAATATTGCTCAGGGTGTTGATTTAATCAGTGCTCCTGCAAGCAGATTTAAAACTAATGAAATTGCTGTCAGCTTTGCGTTGCCCCTTGATGCTGCGAAGGTTTCGGCAAATGCTTTGACTATCGGACTGCTTTCAAGAAAAAACAGAGAATATCCCGATATGAAAAGCCTTAATAAAAAGTTGGCAGAGCTTTACGGCGCTGCTTTGTCGGCGTCTGTAAGCAAGGTCGGAGAATGTCAGGTATTAAAGCTGGGAGTAACAGCTCTTGATGACAGGTTTTCTCTTGACGGAGAAAGTATAGCATTTGAATGTGTTAAACTTTTAACGTCTCTGATTTTTCAGCCCAAGCTTGATGAGAACGGTTGTTTTTACGAGAATGATGTGGCATCTGAAAAGAGAATACTGATTGAAAAAATCGGTGCTGAAATGAACGAAAAAAGAGTATACGTTCTGAGAAAAGCAGAGGAGCTTATGTTTGAGGGCGAGCCTTATAGCATCAGTAAATACGGTACGGTATCCGATGCGGAAAAGCTGACCTGTGAAGATGTGATGGCCGCTTGGAAAAATATTCTGTCCTCTTCAAAAGTGCTGGTCACTGTTGTGGGAAATTCCGATTTTGATAAAATTTCACAGCATCTTACGGAATGCTTTGCAGGAGTTGAAAGAGCCTTCAGTCCGCTTCCGTCAGCTGTCTTTGTTCCCGAAAGCAAAAGCGTTAAGGAAAAGCTGGAGCGTATCGACGTTAAGCAGGGCAAACTCGTTTTGGGATTTCGTGTAAATCTTAAGCCTGAGGACAGTCTTGCTCCTGCAATGAGAACCTTCTGTGATGTTTTCGGTGGGGGTCCTTATTCCAAGCTCTTTGCCAATGTCAGAGAAAAAATGAGCCTCTGCTATTACTGCTCTGCAAGATATACAAGACTTAAAAGCTGCATTATGATTCAATGCGGCTGTAATGAAGAAAATATGGACAAGGCTGTGAATGAGATTATAAATCAGCTTGAAGAAATTAAAAATGGTAATTTTGACGATGAGTTTGCTTCGTCAAAGCTGGCTTTGCGTGACGGCTTAATGTCTGTAAATGATGCTCCCGAGGTAATGGAAAACTGGTATTCAAATCAGATTACGGACAGTTTTGTTAAATCTCCCGAAATGTCGTCACAGGAAAATAATTCCGTTACAAAAGAGCAGGTGCAAAAATGTGCATCTCTTCTTACTTTGGATACTGTTTACAAACTCACACCTGAAAAGGAGGCAGAGTAATGAAGGAAATTAAATCATCGACACTGAATGAAAAATATTATGAAATCGACCATAAATCAGGGCTGAAAATTTATGTTATGCCTAAAGAAAATTATTCCTCTGCCTATGCTGTTTTCGGTACGAATTACGGCTCCATTGACACCAGATTCAAGCGTTCCGACAGTGATGAATGGACAGCTGTTCCCGAGGGAATAGCTCACTTTTTGGAGCACAAGCTTTTTGAAAGCGAAGATTTGGACGCATTTACAAGGTATGCAAAAACAGGTGCGTCTGCAAATGCTTATACTTCTTTTGACAAAACATGCTATCTTTTTCAGTGCAGTGATAATTTTGAAGCCTCCCTTGAAATTCTTCTTGATTTCGTAACCCATCCTTATTTCACTAAGGAAACAGTTGAAAAAGAACAGGGGATTATCGGACAGGAAATCACAATGTATTATGATGTTCCCGGATGGATGAGTACTTTTAATCTGCTCAAACTTCTCTATCATAATCATCCTGTCAGAATCGATATTGCAGGTACTGTTGAGTCTATTGCACAGATTACGGATAAATTACTTTACGATTGCTACAACACCTTTTATAATCTCAACAATATGGTGCTTGCAGTTGTGGGCAATGTTACACCCGAGCAGGTTTTGGCTGTATGTGATAAAATGCTGAAAAAAGCAGAGCCTCTTAAGATAGAGCGTTCCTTTGAGGAAGAGCCGAGAGATATTGCAGACACATATACTGAGTACAATCTTTCAATGAGTATGCCTGTTTTCTCCTTTGGATATAAGGAAATATGCGAAAAGCCTATACAGGATATCAAAACTATAGTTGAAACTAATATTCTTCTTGAAATTCTTGCAGGTGAAACCTCTGATTTGTATAATTCTCTTTTTGAAAAGGGACTTATCAATTCAAGCTTTTCAAAGGAATATTTTATCGGCTACGGCTATGAGGCGATAACCTTTGACGGCGAAAGTGAAAATCCGAAGGCTGTCAGCGAGGCAATCAAAAAAGAGGTTGCAAGGCTTAAAAGAGAGGGTATAGACGATAATCAGTTTGAAGCTGTGAGACGTTCTCTTTACGGCAGGGAAATTATGGAGTATAATGACATTGACTCTATTGCAAACGGCTTTGTTTCGGCACATTTCGGAGGCTACAGTATATTTGACTCTGTGGAGATATACAGGTCGGTTACAAGGGAAGATATTGAAAAGAGACTGTCACAGGTTATGGACGAGCGGTACAGTGCCCTGTCGGTAGTCAAGGAGAAATAAAATGAGTAGTTATACAAGAGTATATTTTGAAGGGCTGGGAATTGATTTCGATTTGCCGTCGGTAGCTTTTTCAATCGGAAGCTATGAAGTCCACTGGTACGGAATTGTTATCGCCTTCGGTTTTGCCCTTGCTGTCCTATACGGCGGCAGAATGGCTTATAAATGGAAAATGAGCCTTGACGGTATGACAGACGTTTTGATTTGGGGAACTATCCTCGGCATCATCTGTGCAAGAGCTTATTACGTTATTTTCGAGTGGTCGTATTATAAAGACCATTTGATTGAAATACCTCAGATTTGGAATGGCGGTATCGCAATTTATGGCGGTATAATCGGTGCTTTGATAGGCGCCGCCATAGGCTGTAAGGTGGGAAAAATTGATTTTCACAATCTTCTTGATTTAGGTGCCTTGGGACTTCTTATCGGACAAGGTATCGGCAGATGGGGTAATTTTTTCAATCAGGAGGCTTTCGGTACAAACACATCTACTGCACCTTTCAGAATGTGGAGTCTTAAAATTCATGATACTCTTGAAGCGTCGGCACAGACGCTTGCCGCAAAGGGTATGGATGTCAATCCCGATCTTCCGGTGCACCCCACATTCCTTTATGAAAGCGTCTGGTGTATTTTAGGCTTCTTTGTCCTGAACTATATTGTACGTAAAAGAAGACAGTATAAGGGCGAAATTTTCTTCCTTTACGGTATTTGGTACGGACTTGAAAGAATGGTTGTTGAGGGTATGCGTACCGATTCTCTGTATATCGGTAATACAACAATCCGTGTAAGTCAGGTGCTTTCTGCAGTTGTTGTTATCGCATTTGCAGTTTGCCATATAATAAATATGGTAAGAATTAAAAAGGATACTTTGCCGAAAAGACTTACAATTTTTGCAGATTCTCCCGATGCTTCGGATTATGTCAAAAAGCACGGCAGAAAATCAAATTTCGAAAATAATGAAGAAGTAAATTCAGATAATATCACAGCGGAAAAAGAGGAGGAAAATAATGTATCGGATAATTGACGGAAAAGCTGTTTCAAAGCAGGTTAAAGAACAGGTTAAGGCTGAAACTCAGGAGCTTAAGAATAAGGGTATTACCCCGGGACTTGCAGTAATTATAGTAGGGGAGGACCCTGCTTCACAGGTCTATGTAAGAAATAAAGAAAGAGCCTGTGACGAGGTAGGCTTTTACAGCGAAAAATTTGCTCTGCCCGAAAATACAACTCAGGAGGAGCTAAACAATCTTGTAAAGGAGCTTAACGGAAGAAAAGAGATAAACGGTATTCTCTGTCAGCTTCCTTTACCGGGTCATCTTGACGATAAAAAGGTTATAAATCTCATTGATCCCGTTAAAGATGTTGATGCTTTCCACCCGGTAAATGTGGGTGCAATTATGATTGGCGATTATAATTTCCTGCCATGTACTCCTGCAGGTGTAATGGAACTTATTCATTCCGCAGGTGTTGACATTACAGGAAAAAAAGCCGTAGTAATGGGAAGAAGCAATATTGTAGGTAAGCCTATGGCAATGCTTCTGCTCCACGAAAATGCAACGGTTGAAATCGTCCATTCCAAGACAAATGATATAGCATCTGTTACAAAAGAAGCCGACATCCTTGTTGCCGCTGTTGGTAAGGCAAAGTTTGTTACTGCCGATATGGTAAAGGACGGAGCGGTAGTTATAGATGTCGGTATGGACAGAGATGAAAACGGTAAGCTTTGCGGTGATGTGGATTTTGAAAATGTCAAAGTGAAATGCTCCTATATCACCCCTGTTCCTGGCGGAGTAGGTCCTATGACAATTTCAATGCTTATGAAAAATACACTTACAGCCGCAAAAATCCAAAACGGTATAATATAAGGAAGCTGATATAATGGCACTTGAAGAACAGGTAGTAGATAAGCTGATTGAAAAGGGATATCATATTTCCTTTGCTGAATCCTGCACAGGCGGTCTGTGCTGCGGTAATCTTGTTAATGTTACAAATGCGTCAAAGGTGCTTGATGTTTCTTTTGTTACCTATGCCAACGAGGCTAAGATTAATTTTATCGGAGTCAGTGCCGATACGATTTTATCTCACGGGGTAGTCAGTGAAGAGGTAGCCTGTGAAATGGCAAAAGGCGTTGCCGAAACTGCAAAAAGTGAAATAGGTGTTGGCATAACAGGTGTGGCAGGTCCGGGCGGCGGTACTGCAAAGAAACCTGTGGGTATGGTGTGCTTCGGATTTTATGTTAACGGAGATGTTACAACCTATACAATGCAGTTCGGAGAAATCGGACGCAATCAGGTTAGAAAGTCAAGCGTTGAGTTTGTTTTTCAAAAACTACTTGAGCTTTTGTAAATCATATGTTATAATATCTGCATTGTTTGTGAAAAGAGGATGTATATGAAAAAATTATATAGAAGTAAAACCGAAAGAAACCTTGCCGGTGTATGTGGTGGTATTGCTGCTTATTTCAATATTGACCCGACCATTATCAGACTTATTTGGGTGTTTGTTTCTCTTATGTCTGCCAGTATTCCTGGAATTTTGATTTATTTCATTTGTGCACTTGTTATTCCTGAAGAGCCGGATGCTTATGAAACAACCGCACAGTATTACGATGAAAAGTAATATCTGAAAATTAAATAATCGCTGGTGTAGCTCAGTTGGTAGAGCAGCGCATTCGTAATGCGCAGGTCTTTGGATGTATTTAAGGATATATCATCTGCTGTGCTGCATCGCAAAAAAAATTGAATAATTGCTGGTGTGGCGCAGTTGGTAGCGCAATTGATTCGTAATCAATAGGCCGTCAGTTCAAGTCTGATCACCAGCTCCAAAAAGGCATTGTTTTTAATGCCTTTTTTATTTTTGTTAAAGTAATCGTTTCATCTATCCTTGATTATTTCACCAATCATAGATGAATAAGTTCAAATATTTGCTTATAGTAGTAATAAATATTAAACTCGAATTAACAAATAAATTTTTGAAGGGGTAATATTTATGAAACATGCAGAAATCATTAACAAAATGACGTTAAAGCAAAAGGCATCATTTGTTTCGGGTTTGAATTATTGGTACCTACATTCTGCACCTGAATTTGGACTTCCAAGCATTATGATGACTGACGGACCAAATGGATTAAGAAAGCAGGATACGGAAAAGAAACCTGATGGCATAGGTCTTGGTAACTCTGTTGCGTCAACTTGTTTTCCACCTGCCGTGACTGCTTCATGCTCTTGGGATGAGGATTTACTGAAATTTGAAGGCGAAGCCATAGCGGAAGAATGTCTTGAAGAAAAGGTATCTGTTATTCTTGGTCCGGGTACAAATATAAAGCGTTCGCCGATTTGCGGTAGAAACTTTGAGTATTTTAGCGAAGATCCATTACTTGCAGGAAAATGTTCTGCTGCTCTTGTAAACGGTATTCAATCAAAAGGTGTTGGCACATCACTAAAACATTTCGCTTGCAATTCACAGGAAGCATTTAGAATGATTATTGATGAAATCATTGACGATAGGGCAATGAGAGAACTTTATTTAACAGCGTTTGAAATCTGCGTTAAAGAGGCAAAGCCGTGGACGGTTATGAATTCATATAATAGAATTAATGGTGTATATGCTTCCCAAAATAATTGGTTGCAAGAAGATGTATTGCGTAAAGAATGGGGCTTTGATGGTTTAATAGTAACCGATTGGGGTGCAAGTGTAGACAGAGTATCAGGTCTAAAATGCGGTACAGATTTAGAAATGCCTTCCTCCGGCACTTTAAATGCAAAGAAAATTGTTGCTTCTGTTAAGAATGGTGAGCTTGACGAAAAAATACTTGACAACGCAGTAGATAATATAATTGAATTGATTAAAAAATCAAAGCCTGCACTTAAGAAAAATTATTCATATAACAAAGAAGAACATCATTTAATTTCAAGAAAAATTGCCGAAGGCTCAATGGTTCTTCTTAAAAACGAAGATGGAATTTTACCGTTAAAAAACGGTCAAAAGGTTGCCGTTATCGGTGAAATGGCAAAATCACCTCGTTTTCAAGGAGCAGGAACATCTGTAATAAATCCAACTTTTCTTGACAATGCATACGATGAATTAGTAAAGTTAGGCGTTGATGTTACATATTCACAAGGCTATGACAAGTCCAAAGATGAAATTGATAGTGAAATGGTTAAACAAGCAATCAAAGTTGCAAAATCAGTAGATATAGCTATTGTTTTCGCCGGATTAACCGAAGGCTTTGAGGCAGAAGGGTATGACAGAAAAAATATTGAGATGCCAAATAGTCATAATAATCTCATTTATGAAATAGCAAAGGCAAATCCAAATACTGTTGTTGTGCTTGCAGGTGGCAGTGTAATTCATATGCCTTGGGTTAATGAGGTAAAGGCTTTACTGAATTCCGGTCTTGGAGGTCAAGCAACAGGCAGTGCTGTTGCAAACATTCTTACAGGCAAGGTCAATCCATCAGGTAAAACCACCGAAACATATCCTTTGTTATTTAGTGATAATCCAACGTATGACAATTATCCGGGTGGACCTGTCACGAGCGAACACAGAGAGTCTGTATACATTGGTTACCGTTACTATGATACTGCTAAAAAGGATGTACTGTTTCCTTTTGGTTATGGACTTTCATATACCAAATTTGAATACAGTGATTTAACTGTATCATCTGATAAAATTACCGATAAGGATTCTGTTACTGTATCGTTTAGAATTAAAAACATAGGTAAGGTTGACGGAGCTGAAATTGCACAAGTATATGTTACAGACAAAGAATCAACAATATTCAGACCAAACAAAGAGCTCCGTGCATTCAAAAAAGTATTTCTTAAAGCCGGTGAAGAAAAAGAAATATCTGTTGAATTGTCAAAAAGAGCTTTTGCTTTTTGGAATGTTAATATTAGTGATTGGATGGTTGAATCAGGCGAATTTGATATACTTATCGCTTCATCAAGCAGAGATATTAGATTATCAAAATCAATATTTGTTAAGTCTACTGTCGATGCAGTTATTCCTGATTATAGACAAACTGCTCTGGCGTATTATACTGCTGATATTAATCGTATGAACTCAAAGCAATTTGAAGCTGTGTATGGCAAAGCGTTACCGCTTGCCGAAATCAATAAAACGAAGAAGATTGATATTTATTGCTGTATCAACGATGCGTCACATACTAAATGGGGTTTAAAGATAGCAAAGATAATTCAATTTATTATGCCGAAGCTTGGCTCAAAAGAAAACGGTGACGGTGTGATGCTTGCCGCTATGGCAACACAAGTGCCTATTCGTAATTTCGTACAGATGAGTATGGGCGTTTTTTCACCTAAAATGGCAGAAGGTTTACTTAATATCTTGAATGATGACGAATCAACATTTATAGGTGTTAACAAAATTTTTTGGAGAATAGGTGGCGCAATTATCAAACTGCCCAAACTCTTAAAATCAATATAATGATTGATAAATTGTATGTATTATAATAAAATGAAAATGAGGTGAGCATATGAAACTTGGCGAATTGATAAATATCAAGACTGTTGAAAAGGATAATACCGATTTTAACGAAAGGCATACTCGTTACACAACAGAGATAAAATTATTTTCCTGTGTTCAACAGGGAGATATTGAAAAACTTATTTCCGAAATATCAAATATAGAGCAATCTGTTGTTACAGGAAAATTGTCTAATGATGATATAATGCAATACAAATACCTAACTGTAAGTACAATAACTCTTGCAACAAGGTATGCTATTCAAGGCGGACTAAATGAGAAAACGGCTTATGATTTTTCGGACAATGTTATAATGACAGTTGATAAATTAACCTCGAAAGAGGAAGTAATGAATTTTCTAATAAGCGAAATTATAAAGCTCACAAATATGGTTAAAGAAAGTAAACTCAATCCGTTACAATCCCCACATGTTAGAAAATGTATTTGCTACATTAACGACAACATTGACAAAAAGATTACTGTTTCTTCGCTTTCAGAAATATGTAGTATTTCTCCTGATTATCTTTCGCAGGTTTTCAAGGATGAAATGGGTGAAAATCTAAGTACATATATCACAAAAAGAAAGCTTGAAACGGCAAAAGATATGCTGACAAAAGGTAAAAGCAATAATGAGATATGTTGTTATTTAGGCTTTTCTTCTGTATCGCATTTTATAACTGCATTCAAAAAACATTATAATATGACACCAACTGAATATTTGAATTTAACTAAATAAGCGAACAGGAGCAGGACATAGATTGTTTTGCTCCTTTTATTTGAATTGTTTCAAAAATAGTCCAAAAATATATGGGATAATTATATATTATCCGTTAATTTATGGCGGAATTCGCTGACACACGCTGCCATCTCTTCAGGCGTTTCTTTCATTCCGCTTTTAATCCAATAATCAAATAGGCCGCTGTATCCATATAAAAGGAAACGATATCTCAGTCTGCTTTCTGTGTTCGTTTCGTCTTTCGCAAAATATTCATCAAAAAAAGCATATATTTTGGATAAAAATCCCAAATCGGCATGGTCACTTAATAACAATGACCATAATTCTTTTTGTTCTGAAAACTTAATAAAAATAATTTCAGTCAGCTTATCAATATCATTTTTGTATTCATAAGCTGATTTTTTTATTTCATCAAACATTTCACTTTCAAGTGATGACAACAAGTCGTATTGGCTTTCATAATAACGATAAAATGTAGCTCTGTTGATTTCTGCAATATTGCATATTTCCGTTACGGTAATCTTTTCAACAGAAAATTTTTCAAGAAGTTCTAAAAAAGCGTTACGAATAGCTTGTTTTGTATATCTAATTCTTGCATCTGTTTTCATATAATCATCTTTTGCAACACAATTTATGAAAGTGTTGCGTATCTTTCATTTTTATTTTTTATGATGTTCAATTTACGTATTGATTACATTATACTATATTAACGAAAAAATGCAACAGATGTTTAATAAATTTCAGGTGTTGCAAAAAGGAGCTATGAAATGGAAGAATTTAATCTGAAAACATGGCAGCTTGTTTTGGTTGCAGTTATATATATTGCTTACCTTTGCTGGGTTTTGCTCGGAGGAATGAAAAAGAAAAAAGTCAAGCCGATTGTATATATTGCTATGACTGTACTAATGATATATGGCCTGATAAAAGAATGTAATGGAATTGGCGGTACAGCAGAGTTAATAAATATACTGGCAATATTGCTTATCGGTTTTATGAAAGGAATTTATCTTGGACATAAAAAAATTGTAGAAAAAACGGATGGTGTCTGGTACATTCATCACGATAAAAAATACATAGCTGTGTGGATTGTTTTCTTTATAATTAAACTAGCTTTCACGCAAATCCTGAAAACCGTATCAGGTGCGGATATACCGCTTTGGCATATGATATTGCGTTTTTGTTTTTACTATCCGTGGAGAACAATAAATATATTTATTGCCAATCCCCAAATGCGGCGGGAGATATTGAAAAGATGAAAAATTAAATCATATAAAAGTGTCAATTTGTATATGTACGTGAATGACGGTAGTTTGTTTGACAGTTATAAAATTATATCCTTATCTATAAGCCGAGGTCACGTGTTCGAGTTACGCCGCCAGCTCAAAAAAATCCCTGTTCCAAATTTTCAAAACAGGGATTTTTCTTTGACTGCATCATAATATTTGGTATGTACATAGTTTTGCTTTTATTGCTTATCCATACCGCAGGGGTAAGATTGCTCTGCAATGGCTTTTTCGTGAATAACAGCGGAATAAAACCGATATCCGCCTGAAAAATTATAGCAATCGTATCCTTCCTGGGACAAAATTCGGCAGGCGATATAGCTGCGAAGTCCGCTTTGACACATAACATACAGCGGTTTGGAAGGATCAATTTCGGTCAAACGCTCACGGAGTTCATCCACAGGGATATTGATAAATCCATCCGCATGACTCTGTGTATATTCATAGGGAGTACGGGTGTCGAGCAAAGTAACGCTTCCGTCTCTCGGCAAATCCGAAATTTCATTCCAGTGAAATTGTTTGACCTTTTTTGTGCAGATATTTTCAATCATAAATCCTGCCATATTGACAGGATCTTTGGCGGAAGAATAGGGCGGAGCATAGGCGAGGTCTAAATCTTTAAGTTGGTCAGCTTTTAAATCGGCACTGATTGCAGTTGCCAATACGTCCAGACGTTTATCCACACCGTCCTGTCCCACAATCTGAGCGCCTAATATCTTTAACGTGTCCTTTTCGTAGATAACCTTCATAGTCATAGTTTTTGCATCAGGATAATAACCTGCATGAGAAACAGGAGACAATACGACTTTGTCATAGGAAATTCCTGCTGTCTGTGCCGCCTTTTCAGTTAAGCCTGTGGAGGCGGCAGTCAAATCAAACAGTTTGATAACAGAAGAACCCATAGAGCCTTTGTAATGGCTGTCCAGACCGCAGATATTATCGGCTGCAATTCTTCCTTGCTTGTTGGCAGGACCTGCAAGAGAGATAACAGTATTTTCACCTGTAACAGTATGCTTCACCTGTACGGCGTCGCCGACAGCATAAATATCCGCCACGGAGGTTTCCATCTTATCGTTTACAGCGATAGCACCCTTTAAACCAAGCTTCAATCCGGCTTTTTTTGCGAGCGTATTTTCCGGGCTGACACCGATTGCCAGCAGTACCATATCCGCCTGAATGGAATGACCGTCTCTAAGCAAAACATTCAGACTTGTTTCCGATTCTTCAAAACCGACAACATCTGCTCCTAATTTTAAGTCGATTCCTTCGGAGCGAAGTTTACTGTGAATAAGGGATGCCATGTCGTAATCCAGCGTATTCATAAGCTGATTTCCCCGCTGAATAACCGTTACCTTAATACCGAGTTCACAAAGATTTTCTGCCATTTCCAGACCGATAAATCCTCCGCCTACCATTACTGCCGTCTGCGGTTTTTGTTCTTCTACAAACCGGCGGATACGGAAAGTATCTTCAACAGTACGCAGAGTAAACAACTTCTTGCTGTCTGTTCCGGGAAGGCTTGGAAAAACAGGCTTTGCACCCGGAGAAAGAATCAGCTTGTCATAGCTTTCTTCAAATTCTTCGCCGGTTTCCAGATTACGAACCGAAACGGTCTTTTTATCGGGATGAATGTCGGTTACTTCATGTTTTACTTTGACATTTATGCGAAACCTTGTTTGGAAACTTTCTGGTGTCTGCAAAGTCAGTTCTTCCGGGTCTTCTATGACTCCTCCGATGTAATACGGCAAACCGCAGTTTGCATAAGAAATATATCCTGAGCGCTCAAAAATCGTTATTTGTGCGTGCTCATCTAATCTTCTGATACGTGTGGCGGCGGTAGCACCGCCTGCAACACCGCCTACAATTACAATTTTCATTGTATCATTTCACCATCCTTCCGTGGTAATTGCTGATACCACCGATATCGGTCACATTTGTATAACCCATTGATTTCAGAACGGAAGCTGCCTGTGCACTTCTGGCACCGCTGAGGCAATGGACATAAATAGGCTTGTCCGAATAATCAATGGTGTTTTTTACGGTATGAATATTTTGTAAAGGGATATTTATACTTCCTTCAATATGACCCTGACTGTATTCATCTGTTGTTCTTACATCCAGGAGAACGGCGTCCTTTGTCTCATGCCATTCTTCTACACCTTTGTTGATATCAGGGCGCCTGAAAAAGTCCATAAAACTCATTTCAGCATTTCCTCCAGATTATCCTTCGGCAGTACACCGATTTGAGTATCAACTACTTTACCGTTTTTCAAAAGTGCAAACATAGGGATGCTTGCAACACCGAATGCAGCTGCCAGCTCCGATTCTTCATCTACATTGACCTTACCTACAATGGCTTTTCCTGCATATTCTTCTGCAAGTTCCGCTACTACAGGGGACATCATACGGCAGGGTCCGCACCAAGGTGCCCAGAAATCAATCAATACGGGAATATCGGATTTTACTACCTGTTCAAAGTTTTCTTTTGTAATTTTAAGTTCAGACATATTAATTTCTCCTTGATAGTATAATTTTTGTTTGTGCCTTTATTATACCCACAAGTATTATTTGTTTCTGTGACTGAGTCTCATTCGGCGATATTTTTTAATGCTTCTGTATTTTTCAGTATAACAGCTCCGCGTTTCAATTCAATCCACCCATCGGAAGCGAACTGACGAAGCATTCGTGCAACAACCTCGCGGGCTGAATTTACCTCCTGAGCCATTGCCTCCTGGGTCATACGAATGGTTTTGTCATTTGTCTTTTCATAAACAGATAAGAGAAGTCTTGCCAATCGTTCATCAAAATGAGCAAAGAGAATTTCCTGCATAACCCATACAACAGTAGAATACCGTGCAGTAGACAATTCATAAGTAAAACATTTGAAATGGATATTTGATTCCATCAGCTTTGCAACAGTTCCGGCATGAATTGCCAGTAATTCCACTTCACTTTCCGCAACCATCTGCACATCAAGGGTGATACCTCCGATGGCACAGGCGGAAGAAAATACACAGCATTCACCCTCTGAAATATGAAAGAGGGTGATTTCACGGCCTTCTTCGGAGGTTATAAAAACACGAATAGAGCCTTTATGAATATATACCATACCGAGACAGGCATCGCTGAAACCAAGAATATAAACGCCTTTTTCATATTTGTGCTGTGTCATGCCGCGCTCTGCAGCAGTTTTTTCTTCATTGGACAGTTTATTCCAAAAGGGCAGTTTCGCAGTAATTGATTGCAGTTCCATTAATGACACCCATGATTTCCGCATCCGTGGCTGCCGCAGCTGTGACCTTCTTCATGCTCGTGATGATTGCACTTCACATCGGGATTGTAATCCAGCTTTCCGTCAATGAAGGCCTGTACTGCAGTATCCGCATTGCCGGAAACACCGCCGTACAGCTTAATACCTGCATTTGCAAGGGCAGTCTGTGCGCCTCCGCCGATGCCTCCGCAAATCAGAACTTCGATATCGTTGGTTTTCAGAAAACCTGCCAATGCGCCGTGACCAAAACCATCAGAACCGATTACCTGAGATGATACAATTTTACTATCTTCAATGTCATAGATTTTGAACTGCTCGGTGTGACCGAAGTGCTGAAATATTTCTCCGTTTTCATAAGTAACTGCTATTCTCATAATTTGTTCTCCTTTGTCAATGAGTATTTTTTCTTTTCTGCAGGGCTGTCCGAAGCAGGATTTTTGTCCCGGACAGATTTTATAGTTACCGCCGGATATATTGAGCTGTTTGCCTTGAACCAAGCATTCAGCAATTTTATATCGGGCTTTCTCATAAATTTCCGTAACCGTTGTTCGTGAAATGTCCATTATCATGGCGCATTGCTCATGACTTTTTTTATCAAAATCAACCAAGCGGATTACTTCATATTCGTCTACTGAAAGTACAATTTCTTCCGGCTCTTTTACCCCGTCAGGCAAAAAGCTGAGAAACTGCGGTTCCGTACAGACCCTTCTGCATCTCTGCGGTCTTGGCATGTTATCTCTCCTTTCCGACATATGTCGATTATATCACTTCGTATTGTATTTTTCAATATCTTTGAAAAATATCTGAAATGCTTATTTTTCAGACTATTTGTCATTTTGTTCCATTTTTCTTACTTCGCTTGGGGACTGACCGAATACCTTTTTGAACTCGTTTGTGAAATGATAAGGGGAACTGAAGCAAAGCATATATGCTATTTGATTTATAGGGGCGGAGGTTTGAACCAGCAGTCTGTATCCTTCCTCCATTTTCTTTTTCAATATATATTGCTTCGGAGAAATATTTATTTCTTTGATAAATATTTGGTGAAGTCTTCTCGGCGATATTTTAAAAAATGATGCAATATCGTTTATCGTAATTTTATAGTAAATTTTTTTCTGAATAAATGAACACATCTCATCTATTAAAAGTTTTTTTGAATTTAAAGAAAATTCGTTTTCAAAAGAATTTTCAATCATTACGCTGTAAAAATAGTTTAAAAACAGAGTTGTCAAATAGCTGATATTTTTCCGCTGGTTATGACCGTTTTCAAGTAATCTGTTAAATGCCGAAATTTCATTTTCTTTTACATTTATTTGATAAATTTTGTTAAGCTCTAATTCCGAACCGTAATTATCCGCACGGAAATTAACCCACTGATAACCCCAGATATTAAAATCGGGTTTATATGTCTCAATATCGTGAAATTTTAAAAATATACATTCATTTTTCTTAAGAACTATTTTATTTCCTTTGCAAAATATAATACCCTGTCCCTGTGTACAGCGGATAAAGGCAATAGTATTTTTGTTATAATGGGATTTTTCCTCCTCATCACAGATATGGTAATACTCGTTATCAGCCAAAATTTTAAATACACTTGTAACTATCGGCAGAAATATTTCGGAATTGCTGTATTCGTTAATAAAAAAAGAATCACTTTGATATATAAAAATAACACCTGTTTCCGATTTTTGTATTTATTATACTGTATTTGGAATTTATTTACAAGGGCGGTTGTAATATAATTTAATTGATACTATAGCTTGAGGTGTTTTATGAAATTTTATTTATTTGACAGAACCGAAAAAATAATTCATTTTGAAGATTTAAGCATTTTGTCGGACAGAGAAGAAATAAAAGATAACGTTCAGGTAAGTATGTCCGAAAATGAAATATTTGTTTTTCAGATAGCAGCTGTTTCCGACTGCGATGATGTTATTGAAAAAATCGAAGCAGAAGGAAACGTTGAAGTTTCCTGTATAAACACAGATGCTGTTGACAAATTCGGTAAAAGCAAAACGCAGAGTATAATGATGACAAAGAATATTATTCAGCCTCTGTTTTTTACTGTAAAGGCAGATAAAATCGGTGCACGACAGGAAAAATGCAAAATATCAATATCAACAGCTGAAGGGACTTACGGTTTTGATATGCTTTTTGATATTTCAACAGCTCCTGTTCGTAACAAAGGCTATGACGATTTATGGAGACTTTCGAGAATTGCCTGGCTTAATTCACGGCTTTATCAGGATGAAAGCATAGTTAAACCGTATACCAAACCTGAACTGAAAAACGGCAGAATGTCTGTTATCGGCAGAGAGATTGAGCTCGGAAAATACGGACTTCCCGCTCAGATTTATTCTAAATTCAGCGAATCTGTTGAGCTTGAAAATGAAGTACAGAAAACCCTTTTTGAAAAACCGTCACAGTTTTTAATCGGAGATGCTCCCATTCCCGACGGTGAAACCGGAAAGGAAGTTTATCCTAACAGGATAGAAGCAGTTACGGAAAGTGTTTGTGATGATTACTCGGCGAAAATATCCTCTGTCCTAAGATATGAGGGTATGATTGAATACTCTGTGGAAATTACGCCAAAGAGGGATTTTACCGTTGATAACACGGAGCTTCGGTTTTTTATCAGTAAGGATTGTGTAGTTCTTATGCACGGTCTAGGTCACCGGGTACTTCAATTGCAAGATGAGAAAACCAGCTGTCCTTTGCCGCACCGTGCCAATGCTTAATTCCGGGAGCTATATTTACCACATCTCCGGGCAAAAGAGTCTGTGCCTCTTTTCCGAATTCCTGATAGTAGCCTTTTCCGGCAATGCAAATTAAAATTTGTCCGCCGCCTTTTGTGGCCTTGTGAATATGCCAGTTATTTCGGCAGGAGGGTTCAAATGTGACATTAAAAATGCCGACTTGTTCTTTTGAAACCGGTGCTAAATAGCTTTGCCCGATAAAATATTTTGAAAAAGCAGTGTTAGGTTCACCTATCGGGAAAATCATTGAGTTTTCGTGATTTTCTTTTGGATTTTCGGAATCAGGCTCATTCCAGATATTTTTTGTCATTCTGAATGCTGCCCATGCCTTAGGCCAGCCTGCATAAAAGGCTGCATGGGTTAAAATTTCCGCAATTTCGGTTTTGGTAATACCGTTTTCTTTTGCTGTTTTAAGATGATGCTCAAATGAACTGTCGCAAAGTCCCTGTGACATCAGAGCTGTTACCGTAACAAGGGAGCGGTCACGTGCTGAAAGTTTGTCCTCTCTTGACCATACTTCGCCGAAAAGAATGTCATCATTAAGCTCTGCAAATTTCGGTGCAAAGCCGTTTAAGGCATCCCGGTCTTGTATCAATTCCCGTTAACTGGGATTACAGTATACCGTATGGATTGCTGTACAGCTTAAATGCAGACGATGATGTTTTGAAATTAGTTGAAAAAGCAAAAGAATTGTCGGCTGAATAAAGTATAAATCGTGCCGGAAAATCCGTGCTTATCAGTAAAAAAGCCTGATATTGATAACCGATAAGCAATGTGCTAAAATGACTTTAACGGAGGCGAGGAAGATGTGGATAGCGGCAGCCGTGTTTTCTGCATTTTTTGCAGGAATAACATCTGTTTTGGCTAAATGTGGAATCAGAAAAACAGATTCCGATGTGGCAACAACTGTACGAACTGCTGTTGTTTTGATTTTTTCTCTGGTTATGACAATTATTTCAGGGTCGTTGGACGAGATAAGCCAAATCAGTCAAAAGTCATTTTTGTTTCTTATTTTTTCAGGCGTTGCTACGGGAGCGTCGTGGATATGCTATTTTAAGGCACTGTCATCGGGAGATATAAATAAGGTTGTGCCTATTGATAAGTCAAGTACTGTTCTTTCGGTTTTGCTTGCAATAGTTATTTTTAATGAAACAAATAATCTTGCTGTTAAGCTCATAGGTACGGTTTTCCTGGGAGCAGGCATATTCCTTATGGTTGAAAAGAAAAAATCAGGTGCCGTTGAGGAGAAAAGAATCTGGGCTGTTTATGCCGTGTTATCAGCAGTCTTTGCGGCGCTGACTTCAATTCTCGCAAAAATAGGAATTGAAGATGTCGAATCAAATCTCGGAACTATGATAAGAACCTTTGTCGTGCTTATAATGGCTTGGATTATTGTTTTTGCAAAAGGAAAGCAAAATCAGGTAAAGAGTATCGATAAGAAAGAGCTGGGCTTTATTTGCCTTTCAGGCATCGCTACGGGAGCTTCATGGCTTTGCTATTATTATGCAATTCAAAACGGTATTGTAAGTGTTGCCGTACCCATTGATAAAATGAGTATAATTGTTTCAATCGCTTTTTCTTATATAGTTTTCAAAGAAAAGCTGACAAAAAAATCATTTGCAGGATTATGCCTTATGATTTGCGGTACTCTTTTAATGGCCGTTTTCGCCTAAAAATAAGTGACAGAATTCAGAAATGTGTTAAAAAACAGTGTTATTATCTGCCTAATACAAAGATTTAATGGATACTACTAAAAAAAAGTTTGTATTTTGTGAATAATAATTGTATAATGAAAATAGTTTTGCATTTGTAATTTTTTTGTATTCGGGAGAAAAAATGGAAAAGTTTAATTTTGACTACAGTCAGACGATGATGATGAAAATTGATATCGGCGTTCCTGACAAAAAGCTCAGAAGTAAAATTTTTAATAAATTCAGTGATGTGCTTGATAAGGTTAAAATAATTGACAGCCTGACTTTCGGTGCTCCTAAGATAATGTATCTTGTAGGGTGGCAGTACAGGGGACATGATGACAAATATCCGTCATTTTTTAATGTTAACAGAGGTGCAGTCCCTGTTTACGGAGATTCTCCCCACTACAGCCTTATCAGTCTTATGAACGAGGCAAAGGTATATAATACTTCAATTTCACTTCATATAAATCTGTCGGACGCTTATGAGAACAGTCCGCTTTGGCAGGAATACTGCAATAAGAATTTAATACTCCGTGACAGAAAAGGAAACCTTGTGGTTACGGGAAATTACAACGGACTTAATGCTTACCATGTCAGAGCAAAGGCTGAATACGAATCGGGAAATTTTGAAAGACGTGCCGATGCCGTTATTTCAATGTTTCAGCTTGATAAGCAGAAAACAGTACATATCGACGCTTTCTTTGTCAGAAAGGGTCTGGAGACAAATATCGCTGAGGAAAAGAAATACCGCAGAAAGATGATTGAGTATTTCATTGACAGGGGTGTTGATGTTACAACTGAATTTATATACCGTGAAAAAAAGAACGGTTTCAGAAGCCTGTGGGGAAAAAGCGATATTATAGGACTTGTACCTGCCGTGTGGAATCTGAGAATGACGCAGGCTGATTATTTCCGCTATCCTCCCACTGTTCTTGCAGGCGGTGAGCTTTGTATGGATATTCAGGCTGATAAGGATTTGCAGTATTTGTTTTACGGAAATGCTCACTGCGAAGAGTGCTTTAATAAAAAAGACTGGACAGAGGATTTTATACGTGAATTTTCGTTAAAGACAGTTCCGTATTTTTTCCTGAACAAAAGAAAACTTGAGCGTATCAAAGGTATCGGAAAAGGCAGGACTGCTTATTTTGATGATGGCGTTACAACAAGTATTAAGGATAAAAAAATAACCCGGTACGGAAGTATACTGAAGGAAGGGGAAACCCTTTGTATTCCCGTTACCTGGAAAGAAAATACATATTATGCCTTTTCAGGCGAAGGAAAGAGTTATACATTCACTGTTCCGAACGGTAATGTATCTGTATTTGAGGTTAAAGAGAGCGGTCCTGTTCTGCTGTTCAGCAAAGAAATTGTAAAAAACAGGATTACCCTTGATATGAAGAAAAACAGAGGCTATTTAGTTCAGTACGACAACATTTGTGTGTAAATATAACGGAGAAGCTATGAAAAAATTATTATCAATTATAATGTCTGCAGTTATGGCAGTAAGCGTGTTAAGCGTATCTGCTTTTTCTGTCAGTGCAAATACGATGGCAACTGCTGTTCCCGTTTGGGAAAATCAGGCTTATAATACATCTGTCTGCGGTACAATTGACAAGTATGTAAAAAGCTGGGTGAAATTTGACTGCTTTTCGTCAGGTTATTATGAGCTTGTCTGTGAAGGTTTAACAGCTCCCGACGGTCCTGTTCATATAACCGTTTATGACGTCTCGGGAAATATTGTAAACTACGCGGTTAATACTTCGGCGGCACTTTCTTTTTCCGCTGTAACGTATTTTAGTGCAGGAAGCAGCTACTATTACTGTGTTGAAATTGACGGAACGGCTTATAACTGTTCTGTTACGGTAAAAAGACATATTCATTCATATACAAATATTCAGCCTGTAAAAGCCCTGGCAGATGATACGTCTGAAAACTGCAGAGATGGCCTTACAAGATTTTCCTGCGTTTCCTGCGGCAGTTATTATGATGCGGCTGTTTGCCCGTATCCTTCAGCGGTAGTTCTGTCACAGGAAAAATTTACCTTTGACGGTTATGGAAAATATCCTTCGGTAACTGTTTATGACAGAGCAGGAGCAGTTATTCCGTCAAGCGAATACACTGTTACATATGATGATAATATCCTGCCGGGCAAGGCATTTGTTATCGTGTCTTTTAATTCTTTTTCATATGAGGGAGAACTGACAAAGTCGTTTTCTATTGTTCCCCGGAAACAGTCGCTTACATACCTTAATTCAAAGAAATCAAAGTCAATTACAGTGAAATGGACTAAGGATAACAATACAAGCGGATATGAGCTTCAGTACAGCACTTCGCCCAAATTCTATAAGAGCAAGACTAAGACTGTTGAGATTTCCAAGAAAAGTGCCGTATCAAAAACAATAGATAAACTTCAGGGTAAAAAGAAGTATTATGTTAGAGTCAGATCATATAAGACAGTTGACGCTGTGAAGATTTACGGAGCCTGGTCAGATAAGAAATATATAAAGACAAAGAAATAATATACAAAAAGGAGAATTTATTTCTCCTTTTTGTATATTTTGTAAACAATGTACAAATCGCTTTGACAAGGGTATAATCTTGTGATATTGTATAACTGAACTTAATAATATTCAAAATCGGAGTTGGATAGCTATGAAAAAATTTTTTAGCCTGCTGATGGCTGTTGTTGTAATTGTAAGCAGTTTGTCATTATCTTTTTCGGTGTCTGCGGCAGATTTGCAGCAGATTAAGGCGGAAATTGCAAACAATACAACTGAGCTTCCCTGTGACAGTCAGTGGAAAGAATATGTAGGCAATACAAATGCAGTAAGAGATTTTTATAAAATTACGGTTGCAACAACAGGTAAACTTAATTTAAAAATTCAGTCAGGTGCTTCAATGGAGGCAACACTTACTAATTCTGAGTTTTCAAGGGAATATTTTACCGCTTATGCAGTTGCAGGCACACAGCCCGAAACAATTATCAGAAATGAAGTTATTACTGCAGGAACATATTACCTTTCAGTTAAATGTGACGGAAAATATAAATTAAATGCAACCTTCGGCGGTAACTGTTATTATAATCCTCAGGTGCTTGAAGCGAATACAAAGGTTACAGGCTCAGGCACGGAGAACGAAGGCGGCTGGTGGTATAAGCTGAATATACCCTCTGATGCAATTTATATTTTCAGTGCTTCTTCATACGGCAATACGGATTTCAGAATTTACGGTAATAACTTAAATACTGCAATCGACAATATCGCTTTGGCAGGAAGCAGTAAAGCACCTGCATCCCAGAAGAAAAATGTAACTCTTAATAAGGGTACATACTATATTTGCGTAAACAGCGACAGTAAATACTCACTTTCATGGTGTAGGCTGACAAAGAAAAACTGTACTCATTCTTTCTCACATCAGTATATAAAAGCTACATACACCTCAAAGGGATATCAGCTTAATGTCTGCAGTATATGCGGATATACCTGCAAGGATAATTATTCAGATAAAAAAGTTCTTTCTGCCCCTGCCTTGTATTCAGTTAAAAAAGGCAGTAAAAAAATAAGCGTTAGCTTCGGCAGATCATTTAACGCAACAGGATATCAGATTCAGTATTCGTCAAATAAGAAATTTAAAGGCAAAAGTGTTAAAAAAGTAACAACAAAGAATCTTACAAAAAGCATAAAAGGTCTTAAAGGCAGGAAAAAATATTATGTAAGAGTTCGTGCTTATAAGAAGGTTGACGGAAAAACTGTTTTCTCTCCCTGGAGCGATATTAAATCCGTTACAACAAAAAAATAGTATTTAACGGCAGAGAAATTCTGCCGTTATTTTTTACAAAAATATATTTAATTTTTTAAGATTTGGTATTGAAATTTATTTGCATATAATGTAATATATTATAAATTATAAATAAGTCAGTGGTTTCTTTAAACGAATGTAAATTATTGGCACGCCTTTTTGGAGTTGTGTATGGAAAAAATCACAGGAAAAAATAATGATATCATAAAGGGCGTTAAAAAACTCTTTACTTCTTCAAAGCTGCGCAGAGAGCAGGGGCTTTTTGTTCTTGAAGGGGCAAGGTTGGTTTTTGATGTCCTTAATTCTTTTTACGAAGTAAAGTGTTTTCTTGTAACCGAGAAATCCTTTGAAAAGTATGAGGAAAATTCAAAACGTCTTGCCGGTATGAGCGAAAAAGCGTATTTTATTTCCGATGATATCGCAGACAGGATTTCGGAAACTCAAAACACCCAGGGTATATTTGCCGTGTGCAGAATGAAAAACGAGGACATAAATATTGATTTGAATAAAAAATATATCGCTCTTGATAATGTTCAGGATCCCGGAAATCTTGGTACAATTATCCGTACTGCCGAAGCTCTGGGAATTGACGGAATAATAACAGGCGGCGGCTGTGATATTTTTAATCCCAAGGTTCTCCGTTCTTCAATGGGGTCCGTTCTTCGTATGAAAATAAAACACAGTCAGAATCTTGCCTGTTTTCTTGAAGATTTAAGAAAAAATGGTATGGCGGTTTACGGAACATCTCCCGATGCAAATGCCGAGAAGATAACTGATGTTAATTTCAACAGCGGCTGTGTCTGCGTTATCGGCAACGAGGCTAACGGCATCAGCGCTGATGTCAGACAGTCCTGCAGTGATATTATAACAATACCTATGCAGGGCAGGGCAGAAAGTCTTAATGCTTCAACAGCGGCGGCGGTTACTATGTGGGAGATGCTTAGATGAGTGAGAATGTAAGATACTGGCTTTGGCTTCAGAGAGCTTTGGGCGAGGGTGCAAATATCAAGCCCGTAATTGACGATTTCGGTTCGGCAAAAAAGCTTTATGAGGCTAATATCCTCGAGTGGAAAATGAGTACTTCTCTGACTGCACGCCAGATTAACAGACTTGAAGAAACGAAGCTTACCGTTGCAGATGAGATAATCTATACCTGCAGCGAAAACGGATGGCAGATTATTGATTACGAGGACAGCCTTTATCCGGGCAGGCTTAAGGAAATAATCAACCCTCCTGCAGTTTTGTATGTTGATGGAACAATGCCTGATGTTGACGATATGATTACAATAGGAATTGTCGGCACGAGAAAGGCAAGCGAATATGCAGTCAAGGTTACACATATAATGAGCAGAGGTATTGCTCAGGCAGGTGTTCTTGTAGTCAGCGGCGGAGCCTTGGGAGTTGATACATATGCTCACAGAGGAGCTATTGCGGCAGGCGGTAAAACCATAGCGGTTCTCGGCTGCGGTCTCGGTACAAAATACCTCAGTCAAAACAGCTCTCTGCGTGATATGATAAAAAAATACGGTGCGCTTGTTACGGAGTTTGAGCCGTTTACACCTGCCGGTAAAAGAACATTTCCCATAAGAAACAGAATTATAAGCGGTTTGTCTTTGGGAGTACTTGTAGTTGAAGCCGGCGAGAAAAGCGGAAGTCTTATTACCGCAAGGTATGCTCTTGAGCAGAACAGGGATGTTTATGCCGTGCCTGCTTCCGTTCTTTCAACAAATTTTTCAGGAACAAACAGACTTATTGACGATGGTGCAAGAGTGGTGACACTTCCTGTTCATTTGATTGAGTCTTATCTCTCCGATTATCCCGGGGCGGATCCGTCAAAAATCGGCAGTATAGAAGAGCTTGCTTCCGAAGAAACGGATAAAAGCGCAAATGTTGAAGAAAAGGAAGATAAATATTCCTTTGATACTCTTGAAAAAGGCAGGAAAAACCGCCTTGAACGGGAGGAAAAGGAAAGAAATCTTGACGGCGATTTAAAGACCGTTTATGATTCAGTCGGTGATAATTTCACCCACATTGATATGATAATAGAAAAATCAGGACTTTCAAGCCAAAAGGTTACGGCGTCTGTAATACAGCTTGAAATGCTCGGAATAATAGAAAGTGCCTCAGGCAAGAGGTACAAAAAAGCCTGAAAGGAAAAACAGTATGTCAAAATTAGTTATAGTTGAGTCGCCTGCAAAGGCAAAAAACATAAAGGGATATCTCGGCAGGGGCTACGAGGTTGTTGCCTCAATGGGACATGTGAGGGATTTGCCTGCCGCAAGGCTCAGCGTTGATATTGCAAACGACTTTGAACCGAAATATGCAGTAATTAAAGGCAAGGAAAATTTTGTTAAAGACCTTCAGAAAAAGGCAGACAATGCAGATTATGTTTATCTTGCAACCGACCCCGATCGTGAGGGAGAAGCTATTTCGTGGCATCTTGCAACCCTGCTTAATCTCGATATGAAGGATAAAAACAGAGTTACATTCAATGAGATTACGAAAAACGGCGTTCAAAACGGTATGGCTCACCCAAGGGAAATAGACATTGATTTTGTAAATGCTCAGCAGGCAAGAAGAATTCTTGACAGGCTTATCGGATATAAGCTGTCGCCGTTTATTTCTCAGAAAATCAGAAGAGGTCTGTCTGCCGGAAGAGTTCAGTCGGTTGCGCTGAGGCTTATTGTTGACAGAGAAGAAGAAATCAGAGCCTTTAAGCCTGAGGAATACTGGTCAGTTGACGCTAAATTTACAAATCCGCCTGACCGAAAGGCTTTTTCAGCCGCACTTTACAGCAGGGACGGAGACAAGATAAAAATTGAAAATAAAGAGCAGAGCGACAGTATTCTTTCCGAGCTTGAAAATGCTGAGTATATTGTTAAGTCTGTGAAGAAAGGCAGCAGAAAGAAAAATCCTACTCCTCCTTTCATAACCTCAACACTTCAGCAGGAGGCTTCAAGACGTCTTTCATTCCAGGCTAAGCGTACAATGAAAGCCGCTCAGGAGCTCTATGAAGGCGTTGATGCAGGCGAGCTCGGCACTGTCGGTCTTATCACATATATGAGAACCGACTCCCTTCGTATTTCCGAAGAGGCGAGAGCAGCGGGAAATAAGTATATTGCCGATACCTACGGTGAAAAATATCTTCCTAAAAAGCCGAGATATTTTAAATCCAAAAATAATATTCAGGACGGTCACGAGGCTATAAGACCGACTATGCCGAATGTTAATCCCGAAACAGTTAAAAATTATCTTACCTCGGACCAGTATAAAATTTATAAGCTTGTGTGGGAGCGTTTCATTGCTTCTCTTATGGAATCCTGCCTTCAGGAAACTATGAAGATTGAAATTGAAGCAAAGAATTATATTTTTACCGCTACAGGCTATACAGTAAAATTTGACGGCTTTACCGCACTTTATGAGGAAAAGGGCGATGATGATAAAAAAGACGTTTCCGCTCCGCTTCCTGCAATGAAGGAGGGCGATGTGTTAAAGCTCAAGAGTATTTTAGGCAATCAGCATTTTACCCAGCCTCCTGCAAGATATACGGAAGCATCTCTTACAAAAGCCCTTGAGGAAAACGGCGTCGGCAGACCGTCAACCTATGTTACAATTACATCAACAATTCTCAACAGAGAATATGTTAAAAGAGAGGGAAAGCAGTTTGTGCCCACAGAGCTCGGCGAGGCTGTTACAAATCTTCTCAAGAATAAAATGCCTAACATTGTAAATGTTAAGTACACCTCAAAAATGGAAACGGACCTTGATAAAATCGACAGCGGCGAAAAAAATTACAAGGAAATGATTCGCCTGTACTATGATGATTTTGAAAAACCTCTTGAAAAAGCAAAAGAGGAAATGCAGGGCGTTAAAATTAAACTCAAGGAAGAGGAGACAGACGTTGTCTGCGAAAAATGCGGACGTAAAATGGTTATCAAGGTCGGCAGATACGGAAAGTTTCTTGCCTGCCCCGGATATCCCGAGTGTAAGAATACAAAACCTCTCGTGTTTAAGACAAAGGCAAAATGTCCCGAATGCGGAGGAGACGTTATTGAAAAGAAAACAAAGCGCGGTACTTCTTTTTACGGCTGTTCAAATTATCCAAACTGCAACTTTATGACATGGGATATGCCTACGGACGAGGTTTGTCCTAAGTGCGGAAAGTCACTTTTCAAACGCAGGGGTAATGTGCTTTATTGTCCCGATACAGAGGGATGCGGATTTACAAAGCCTGCACCGTCTAAAAAGAAAACCGAAGAAGAGTAATATTTATGAAATTTAATGTTTTAGGCGCAGGACTTGCCGGAGTTGAAGCGGCTTGGCAGATAGCAAACAAAGGTTATAAGGTTACACTTTTTGAGATGAAGCCTTTGAAAAAATCACCTGCTCATAAAAGCGATTTGTTTGCAGAGCTTGTTTGTTCAAATTCCTTGAAGGCTTCACGTCTTGACAGTGCCGCAGGACTGCTTAAAGAGGAAATGGCTCGTCTCGGCTCTCTGACTGTTCCTATTGCAAGGGAATGTGCTGTTCCTGCCGGAGGAGCGTTGGCAGTTGACCGTGACATTTTTTCAAACAGGGTTACTGAAAAAATTAAATCGCACCCGAATATTGAAATAGTAAATAAGGTGGTTGAGTCCCTTGAGCTTTACAGCGATACAGTTACAGTAATTGCCACAGGTCCTTTGACTGACGGTGCTCTTTCAGAGAGTATCAGCGGTTTGACAGGCTCGTATCTTTCTTTTTACGATGCGGCGGCACCGATAGTTACGGCTGACAGTGTCGATATGACAAAAGTATTCGGAGCTTCCAGATATGATCGGGGCGGAGACGACGATTATTTGAATTGCCCTTTCAGCAAAGCGGAGTATGAGAATTTTATAAATGAGCTTGTGAATGCCGAAGGTGCAGTTATTCACGACTTTGATGTTTACGAAGGCTGTATGCCTATAGAAAAACTTGCCAAAAGAGGAACTGATGCTCCGAGATTCGGACCTATGAAGCCTGTGGGACTTGTTGACCCGTCGACAGGTCATCGTCCTTGGGCCTGTGTTCAGCTTAGAAGAGAAAACAGCAGAGGCACAATGTTTAATCTTGTAGGCTTTCAGACTAACCTGAAATTCGGTGAGCAGAAAAGAGTTTTTTCAATGATACCCGGTCTTGAAAATGCGGAATTTGTCAGATACGGAGTTATGCACAGGAACTCATTTATTGATTCACCGAGACTGCTTAATCCTGATTTCAGTCTGAGAAAAAATCACAATATATTTTTCGCAGGTCAGATAACAGGTGTTGAGGGATATATGGAATCGGCAGGAAGCGGTATTCTCGCAGGAATCAATGCAGTAAGATTTGCCGAGAAAAAAGCTCCGTTTGTCCTGAAAAATGATACAATGCTTGGAGCTTTGAGCGAATATATAAGTGACGAATGTGTAAAAAACTTTCAGCCTATGGGAGCAAACTTCGGTATTCTTCCGCCGATAGAACCAAAGATAAGAGATAAAAAGGAACGCTATAAAGCCATTTCGGACAGAGCCCTTGAATCCCTTAAAATATCCATGGAGAAAATGTGATGAAGATTATTGTTGATGCTTTCGGCGGTGACAATGCACCTCTTGAAATCATAAAGGGTGCAATGCTTGCCGTTGACGAGTATAAAATTGATATAGTACTTGTAGGCGATGAAAATAAAATCAATGATTGTGTAAAAGAGAATAATATTGAACTGAAAAATACGGAGATAGTTGACGCTAAAAGTATTATCACAATGCACGACGACGCTAAATCGGTGCTTAAAGAAAAGGCTGATTCATCAATGGCTGCTGGTTTCAGACTTCTTAACGAAGGAATAGGCGACGCTTTTGTAAGCGCAGGAAATACGGGAGCTGTTACTGTCGGTGCTACTCTTATCACCAAGAGAATTAAAGGTATAAAAAGACCTGCAATAGCCTCTGTAATGCCCAGTGCAAAAAAGCCGATTCTTCTTATGGACTGCGGTGCAAATTCCGAGTGCAGAGCGGAATTTCTCTATCAGTTCGGAATTATGGGAAGCCTTTATATGAAGCATATTCTTAAATATGAAAATCCTTCTGTTGCCCTTGCCAACAACGGCACCGAGGATTCAAAGGGAACTCCCATGGTTAAAGAAGCCTATGCACTTATGAAAAATGCACCTTATAATTTTGTGGGTAACATTGAGGGAAGGCAGATACCCTTCGGTGAAGCGGATGTAATAGTTGCAGACGGTTTTACAGGCAATATAATACTTAAAATGTACGAGGGCGTTGCAAAGGTGCTGATGAACGGTATCAAGGATGCCTTTATGAAAAATGCTTTAACGAAGATTTCATATCTCGGGGTTAAAAGTGGCATTGATGATATGAAAAAGCAGTTTGATTACAAGGAATACGGCGGCGCAGTTATGCTTGGAGTGAGAAAGCCTGTAATAAAAGCTCACGGTTCATCTGATGCAAAAACCTTTAAAAATGCAGTTAAGCAGGCAGTATGGTTTCTTGAAAGCGATCTTATCTCCTGTATTGAAAAAAATATCGGCGCGGAGCCTTTAAAGGACTAAAGACTTTATGGATAAGTTAGAAAAAAATATAGGATATAAATTTAAAAACAGAGCGTATCTTATGGAAGCACTGACTCATTCCTCCTTTGCAAATGAACAGCGTGACCGCAATGTATGTGCAAGGTCAAATGAGAGAATGGAATTTTTAGGAGATGCGGTTGTATCAATTATTTCGGCAAAGTTTCTTTATGAGAAATTTCCCGATATGGACGAGGGAGAGCTTTCAAAGCTGAGAAGTTCACTTGTCTGTACAAGCTCACTTTCCGAATTTGCTCGCAGGATACGTCTGGGAGAATATCTTTTCCTCGGCAGAGGAGAAATTAATACAGGCGGTGCAGACAGGGCTTCTATTCTTGAAAATGCCTTTGAGGCTTTGACTGCCGCAATATATCTTGACGGTGGTATGGAAGAAGCAAGAAAATTTGTTCTCGGCTTTCTCTCAAAAGCGGTTGAAAGCCATCATATTAACTTTAAGGATTATAAGACACAGCTTCAGGAGGTTATTCAGGAGAACCCCGGAGAAAATGTTTATTACGTAATAACAGGTGAAAAAGGTCCAGATCATAACAAAGTTTTTGAAGCAGAAGTAAGGCTCAATCACAATGTTATCGGTCAGGGAACAGGAAAATCAAAAAAAAGCGCAGAGCAGGCAGCGGCTAAGGAAGCGCTGAGACTTATGGGATTGCAGTGATTATGAAAAAAGGAAATATAAGTATTTTTGTACCGCATTTGGGCTGTCCCTGTCAGTGTTCTTTCTGTAATCAGAAAACCATTACAGGTAAAACCGAACAGCCAACAGCCGAAGATGTGGACAGGGCTGTTCAGATTGCCTTGAAGCGAAAGGGCTTTGATTATGAAATTGCCTTTTTCGGCGGTTCTTTTACGGCTATTGACAGAGATTATATGGTGTCTCTTCTTGAAAGTGCATATAAATACGTTAAATCAAACGAAGTAAAGGGTATCAGAATTTCCACAAGACCCGATTATATAGATGAAGAGATTTTATCCATGCTTAAAAGCTACGGCGTAACAAGCATTGAGCTTGGGGCACAAAGTATGGACAACGGTGTTCTTGAGGCTAACAGGAGGGGACATACTGCCGATGATGTTGTGAAAGCGTCGGAGCTGATAAAATCCTTCGGCTTTGAACTCGGACTTCAGATGATGACGGGGCTTTATACGGATACCTGTGAAAAGGCTGTAATAACGGCTGAAAAAATTATTGAGCTTAAGCCTGTTACTGTCAGAATTTATCCCACGGTTGTACTGAAAAATACATATCTTGCAGAGCTTTATTTAAACGGAGAATATAATCCTTTGAATGCCGACGAGTCGGCAGAGCTTTGTGCCGAACTTGTTCCTATGTTTGAAAATGCAGGAATTAAAATTATCCGACTCGGACTTCATTCAAGCGAGGATATCAAACAAAATATGCTTGCAGGCGGTTTCCACGATTCCTTCGGCGAGCTTGTAAAATCAAGAATTATGGTTAATAAAATTCTTGCACTTCCTCCTGACGATTATCAGGTCTTTGTTAATTCAAGGTCACTTTCAAAACTTAAGGGCAATAACAAAAGCAATATCTATCTTCTTATTGAAAGAGGATATAACATAAAAATTATTATCGACAACTCACTTGACGTTGACGAATTGAGGATAAAATAATGGTTTTAAAAACACTTGAAATGCAGGGCTTTAAGTCCTTCCCGGATAAGACGGTGCTTAACTTCGGTAAGGGTATTACTGCTGTTGTAGGACCTAACGGTTCGGGAAAAAGTAATATATCCGACGCAGTGCGCTGGGTTTTGGGAGAAACAAGTACAAAATCTCTCAGAGGTTCAAAAATGGAGGATGTTATCTTCGGCGGTACATCTGCAAGAAAGGCTCTGGGATTTGCACAGGTACAGCTTACTCTTGACAACTCGGACCGTACCCTTAAGGATAAGGGCGATACCGTAACTGTTTTGAGACGCTATTACCGCTCGGGCGAAAGCGAATATAAAATTGACGGAGAAAATGTAAGGCGCCGTGATATTCACGAGTTATTTATGGATACAGGTCTCGGCTCTGACGGCTATTCAATGGTAGGTCAGGGTAAGATTGACTCAATAATTTCCCAAAAGAATGAGGACAGACGTGAGCTTTTTGAAGAAGCGTCAGGAATTTCACTTTTCCGCCATAAAAGAACAGACGCAACGAGACGTCTTGAGCAGGCACAGGAAAATCTTGTCAGACTTCTTGATATTCTCGGAGAGCTTGAAAGCAGGGTTGAGCCGCTTAGAAAACAGAGTGAAAAGGCAAAAAAATTTATTGAGCTTTCTGACGAAAAAAAGACTCTTGAAATCGGTGTCTGGGTTAATAAAATTAACCGCTTTACAAATGAACTCCGTGAGCAGGAACATAAGATAGACGCCGCTAACGCTTCCTATGAAATATGCGAAAAAGAGTTAAAGGATATTGAGAATGAGATTGAGGAAATAGCTCAGAAAACAGCCTCATTAAATATGGAGATTGAGCAGATAAGGACAGGCTCTAAGGTTTATGAGGAGGAGGCTCTGCGTAAAGACGGCGAGGCTTCTGTTTTGGAAACTACTCTTTCCCATAATAACGAAACTATTGAGAGGCTCAGAAATGATATCGGAGATGCCGATAACGCAGAAGCATCAATAGATACTCAGATTGAAGAGAAAAAACAGCTTATTTCAAAAAACGAAAAATTGCTTGAAGATAAGAAGCAGGAGCTTAAAAATGTTACCGATGAAATGAATAATCTTATTTCATCAAACGAAGAATTTTCAAAGCTGACAGTTGAGCTTAATCAAAAAATAACAGCCCTTACTCTTAAATTATCGGACTGCAGAGTTAAATGCTCACAGGCAGTTTCATCAATAGAGGAGATAAAGTCACGCCAGAGCATAGTTGACGGCAATATTTCAGACTGTGAAAAAGAGATTGAAAGCGTTATTCTTCTGAAAAATGAAAGTTCTTCAAAACTTGAAGGTCTGAATGGCAGAATTGACGAAAACAATAACTCCATGTCAGGCTACAGACTCAGACTTGAAAATAAAACAAAGAATGCCGAAAGAATAAAATCAGAGCTTGATAAAACTCTTTCCGACCTTTCTCAAAAACAGTCAAAAGCAAAAATGCTCCTTGACCTTGAAAAGAATATGGAGGGATTTTCCGGAGCAGTCAAGTCTGTTATGAGACAAGCGCAGAGTAAAGCACTTTCAGGTATTCACGGTCCGCTTTCGCAGCTTATTACCGTTGATAACGATTATTCGGTTGCCGTTGAAGTAGCTTTGGGCGCCGCAATGCAGAATATTGTTACAAGCAATGAAGCAGATGCCAAAAGAGCTATTTATTATCTTAAAAATAACCACATGGGCAGAGCAACATTTTTGCCGATTTCCGCTATAAAGCCGAGAACTCTTGATGAAAAGGATCTTGATGATAACCTCGGATTTGTAGCAATTGCTTCCGACTTGGTGGAATGTAAAAAAGAGTATAAGGATATCGTGTCAAATCTTCTGGGCAGAGTAGTTGTCGTTGAGGATATGGACTGTGCAATCGGTATTTCTAAGAGATATTCAAACCGCTTCAAGCTGGTTACCCTTGACGGTCAGGTTATTAACCCGGGCGGTTCAATGACAGGCGGTTCTCAGTCAAGGGGTGCAGGTATTCTCTCAAGAGGAAATCAGATTGACGAGCTTAATGCTCAGGCGGCAGAGCTTGAAAAAATCGCCGATGAGTTAAAGGCTAAATATAAAACCGCAATAGAGGAAGCTAATTTCGCCGCCTCCGAGGTGCAGGGCGCAGAGGCAGATTTGCAGCAGGCAAAAGAGGAGCTTATCAGAGCACAGGGCGAGGATAAGCTGATTAGTGAAAGATTAGATGCTTTAAACGAAACTAAATCTTCTCTTGTCACTGAAAAGGACAGTGCGCTCAGCAGAATTAACGCCCTTGAAAAAACACAGGCTGACGCTGAAAATGATATTAAATCAATTGAAGCTCAAATAAAAAGCTCAGAAGCTGAACTTATAAAGACTACAGGAAATGCCGAGGCTCTTAATGCCAAAAGGGAAGAGTACGGACGCAGAAATCAGGAAATCAATCTTGCTCTTGTAACTTTAACTAAGGATGCCGAAAGTGCAAGGATATCTGTTGAGGAGCTTGAGCTTAGGAAGAATACTCAGTCCGACAGGGTGAAAACCATTGAAGACGAAATCAGCTCCATTGAGGAAAGAAATAATAATCTTCTCCTTTCTATTGAAGAGATTAAGAACAGCGCCGAAGCACTTCGCGAAAAGGCAAAGCAGTCTGACGCTCAGGTGCAGGCTCAGATTAATCAGAGAAATGAGTTTGAAAAACGTACCTTTGAACTCAGAGGAAACGAAAAGAATAAAAATCAGGACAGAGAAAAGCTGTCAGGCGAGATTGTAAGGCTTGATGAAAGAAAACTTGCAATGCAAAAGGAATATGACGAGCTTAACGATATGCTTTTCGAGCAGTACGAGCTGACAAAGCACGAGGCAGAGGCTCTTAATATTGTCATTGATGATATGTCACAGGCAAAGAAAAGACTTCACGAAATTAAGGTTGCAATCAAGTCTTTGGGCTCAATCAATGTTGGCGCAATAGAGGAGTACAAAGATGTTTCCGAAAGATACACCTTCCTTAAAGAGCAGGTTGATGATGTTGAAAAATCAAAATCGGAGCTTCTTAAAATTATTGATGATTTAACTGCTTCAATGAGTGAAAAATTCCTTGAGCAGTTTAAGAAAATTAATGAGGAGTTTAAGATTTCCTTTGCTGATTTCTTCGGCGGAGGAAAAGGTGAGATTATACTCGAAGAGCCTGACAACTGCCTTGAATCTCCCATTGAAATTAAAATTCAGCCGCCGGGAAAATCGGTTCAGAATATCAATCTGTTTTCAGGCGGTGAAAAGTCACTTGCCGCTATGGCTTTGCTGTTCAGCGTGCTTAAGGTTCAGCCTGCACCGTTTTGTATTTATGATGAGGTTGAAGCAGCGCTTGATGATGTAAACGTTGAAAGATTTGCAAAGTATATGCGTAAAATGACTGATAAAACACAGTTTATCTCCATTACACACAGACGGGGAACAATGGAGGAGGCAGACGTTCTTTACGGCGTTACAATGCAGGAAAAGGGCGTTTCAAAACTTATTGAACTTCAGACTGCTGAGCTTGCTGCTCAGATGGGTCTTGACAAATAATTTATAAAGGTAGAAAATTTATGGGTATTTTTGACGTTTTTAAAAGAGGTCTTAAAAAGACAAGGGACGAGGGTATAACTGCCCAGATGGACGAGGTTATGGACTCTTACGAAGAGATTACCGACGACCTCTTTGATGAGCTTGAGGAAATTCTTATAATGGGCGATGTAGGTATGAGCACCGCAGAAAGAATTATAAGAGACCTGAAAAAGAAAATTGAAAATGATAAAATTACGGATGTTAAACAGGTACGTGAAACAATGAAAGATATTGTTTCGGGTATTGTCTGGGGCGGCAGTTATTTAAGACTTCGTACAAAACCCTCTGTCATTCTTGTAATAGGCGTAAACGGAGTAGGTAAGACAACCACTATCGGTAAACTTGCTTTAAGACTTAAGCAGCAGAACAGAAGTGTTATTCTCGGTGCGGCAGATACTTTCAGAGCTGCTGCAATTGAACAGCTTCAGGTGTGGGCTGACAGAGCAGGAGTTGATTTGATTAAGCACGGTGAGGGTTCGGACCCTGCCGCAGTAGTTTATGACACTATTCAGGCAGGCAAGGCGAGAGGCTCTGATGTTATTATTATTGATACTGCGGGAAGACTGCACAATAAGAAAAATCTTATGGACGAGCTTAACAAAATCAGCCGTGTTATCGACAGAGAGCTTCCCGATTCCACAAAGGAAATTTTGCTTGTCCTTGATGCAACAACAGGTCAGAATGCTGTTAATCAGGCAAAGGATTTTAAAGAGGCGGCAGGCATTACAGGTATTATCCTGACAAAACTTGACGGAACGGCAAAGGGCGGAGTTGTCCTTGCCATCAATAACGAGCTTGATGTGCCTGTTAAATTTGTGGGCGTCGGAGAAAAGATTGAAGATTTACAACCCTTTGATGCTGACGCTTTTGCTTCTGCACTGTTTGATGCAAAGATACCTGATGACGGCGACAGAATTGCAGAATTTATTTCAAATGACGAAAATTTAGAAAAGAAAGATAATAATTGATTTTAGAGGTTTTGTATGGATTTTATTCTTGCAACAAACAATATGAAAAAACTTGCCGAAATGCAGCGTATCCTCTCTCCCTTGGGTATAAATGTAGTAACGGCAAAAATGCTCGGCATAACTCTTGAAGATGTTGAAGAGGACGGCGAAATTTTTGAGGATAACGCAAAGCTGAAGGCTTATGCCGCGTGTGAAGAAACGGGTATGCCTGCGATAGCTGATGATTCTGGACTTTGCGTGGATTATCTTGACGGTGCACCTGGAGTGTATTCTGCAAGATTTGCAGGTGAGCACGGCAATGATGAAAAGAATAATGACTTATTGCTTGAAAAACTTGACGGCGTTCCTATGGAAAAGCGTGATGCCCATTATGTCTGTGCAATTTGCTGTAAATTTCCCGACGGCAGAGAAATTGTAGTAAGGGGGGAGTGTCCGGGTAAAATCGGCTTTGAGCGTGACGGACACGAGGGCTTCGGCTATGATCCTTTGTTTCTTGTGAACGGCAGGTCATTCGGCAGATATACCGCAGAGGAAAAGGATAAAATCAGCCACAGAGGAAAGGCTTTGAGATTATTAGCAAATGAACTGGAGAAATATTTATGACATCAAAAGAAAGAGCAGCTTTAAGAGCACAGGCAAACGGACTTGACCCGATTATCCAGATAGGAAAAGAGGGAATAAGCGATAACCTTATATCCCAGATAGACGATACGCTTGATGTGCGTGAGCTTTTAAAAATCAGAGTGCATCTTGAATCGTCGCCTAAAACTCCCAAGGAACTGGCACAGGAGCTTGCAGATGCTTTGCAGGCAGACGTTGTTCAGGTAATCGGCGGTATAATTGTTTTGTACAGGGAGGCAGATGAGGAAAGAATTGCCGAAAAGAAGAAAAAAAGAGGCTCGGGAACAGCAAAGGCAGTTGCTAAGAAAAAGGTAAAGATTAAGGGTAAAAGACAGCGTCAGAGAGAAAAGGAAGCAAAAAATCCTTATGCTAAGTATGACAGACCGAAATATTATGGCAGATAAAATTAAGACGGGAATTTTCGGCGGAGCATTTAATCCTGTCCATAACGGTCATTTAAACCTTGCTCAAAAGTATCTTGAAGTCTTAAATCTTGACAGAATAATTTTTATTCCCACGGCTTCACCTCCGCATAAAACGGACAGGTTTCTTGCCGGCAGGGAAGACAGATTAACTATGCTTAGCTTAGCTATAAGCGGTTGTGACAGGTTTGAAATATCCGATATAGAATTTCAAAGACAGGGTAAATCATATACGTACGATACACTTTGCCTTTTAAAGGAAAAATACCCTGACGACGACTTTTTTCTGATTATAGGTGCCGACCAGTTTCTGACATTTAATCTTTGGTACAGATACAGAGATATTCTTGATATGGTTTCTCTCTGTACTGCGGCAAGGGAAAAGGACGGTCAGAGACAGAGCATAATTGATTTTTCAAATAACCTTGACGGATTAAGGAAAGACAGTTTTCATATTTTGAATTCCGATGCTGTTGAGATAAGCTCAAGTCAAATCAGAGAAAAAATAAAAAAAGGTGAAGATGTATCTTCCCTTATTCCCGAAAAAGTATATAATTATATTGTTGAAAAGGAACTTTACAGTGTATAATATTGATGAGTACAAGAAAGTTATAAGAGGGCGCCTTTCGGATTACAGGTTTTATCATTCTTTGTGTGTGGCTGAAAGTGCAAAGAAACTTGCCGAAAGATACGGTGCAGACGCCCAAAAGGCTGAGATTGCGGGACTTCTTCATGACTCTATGAAAGAGGCGCCGAAAAAGGAACAGCTCTCTTATATTGAAAAGGCTGAAATAAAAATGACGCCTTTTGAAAAAAAAGGAAAAAAATTTCTTCATCAGGTGTCGGGAGCGGCTTTTGCTAAGATTTATTTCGGAATTGAGGACGAAGAAATATTAGGTGCAATACGTTATCATACAACAGGCAGAGCAAATATGACACTTATGGAAGAGATTGTTTATCTTGCCGATTTCATATCTGCCGACCGTGATTATGACGATGTTGATATAATGAGAGAAAAGACTGAAATCGCTAAGGAGGAGGGCTTGCTCTACTGCACAAAATATACAATAAATTCCGTGGTGGCTAAGGGCAAAACTCTTAATACAGACACGGTTGAAACGTATAACTGGATACTTGAAAAGTATTTCGGCAAAGAAAAATAAAGGGGATTTTAATGGAAAATATTGATATTGTAAAAACTGCGGTAAAAGCCATTGACAGCAAAAAGGGCGAAAATATTGAAGTTATCGGCATTGAAGATTTGACGATTATAGCAGATTATTTCGTTATCGCCACAGGTACAAGTTCAACACAGGTTAAAGCACTTGCAGATGAGGTTGAATATAAGCTCTCTCTTGAGAGCGTTGAGCCGCATCATATTGAGGGCAGAAACACACCATGGGTTTGCCTTGACTATAGTTCGGTAGTAGTTCATATCTTCTACAAGGATCAGAGAGATTTTTACCGTCTTGAGCGCTTATGGGAAGATGGTAGGAAAATAGATACATCAAATTTTTTGGAGGATTAACATATGGTATACGATTATAAAAAGATTGAAAAAAAGTGGCAGAATTACTGGTACGAAAATAATACTTTTGCGGCAAAGAATGACTATTCTCTTCCTAAGTATTACTGTCTTGTTGAGTTCCCTTATCCGTCGGGACAGGGACTTCATGTAGGTCATCCACGTTCATATACGGCACTTGATATCGTTGCAAGGAAAAAGAGACTTCAGGGCTATAATGTTCTTTATCCTATGGGATGGGATGCCTTCGGTCTTCCCACGGAAAATTTTGCAATAAAAAATCATATTCATCCTGCCGAAGTAACAAAAAATAATGTTGCTCATTTTAAAGCACAGCTTCAGTCCTTAGGTTTCTCTTTTGACTGGACAAGAGAGATTAATACCACAGATCCGTCATATTACAAGTGGACTCAGTGGATTTTCCTTCAGCTTTTCAAAAAAGGTCTTGCTTATAAGAAGGAAATGGCAGTAAACTGGTGCACTTCCTGTAAATGTGTTCTTGCAAATGAAGAGGTTGTAAACGGCGTATGCGAACGTTGCGGCAGTGAAGTAATCAGAAAAAATCAGAGCCAGTGGATGCTTAAAATCACGGACTATGCACAGAGACTTGTCGATGACCTTGATGACCTTGATTTCATTGACAGAGTTAAGGTTCAGCAGAAAAACTGGATAGGCCGTTCAACAGGTGCTGAGGTTGATTTCAATACAACTCTCGGCGATACTCTTACTGTATATACCACAAGACCTGATACTCTTTTCGGTGCTACATATATGGTAATTTCTCCCGAGCATCCTCTTATTGAGAAGTGGGAAGACCGTCTTTCAAATCTTGATGAAATCAGAAAATATCAGGACGAGGCTGCTCATAAATCTGATTTTGAAAGAACTGAACTTAACAAGGATAAGACAGGTGTAAAACTTCAGGGTGTTATGGGTATCAATCCTGTAAACGATACTGAAATTCCTATTTTCATTTCCGATTATGTTCTTACATCATACGGTACAGGTGCAATTATGGCAGTTCCTGCTCACGATACACGTGACTGGGAGTTTGCAAAGAAATTTGATTTGCCGATTATCGAGGTTGTTGCCGGTTCAAAAGCAGGTGTTGAAAATGAACCGTTTACAGATTGTGCAACAGGTGTTATGACAAATTCAAGCTTTCTTACAGGTATGACTGTTGAAGAGGCAAAGGTTGCTATTATCGAGTGGCTTGTAAAAGAGGGAAAGGGCAGACAAAAGGTTAACTTCAAACTTCGTGACTGGGTATTCTCCCGTCAGAGATACTGGGGAGAGCCTATCCCGATTGTTAAGTGTGAGCATTGCGGATATGTTCCCGTACCTGAAAATGAGCTTCCTCTCAGACTTCCTAAGGTTGATTCCTACGAGCCTACCGATACAGGTGAATCTCCTCTTGCAAAAATGACTGAATGGGTTAATACAACCTGTCCTGTCTGCGGCAGACCTGCCAAGAGAGAAACCGATACTATGCCTCAATGGGCAGGCTCATCCTGGTATTTTCTCAGATATATGGACCCCCATAATGATAATGAACTTGTTTCTCCCGAAGCAGTTAAGTACTGGGGACCTGTTGACTGGTATAACGGCGGTATGGAGCACACAACACTCCATCTTCTCTATTCACGTTTTTGGCATAAATTTCTCTATGATATCGGTGTAGTTCCTACAAAAGAGCCTTATTCAAAGCGTACCTCTCACGGTATGATTTTGGGCGAAAACGGCGAAAAGATGTCAAAGTCAAGAGGAAATGTTGTAAATCCCGACGAGATTGTTGATAATTACGGTGCAGATACAATGCGTCTTTATGAAATGTTTATAGGCGATTTTGAAAAGGCTGCTCCGTGGAATAGTGATTCTATCAAGGGCTGTAAGAGATTTCTTGAGCGTTTCTGGAATCTTCAGGAGATTGTTAAGGACGGCGACAGCTATTCTGCCGAACTGGAAGCACTTATGCATAAGACAATCAAGAAGGTTACAGAGGATATTGATAACCTTAAATGCAATACTGCTATTGCTTCAATGATGACTCTTGTAAACGAGATGTATGCAAAGGGCGTAAATAAGGCAGAGCTGAGAGATTTGACAATTATTCTCAATCCTTTTGCACCTCACGTCACTGAAGAGTTATGGCAGGCTATGGATTTCGGCGGTATGGTACACGAAGCAAAATGGCCTGAATTTGATGACGAAAAAACTAAAGAAAATTCTGTTGAAATTGCTTTGCAGATTATGGGTAAGGTACGTTCACGTATAACAGTTCCTTCCGATATCAGCAGGGAAGAGGCTATTGCTTTGGCAAAGGCTGATGAAAAAATCGCAAGTGCTATTGAGGGAAAAACTATTAAGAAAGAAATTTACGTTCCCGGCAAACTTGTAAATATCGTCGCAGTTTAAATAAACAGACAGAGGAAAATATGATGATTAACAGTTTTGATAAAAACTGGACAACAGTAAACGGTAATGTTCCTCTTAATGACAATGAGGTGGAAAGATATATTTCTGTCAGACCGAATGAAAATCAGCTTCGTCTGGCAGATAAGCCTTTCTATTGCTTCATTCATTTCGGTATGAATACTGCTACAGGCAGAGAATGGGGAGCAGGAATTGAAACCGTAAAGGACTTTACCATTAAAAATATTGACGCTGCCCAGTGGGTTAAGGTCATTAAATCAAGCGGTGCAACAGGTATAATTTTAACCTGTAAGCACCACGACGGTTTTTGCCTTTGGAATACCGAATATACCGATTTCTGTGTTAAAAATACAGAGTTTAAAAAGGACATCGTTAAAATGCTGTCAGACGAATGTCATAATCAGGGGATTGATTTCGGCGTATATCTTTCGCCATGGGATATGCACGACAAACGCTACGGAACAAAGGAATATGACGATTATTTCTGCAATCAGCTTACTGAGCTTTTAACAAATTACGGAGAAATTTTTGAGGTTTGGTTTGACGGAGCCAAAGGTTCAAATGCAGTGAAATTTGAGTATGACTGGAAGAGATATTATGACCTTATCCGTACTCTTCAGCCAAAGGCTAATATAGCAATTTGCGGTCCTGATATCAGATGGGTAGGCAATGAAGGCGGAAAAACAAGAAAAAGCGAATATTCAGTAGTTCCGTCTGCACTGTGTAACGCTGAAAAGGTTATGGATAAAAGCCAGCAGGATGAAAAGCAGGCGGCTGTTATGCAGAAATACACTTCAGCAGATGAGGATTTGGGCTCAAGAAAAATTCTTTCCAAAAATGCTTATCTCAGTTGGTATCCTGCCGAGGTTGACGTTTCTATAAGAAAAGGCTGGTTTTATTCAAAGAAGAGTAATCTTACAGTTAAATCGGCAAATAAACTTTTTAAACTGTATCTCAGTTCGGTAGGTAATAACTGTACTTTGCTTCTTAATATTCCGCCTACGGATAAGGGTGTCATACACAGGAGAGATGCAAAATCTCTTAAAGGCCTGGGTAAAAAAATCAGAGCTGTTACCGAAAAGCCCGTATTGTATCAGGAGCTGGGAGAACTTACGAAGGATAACGGCTCAATAGATTTTCAGTTTAACGGTGAAAAGAAACTTAATTACATAGTGATAAGCGAGGATATTGCTCAAAGCCAGAGAGTTGAAGCCTTTGATCTTTATATTAAGAAAAGTAACGGCAAATATAAAAGAATTTATAAAGGCACGGTTATCGGCTCGAAAAAAATCATTAAGCTGAAAAATAAAAAATGTGTCGGCGTAAAATTTGTAATCCGCCAGTCCCGCAGTGCTCCCATTATCAAATCAATAGGATTTTATGAATGAGAAGATTTATTAGTTTTATTTTATCTTTGATAATTTTTGTTACTGCTTTAAGCTCAGATTTTGTTGCTTTTGCGTCAGAACGCACAAGTGATGAAGCAGTGAAATGGGCTGCCTCTCAGGTTGGAAATTCCGTCGATTTTGACGGTTATTACGGTGCACAGTGTGTAGATTTTATAATGGCATATTATGATTATCTGGGCGGCGAAATTTCGGGCGGCAATGCTGTCGATTATGCAACTAATGTTCTGCCTGAGGGCTGGACAAGGACGAGAAAGGGTATCCCTCAAAAAGGAGATATACTTGTTTATGCCGGTGGAAGTGATATGCACTATGGACATGTAGCCATTTATGAGTCGGATTCGGTATCGTATCATCAGGGCGGAGGAATTGTTTATAAATCAAGCAAATCATATTATACTATCACTTCATCAAGAGGTGCACCTTATTGGGGCTGTATTCACCCTGATTTTTCTGATAACAGTAAAACGGATATCTCAACAGATGTATGCCAAAATGGGCACACGATTGTTGTTGATGCCGAGATACTTCCAAATTGTACAATGGCAGGAAAAACAGCAGGAAGTCATTGTTTGGTCTGCGGAAAAGTAATAGTTGAACAGCAGGTGATAAAAGCTAAGGGACATGATTTCGGTGATAATTTTAAGTATTGTTCCCGTTGCCTGATTGAAAATCCCGATTACATCGAACCTCAGACAGAGCCTTTGAAAGAAATTCAAACGACAGTTGACGCTGTTTACCAAAATGCAGAAAATGGTTTTTCTATATCTAAGGAAGCCCAAAATATACCGATTAGTGATAAATCGGAGGTTAAACTAAAAACTCCGTCAATATCAAAAATTCAAAAGTATAATAAGGCATTCAGGCTGAAATGGAAGAAAATACCTGATGCAACAGGTTATCAGATACAGTATTCAACGGATAAAAAATTCAAAAAAAGAAAAACAATTACAGTTAAAAATCATAAAAAAATTTCATCAACTGTTAAAAATCTGAAATCAAAAACAAAATATTATATCCGTGTAAGAGCCTATAATATAACTTATGAAAACTCTATGAAAATAAAAACTTATTCATCATGGAGTAAAACAAAGAATATAACGGTAAAATAAAGAGCAGAAGTCTTTTGACTTCTGCTCTCTTTTTGTATCAAAAATTATTTGATTTTAACAGTTTTAACCTCGGACCAGGAGGAATAAATCTTTGTAGCTTTTCCTTTTACCTTGACAACTCTGTACGAACGAACTCTTACATAGTATGTCTTCTTTGCTTTAAGTCCTTTCATAGTTACAGATGTTGTATTCTTACCCTTAACGGTTACGGATTTATTACCCTTTTTGAAGTTCTTATTTGTGCTGTACTGAATCTGATATCCGGCAGCATCTGAACTCTTTTTCCATGTGATTTTAAACTGTTTTTTGCCGGCTTTAGTTTTTGAAGGTTCTGCTGCTTTCGGAGGGGCTGCAGTTATTACAGACTGAGCTTTTGACCAGGCCGTATAAACTTTCTCTCCGTTAACTGTCTTGTAAGCTCTTACTCTTACGTAATACTTGGTGTTTTCCTTGAGCTTGCTTACGGTAACAGAAGTTGCGTTTACAATTATTGCCTTAGTTCCTTTTTTGAAGTTCTTATCTGTGCTGTACTGAAGCTGATATCCCTGTGCATTTGCAGACTTTTTCCACTCTGCTTTAAATTTCTTCTTACCGCTTGTTAATGATGTTAACGCTGTTGCCTTAACAGTTGTGTCAGGTGTCGGAGAAGGCGTTACAGGAGTTTCGGGAACAGTTGGTGTTGTTGGTGTCTCCGGTACTGTCGGAGCTACATAGTTTGGATTTGCAATACCGCAGGTCAGACAGGTTGGAGAATTGTTTCCGAAATTATGACCTGTTGACGGTATAACATTTTCAAGTTTTGTTGTACCGCATTCAGTACAGGTATAGAGAGTTCCGCCGTCTGTTGTACAGGTTGGAGCAACGTATTTTCCTTCATCAAAATCATGATATTCGTATTTATCAACATTGCCGCATCTTCTGCAAGCTTCAGTGTGTGAACAAGTGTCCCAAGATGTAATAATATTGCTGTGGCAGGTGAGCGGTTCGTCAAATGCTAATGCACCGCAGTCTGCACAAGCGTAGTTGTATGTTCCGCATACGTTATCATGCTGAGGTGTTACCTGAACATATTCCCAAGCACCGCTGTGGTGAATGTCAGTGTCGGTTTCGGTGTCACCGCATTTTGTACAAGTATCGGTATATGTTACTGTATAACATTTCCCGTTTTCAGATATCGGCGTTTTGGTTCTTGTAGTATTGTAATCGTGTTCACCTTCATATGTATAACCGCATTTTGTACATGTTACGGTTTGTCCGCAGGGAACATTGTCTCTGTCTCCGAAAGAATGATGAACTTCCCAGCTTTCATCGTCATAGCATGGCGAGTCTTCCCAGCTATAATATGTTTCACCGCAAACGGCACACACACATTCATATTCGATATCCCAATATCCGATATAATCTACTGTTTTTGAAGCAGGAACATGCTCACCGTCATTTTTATAAGTGAAGTTTTCTGTTTTACCGCAGGTGTAGCATTTGCGTGTTCCTGTAGAAGAATCAAGACAGTTTTGAGCCTCATGGGTATATGTATGTTCCCAGTCGTGATATTCTTCTGTAACAGCCTTTTCTTCTTTGCAGTTCCTACACCTGTAATAAGTAGTTTTTGTACAGTTGTCGTAGTTGTAATCTGTATCTACTATATAATCCCAATCATGCGGGCAATTTTCCTTTGAAATTTTAGCAGCAGTTATATTATAAACCACATCTGCCTGATTATCTGAATCTCCGAGCGCGATGTATACTGTCTGACCTGCCTGTATGCTATATGCAATTTCAGAAGAAGATTCTTCGTGAGTTTTGTGATAATAGTACCGTCCGTAATCATAGCAATGTTCTTTTCCGTCCTGACCGTCAATCAGACGTAAAGTAGGATAGAATATATTATTATACTGTTTATTATTCAAACTCTCGAAATAAGGTGCATAAGTGCTGTTTTCGGAAACTGCGAAATCATAAAATCCATCCTCATCTGCCGTGAAAGCAAATGAAGCTACGCCGTACTGCGCCAGCCAAACGGTATATGACTTATTAAGCTCCATTTTAATCATATTTCCGTCTTTATTAAGACCGTATTCATTTTGACGTACTGAATATGTATGACCGCCGATATTAACTCTGTCACCGTACCATTCCGATACTGTCGCGTCATTACCGCTGACGAGTACATTTCTTACTGTTTCGGGAGCGGTGTATGTTCCCTTAAAGGTTTCCTTGTAAATGTTTTCATCTGCCTGCGACACAATAGGGAAGCAGAACAGAAGCGCTATACTCAATATGATAGCTAAGAATTTTTGTGTTCCTTTTTCCATAATTACCTCCGTTTTATTTATAAGAACTTATTTTCTGCATATATTCCTTGCCCAAATTGAAGTTCTGTTTTCTTCCGTATTTTATTCCTCTTATATCTGTATTTTTCTTTAAATCGTTTAACTGATTTGGTACAGATAAGATTTTCTCAATACATTCTTGGGCTTTTTCTTTTTCACCTTCCTTTTCATAATAATGCTCAGCTTCAATGCATAAATCAATGTAATCTTCATAGTGCTGCATTGTTCTGGGATCCTTTTTTATAACTGTCTCCATTTGTTCAATGGCTTTTTCGTATAAGGTGTTTTCTGCGTAGATATTTGACAGTACATTGTTAGCCTCAAACATAGAGTCGTTAATGCTTAGTATATCTGTTGCGTAGTTATATCCTGCCTGCTGCTGATTTGTACTTTCCATAAGAATCAGCATAGAAGGAGTATTTTTATAAAAATAAACCGATTTGTCGTGCTTTCCTGTGTAGTTAAGGAAATTTGAAATACCGATTATAGAGTTTAGTCCTATAATTACAGCAGTAACGGCAATTGCAATTAGCTTGCTGTTTACTTTTACCTCTTTGATATTCGGGTAATTTATACAAAGTGTGAGAACGAAGAAAATTGAAGCAAACTGCAAATCATAATCAAATGCACAGTGTAAAGCTATTGCCATAAGAACAAACTTCTTTACAGGTGTATTCTTTTTTGAAAAAAGCTGTATAAACAGCAGTGCGATAAACATTAATGAAGGAATGATTCCGGCTTCTATCATTATCTGCAAATAATCGTTATGCACGTCCATTGCATAATAATATGCACTTTGAAATTGAGGTTGAGCAAAGTAAAAGGTATATGCACCCTTTCCGAAAGGGTGCTTTAAAGAATAAAGCAGAGCGTCTTTATAATAAAGATATCTTTCGTTTACAGAGCCGTCAGAGTTGATATAATTAAATATTTTAGTAAGATATCCCATAAGGGCAAGTAACGTAATGCCTATAATGAGCAGGGCAGAAATAACTGCAAAAAACGTTATTTTTTTCTTTTTCGTATCTGCTTTTTGCAATATGATATATCCTGCAATAACAGCTATTATGAATATTGATAAAATCCATACAGCTCTTGAATTACTTGTATAAATTCCGTAAATGCAGGGGAGTGCACATATAACGGAAAGAATTTTGTTTTTATGCCTGAAGATGAGTATAATCAGCCCTGCAAGAAGAAAGACGGCGTATGCGTTTGCATATTCAAAGAAACCGTGCAAATCTTCGTTTGCATCATAAAAGCGTAAGTGTAAATTTGAAAAAAGTCCGAGTATAACGGATAAAAAAGTCATAAAGGCGGCAGACAACGGAACCGCGTCCAAAAGCTTTTCTTTGTCTTCGCTGTCAATTTGCCATAAATTTATGACAAATAAAAAAATGCAAAGATACTTTAAAAAGCCTTCAAGCGCCATTGAATTGTCTACCGCCCAAAAACGATTTATAAGATAAAAGAATGTAATCACCGAAAAGACAGCTGCCGCATAAGATTTGCTTATATTTATGCCTTTTTCTTTTGTTACATTTACAAATAAGCCAACTGCAAGTATAATGCTTACAGCCGAACATGTGAAGATATAATATCCCCCGACAAAGAAAGGAAAAATTAATAATATTGCAAATAAAAATTTTGAATAACTATTTTTCATTTCCATCTCATTCACCAAAACAAACACTTTTGGAAATTATAACATATCAGGTAAATAATAGCAATTAAAATATAGTCACAAAATTGTTACAAACCTTTTTAAGTAAATAAGAAATCGGTTAAAAATAAAATGTAAATTCTGCTGTCGAAAGAGCAGCCGGAATGATGACAATTCAGCTGTTTTTTTATTTTTATGTCACAAAATGTTCAGTCAGGGTGATTATATAAGTGAAAGGAATTCCTTGCAAAGAAGAGGGGAGGTTAATATGTTTGACAGTTCACTGATTAAACTTATAAAAACGGATGCGGAAAAAGGTATGTCCGCTTTAGTTGAGCAGTATACAGGTTATGTACATACTGTTGTGAAAAACAAAATAGCTTCGGTTTGCTCTGTGGAAGATATTGAGGAAACGGTAAGCGATGTTTTTGTCGCTTTTTACAGACAGATAGATAATATTGATTTAGAAAAAGGAAGCTTATCGGCTTATTTGGCAATTATTGCAAAAAGAAAGGCAATTGACAGATTCAATGCTTCCTGCAAGGGTGCTGAAATTTATGCTGATGAAGATTGCTTAATTGAAATTCCCGACAGTATTAATATTGAAGATGAGGCAGAAATGAAATGTCTCTGTACCCGTTTGATTGATGAAATTAATTCCCTGGGAGAGCCGGACTCAACAATAATATATCGTAAATTTTATTTGGGCGAAGGTTCAAAAGAAATTGCCGGTATAACAGGGCTGACTGATGATAATGTCAGAAAGCGCCTGCAAAGAGCATTAAGAAAACTTGAATACAGATTGAAAGGAGATTACTATGAAGATTAATATGTTTCGGATATTCGATAATCTTGATTTGAAAAATACGGATAAACTTATCGGTAAAAATTTTCAGGCTGATTATGATGCCGATTTAACTGAAAGAATAAAGTCAGATACTTTATCAAAGCTTGATATTTTAAATGATAATAAAAACAGTAAATCAGTCATCAAAAGGTTTGTTTCTTTTAAAAAATTCATCGCAGTTGCAGCAGCCATTGCAGTCTTCTGCTGTACCTTAAGTGTAGGTGCTGCTGTGTATTTTAAGCCCGACAGTGCTTTGGCAGAACATTTTACATTTAATGATGAAGTTGATTTAAGCACTTTAGGTCAGGAAATAAATCTTACTTCAACATCAAGCGGATATTCTATTACTCTCAAACAGGTTTTAAGTGATAACTCGACTATGCACGCAGTATTTGAATGTCCGCAAAAGGACGGAATTATGCTCGTACCCGGTACAGTCGATATCCTTATCAATGGACATCATTATTTTGACGGCTATGGTTATACAACTTATGTTTCAAAGGATAATGTATTTTCTGCTATTTTTAACGGATTAAGAAATATTAAAAGCAATGACAGGATTACTATTGAAGTAACATCAGCAGCGTATTATGACAGCAATTCAAAACAGTATTGCCATGATGACGATATTAAGGGAAAATGGAGCTATGAATTTAAAGCATTGAGAGCAAATGTAAAAACTCAGCTTGAACCCATAAGCACAATTAAAGCGTCTGACAGTGAATATAAAATTAAGAAATTCACGGTTTCACCCCTGGGAATCCATATTGATTACAAACAGATTAACGGCACATCTTCTGATGTAACTATGGGCATAAACGGCGACCAAACTGAACTGACTTCAAAGGGAGAAGCTTTTGTTATTGTTGAAATGAAAGACGGAACGGTATATTCCGATTCACTTGACAACAATAGTTTTGACAGCTGCATCGGAGGAACTGCCAATGAAAACTTACCCTACAAAGGTAATATTGATATAACTTTCAGAAATGTAATTAATGTTGATGATATTAAATCAATTACAGTAGATAATAATTTAATTTATTCTGCATAGAAAAATGCCCGGGAAGATTACTCTTCCCGGGTTTTGCGCTGTCTTGTACTTTTGTTATTTAAGAATCTTTTTATTTAAATATCAGATTTACAAGAAAGCACAATAAAAATCCTGCTGTAAGCGGTGTAATTATCGAAAGCAAGGTCCATTTAACACTTTTTGTTTCTTTCCAAATTGTCAGCAGGGTAGTTGAACAGGGAAAATGAAACATTGAAAAAATGCACGTGCATACTGCTGTTACCCATGTCCAATCGTTTTCAATAAGTATTGTTTTAAGACTTTCAAGTGAAGAGTAGTCGCTCATTTCTCCTGTTGAAAGATACGCCATTAAAGCTATGGGAATAACAATTTCGTTGGCAGGAAATCCCAGTATGAACGCAAGAAGCATTACTCCGTCAAGACCTATTAGGTGTCCTATCGGATTTAAAATTTCTGCGATTTTGCAAAGTAATGTTGTATCACCTGTTTTGATGTTTGCAAGCACCCAAATGATTAAGCCTGCAGGTGCTGCCACAATAACTGCACGCATAAGTACAAACAGGATTTTTTCTCTGATTGTGTCTCCTACAAGCTGAAGAAATCTTGGCTTTCTGAATGATGGCAGTTCAATCATCATTGAACTGTTTACGCCTTTAAGAACGGTTGATGTCAGTACCTTTGAGCAGGCAAATGACATCAGCACAGACAGAACAATAAAGCATAAAAGTATACCTGCCGCCCCTAAGCTGTTTTGACAGAAGAACATAGTTATAATCGCAATAAGCAAGGGGAATCTTCCGTTGCAGGGGGTGAGGGAATTTGTAATTACGGCAACTAATCTTTCCCTGGGAGAGTCGATAATTCTGCAGCCTGTAACACCGACAGCATTGCATCCGAAACCCATACAGGTGGTGAGAGCCTGCTTACCGCAGGCACCGCATTTTTCAAAGGGTCTGTCGAGATTGAATGCAAATCTCGGAAGAATACCGACATCCTCCAAAACTGCAAAAAGAGGAAAGAATATTGCCATAGGCGGCAGCATTACGGCAACAACCCATAACAGTACCCTTAATATTCCGTTTACGACCAAACTTATTACAGTTTGTGAAACGCCCATATTACTCATAGTGCCGTCAAGCCATATCTCAAAGCTGTCAAATATGTTTCTTAAAAATTCAGACGGATAATTTGAGCCTGCAACAGTCAGCCATAAAACCAAGCCGAAAAGAAGAAGCATAATCGGTACTGAAGTATATTTTCCAAGCAGTATTTTATCAAGTTTCTTTTCAAACTGCTCTTTTTTTGACGGCAGAGATGTTTCTGCTTTTTCAACAACAAATTCTGCCTTTTCAAGTAAAAATTCTGTGTTAATATCATTTAAGTCAATATTTTTTTTGGTGTAATAATCTTCGGAATTTGTGCAAATCAGATGTACCTCTTCAAGTAATTCATTAATTCCTTTACCGCTTCTTGCAGTTGCTTTAATAACGGGAATGCCTAAAAGATTTGACAAAATATTTTTGTCTATCATAATATTTTTCTTCTTTGCCTCATCGTTGAGATTAAGAAGCAGTACAACCTTATTTGTAATTTCAAGCACCTGATAAACAAGATTTAAGTTTCTTAAAAGTGCTGTTGAGTCTACAACCATAACCACACAGTCGTATTTTTTCGTCAGCAGATAATCCTTAGCAATTCTTTCTTCCTCACTTAAAGTTATAAGACTGTATGTACCGGGCAAATCAACAAGTTTGTAGTCATTGTACTTGTAGTAATATTTGCCTGCGGCGGTATCCACCGTTTTTCCGGTCCAGTTGCCTGTGTGCTGATGTGAGCCTGTTATTTCATTAAACACGGTACTTTTTCCCACATTCGGGTTTCCCATAAGCACCACGGTTTTTACTCTTTTCACAAAACCACTCCAATCATATCCGCATCTTTTTTTCTGAGGGCTATTTTTGTTCCTCTTATTGTATAGGCGATAGGGGAGCCGCAGAGTCCTATATCACAGCAGCAGATTTTTTGCCCTGCGGTAAATCCCAAATCGTGAAGCCTTCTTGAAAGAGCAAAGTTTCCGTCTAAGGCGGTGATAGTAGCAGTTTGGTTTTCTTTCATCTGAGAAAGAAGCATATGAATCACCTCGTTAGTGTCATTCTATGAAAAGGGATTAAGTATTGTTAATTGCGTATTGTTTTTTTATTTTTTGTGTGGTATAGTAATTAAGACATAATAATATTCATAAAAGGGGTAAAATTTTATGGAAAAACTCAAATATTTTGTAAACGGAGAATTCAGAGAATCCAAAACAGATGTTTGGTATGATTTGCATAATCCGTCAACAGGAGAAGTAACAGGACAGGCACCCTGCTGTACAAATGATGAGGTGCTTGAAGCGATAGAGGCGGCGAAAGCGGCTTATCCGTCATGGCGTGCAACTCCTGCAAGAAAAAGAACACAGATTCTTTTTAAAGTAAGAGAACTGCTTCTTGCTCATATGGACGAGCTTACAATGCTTGTTTGTGAAGAAAACGGTAAGACATGGGGCGAGGCTCAGGGCGACGTGGGAAAGGCTCAGGAGGGAACGGAGCTTGCTATCCAGGCACCGTCACTTATGATGGGCGAAAGCCTTATGGACGCTTCAACAGGCTTTGATACAGTCAAGTACCGTGAGCCTATGGGTGTTTTTGCAGGTATTGTTCCCGTTAATTTCCCTGCAATGATTCCTTTCGGCTGGATGGCTCCCGTATGCGTTGCCTGCGGTAATACACTTGTTCTTAAAGCTGCGTCTCTCACTCCGAGAACAGCTATGAGAATCGGTGAGCTTTATAAGGAAGCCGGTATCCCTGACGGTGTAATTAATATTGTCACCTGTTCAAGAAATGAGATAAATACTATTCTTGAACATCCCGATGTTAAGGGTATCACCTTTGTCGGCTCAACTCCTGTAGGTCTTAAGATTTATGAGAAGGCAGCCGCTAACGGCAAGAGATGTCAGGCACTTTGTCAGGCTAAAAACCATGCTCTTGTCCTTGAGGACTGTGCACTTGAAAGAACAGTAGCAGGTGTAATTAATTCAGCGTACGGCTGTGCCGGTCAGAGATGTATGGCTCTTTCCTGCTGTGTAGTTCAGGAATCTATTGCGGATAAATTTGTTGCAGAGCTTAAAGCTCAGGCTAAAAATGTAAACTGCGGTCCTGCATGGGACAAAAATACACGTCTCGGACCTATTACATATGAAAAGCATTACAAAGAGGTGCTTGCAGATATTCAGAAGGGTATTGATGAGGGTGCAACTCTTGTTCTTGACGGACGTAATCCGAAGTTACCCGAAGGTTATGAAAACGGTTATTTTGTAGGACCTACTATTTTTGATAATGTTACAGAGGATATGACTATCGGCAGAGATGAAGTTTTCGGTCCTGTTCTTTGCATTAAGAGATGCAAGGACTTTGATGAGGGACTGAAGATTATGAATTCTAACCCTTATGCAAACGGCTCGGTAATTTATACTCAGAGCGGTTATTATGCAAGAGAGTTTGCACGTCATACAGACGGCGGTCAGGTTGGTATTAATGTAGGTATTCCCGTACCTGTAGGCTTCATTCCTTTCAGCGGTCATAAGCAGAGCTTTTTCGGCGACCTCCATTGTCTCGGCAAGGACGCTTACAGATTCTTTACAGAGAGCAAGTCAGTAACACAGCACTGGTTTGACGAGGAGGAAAAGAAGGCGAAAGAGGTTGACACCTGGGACGGACTCCTTTAATTTTTGAATTCTGTTGTTGACATATGTGCTTTGAGATGATATAATATTTGCAAGTTAAATATTTTAAACCGTTGAAGCGGAGATAACGGCAGTTATGCCTTTACAGAGAGCCTGTGTTGCTGAAATCAGGTAAGAAACAAGTTGTCAAATGGACCGCCGAGGGTGCAGTCAAATGTGATGTTCACAAAGTATTCTGCAACGAGTTGGTATGCGTTAGTTACCGGGGATATGATTGTATCCTGCTGAGCGTGTAGGTTTCCTATAAATCAAGGTGGCACCGCGGATAATTTGCTTTATTCGTCCTTGACAGAGTTCTATTCTGTCAAGGGCGTTTTTGTTTCTGACAGAAAATACAATAAACTGAGAGGAAAAACAAATGAGATTGAACAAACGATGGCGGCACTTTACTGAATCTTGATTTAAATTTAAACAAAATGATAATTATATTCGGAGGAAATAAAAATGAATTTTAATAATATTGATTTTGACACATACTTTAAAAATTATCCTGACGCAAACGGTTACTTCGGTAAATACGGCGGCTCTTATATTCCGCTGGAGCTTCAGGACGCAATGGACGAAATCACAGAGGCTTATCAGACTATCTGTAAATCCAGCAAATTTATCAGCGAACTTCGCAGAATAAGAAAAGAATTTCAGGGCAGACCGACCCCAGTTTCTTATCTTGAAAGACTTTCAGGCAAGTATGGAAATGTTCAGCTTTATGTTAAGCGTGAGGATTTAAATCATACAGGAGCTCACAAGCTCAATCATTGTATGGGTGAGGCACTTCTTGCAAAATATATGGGCAAGAAAAAGGTGATTGCCGAGACAGGCGCAGGTCAGCATGGTGTTGCTCTTGCTACAGCGGCAGCATATTTCGGACTTGAATGTGATATTTATATGGGCGCTGTTGATATTAAAAAGCAGGCTCCGAATGTTGCAAGAATGAAAATTCTCGGTGCAAATGTTGTTGAGGTTACAGACGGGCTTGCCACTCTTAAGGAAGCAGTTGATGCCGCATTTACGGCATACTCCAAGGAGTATAAGGACGCTATTTACTGCATAGGCTCGGTTGTAGGTCCTCATCCGTTTCCGATGATGGTTCGTGATTTCCAGAGTGTAGTCGGTATTGAAGCAAGAGAGCAGTTCCTTGAAATGACAGGTGAGCTTCCTGACGCAGTTGTTGCCTGTGTAGGAGGCGGCTCAAATGCAATGGGTATGTTCTCGGGCTTTCTCAATGACCCTGTTGATATTTACGGTGTTGAACCTCTCGGCAGAGGTGAAAAATTAGGAGACCATGCCGCAAGTCTGACCTATGGCACAGAGGGTGTTATGCATGGCTTTAACAGTATTATGCTTAAAGATGAGAACGGCGATCCTGCTCCTGTTTATTCGGTTGCAAGCGGACTCGATTATCCGTCATCAGGTCCTGAGCATGCATTTCTCCACGACCTTGGAAGAGTAAAGTATGACGTTGTTGACGATAATGAAACAATTGACGCTTTTTTTGAGCTTTCAAGAACTGAGGGTATCATCCCTGCAATTGAAAGTGCGCATGCAGTAGCATACGGAATTAAACTTGCCAAGCAGATGGATAAAGGTTCGATTCTTATCAATCTGTCAGGCAGAGGCGATAAGGATATGGACTACATTATCGAAAAATACGGCATAAGATAAAGCAATATAAAAATTTCTTCATAGATTGTCATATCTGAAAAATCTTTTTAATCAGGAGTTCAGATACAAATAAATTTATTAATTGATAAAAAAATAACAATTTCTTTTCCATACCTCTTGACATTTAGAATTCTTTTACTAAAATATAATAGATATTTTGACACAAGAGGTGTGGATATGGGAAATCATTTTATAATGCCGAAGCAGGTGTTCTACGGTGAAAATGCATTGTCGGACGCCGCATCTGCTTTAAAAACACTTGGTAAAAAAGCGCTTATCGTAACTGACCCTATGATGGTTAAGCTTGGAAATGTAAAACTTGTAACGGATATTCTTGATAAAAATGGAACCGAATATGCAATTTTCGACGGCATAACTGGGGAGCCTACTGACAAAATGATAGAGGCAGGCGTAAAGGCTTATAAAAATGAAAGCTGTGATTTTCTTATTGCAGTAGGCGGAGGTTCGCCTATAGATTCAATGAAGGCTGTCGGTGCTGTCGTTTCAAGCGGAGAAAATATTGACGATTTTCTTGGCAGAGTTATAACAGTTCCTACACCGCCTATGGTTGCCGTGCCTACAACATCGGGAACAGGCTCGGAGGCAACCCAGTTTACTATTATAACAAATACAGAAAAGGACATAAAAATGCTTCTTAAAGGTGCGGTTCTTATGCCTGATATCGCTATTGATGATCCTGCGTTTACTATGACTGCTCCTAAATCCGTAACTGCCGCAACAGGACTTGACGCCCTTTGCCATGCCGCAGAGGCTTACACTTCACGTAAGGCTCAGCCTCTTACGGATGAGCTTGCTGTTTCTGCTGTTAAGAAAATTTTTCAGTATCTCCCTCTTTGCTATAATGAAGGAAATAATGTAAATGCAAGAGCACAGATGTCTTTGGCAGCTCTGGAGGCAGGTATTGCTTTTAACAATGCGTCAGTTACAATTATTCACGGTATGAGCAGACCTATCGGCGCAATGTTCCACGTACCTCATGGTATAAGCAATGCTATGCTGTTAGGTGAGTGCTTCAACTATGTTTATGACGGCGCATATGACCGTTTTGCCGATATGGCAAGAGCAATAGGCGTTGCTTCCCATTCCGACCACGATAAAGATGCGGCAATGAAATTCATTAAAAAATGTCAGTCTCTTTGTCAGCTTTGTGAAATTCCGACCCTTGAACAGTACGGAATTGATAAAAAGGAATTTTTTGCTGTTATTGATAAAATGGCTGATGATGCCATTGCTTCGGGTTCTCCTGCAAATACAATTAAGGAGATAAAAAAAGAGGACGTTGTTAAAATTTATAAGGCATTATGGAAATAAGATATTAATAAAAGCGTTGGAGTCTTTGAAAGATTCCAACGCTTTTTTATGTGATGATTTTATTGATTATCCTCTAAAACATATGTGCCGCTTGACATAACGGCAACTGCGTAGTCACCGAAACGGTAATATTGTTTAATGCTGTCCGTGAAGTTCAGATAATCCGAAACGGTGTAGTTTGAACCGTCAATTTTTCTGACCTTGTTGCTGTTACAGCAGACGTAGATATCACCGCCGTCAAAGCATACGTGAGTAGGATTGATAAAGGTTTGAGCATCAGCTCCGCCTATTCTTAAGTCAACATTCATATTTTGGCTTGAATATCTGATGACACAGTTTTCCTCGGGGCAAACGCTCCAGAAATATTTTCCCTCAAGCGCAAGGCATTTAACCGTCTTGTCGTGATATTCAAATTTACCGCTCCATTCCAGTTCGCCTTCACGGTCAAAAATTCCTGCTTCACCGTTAGGATAAATTGCAAGCACTCTTCTGTCATACAGAACAGCGGCGTCACACTGAACGAAATTCGGAATAATCTGACTTATTTTGTGAAAACCCGAGCCGAATTTTTTTAAAAGATATGCACTTTTTGTCAGTACGTCAATACTCTTTGCTTCAAAATTGATAACAGAATACTGAACCTTGTACTGACTGGGATTTGCCAGAGGAAGTTTTTCAACCAGAACGGCAGAATTGTCTCCGTACCTGATGATATCCACAATATCTTTTGTACTGATTAATTGCAAAGGTCAGTCCTCCGATTTCTGAAATGAAGTGTTTGTCAGATAGCCTAAGGTCAGCAGGCTGTCTGTAAGATGTACGTTTTCAACAAGGACGTCCGGATGCTCCATAGCAATGTCATAGGTGGAAAAATTCCAAAAGCTCTTAATTCCTACCTTAACAAGCAGGTCTGTAATTTCTCTCATATCCGTTGACGGAATACATGTGACGGCACAAACAGGGGAATTGTCAATACAGAAATTTTCAAGATAATTGATATTTCTTACGGGAATACCCTTTATCATATTTCCGCAGAGCGCCTCGTTTTTGTCAAAAATCCCTATAAGCTTAAAGCCGCTTTTTTTTGAAAAAATCTTATTTGTAACGGCTTTTCCTAAATTACCTGCGCCGATAAGTATAGTTTTTATCTCTGTGTTTACGCAGAGAATTTCACCTATTTTGCTGTGAAGCTCGGGCACATTATATCCATAGCCCTGCTGCCCGAAACCGCCGAAGCAGTTGAAATCGTGCCTGATTTGAGAAGCAGTAAGCCCCATTCTTGCGGCGAGCTCCTTTGAACTTATTCTGATAATTCCGTTTTCTTTAAGAGATTGGAGAAATCTGTAGTATCTGGGCAGTCTCTTTATTACAGAAATTGATATATCTTCTTTTCCTGACATAATTTTACCCTCTCAAAAATTTTTATTTTGTCATTTCTGTAATAGTTTCCATTACATAGTTGCCGAATTCACTGCATGTACAGCCGTCACTTCTGCCTGTAATTGTGAGCTTTTTCTCATTAAACATGCATTTGTCAAGAGCAGCTTCAAGAGCATCAGCCTCTTTCTGGTATCCTATATGAGAAAGAAGCATTACTGAAGCACGAAGCATTGAACAGGGATCTGCATACTGACCTCTGCCTTCCTTAATCATTCTCGGAGCTGAGCCGTGAATAGCCTCAAACATTGCATATTTTTTACCGATGTTTGCTGAGCCGGCGGTACCTACGCCGCCTTGAAATTCAGCAGCTTCATCTGTGATAATATCGCCGTAAAGGTTTGGAAGAACAAAGACCTTGAAATCCTTTCTTCTCATCGGGTCAATAAGTTTTGCGGTTGTGATGTCAACGTACCAGTCGTCTGTTACAATTTCGGGATATTCCTCACCGATTTTCTGAGCTGTTTTGAGAAATTTACCGTCGGTGGTCTTGATGATGTTGGCTTTTGTAATTATGGAAACCTTGCCTTTTTTATTTTTTCTTGCGTATTCATAAGCAAGACGGGCAATTCTCTCACAGCCCTCCTGAGTAGCTACCGTAAAGTCAACAGCAAGGTCGTCTGTGATATTTACACCGTGTGAGCCTACAGCGTAGCCGCCCTCGGTGTTCTCTCTGAAGAATGTCCAGTCAATGCCTTCTTCAGGTACTTTAACAGGTCTCATATTTGCAAAGAGGTCAAGCTCTTTTCTCATAGCAACATTTGCCGATTCAACATTCGGCCAGGGGTCGCCTGCTCTCGGAGTAGTTGTAGGACCTTTAAGGATAACGTGGCAGGATTTAAGCTCTGCAAGAACGTTATCCGGGATTGCCTTGTTGCAGGCTGCTCTGTTTTCGATAGTAAGTCCGTCAATTTCCTTGAACTGAACCTTTCCTCTTGCAACCTCATCTTTTAAAAGAAAAGCAAGAACTCTTTCACTTTCCTTGGTGATGACAGGACCGATACCGTCGCCGCCACATATACCGATTACGATAGTATCAAGTGCATCATAGTCTGTAAAATCCTTATCCTCTTTTATCTTTTTTGCACGTGCAAGCTGTGAAACCATAAGTGAACGGAATTTTTCAACAGCTTCGTCAATTACTTTTTCTTCATCTGACATAGTATTTTTGCTCCTTTGATTTAGTAATTATTTGTTTATCTCTCTTGTGTAGTCGAGAAGACCGCCGCATACAAGCATAGCTCTCTGCCTGTCTGAAAGGTGAGAAGCATCAAGCTGATATTCTTCATTCTTAGTAATATTTTTAAGAACAACGTCCTTTTTGTTTTCAATACAGTCCTTGATGTTCGGAAGAGCAAGTTCATCCATCTGGTCAATTCTGTCATAGTCGCTTTCGTTTGCAAAAGTAAATGGAAGAATTCCTGCATTTACAAGGTTTGCAACATGGATTCTTGCGAATGATTTGGCAATAACTGCCTTAACTCCGAGATAAAGCGGAACAAGAGCAGCATGCTCTCTTGAAGAGCCCTGACCGTAATTGGAACCGCCGATAATAATTCCTTTGCCTTCAGCCTTGATTCTTTCGGGGAAGGTTTCGTCACATACGGCAAAGCAGTATTGAGAAAGATGAGGAATGTTTGAACGGTAAGGAAGAATTTTAGCGCCTGCAGGCATAATGTGGTCTGTTGTGATGTTGTCACCGACTTTAAGTACAGCCTTGGCTGTGATTTCTTCGGGGAGAGGTGAAGTTTCGGGGAATGGCTTAATGTTCGGACCTCTGAGAACTTCAATGCTTTCAGCCTCTTCGGGTGTTGCAGGAGGTTCAATCATATTGTCGTTTACAATGAATTTTTCAGGCATTTCAATAACAGGAGCCTCTCCGAGCTCGCGTGGGTCTGTCAGATATCCTGTAAGAGCCGATGCCGCAGCAACCTCAGGAGAAACAAGATAAATTCCTGCATCCTTAGTACCTGAACGTCCCTCAAAATTACGGTTAAATGTTCTGAGTGAAACACCTGCCGAATTAGGCGACTGTCCCATTCCGATACACGGACCGCATGCAGATTCAAGTATTCTTGCACCTGCGTTAATCATATCCGAAAGTGCACCGTTTAAAGCAAGCATATTAAGCACCTGCTTTGAACCCGGAGCAATGCAGAGTGAAACTGAAGGACAAACAGTTTTTCCTTTAAGGATAGCGGCAACCTTCATCATATCAACGTATGAAGAGTTTGTACATGAGCCGATTGCAACCTGGTCAACCTTGATTTTACCGATTTCACCGGTTGTTTTAACATTGTCGGGCATATGAGGACATGCAGCCATCGGAGTAAGTGAGCAGAGATCAATGTCGATAACCTCATCATATTCTGCGTCGGCATCAGGCTGAATTTCAGTCCAGTCATTTTCACGTCCCTGTGCTTTAAGAAAAGCAAGAGTAATTTCGTCAGAAGGGAAAATTGAGGTTGTTGCACCCAGCTCGGCGCCCATATTTGTGATAGTTGCTCTTTCAGGTACGCTTAAGGTTTTAACACCTTCTCCGCCGTACTCGATAATTTTGCCGACACCGCCTTTAACGCTCATTCTTCTGAGTACCTCAAGTATAACATCTTTTGCGGAAACCCAGGGCTTGAGATAGCCTGTAAGATTGATTCTTGTCATTTTCGGCATAGGGATGTAGTATGTGCCGCCGCCCATTGCAACAGCAACGTCAAGTCCGCCCGAACCCATAGCAAGCATACAGATACCGCCGCCTGTAGGAGTATGACTGTCTGAGCCGATAAGGGTTTTTCCGGGAATACCGAATCTTTCAAGATGTACCTGATGGCAGATTCCGTTACCGGGTCTGCTGAAATAAATGCCGTGCTTTTTTGTTACAGTCTGAATATAACGGTGGTCATCGGCATTTTCAAAACCTGTCTGAAGAGTGTTGTGGTCAATATATGCAACAGATTTTTCGGTCTTAACTCTGTCAACACCCATTGCCTCAAACTCAAGATAAGCCATTGTTCCTGTGGCGTCCTGAGTAAGCGTCTGGTCAATTTTAAGACCGATTTCTGTACCTGCTTTCATTTCGCCTTCAACAAGATGAGATTTAATTAACTTTTGTGCAAGTGTAAGTCCCATTGATAAAAAATCCTCCTAATTGTTTATAATTTTAACAAACATATTTTAGTACAAACACTCTTTTCTGTCAATTACAAATCAGTAACATTTTAAAAATATTAATATAAAAGTAGCCTACTTATAATAAATGTTGAAATAATGCATATTTTATGATAAAATATTTAAGTTAAATATCAGCTGGCTGTTCGGGCATAATAAACAGAGGTGTTTTTATGTCTGACAAAAATGAAGAAAAGCAAAATAATGAAAATGAACAGCAGGATAATGAGGTTCAAAGCGCAACGGATTTTGAGACAGGCTCCATAACAGTTTCAAAGGACGGCCATTTTATCCATTGTCTGACCATAATCGGTCAGATTGAGGGCCATTATATTTTGCCCAGCCAGAATAAAACAACAAAGTATGAACACGTAATTCCTCAGCTTGTAGCCATTGAGGAGAGCAGGGAAATAGAGGGACTTTTAATTATCCTTAATACGGTAGGCGGTGACGTTGAGGCAGGGCTTGCCATAGCCGAGCTTCTTTCAACCATGAAAACGCCTACGGCTTCCCTTGTACTCGGCGGAGGTCACTCGATAGGAGTTCCTCTTGCCGTCAGCTGCAAGCGCAGTTTTATTGTGCCGAGTGCTACAATGACTGTTCACCCCGTCAGAATGAACGGACTTGTTTTAGGTGTTCCGCAGACCCTGTCCTATTTTGAAAAAATGCAGGACAGGATAGTGAATTTTGTTGCAAATAATTCAAACATCAGCGGAGAAGATTTCCGCAGGCTTATGATGAAAACCGGGGAGCTTGTTATGGATGTGGGAACTGTTCTTGACGGTGAGGAGGCTGTCAAAAGCGGTTTGATTGACGAACTCGGCGGGCTCAGTAATGCCCTTGATTTTCTTAACGGAATGATAGAGGAAAATGAAAAAAGTGAGGGGAAGAGGGAAAATGCTCTGGACAATAATTAACGAGCAGGACATTTTTTATTCTCCTGCCGTTTCTGGGAATGTGACAAATTCAGTTAAGTCAAGCAATCCTTACGATTATATCAGAAACGGTTATTATTTAGACAACGGTTCTCTTTTCGGAGGTAAAGATAATGTCGGTTATAACATCAATATTTCAGGCGCTGTTTCAGGCGCTGACATGGATATTTCCAATATCTGAAAGCGGTCATTCCGCGATATTTCACGACCTGTCAGGCAGGTTTACAAACGCTTGTTCTCAGCTGACAGGCGTTATACATATCGGTATCGCTGTTGGTATTTTTATAGCTTTTTTCAAGCTGTTTGCAGGACTTTTTAAAAACTTCTTCGGCGGCTGGAACGATTTGTTTCATAAAAGACTTGATGTGAAAAATCCATCTTCCCAAAGAAGATTTATGTTTATGACGATTTTCTCCTTTGTATTTTTCCTGTTTTATCTTATCCCTACGGGAAAATACGGAAATGTTTTTCAGATGTTTCACAGAACGTCGTATAACGGCAATCTTTTGGGAGAGGGAATTTGCCTTGCCCTTACGGGAGCACTGATAATCGCAGTAACGAGTCTTGTAAATAAAAATACAAAGAAAATACCTGAGCTTGTTCAGGCTGGTGTAATAGGTTTGATTGCTTTTTTGGCATTGCCTTTTGCAGGCTGTTCCTTTGTGTTCGGCATATATGCTGCCGCAATTCTTCTCGGAATGAGTGAAAAATATGCACTCAGATATTCAATGGTGATGTCTGTTCCCGTCCTTATTACAGCAGGAATTATAGAATTGTGCACAGCGGTTACGCCTGTAGGCATTGCGGCAGGAATAATCGGTTTTATTGTTTCGGGCGCAGTATCGTTTTTTGCAGTAAAATTATTTGTATTTGTGATAAAAAATAAAGCACTTAATTATTTTGCTTATTACGACATAGCAGTCGGTTTGATAATAACAGTTATCGGTATATTCGAGATAGTCATAAAGCATTGATTTTAAGAGGTACATATGGCAAATAAAAAGACGACAAAAAAAACAAATAACAGCAACAGCAGGGCGAGAAAAACAGACAACCGCAGGGTTTCGCCGGATTATACGGACAGAGTAAGGGTATATGAGATTGCGGTAGTTGCCGCGGCGGTTATATTTTTCTTTCTCGCAGTAATCGGCGGTGATGGAGTCTGGAATGTTCTTCACGGCGTATATGTGGGCATTTTCGGCATTTTTGCCGCATGTATTTTTCCGCTTATGGCTATTGTCGTTACTTTGGTTTATTCAGTAAAAAAAGAACATAAGGTGAATTTGATTGCTAAATCTGTTGAAACAGTTGTGCTTGTTCTGATAATTGCGTCATTAATTCACGTTATTCAGAATAAGACGGGAGCGGATTTTTCACAGGCTGTGAAAGAAAGCTATAATTCTGCAGTCACAACCTTTAACGGCGGTGCTTTAGGTGCAGTGTTAGGCTGGCTTCTTCTGACATTAGGCAAGGCTCCTGCAATAATTATCTGCGTTGTTCTGATGATTGTGGATTTTCTTCTTATAACAGGGCTTACGATTATTCAGTTTCTTTCAGGTGCCGCAAAGCCTGCGAAGGCAACATATGATAAAGTTGCGCCTGCTATTGAAGAGAGAATTGAGCGCCGTAAAATGAATAAGGCAAATATTGATGTTCCTCTTGACAGCGAGCCTCCGGAAGAGGAAAGTTCCCGTAAGTCAAAAAAGAAAAAGACTGCCGAATCAAAAACAGATGAAAATAAAGTACCCAAGGATATTATCGACGAAATAAATCAGACAACCGAGAGAAACCGAAAGGAAAGAGAAAAGGCTAAGGAAAATAAAAAGTCCATTGATGAGATTGTTCACGATGCTTCCGAAGAGGCTGAAAATCACCCAAAAAAAGCTGAAGAAAAGTCAGAAGCCTTTACTGTTTCTAAAGAGGCAATGGAATCCTCTGTTGATGATTATAAAATTCCGCCTGTTAGTATTCTGAATGAGGCTAAGAAACATTCATCAAAGGATGTAAGCATTGAACTTAAAGATAATGCTCAGAAGCTGATAGAGACGCTTCATTCTTTTAACGTTGACGCTACAATAACGGATATTTCAAGAGGACCTACGGTTACACGCTACGAGCTGAAGCCTGCCGCAGGTATAAGAATTTCAAAAATTACAAATCTTTCCGATGATATTGCTCTTAACCTTGCCGCAACTCACGTGCGTATTGAAGCGCCTATTCCGGGCAAGGCTGCCGTAGGTATTGAAGTACCAAATACCGTTAAGAATACGGTATCTATGAGAGAGCTTGTTGATACTCCCGAATTTGACGAACAGCAGTCAAAGCTGTCGGCAGGTATCGGAAAGGATATAGCAGGTAAATGTGTTTTCTGCGATATCGCAAAAATGCCCCACCTTCTTATCGCAGGTACTACGGGTTCCGGTAAATCTGTTTGTATGAATTCAATTATCGTGTCTATTTTGTACAGAGCAAAGCCCGACGAAGTAAAATTCCTTATGATTGACCCTAAGCAGGTAGAGTTTTCAAAGTATGCAGGTATTCCGCAGCTGCTTGTTCCTGTTGTCACTGACGCAAGAAAGGCGGCAGGTGCTCTCGGATGGGCAGTATCGGAAATGCTTCAGAGATATCAAAGGTTTTCGCAGACAGGTGTCCGTGATATTGAGGGATATAATAAATATGTTAAAAAGCATCCCGATATGGAATCTATGCCTAAAATCTGTATCTTTATTGATGAGCTTGCAGATTTGATGATGGCAGCTCCCAAAGAGGTTGAGGATTCCATATGCCGTCTTGCCCAAATGGCGCGTGCTGCCGGTATGCATCTTGTTATTGCAACGCAGAGACCTTCTGTTGATGTTATTACAGGTCTTATCAAAGCTAATATTTCCTCCCGTATTGCACTGACGGTTTCTTCTCAGATTGACTCGAGAACCATTCTTGATGCAGGCGGTGCCGAAAAACTTCTCGGAAGAGGTGATATGCTTTATGCTCCTATCGGCGCATCAAAGCCTATCAGAGTTCAGGGCTGTTTCATTTCCGACGAAGAAGTAGAGGAGCTTTGCGAATTTATTAAGAATCAGGGCGAAAGTCAGTATGATGACGAAATTGCCAAGGAGATTGAAAAGAAAGCAGTTCAGGATAAGAAGTCGTCACCTTTTGAGGATGATTCCGAAGGCGAAAATCTTGATCCGTTATTTGAAAAGGCAGTTGATGTTGTACTTGAATCAGGCACAGCCTCAACATCCTTCCTTCAGCGCAAACTTTCTGTAGGATATGCAAGAGGAGCAAAGATTATGGACCAGCTTCACGAAAAGGGCGTAATCGGTGCACAAAACGGCTCAAAGCCGAGAGAAATTCTGATAAACCGTCAGCAGTGGCTTGAAATGCAGGCTTATTCCTCGGGAAATGATTTTACCGCCGAAAACACAGAGCAGATGTCCTTTGACGACAGCGGTGATAATTATGAAATTGAGGACGATGGTGTTGTCAATGAAAATTACGGCAATGCTTTTTCTCAAACAGATAAATACAGTGACAGCGAAGAAGGCAGTGATGATTTTTCGGATATGGAAGATTTTTATGACAGAGTAAATTTACCTGACAATGATGATGGGGAGTATTGATTATGAGTGGTTTTCTCCCGATAAATAAAAGAGAAATGCTTGAAAGAGGCTGGCAGGATGTTGATTTTGTTTATGTAACAGGTGACAGCTATGTTGACCATCCCTCTTTCGGCGCCGCTATTATAACAAGAGTCCTTGAAAATGAGGGTTACAGAGTAGCCGTACTTAGCCAGCCTGACTGGAAAAGCACGGCTGATTTTGTTCAGTTCGGTAAACCCCGTCTAGGATTTATGGTAACCAGCGGAAATATTGATTCAATGGTGGCTCATTATACCGCCGCAAAAAGACTTCGCCATGACGATGCCTATACAGCAGGCGGTGTGTCGGGAAAAAGACCTGACAGAGCCGTTATTGTCTATTCAAATATAATAAAGGAGCTTTATCCCGATTCTCCTGTAATTATAGGGGGGTTGGAAGCGTCCCTGCGCCGATTTGCTCATTATGATTACTGGGATGATAAAATCAGACCGAGTATACTTATTGATTCAAGGGCTGACCTGCTTTCATTTGGTATGGGTGAAAAGCAGACTGCTGAAATTGCTCACCGTCTTGATAAAGGTGAGAAGATTTCCGATATGCACGATATTCTCGGAACTTGCTATCTTTGTCCTGCAACGGAGACTCCTTACGAGGGCGTTGAATGCCCTTCATTTGAAAATGTCAGTTTAAATAAAAAGGAGTATGCAAAGTCCTGCCGTATTCAGCAGGACGAGCAGGATCACATCAGGGGACGTCTTATCAAGCAAAAGCACGGTAAACTTATGCTTGTTCAGAATCCTCCTATGCCGCCCCTTACTCAAAAGGAGCTTGACAAAGTGTATTCTCTGCCTTATATGAGAGCTTATCATCCATCATATGAAAAGCTTGGCGGTGTACCGGGAATAAGAGAGGTAGAGTTTTCAATAACTCATAACAGGGGCTGTTTTGGCGCATGTAATTTCTGCTCAATTGCTTTTCATCAGGGAAGATATATAACCTCAAGGTCAAAGAAAAGCATTGTTGCGGAAGCAAAAAAGCTGACTCAAATGCCGAATTTTAAAGGTTATATTCACGATATCGGAGGGCCTACGGCTAATTTCAGAAAACCCTCCTGTGATTTTCAGCTTGAGCACGGACTCTGCAAGGGTAAAAAATGCCTTGCTCCCAAGCCCTGTCCGAATCTTATTGCCGACCATAAGGAATATCTTGATATTCTCCGTGAAGTCAGACAGCTTGACGGCGTTAAAAAAGTATTCATCAGAAGCGGTATCAGATACGATTATCTCCTTCAGGATAAGGACGATATTTTTTTCAGAGAGCTTGTTGAAAATCACGTTTCGGGTCAGCTGAAAGTTGCTCCCGAACATTGCTCTGCCACAGTTCTTGATAAAATGGGTAAGCCTCATATTGAAGCATATATTGAGTTTTCAAAGAGATATTTTCAGTATACGGGAGAGGTTGATAAAGAGCAGTATCTTGTGCCTTATCTTATGTCGTCTCATCCGGGTTCAACTCTTGATGATGCGATTGAGCTTGCTCTGTTTTTGAAGAAAAATCATATAAGACCCGAGCAGGTGCAGGATTTTTACCCCACACCGGGTACAATTTCAACCTGTATGTTTTATACCGGGCTTGATCCATATACAATGGAAAAAGTATACGTGGCAAAGACAGAGCATGAAAAAGCACTTCAAAGAGCACTTTTGCAGTATTATAATCCAAAAAATCAGGCTCTTGTAGAGGAGGCTTTGAAAAAGGCAAAACGCTTTGATTTAATCGGATTTGATAATAAATGTCTTGTGCGACCCACAGCCCAGAGTATGAAAATTCAGCAAAAAAGACAGCAGGGCAAAAACGGTTTTATAAGAAATACACATACAAAAAACAATTCAAAAAAGGGTAAAAGAAAATGAGTAGCAGCAAACGGCAAAGTATGATAATGACAGGCGTGGGGCTGATTTTACTTTCAGCACTTATACTTTATTTTGCTCTGTCTCAGCCTAATGTTTCAGATGAAGTATATATAGAAAGCAGCACGTCATTCGCTGAAACAGAAACGGTAACAGTAACACAGTCTGTTTTACAGGAAAATACGGCTTCTTCGGAAATTGAGCAAACCGTGCAGACTGTTTCTGAAGAATATAATGCAGATAAAACCGTAACATCAGCAGCCGATTATTCTCAAACCCAGCCGGGCAGTGCCTTTAACGGCAAAATTAATCTTAATACCTGTACCGCCTCTGACCTTATTGTGCTGGACGGCATAGGAGAAGCAAGGGCAGATGCCATAATTCAGTACAGGGAGTACCTGGGCGGTTATACAAGTATTGACCAGATAAAAAATATTAAAGGAATAGGGGATAAACTTTACGAAAAAATCGCCCCGTATCTGACGGTATGAATGATTTTTTGACTGCACTGAAACGTTTTTCAAAATTTATTTTTCCTAATAGGTGTGAATTTTGCGGCGATGTTATAGAATTTAATAAAACGGTCTGCAACGATTGTAAAAGTCTGCCTGAGATAGAGCTTCCTGCCTGTGAAAACTGCGGAAAAAGTAAAAACGACTGTGATTGCAAAAACAGGAAAAATGAATATAAAATGATTGTCGCACCTTACTATTACAAGGATAAGACGGTTAAGGCTGTTCATAGATATAAAGAATCCGAAATGAAATTTTTATCTGAGCGTTTTGGGAGAGATATTGCAGAGTGCGTTAAAATTCGCTATTCGGATATATGCTTTGATGCGGTAACTTTTGTTCCTATGAGAAAGTGGGATGAAAGAAAAAGAGGCTATAATCAGTCCAAAATTTTAGCGGAAATTGTTTCGGACCGTTCAGGTATTCCGCTTATGAATCTGCTCGTAAAAACTCAGCGGACAAAACCCCAGAAGCGAAGTACGGCAAGGGAAAGAAAAGTAAATGTTTTCGGTGCTTTTGATGTGACGGATAAGAAGTATGTAAACGGAAAAACCCTGCTTCTTATTGATGATGTAAAAACTACAGGTGCAACACTTAACGAGTGTGCTAAAATGCTCAAAATTTACGGCGCAAAAGAGGTTTACTGTGCCGCTTTGGCAATAGTTAATAATAAAGAAAAGAAGAAATGAAATATTGCGAATAATATAATTTCAGTGTCTTAAAAATCTCCTTTTTAATTGACATTTAGTTTTTATTGTGTTATTATCTATACGCTGTTTGTTGAACGGCACTGCGGATTAAGCAGAAAAGTAAGTTTATAACTGAAAGTAAGCTCCGCCTCGGTTCTCCTCACCGTGTAAAAATCAGAGGAGCTATTGCCGTAAGGCAAGAGATACGTGGCTCCAAATCTTTGATTTGGAAAAAACAGTCCGGTGGACTGTTTTGCAGCAAGTGAAAACAAAATATGCAGAAGTGGCGGAATAGGCAGACGCGTATGATTCAGGTAATGCCACCTCTGTGAAAAGTAATAATTTCAGCATTTGCTGTTATTATAAATTGTGGATTAAGCAGATTGCTCCACCTCGGATGTCCTCGCCGTGTAAAATTTAAAGGACAAAAATTGAATATGCAGAAGTGGCGGAATAGGCAGACGCGTATGATTCAGGTTCATATCGGCGTGAGTCGGTGAGGGTTCAAGTCCCTTCTTCTGCACCATATCAGGCTGACAAAAAAGATGTCAGCCCTTGAAACCCCGATTATATCGGGGTTTTTTGCATATTAAGAGGCGAAATTTTAACATTCATTTTCATAGATGTATTTGGGGTATTTTTACCAAGTGTAAGGATTTGAACCTTAAAATTGAATAATTCAGTAATCAAGGATTAGTAATATTTGATATTGCTAATCCTTTTTTTATTTTCAAAAAACAACAGAAAGGAGAAAAGATGTTTTTTACAGACGGAAAACTTCGTGGACTTGAAAAGTTTATGCAACTGCCGAAATATCCGACCAAGAAAGGCGGCGGAAAATATCGCAGTTCATACGAATACACGAAAGGAGATTGCAACTGTGTAAATTGTCTGCATTGGAAAAAGAAGTATGGATGCAGTCAAAAAGTTTGCCCGTATATTCAGGAACGAATAGATTGCGGTGCTTGTTCTTTTGACGAAATACTTCATGTGGCATTTATTGATGTAAGCAATAAAAAATTAAAGAGCAGAATAAATCTTTATGTAAAGGAGAGTAAAACAAGGCAGAGAAAAGATTAAGGACTTTGATGTGTATATCGACACAGATATGAAAGAATACAAGTTTTTAATCAACAATTCCAATTTTGAAAGCTATATCAAGGTGGTTAAACTTGATGCCGAAACAGGCAAGCAGATTGCGTATGAGGGTGCAGGATTTGAGATTTACGATTCAGACGGACATCGTGTAAATATGCAGTTCACATATCCCGAAGTAACATCAATTCACACATTCTATACAAACAGTGAGGGATATTTAATTACTCCTGAAAAACTGCCGTATGGTGATTACACGCTAAAAGAGGTGCAGGCTCCTTACGGATATGTGCTTGATTCTACAGCTATTCCGTTTACTGTAACACAGGAAAACAGTTCAACAGATACAGGCGTTACCGTTATTAAGGTTAAGGCAAGGGATATTGCACAGAAGGGCGTTATTGAAATCACAAAAGAGGGCGAAATCTTTTCTTCGGTCGGTATGCTCGGCGGCGGATATATTGACGAAAACGGAAACGATGTTGAATTCCCGATAACCTATTCACCGATTTATGAAACAAAAAATCTTGCAAATGCGGTCTTTCAGATTCATGCTGCTGAAGATATAATCACGCTTGACGGAACAACCCGTTATCAGCAGGGCGAATTAGTAGATGAGATTACAACAGGAAAAGACGGCATTAACTGATACCGATAAAAATAACCTTGATTTAGTCAAGTGGGCGGAATTTGCCTATAACAACCACTGGGGATATGTGTGGGGCTCACACGGTCAGGTGCTGACAGAAAAAGAACTGAACAGGCTTAAAGGTGTGTTCGGTTCTCATGTAACAGACAAGGAAGTCCTTGCACTTGCGAAGTGACATGGAAATCGGTTCGCCTGTGTTGATTTTATACTGCCTGGCAGGGATAGATTTTGCAAGCACAACACTTGTGCGTTTGTTAGGTTCGTTGCTTATGACAGAAGGAACAAGACGGATATCGTCTTTACCCTCATTAACCATTTGTGTTGCAGTCCAGGACAGGAAGGCACTATTGACATCAACATGAAATACAATTCTTTTTGACATAGTACACCTCCGAATCTTGATAGATTAATTTTATCATAAAGCAGAGGTAAACACAATAATTCAAATATCAGTAAGGGGTGATAGGATTGAAAAAAATTCAAAGTGTATATGGTATTTACAAAAAGCACGGCAGAGAGGCATTCCTCTCTGCCGCTAAACATTATTCGGATAATGTGGATTGGAACAGTATTGAAAACACGGTCAGCAATATGGAATCCACTTGGTACAGTGATAAACATAATCTGACCGAAGCAGAAAAAATGGTTAAGGATAACAGTATTGAACTGCAAATTCGAATTGCAGAAATTGATGCAGAATTCAGTAAATTGATAACTTCAACAAATACTGAAAACGAAAATGATGATGACAGAGAAACATTAATGGAAAAACTTCTCACTGAGAAAAATCAGTTAAAAAAACAGCTTGAAGAAATAGAACTCTTAAAGAAAAACAAAGAGTTAACTATGTCAAGACTTGATGAAATTTATTCAACAATTGATCTACTCCGAAATCATCCGCTTACTTATGACGACCAAATTGTCAGAGAGATATTAGAATGTGTAGTGGTTGAATCAAAAGACAAAATTAAGGTTGTTTTTAAGGTTGGAATTGAAATTGTTGTGCAGTTACTGAATTAACATATCATATCGAGATAGTATTTATAAATTTGTATCAGGTTAATTTGTTAAAATATTGTAATTGCTAATAGTAACTGGTATAATTTATTACATATTAAACTTGAGAGGAGTGAATTTATATGAAACAGCTTAACAAAAATTATACAGAGGCATTCAGGCAAAACCGCGGACATCTCCTTAAAACGCTCGGTGCAATTTACAAAGGCAGTTACGGCAAAATTTTTCTTTCGTCCGTGTGCTTTGCAATAAAGCATTCACCCTGTTGGATTTTGCCGATACTTACTGCAAATCTCATAAACCTTGCGGCTTCGGGAACGGAAGCGGATAAGTCAAAAATCATTATAAATGCAGTGGCATTCGGTATCTTGCTTATCATAAACATTCCTCTTAACTATCTTCATGTGCATTTTTATGCTTCGGCTATACGTGATGCCGAAGCAGGGATGCGCCTTGCCATCGTTGATAAAATTCAGCATCTTTCCATTGATTATCACAAACATACGGAAAACGGCAGAATACAGGCTAAGCTCATGCGTGATGTTGAACAGTTTCAAACGCTGTCGGAACAGCTGTTTGTAAACGCACTTATGTTTATACTTACCATTATTGTTACCGTCAGCGTTACCCTTTCAAAAAGCATGATTGTTTTTTGTTTCTTTTTAGTTGCCGTACCGGTTGCAGTTACAATAACCATGCTTTTTCGCAAAAAAATACGCAGAAAGAACAAGGCCTTCCGCTCCGAAATGGAAAATGCAGGTGCTAAAATGATTGAGATGGTAGAGCTTGTTCCTGTTGCACGTGCCCACGCTCTCGAAGACTGGGAAGTGGAGCGTATGTCGAAACAGATAAACAAAGTGCGCAAAAAAGGCTATTCAATGGACACCTTTCAGGCATTGTTCGGCTCTGTTTCGTGGCTTACATTTCAGCTTTTACAAATGAGCTGCCTTGTATTTACGGCTGTTTTGGCGTTTAAAAGGCTTATTCCCGTCGGCGATGTGGTCTTGTATCAAAGTTATTTTTCCACGATAGTGGGAAGTATAAGTGCCATCATAGGTCTGATTCCCATAATAGCAAAAGGACTGGAATCCTTGTCATCAATCGGAGAAATACTGCTGGAGGATGATGTTGAGGATAATGAGGGAAAAAAGAAGCTTGAGCGACTCGACGGCGTATATGATTTTAAAAATGTAAGCTTTCACTATAATGACAAGATAGAGCGAGATGTGCTTAAGGATTTCAGTCTGCATGTAAATAAAGGCGAAACGGTTGCACTGGTAGGTGAAAGCGGTTCAGGAAAAACGACAGCTCTTAATCTTGTTATCGGCTTTGATCAGCCAACGCAGGGAAAACTTACAATTGACGGCGTTGATATAAAGGATATAAATTTGCACAGCTATCGTTCATTTATCGGCGTTGTACCGCAAAATCCGATTATTTTCAACGGAACAATTAAAGATAATATTACATACGGAATGAAAAATGTCAGCCGTAAAAAGCTTGATGAAATTATAAAAGCAGCACTTTTGGATGAGCTTATCGCAGAATTACCTGATGGAGTTGATACGCTTCTTACTGAGCACGGCTCAAATCTGAGCGGCGGACAAAGGCAGAGAATTTCCATTGCACGTGCTCTTATGCGTGATCCGCAGGTTATTGTTCTTGACGAAGCGACATCTGCTTTGGATTCTGTTTCTGAGAAAAAAATTCAGGCCGCTATTGAAAATCTCACAAAAGGCCGCACAACATTTATTGTAGCTCACAGGCTTTCAACAATCCAAAATGCCGATAAAATTGTTGTTGTAAAGGACGGCAAATGTGCCGAAACAGGCTCTTTTGATGAGCTTATGGAGAAAAAAGGCGAATTTTATAAATTCAAACAAATACAGTCATAAAGAAAAGGGAAAATATGGAAAAGTTTTATTGCGACGGATTGAAAATCAGAGATGCTTACGGCAGAGAACGAATTTTCAGGGGGATGAATATGTGCTACAAGATGCCGCACCTGTCTGCTGAAAAGCTTCTCGGATTTATGGATTCAAAAAGATTTCAAAAGTGGATTGAAAAAGCGGATAATCAGGGCGTCAACATTATTCGTTTCGGTTTAACCTGGTCTGCGCTTGAGCCCAAAGAGGGCAAGTATAACGATGAGCTTATTGAAGCAGTTGGAAAGTTCTTTAAGATTTTGAGCGAACACGGAATATATGTTATGCTCGATATGCATCAGGATTTGTATTCAAGCTATTTTCACGGCGACGGTATGCCCAAATGGGCGGTAAATAAGGAATATTCAAATCCAAAGCAGTATGCAATATGGGCTGAAGGCTATTTCTATATGCAGGGCGTGCAAAACGCCTTTAACGATTTTTGGAATGACCGTGACGCAGTTCAGACAAAGTTTGTAAAAATGTGGTCACATTTAACGAAAAAGCTTGCCGATTGCGGCAATATAATCGGATATGACTATTTAAATGAACCGTATATTCACGAAAACGGCAGAAAAACTTTTTTAAATCTTCTTGAGAATATTGCAAAAATAACCTTTAACAGAAACTTGAATCTCGAAAAGTATTTTGCACCGGGCAAGGATAAAAAAGGCTTTGCCAAAACAGCTTTGAAAATTGTATCCGTAATTAAGACTCCCGGCAGGCTTAGAAAGCTTATGGTAGTTATGGACAACAAGGAAAACTTCAAAAAAGCCACACAAGGGCTGGAAAAATACACACAGCCGTTTAACGAAGAATATTATCAGCCGTTTTTTGACAGAATGAGCCGTGAAATCGGATGTGATGATAAATTTAATTTCTTTGAGCATAACTATTATTCCAATCTGGGTATTCCTTTTGAAATTAAAGTAAAAGAAAATGATGTATATTCGCCTCATGCCTATGATGTTTTTATAGATTCAAAACTTTATAATAAGTATTCAAGCAATAACCGCATAAGTGCTATTCTTGACGGAATAAGAGAAAATCAGATAAAAATGAATGCACCTGTGCTTTTCGGCGAATGGGGCGGCGGAGCTCCCGGAAATGACTGGATAAAGCATATAGACTTTATTATGGGAGAATTTGAAAAATATCATTGGAGCAGCATTTACTGGGGCTATGATATGAGTAACAGTCATCTTGAAAAGGTATTTAACAGACCTTATCCTGTTGCTGTTTGCGGTGATATTACGAAAATACATACCGACTCGGAAAAACGAATTTTCACTCTCGAATGGCAGTGTGACCGAGATTACGGAAAGGATGTTATGACCGAAGTGTATGTTCCCCAAAAGGGCGTTTTAAAATACCATAATTCTCAGGGAAATAACAGGATAACCGTTGAATATTAATGTACATTCAGATTATATAATTTTAGTTGTTACGGTAACTTGTATCCTAATCCATTTGTGTAAGGAGATAGATAACCTATAAAATCTTAATATTTAAGGTTGAAATTTATTAACATTTCTTTCAGTTTAAGGTTCAAATACATCCTAAAAAAAGCAAACTGTATCTTTTTTGTCAACCCTTTCCATTGTCGAAAGAAGTCGATTGCTTTAAGAATCGACTTCTTTTTTGTGCAAAAATATTTTTCTGAATATAAGAGCAATTTACTAAAAATAATCTGATATTTCGTTTAAACTGCTGTTTTTCACCACAGAGCATCTTTCATATATAATATTACCAATATGATTTATTGGAGGATGCTATGCGTAATAATCATTATATCGTACAATCCCTTGAACTGCATTTGTTCTTTGGACGTATTATGAAAGAGCACGCTCTGTTTTTAAGAGCTGGTTTTACACCTGCTAATGCAGCTTTTTCAAAGCAGGCAGAATTTTATAAAAATGAATTTGAAAAACTTTTATACGAAACCGTGACTCTCAGTAATGGCATCATATCGTCGGATGTGTTGAATTCCGGAGAAATAGTGACTGAATTTACAGCTTTAGCGGAAAAGCAAACGGAATGCTTTACCGGTATTGCTATCAACAGAAAAATTACTGACAGAGAGCTGCGCCTTTGCGACTGCTGCAATAGCAGTTATACTCAAAAAATCTGTACGGTGCAGAGTCAAAATAAAAGAGCGATTTATAATTGTTTTGGAGATCACGATCCGGAAGGATTGATTTTTGTTCCTATGGAGCAGGTATGTGATGTGATATGCGGCAGACGCAAGCCTGTTCCTCTGATTTTGAGAGCTAATGCAGGGGATTGGATTGAGGTTACACTGTACAATTTATTTGACCCCGGCAAGCCCATCAGATACAATGATTATCCTTCTGTTCCGCTGGACTTCCCGCACGAGCCGGGTAACAGAGTATCATTGAATCCGCAGTTTTTAAAATATGATCCGATTGCATCGTCCGGCATAAATGTGGGATATAACGCCGTGGAGCAAACTGTCAGGCCGGGAGAGTGCATTAAATATCTGTGGCATGCAGACAGAGAATACGGTACCTGCTTGCTCACGTCTTTCGGTGATTTACGCAATCACCGTCATCATGGTTTGTTCGGAGCAATTATCATTGAACCGACGGAAGCCAAGTATTATAACAGTTTCTCTCTTATGAATAAAAATTATAAAGAAGAGGGTGGTCATGAGGCACCTGATCATGAAGATACCGGAGAGAAAGGATATAATTATCACTCAGAGCGATTTTTCAATCGTCTTAAACGTATTCCGTTGATTTCAAAAGTATTTGATTCTAAGGTACACGGCGATCCGTCAACACCGATTTTCCGAACTTATACCGGCGAACGTGTGATTATTCGTCTGCTGATGCCTTCGGATAAACCGAGAAATATCAGTTTTACACTGCACGGTCATCGTTGGAAGGCACAGCCTGATGATCCCTTTACCCGTACTATTCCCATTCAGGGAGCTGTTAGTGTTGGTAATGTATTCAATATTGAACCGGAACGCACAGAATGTCCGGGTGACTATATGTATCGCTCAGGTTCTCTGCGGTGGGATGTTGAACCAGGTATGTGGGGCATTTTCCGTGTAATGAATCGCAATATCAAATGCCATTGTGAACTTGCATACCGTAGCGCAAGGCAATGGTGGAATAAAAAATGGTATGAAAAATAATTTTTTCTATTTAAAATTCATACCGTAAAGATTCAGCACTAATTTAAAAATAAAAGCACCGTTGAAATTTAAATCTTTGTAGGCAGAATTTTAACGGTGTCTCTTTTATAAACAGCATTTAAGTGATTTTCAAGGTTGTTTATTCTTAGTTTAGATTCTAAATGAAAAAAATCTGAATTCTGTATGTCTTAAGAAATATCCCTATTTATTTAATTTGTCTCGTATTTTGGAGTTAAAATAAAACCGTAGGGTTCAAATCCATACACAAAATTGCAAAATACATCTTTTTTGTAGTGGTTAGGCACAAAACAGCAAGTCTTTCGACTTGCTGTTTTGCTTTTAGTTATATACTTTTTTAGTATCAAGATACTAAATTTAATGTTTTCACTTCATTAAAATTTAGTGTGTTCTTTGAATCTTCCATTAAGAGTAATATTGATATCAAGTTTACCATCCTTTTCAGATATCTCAATCTTATCAATGAGCATTCTTAAATCAGAATCAGATATAGTGCCCTCATCAAAAATATTGATGAGCTGTTTTTTATCCGTTTTATCTTGCTTTTTTCCATGTAACAGGACTGAACAGCAGAAGTATCGGGAACATTTCAAGTCTTCCTGCGAGCATATCAAATATAAGAATGAGCTTGGCAAAAGCGGAAAATCCCGAATAGTTACCGACAGGTCCTACAACTTCAAGTCCCGGGCCGATGTTGTTAAAACAAGCTATTACTGCTGAAAAACTTGTGGTTGGGTCAAAATTATCAAGTGTAATTAAAAATACTGAAAGAATAAGAATAATTATATAGACGTTAAGGTACGAATTAACTCCTGTCATAATTTTTGAATCGACAGTCTTTTTGTTCATTCTGACCTTAACAACTGAATTAGGTCTTACCATCTGTCTGAAATCTCTGAACATCTGTTTAACAAGGAGTTCAATTCTGACAATCTTCAGACCGCCGCCTGTAGAGCCTGCACTGCAGCCGAAGCACATCAGAATCATAAGTATAACTTTAGAAAATGTCGGCCACTTGTTAAAATCGGCAGTACAGAAGCCTGTAGTACTCATAACTGAATTTACGCTGAAAAACGAATCTCTTACGGCAACGGCAATATTGTCATACATATTCATAATGTTTAAAGTTATGAGAATAACTCCCGTTACGTTTATAATTATATAACCTCTTAATTCCTCGTCTTTGAATACCGAGGAAATTTTCTTTGTAAGCATAAAATAATACAGATTAAAGTTTACACCGAAAAGGAACATAAATACTGTAAGAGTCCATTCCGTAAAGGCACTGTTATAGCCTTTTATTGAATTGTTTAAGACAGAAAAACCGCCTGTACCTGCCGTTGCAAAAGCGTTTACCACGCAGTCAAAAAATCTGATGTTATCGCCGTTGAGCTTTGTTCCGAAATAAAGAACAAAGATTTCAGCAAGCGTCATAACGAAATATATGATATAAAGAATTCTTGCACTGCTTCCTATTTTTGAAACAACCTTACCTGTGGTAGGACCGGGTACTTCTGCTTTCATTATATACATGGAATTACCCTTTGATTTGGGTACTATTGCAATCATAAATGAAAGAATGCCCATACCGCCTATCCAGTGTGTGAAACTTCTCCAGAAAAGGATTGACTTAGGAAGGGAATGTATTTCCGAAAGAATGGAGGCACCCGTAGTTGTAAAGCCTGAAACCGTTTCAAAAAAAGCGTCAATGAAATTCGGAATACAGCCGCTTATAACAAAGGGTAAGGCACCGAATACGGATATAAATATCCATGCCAAGCCGCAGATTACAAATCCTTCTTTTGTGTAGATATCAAGGCTTTCTGGCTTTTTAATTGTAAAAATCAATCCTATTACAAGCAACAGCGCCATAGGAATGAGAAAAGAATGGTAGCCCGTTTCCTGAAAGCCGTTAAGACTGTAATAAACGGAAACACTGAGAGGCAGGCAAAGAAGTGCCGCTAAGATAAGAAATATTTTTCCTAAAAAATAAATTACTGCCTTATAATTCATAAAAACTCCGTTAAATATTTTTAAGTGTTTTACTGAAGAATATCGTTAAGATTTGCAATTCTCATATCCTTTGATACAACAACTACCAAATCTCCGTTTTCTATTGTATCATTTCCGCTTGGAAATATCGTCTTATTTTTTCTGTTGATAGCAGCAACAAGAACATTTTTTCTGAGCTTGAGTTTTGAAAGTGGAGTGCCAAGAAATGAAACATAATCCCCAGCAAGAAATTCCGTTGCCTCAACTTTGCCGCCGACAAGTTTGTACAATGTTTTCATATATGAAGAGATGACGTTTTTACGGGCTCTGACATATTGAGTGATTGTTGAAACAGAGATTTCGCTGACATTGATTATCGTGTCAAGTCCGATATCGTCAAGCATTTTTGAAAGATTGCTGTTGTTGATTTTTGTTATCGTTTTCGGTACACCAACTTTATCTGCGTAAAGAGAAACAAGAAAATTTGTTTCATCAATATCGGTAAGAGTTATAACAGCATCCATTTTTTTCAGCCCCTCGCCGACAAGAAAATCATGGTCATTTGCATCCCCGTTAAGGACGGTAGCGTCAGGTACCATGTCAAAAAGCAGATTGCATTTTTCCAAATCTTTATCAACGATAATGACATTTCTGCCCATTGCCACGAGCATATCTGCGAGATAAACCGAAGTTCTTGAACAGCCGATAATCATTATATTTTTAAGTAAATGCCTTTTTGCATTGCTGAAAGTCCGTCCGATTTTTGCAAGCTCCTTGTGCTTGCCTGTTATGTGTATTCTGTCCTTTGCTTTAAGAATAAAGTCACCGTTTGGGATATATACTTCTCCGTCTCTTTCAACAGCGCATATCAGCATATCATTATTTTTACCTATTGATATACTGCTGATGCTTTTTCCGCAAAGCTCAGAGGCTTCCGTGATTTTGTATTCCGCCATGTCAATATGACCGTTTGCAAATGTCTCTATGTTTGAAACATCGGGAAACTGAAGAATTCTGCTTATTTCAAGAGCGGCGGAAAAATCGGGATTTATCATAAATGAAATTCCTAGCTCGTTTCGCATAAATTCAAACTGGTCGTTATATTCGGGATTTCTGACTCTAGCAATAGTATTTTTTGCTCCGAGTTTTTTTGCAATCAGGCAAACAAGAATGTTATTCTCATCAGAATGAGTTGTTGAAATAACAAGGTCGGCTATGTCTGCCTGTGCCTCCTTCATAATATCTATATGAGTTCCGCTTCCGCAGACAGCCTGAATGTCATATTTTTCAACAAGTTTGCTGAGCCTTTGTGCATTTGTGTCAACCAGTGTGACATTGTGGTCTTCATTGCTCAGGCAATTAGCCAGTTCTGTTCCCAGCTTTCCTGCACCTACTATTGTAATATCCATAGTTCCTCCGAAAAGTAGATTACTGTCTTTTATTATACTTATTTTTAAAAAATATTCAACCTATAAATAAAAAGAGTTAAACTTGTTACCGAGTTTTTATAAAAAACTTGAATTGACAGTGTTTATGTGCTTTAATATTCATACAAATATATGTAAAGTGTGATAGATATGAAAAAAATAATCAGTACGGTTTTAGTATTCCTTTTCCTGTTTGCAGCACCGATGTCGGCATTTGCAGATGAAAATAATTCTTCAGGCGAAACTTCTGTGTCTTTGGAAAAAACAACTGAAATTGAAAAAACCACAGATGAAAGAGCAAAGGAAATATTAGACTCGATGACTTTGGAGGAAAAGGTCGCCCAGATGTTTATGGTCTATATGCCCTCAAAGAATGCCGCCGCCATTCAGAAAGAATACCAGTTCGGAGGTTATCTCCTTTTTGCAAATAATTTCAAGAATAATTCTTATGAGAAAAAGCAGTCTCAGATAAAAGGCTATCAGAAAGCGTCAAAGATAAAAATGCTTATAGCAGTTGATGAAGAGGGCGGAATTGTAAATAGGGTTTCTATTTATAAGCAGTATCGTTCTTCTCCTTTTCTGTCACCTCAGGCTCTTTATAAAAAAGGCGGTTACGATAAGATAAAGAAGGATACAAGGAAAAAGGCAGACCTGCTCCTTGATATCGGTATTAATACAAATCTTGCCCCTGTTGCAGATGTTGCCTATAATTCCCGAAATTATATTTACAGTCGTTCCTTCTCAACAAGTGCGAAGTCAACCTCCAAGTATGTAAAATACACAGTAAGAGAAATGGGAAAGAAAAATCTCGTCAGCACTCTGAAGCATTTCCCGGGATACGGCAATAACGGCGATACCCACAGTAATATAATTCACGACAAGCGAAGTAAAAAGACTTTTGAGTCAAGAGATTTGCTCCCCTTCAGAGCGGGGATTGACGCAGGCTGTGATATGATTATGGTCAGTCATAATATTGTAGAGTGCTTTGATAAGAAAAATCCTGCGTCTCTTTCAAAAAAGGTACATAATTATCTCAGAAAAGAAATGGACTTTGATGGAGTAATAATCAGCGACGGCCTCGGTATGGCAGGTGTTGTTGATTTTGTTGGCGGAAGCAAGAGTGAAGCGGCTGTAAGGTCAATACTTGCGGGGAATGATATGATTTGTGCCAATGATTATAAAACACAGTACAAAGCCGTTTTAAGCGCTGTTAAAAAAGGAAGAATTAAAGAAGCACAGGTAAATAAATCCGTGACAAGAATTTTAAAGCTGAAGCTCAGCCGCGGTATAATTAAATAAAATAAGCTGTATCGGATCTTTTCAGGTCAGATACAGCTTTTACTTTTTATTAAACCATTTCCTCTGGATTGAAAATCTCGTCAAATTTTTCTTCGCTTAAAAACCCTAAGGTAACACAGGCTTCTCTCAAAGAAATGTTGTTTTTATATGCGTATTTTGCAGTTTCAGCTGCGTTTTCATAGCCGATATATGGATTGAGAGCGGTAACAAGCATAAGAGAATTATGAAGATTATTTTTCATTTTATCTCTGTTTGCCTTAATTCCCGTTACGCAGTTATTGTTGAAGGATATCATAGCCTCGCTTAAAAGTCTTACAGACTGGGTGAAATTGTAAATTGCCACAGGCATAAATACGTTCAGCTCGAAATTACCCTGACTTGCCGCCATTCCGACAGCAACGTCATTTCCCATAACCTGAACGGCAACCATTGTAACAGCCTCGCATTGTGTAGGATTTACTTTGCCGGGCATAATAGAAGAGCCGGGCTCATTTTCGGGAATTGTTATTTCACCGAGACCGAGCCTCGGTCCGGATGCAAGCCATCTGATATCGTTTGCTATTTTCATCAAATCTGCTGCAAGAGCCTTTAATGCACCGTGTGCAAATACTATTTCATCCTTTGATGTCAGAGCGTGAAATTTATTCGGAGCGGTAATAAAGTCTTTTCCCGTGATTTCGGATACAGCCTTGGCCACCTCTTTGTCAAAGCCTTTCGGTGTGTTAAGACCTGTTCCCACTGCCGTACCTCCGAGAGCAAGTTCTTTAAGCTCGGGAAGAGCAGTCTGCAAAAGTCTTTTATCCTTTTCAAGAGAGCTTCTCCAGCCGCTTATTTCCTGCGAAAAGGTAATGGGAGTTGCATCCTGCAAATGAGTTCTGCCGCTTTTTACAACACCTTGATTTTCCTCTTCAAGTCTTCTGAAGGTTGAAACAAGTGTGTCAATGGCAGGTATAACACTGTCCTCAATTCCGATAACAGCCGCAATGCTCATTGCCGTCGGAAATGTATCGTTGGAGCTTTGGCTCATATTAATATCATCGTTAGGATGCAGGAGCTTTTTTCCTGCTATTTCATTTCCTCTGTTGGCAATAACTTCGTTGGCGTTCATATTTGACTGTGTTCCCGAGCCTGTCTGCCATACAACAAGAGGGAAGTGGTCATTTAACTGTCCGCTTATAACTTCGTCACAGGCTTTTGAAATTGCCGACAGCTTTTCATCCGTCATTTTTTCAGGCTTCAGCCTGTTGTTTGCAACTGCCGCCGCCTTTTTCAGTATACCGAAAGCATGCGTTATTTCCCTGGGCATCGTTTCAATTCCGACACCTATTTTGAAATTTTCACTGCTTCTTTGAGTCTGTGCCGCCCAGTATTTGTCGAAAGGTACTTTTACCTCTCCCATTGAGTCGTGTTCTGTTCTGTATTTCATATCAATCTCCTGTGCATAATATTACTACTGATAATATACAATACTTTTTCAGCTCTTTCAAGATAATATTAAAAAAGTTAATGCAGTTATTATTGACTGTTATGCAAAAAAGGTCTATTATATTTATATAAAACTTTGGAGGTACGTTATGAATATCTGGCATGATATATCGCCTAAAAGAATTAAGAAAGACAGATTTTACGCTGTTATTGAAATTTCAAAGGGCGGAAAAAACAAGTATGAGCTTGACAAGGAAACCGGTATGCTGAAGCTTGACCGAGTTCTTTTTACATCTACTCATTATCCTGCAAACTACGGTTTTATTCCCAGAACATACGGAAGTGATAATGATCCTCTTGATGTCCTTGTGCTTTGCAGTGAGAAGATTCAGCCTATGACAATTGTTGAGTGCTTCCCTATAGGAGTTCTTATTATGAACGACAGCGGTGCAAGGGATGAAAAGATTATTGCTGTTCCCGTAAATGACCCGAATTATAACTGCTATACAAATATTGATATGCTTCCAAGCCACCGTTTTGATGAAATCAAGCATTTCTTTGAGGTATACAAAACACTTGAGCATGACAAGACTACAGCCGTAACCGAGTTTATGCCGAGAGAAGACGCAGAGGAAATTATACAAAACTGCATTGACAGGTATATCAAAAATTTTCAGATGTAATCGAAATTATGATTTAGTAATGTGCTTTCTCGGCACGGTGCGCATTTGTGCGCGTGCCAACGTAAAAGAGGGGGTTATTAGGGGGAATGGGCATCTTTGATGCTTCCCCCTAATTTGCTTTCTTTGTTTCGTTTCTTTCGCAAAACGAAAGAAATGAAAAACCCTGCGTTAGCAGAAATATTTTATTATAAAAAATATATGACCCCGCGTCAGCGGAAATATTCTTTTTATAAAAGAGTCATATAAATCATAATTTGTCTATTTTGCTTTCAATTTCTTTTACAACGTCACTCATTTTTACATCAAGAGCACTGCAGATTCTGTAGAGCGTTTCAAGTGTGGGCTTGCGTTCTCCTCTTTCGATTGCGGAAAGATGTGTTCTGCCGATATCGGAAAGACCGCTTAATACCTCCTGCGAAATACCCTTTTTCTTTCTGTAGTTCGATATAACCTCTCCTACGATTTTTGCATCAAGTGTAGGTATAAACATTAGCATCACCTCAGTAGTAGTGTATGCTAATTTTTACGCCAAAATGAACACATATGTTGACAACACGAATACTTATGTGTTATTATATTCGTATAAGGAAAGGGAGGTTTGTAAAATGGCAGACAATAATTTTGAAAATCAAACAAACAGTAATGAGGTTCGGGCAGCTGTTACAGCAGCGCTTGACGCTGAAAAGAAGAAAAAAAAGAAGAAAAAATGGATAATTATCGCAGTTGTAGTGTTTGTGCTTATAATAATAGGAGTTGCAGGCGCAGGCGGTTCCGGCGATAATTCCGATGAAAGCAGTAATACGACTGCAGGTACAAGTGCAGTTTCTGCTGAAAAAGAGGAAAAGGCAAAAGATACTTTGGGTGATTACAAGTGCATCGTTAAAGGTGCAAAACTCTGTAAGGACTGGACGGGTAAGGATTCCGTTCTTGTTACATATGAATTCACTAACAATTCAGATAGTGCAATCAGCTTTGATGTTGCTTTGGATGCAAGAGCTTATCAGGACGGCATAGGTCTTGAGACGGCAATTCTTGAAGATGATACAGATCTGTTTTTAGATGTTGACATAAAGCCGGGGGTAACAAAAGAAGTAAAGAAGGCTTATGTTCTCAGAGATACAAGCACAGAAGTTGAAATTGAAGTATCGGAGCTTATTTCATTAAGTGATGATAAACTTACAACAACCGTAAAAATTGATAAGTAAAATAAAAAAGGAAGCATTTGCTTCCTTTTTCTTATGCTTTATTCTGTTTTTTTAGCTCTCTTTCAAGCCAAACTGCACCTAAATCAAGTGCATTGAAAAGACCTTCTTTTTCACTTTTCTTAATTACTTTATCCTTTGGAGACACATTCGGGTCAGTATCAAGGAGCTGAATAGCAACCTTTCCCGACACATTCAAATCCTTAATTTTCTCATCTGAGAGAACGTTAAGGCAGATTACAAATGGGTCAGTCATACTGCCGTAATAAATTGTTTTGCCGCATCTTACCAAAGGCTTACCTTTGTACTCAAGGAATTTTTCTTTCTTGTTCTCTGCCAAAGATAACCCTCCTTTTTTATTACCTAATCGAGATAGGACTTTACCATCGCTGCAAGCAGTTCATCCCTGTCAATTTTCCTGATAAGGCTTCTTGCGTTATTATGCGTTGTGATATATGTGGGATCCTCCGAAAGAATATAGCCGACTATCTGGTTGATAGGGTTGTATCCTTTTTCCTGAAGTGCGTCAAATACCTCGGTAAGAGTTTCCTTCATAATGTCCTCGTGCTCATCACCAATTCTGAAAGTCATTGTTTTATCAGTCACGGTAAAGTCACCTCCCTGTAAAGCATTACAAACTAATTATATACGTATTTTTGGAAAAATACAATACCTTTTTTTATTAATATTTGAAAAATACTTGATTATCACTGGTATTTGGTTTATAATCTTATGGAAATATGAAACAGCTGTGATTGAGTGTAAGTAGAAGTACCGATTGATTTCAGAGAGTATGCGGTGGGTGAGAGCGTATAGATACGGTGTTTTGAATTTCAGCTCAGGAGCTTTCTGCCGAGAAAGTAAGGCAGACGTAATGCTGCGTTAAGGCTTTTAAGAGGCAGGCTTTTTTGCCTGCAAATTGAGTGGTACCGCGGATATCTCCGTCTCATTGAGAGACGGAGTTTTTTATTTTTTACAGGAGGTCAATATGGACGAGAAAATTATCGGTCTGAAAAAGAAATTTGAGGACGAGCTTGACAAAATTGAAAGTCTTGCAGAGCTTGAAAATGTGCGTGTTGCGTATCTCGGAAAAAAGGGCAGCGTAACCGATCTTCTCAAGGGTATGAAAGAGCTTTCACACGAAGAGAAAAAAGATTTCGGTCAGAAGGTAAATGAGCTTAAGAGCGCAGTTGCCGACAGAATTGCAGAAAAGACAAAGGAGCTTAAAGAAAAGGAAATTGAGGCAGAGATTAATCTTATGCCTGAATTTGACCTTTCCATGCCCCCGTCAACGGACAGAGGTTCATATCATCCCATTACGCTAGTACAGCGTGAATGTGAAAGAATATTTAAATCAATGGGCTTTACGGTTGAAGATTACAGCGAGATTGTAACAGACTATGAGTGCTTTGAGTCTTTAAATATTCCGAAGCATCATCCGGCAAGAGATATGCAGGATACCTATTATCTTGAAAACGGTCAGCTGTTAAAGAGCCAGACCTCTGCTGCACAGAATGCAATTTATAAAAAATACAGAGACGCCCTTGTAAATGACGGTGTACCGATTAAGGCAATATTCCCGGGCAGATGCTTCAGAAATGAGGCAACAGACGCCTGTCACGAAAACACCTTCTTTCAAATGGAGGGCGTTATGGTTGATAAGAATATATCAATTTCAAACCTTATTTACTTTATGAAAACAATGCTTTCCGAAGTTTTTCAGAAGGATATCAAGGTAAGACTTCGTCCGGGCTTCTTCCCGTTTGTGGAGCCGGGCTTTGAGCTTGATATAAGCTGCCTTATCTGCGGAGGTGAGGGTTGTCCTTCCTGCAAACACAGCGGTTGGCTTGAGCTTTGCCCCTGCGGTATGATTCATCCCGAGGTGCTTAAGGCAGGAGGTATTGACCCTGAGGAGTATACAGGCTTTGCCTTCGGTCTCGGTCTTACAAGACTTGTTATGATGAAATACGGAATTAAAGACATTCGTGATTTAAACGGCGGCAGCTTAAAAAGTTTGTCTCAGTTTACCGATGATGAATAAGAAAGGAGAGTGTTTTAAATGTTTTTATCTATGAACTGGATTTCGGACTTTGTTGATTTTACAGGACTTGACAAGGTTGACCTTATTCATCGTTTTTCGCTTTCAACTGCCGAGGTTGAAAATGAAATTTTCTTCAAGGGCAGTGACATAAGCGGTATTGTTGTTGCTGAAATAAAGTCAGTTGAAAATCATCCTGACTCAAAGAAGCTTCATCTTCTCAAGGTTGACGCAGGCAACGGTGAGCTTACAGATGTTGTTTGCGGCGCTCCAAACGTAAGAGTGGGACTTAAAACCGCCTTTGCCAAGGTGGGTGCAAAAATAGGCGAAATTGAAATTGCTCCGAGAAAACTTGCAGGCTATACCTCAAACGGTATGTGCTGCAGTGAAAAGGAAATCGGCATCAGCGACGACAATTCGGGTATTATGGAAATCACCGATGATTTGCCGAATGGCACAGAATTAAAAGACGCTTACCAGATTGACGATATAATTTTTGAGGTTGACAATAAATCACTTACAAACCGTCCCGACCTTTGGGGACATTATGGTATTGCCCGTGAATTTGCCGCTTTGGCAGGCAGAGAGCTTAAACCTCTTGATACTGTTGATTTGTCAGAATACGATAATCTGCCTAAAGTTGATATGAAAATTGAGGATAACCTTTGTCAGAGATATTCCTGCCTGCAGGTAGAAAATATCAACACAAGCGTAAGCCCTGTCAATATGCGTATAAGGCTTTACTACTGCGGTATGAGAGCTATCAATTTCCTTGCTGATTTGACAAATTACCTTATGCTTGAAATGGGTCAGCCTATGCATGCATTTGACTCAAGAAAGGTTGAAAAAATAAGAATTAAGAGATTTGATGAGCCTTTCACATTCCAAACTCTTGACGGTGTTGAAAGAAGCATTGACGAAAATACGCTGATGATTTGCAATGATAATACTCCCGTTGCAATTGCAGGTATTATGGGCGGACTTGACAGTGAAATTGTTGAGGATACACATACTCTTACACTTGAATCTGCCACATTCAATGCTGTTTCAATCCGTAAATCAACTGTTCGTCTTGCTCACAGAACAGACGCATCAATGAGATATGAAAAATGTCTTGATCCCGAAATGACTGTTCCTGCAATAGCAAGATTTGTAAAACTTATGACAGATATTGACGGCGGTGTCAAGGTGGTTTCATCACTTACAGACGAGTATGCTTATCATTACGAAACGGTTAAGCTTGATTTTGACAAGGCTTTTGTTGACAGATATACAGGCATTGAGATTGACAACGCTGCAATAGTTAAAACTCTTTCTTCTCTCGGCTTCGGTGTTGAGCTTGAAAATGACGATTTCAGTGTTGTTGTACCAAGCTGGAGAGCTACAAAGGATGTTACCATCAAAGCCGATATTATTGAGGAAATAACGAGAATTTACGGTTATGATAATTTCGACGTTCATACATCAAATGCACCTCTTTATCCTGTCAGAGCCGATGTTGAGAAAACCGACGAGGATAAAATTAAAGATATGCTTGTAAAGCGTTATTCTCTTCACGAGCTTCATTCATATATCTGGCAGTACTATGATGAGTACAGGGCTTTGGGTATTGATGTTGAGGATAATATCAGACTTGTAAATGCTACAAATCCGAATATTGAAACGATACGTAATTCAATTATTCCGACACAGCTTTGCCAGCTTAAAACAAATACTTCTTATTCTTCTGATTTCGGAATATTTGAAATAGGCAGAGTTACATACGGTGTTAATAACGACAATCTTGTTGATGAGCATAAAATGCTTGCGGTTACTCTTTTCAGCAAGACGAAAACTGTTGAATCACTTTACTTTGAGCTGCGCGATATGCTTGCTGTTCTTACAGATGATATTAAGCACAGAGAGCTGGAATATAAGCCGATGACTGCAAAGCATTCTTACGAACATCCGAGAAATCTCAATGAAATTATCTGCTGTGGTAACTCTGTCGGCAGAATCGGAATTGTTCATCCTGTTGTTTCAAAGAAGATTGACAAAAAGGCTTCAATCGTATTTGCAGAAATAGATGTTAAGGCTTTTGCCGAAATTCAGAATGCAAGTATTGTTTACGAAGAACCGTCAAAATATCCGGGAATGGATATTGACCTTTCGTTTGTATCCGACAGGTTTGAGCCTATTAAGAAAGCTATTGATGAAGCGAAGTCAAACCTTGTTAAAAAGGTATCTGTAGTTGATACCTACAGCGATGATAATGCCAAGTCGATTACAACAAGAATAACTTTTGCTCATCCCGAAAAAACTCTTACAAGGGAAGAGGTTATGGATATAGTCGATAAGGTAATTTCTTCACTTGAAGAAAAGGGTATTTCTCTTAAAAAATAAATAAATATGCAGCATACAGGACTTGATTTTTCAGGTCCTGTTTTTTTGAAAAATTTTTAAAAAAGTTCTTGACTTTCTTTGACCTTTGTGCTAACATGACGATAGAAGGTCAAAGAAAGTCAAAGTCAAACAGAAAAATTTGACCTTTATATTAACAAAAGGAAGTGAGCCGGAAAATGAAAATGAGTGATTTGATTGCTGATGTGATACTTGATATGTTTGATGAAAAAACACCGACTGTTCAGATACAGCGAAACGATTTGGCGGCACAGCTTGGCTGTGTGCCCAGTCAGATAAATTATGTTATAACATCACGTTTCACACCTGAGCAGGGTTACAGGATTGAATCACGAAGAGGCGGCGGAGGATATATATTGATAACAAGGGCCGCAAGCAAAGAAAATGCTTTGCTCTCTCTTATAAATTCAATCGGCGGTTCAATAGATGAACGAAATGCAAAAATTCATCTTTATAATCTGAACTATCAGGGACTGATCAGCGACAGGGCGGAAAAAATGATGCTTGCAGTTATTTCCGACAGTAATTTTAAAGGCGTTGAGCCTGAAATCAAAAATCAGGTCAGAGCAAATCAGCTGAAGCAGATGCTTATAGCTTATATCAATTAGGAGGTAATCATTATGAAATGTCAACATTGTAATCAGAATGAGGCAACAACTCATATTAAAAAAATTGTAAACGGTAAAAGAGAAGAGATGCATCTTTGCAGTGAATGTGCAAAGGAGCTTGGGGTTATGAACGAGTTCAGAATGCCGGCAATGAGTGAAATGTTCGCAGACAGCTTTCTCGGTAATTTCCTCGGAGCAGGCGCTGCGGCAATGAATTCCCTTGCAGGAGTTGACAGGTGTTCAAACTGCGGCAGCTCTTTCAATGATATTGTAAACAGCGGCAGGATAGGCTGTGCAGACTGTTATGAAAAGTTTGAGGATAAACTTGAGCCGTCAATCAGAAAAATTCACGGTAAAACAAAGCATATAGGAAAGTTTATTTCCTACAGCGAGGATGATAAAAAAGAGGAGGAAAAGCCACAGGTCAGTGAACTAGATTCTCTTAAAAAACAGCTTAAAGCCGCAGTAAGTGAGCAAAGGTTTGAAGATGCGGCAGTAATCAGAGACAAGATAAATGAACTTCAGGAGGGCGGCAATGAGTAAGTGGTACAGCTCACAGGGCAATAATTCAGATGTTGTTTTGTCATCGAAAATAAGACTTGCAAGGAATCTTGCAGATGCTCCTTTCCCGTGTAAAATGAGCAATGATATAAGAAAATCAGTATGCAAAAAGATTTTCGCCTCAGTTAAAAATTCAGACCTTGCAGGAGAGTTTGATTTGATTGATACATCGTCTCTTGACGATATTAAGAAAATTTCTCTTGCAGAGAAGGGTGTTATAAGTCCTGAATTTGCAAGGCAGAATATGTTTGGTTCAGTCCTTGTTTCAAAGGACGAAAGTACTTCTGTAATGCTCTGTGAGGAGGATCACATAAGACTTACTGTTAAAACAGCAGGTCAGGATCTTGAAACAGCTTATAAAAAAGCAGACGTCATTGATGATATTTTTATCAAAAATCTGAAAATCGCTTTCAGCGACAGACTGGGATTTTTAACATCAAATCCGATGAATTTGGGTACGGGACTTAAAGCGTCATTAATTCTTCATCTTCCCGCAATCAGCGAAAGAGGTATGATGCCGTCTCTTACCGCAATGGTAAATAAACTTGGATTTACAGTTAAATCTCTTTTCGGAGGAAGTGATTTTTATGAGCTTTCAAACCGCATAAGCCTTGGCATTACCGAGAAAAATGCAATTGAAAATCTTAATGCAATATGCGACCAGATTGTAAAGCAGGAGCGTGCTTTCAGGCAGGAGCTTATGGAATTTGATGATTTTCAGGATAAAATATACAGAGCGATGGGCACACTTAAAATGGCAAGAAAACTTTCCACAAAGGAATTTTACAGCCTTATCTCACTTGTAAGACTGGGAATATCCATGGGAAGCTTTGATACAGAATATGAAAAAATAGGAAATATGATTTATTCACTTGGTACGGCAACAATTATGTCGGGTGCCGAGGACAGAATGACTGTTGACGAGGCGGACAAACTTCGTGCACAGTACATAAGAGAAAATTTGTAACGGAGGAAATTATCCTCCGAAGGAGGAATAATTATGTATAAATTCAGTTATTTCACTCAGAAAGCAAATGAGGTTATAAACAGCGCAATTAAATCAGCCGAATCCTTCGGGCATAATTATGTTGGCAGTGAGCATATACTTTTAGGCTTGCTTAAAACCGACGGCACGGCTGCATCATCTGCACTTGAGGATAAAGGAATTACGGCTGAAAGCGTTGAAAATCTCATAAAAGAAAATATAGGTGAGGGAATGGCTACAAGGCTAACTCCCGATGATTTAACGCCGAGGAGCAAAAGAATACTTGACGTAGCTTTCCAGTTTGCAAGAGGTATGAGAAGGAGCTTTGTCGATACAGAGCATCTTTTGATGGCGCTTCTTCGTGAAAGCGATTCATATGCTGTCAGCTTTATTAACTCCTTCGGCATTGACGAAAGTCAGCTTTTTGAAGAGCTTGTAACCTCAATCGGCAGAGGAGACTATGATACAAGAAGCGGTCAGAGAGGAAAAAGCGGAAAGTCTAAAACACCTACTCTTGATGAATTCGGCAAGGATTTGACAGCTGCTGCCAAGGAGGGAAAAATTGATCCTGTAATCGGCAGAGAGGAAGAGATTAACAGAGTTATTCAGATTCTCTCAAGACGTACAAAAAATAATCCCTGTCTTATCGGTGAACCGGGTGTGGGCAAAACCGCAATAGCCGAGGGACTTGCTCTTAAAATTGTTAAAGGCGAAGTTCCCGAGCTTCTTAATAATAAAAAAATTGTAGCGCTTGATTTGACTTCAATGGTTGCCGGTACAAAGTACAGAGGCGACTTTGAGGAAAGAATTAAAAAGGCTATGGACGAGGTTAAGGCGGCAAAGGATGTTATTCTTTTTATTGATGAGGTTCATACAATTATGGGTGCAGGTGCCGCAGAGGGTGCAACAGACGCCGCTAACATACTCAAACCCTCTCTTGCAAGAGGTGAAATACAGGTAATCGGCGCAACGACTATTGATGAATACAGAAAGAATATTGAAAAAGATGCAGCTCTTGAAAGACGTTTTCAGCCTGTAACGGTAGGCGAGCCGACAGAGGACGAGACTGTCCTGATTCTTAAAGGACTCCGTGACAAATACGAGGCTCATCACAAAGTGAAAATTACGGACGAGGCAATACAGAATGCCGTTGAAATGTCTTCAAGATATATTACGGACAGATTCCTTCCAGATAAGGCTATAGACCTTATCGACGAGGCGGCTTCAAAAGTAAGACTTAAAGCCTATACCATTCCCGACAATCTTAAGGAAATGGAAAAAGAAATTAAGTCTCTTGAAGAGGAGAAGTCCTCGGCAATTCATTCTCAGAATTTTGAGCAGGCAGCTCAGATAAGGGATAAGGAGAAAAATATCAGAACCCTTCTTGAAGAGGAAAGGGAGAAGTGGAAAAACCTTTCCTCCCATCAGGTTAAAGAGATTACAAAAGAGGATATAGCACAGATAGTTTCCTCCTGGACAGGTATTCCCGCAACACAGATTACAAAGGAAGAATCCGAAAAACTTCTCGGTCTTGAGAAAATTCTCCATGAAAGAATTGTCGGTCAGGATAAAGCCGTGTCAGGTATTGCCCGTGCTATAAGACGAGGAAGAGCGGGTCTTAAAAATCCAAAGAGACCTATAGGCTCATTTATATTTCTCGGTCCTACAGGCGTAGGTAAAACAGAGCTTTGCAAGGCACTTGCAGAGGCAATGTTCGGCGATGAGGAAGCTATTATAAAACTTGATATGTCCGAGTATATGGAAAAGCATACAGTGTCAAAACTTATCGGTTCGCCTCCGGGATATGTAGGTTTTGACGAGGGCGGTCAGCTTACTGAAAAAATCAGAAGAAAGCCTTATTCGGTTGTTCTCTTTGACGAGATTGAGAAGGCTCACCCTGACGTATTCAATATGCTCCTTCAGATTCTTGAAGACGGTGTTCTTACAGATTCACAGGGCAGAAAGGTAAGTTTTAAAAATGCTGTAATCATAATGACCTCAAATGTAGGCGCATCAAAGATTACAGACCCGAAACTTTCACTCGGCTTCGGCGGAGGAATGGTTGACGAAAACAGGAATATTGAACAGCTTGTTACGGAAGACCTGAAAAAAACCTTTAAGCCAGAATTTCTTAACCGTGTTGATGAAATAGTAGTTTTCAATCAGCTTGAAAAGAAAGATATTGAAGAAATTGCACGCAGAATGTTGAAATCCCTTATCAAGAGGGTTAAGGATATAGGAACCGATGTTGAAATAACAGATAGTGCAATTTCAGCTATCGCAGACGCAGGCTTTGACAAGGTTTACGGTGCAAGACCTCTCAGACGTGCTATACAGACGAAAATTGAAGATAAACTTTCCGAGCTTATTCTTGAAGAAAAGCTGGGTGAAAAATGCATTATTGATTATAAAGATAACGAGTTTACCTTTAACTAAAAGAGAAAACGCTGGAGCATTTCTGCTTCAGCGTTTTTTAGAAATCTTGCTACTTTTTTCTTGTGAATAATGCAGGGAGGATAACAGGAGGCTCCTCCTGAGCATCCGTCATTTGCTTAATAAGCATATATTTAAGCTCTTCTCTTACCTTTGCGTATTTTGGATTTTTAATAAGATTGTGTTTTTCTATGGGATCTTTCTTTAAATCATAAAGATAATCCTCGAAATAAGGTTTTGCTGTATGGTGGGCATAGCCTGTGGCACCGATACCTCTTACTGCATATTTGAAACGGTCGGTTCTTATGGCACGTCCGCACTGGCTTTCGCTTATCTGCATAAATATGCAGTCACGTTTTTCGTCAGGATTGTCAATCTGTTTTGTCAGATCAACGCCCATATATGTATACGGAATCGGTATTCCCGCCATTGAAAGAAGGGTAGGTGGGATATCAATAAGCGAAGAAAGCCTTGTTTCTTTTTTACCGCCTTCAAATCCTCCGCCTTTGATAATAAGCGGTGTGTGAGATGCGCTTTCGTGGCAGGAACGCTTGTATTCGGCATTTCTCGTTTTAAAATGACTGCCGTGGTCTGATGTGTAAATTATGATAGTGTCGTCATAAATTCCCAGCTCTTTCAGCTTGTCAACAAGACGTCCTACATTGTAGTCAAGCCTGTTTATGGCAGATATATAGTCGGGGTACATTTCCCTGTAATCTCCCTTAAGAAAGGTCAGGTCATCGGGCAAAGGATAGCTTCTGTATTTTTCAACCGTCCCTTTGTAGCCTTCGTAGCAGTGATGATCATTTTGATGATGGGGTTCAAGCTGGCTGATAAACATAAAAAACGGCTTGTCTTTATTTCTGTTTTTCTCCAGGTATTCAAGGGCGAAATCATTAATGCAGTCAGCTCTGTATCCTTTGAAATCAATTTGATTTCCGTCACCGTCAAAAATATAACCATCGTAGCCGTGGGAGGTGAATTCGAGAATATCAGCGGCTCTCCAGTACTGATATTCGCCCTGCCTTTCCTTAGGAACGGCGGTTTTCTCACAGTGGAGCCCTGTTCCCGGAAGCCTGTCAGAGGCAAGATGCCACTTGCCGATATAGGCAGTTTCGTAGCCTGCTTCATTAAAATAATGAGCCAGGGGAGTGATATCTCTCGGAAGGGCTATTCCGTTATAGTAGCAGCCGCACTGCGTAGCATAAACGCCTGTCTGAATACATGCTCTTGCAGGACCGCATACAGGCTGACAGGTGAAGTTGTTTTCAAATTTAACGCCCTCTTTTGCCAGCTTACAAAGATTAGGTGTGACTTCTTCATTAACGGTGTCCCACCTCTGCTGGTCAGAGAAGTAAAATATAATGTTCTTTTTTTTCATATTGTTTATTTCCCCCTTATTTTATGCGGTAAAGCCTTTTATTGCATTGTAAATATTTACAATCACTACAAAAGAAAGCACCACGGAAAATACTTTAGTAATAACATTGTTTGAAAGTTTTTTATTCAGCCTTGAGCCGATAATACCTCCTGCAACAGCAACAACTACGGCGAAGATAACAATCGGCAGGTACTGCTTATAAGGCTCAAAACGGTTATTGATAAAAATTGTAATAAGCTGGCTTAGTTGACTGAAAAAAATAATCGCAACGGAGTAAACCGCACTTTCTTTAACATTAAATGAGAACAGGAGTACAAGAAGCGCTGTGTTAATAGGACCTCCGCCTATGCCCAAGAAAGCACTCATTAATCCTAAAACGAGACCTGTCAGTACAATCATAACAGGATTTTTGATTTTCAGGGATTTTAAATTTTTTGTATTAACACAGATGATAACGAATATTATGAATGCGGCAATTATTATAGCCTGAACCCCCTTGACAATATTTGTGTTAAACCTTTCAAATGCGGCATCAAATATCTCATTTCCTATTATTCCGCCGAAAACAGACCCGAATGAAACAAAAAGTACAATTTTTTTGTCCATTTCTGTTTTAGAAACAATGTGTTTTACAGATGAGCTGATACTCATTGCGAATACTGCACAAGTGGAAATAAATCCCACTACCTCAACAGTATGCACCCCGATAAAATCAAGCAGGGGTTTGATAATTACACCGCCGCCTATTCCTACAAGGGCTCCAACGGTACAGGCGATGAATATAATAACGCTGTAAAGAGCTGTAATCATTTGCTTTTATCTCCGAATAAATAATTCTTAAGTATATCTGTCTTCCACTATATATAATATCTGCATAATAGTCAAGTGTTTATTTTCAGTACACTGCATAGAAGTTTGCTTCCCAGGCAGGAATATACCTGCTGTGGCGGAAATAAAGTTTGTATCCACTGTTAAGCTCAATAATTTTTTTGCCGAGGATGAATAAATCCTCGTTTCTGTGATATGCACAGACATAGAGTTTCGGCAGATATTTCTTTATTGTGTTTTCTGCACCTTCAAGAGCTTTAAGCTCAGCACCTTCAATATCCATTTTTATTAGTGTAACCGGCTCTTTAATCAGCGAATCAATATCAGTTACACTGACAGGTACGCCTTCACTTGACAGACGTGAATTTCTGCCTGCTTTTTTTGCAAAAATAAGAGTGTCCCTTTTGTTCCAGGCACCCATATTCAGCGCAGTAATATTTTTCATATCGGCTGTATTTTTAACGAGCTTTTTATAGTTCTTTGCGTCAGGCTCCAAGGCTGTGATTTTATTATATTTTCCCTTTGTAAAATCAGTAAATTCTCTGATTGTGTCGCCGTCATAAGCTCCTAAATCAACTATTGTTTCATTATCTGAGAGCTTTAATATTTCCCCGTAAATATTTTCCTTTTTGCAGAAGGAGCCGAGAAGATAGCTGATTTTTCCGCTGATCTTGAAATTCAGGATATCCGTATAAACCCTTTTGCTTTCTTCGTCTGCAAGGCGGTTATAGACAAAATCAAAATCATCTTCGTGTTCTTCAATATATTCTCTTGTGAAAAGACCGCCTCCGGTAACAGGTACGTCGGGGGCAAAAACAGAATGTTCACTGTTTATTCTTTTAATATTTTCAATAACATTGTCAAGATGTGTAGCAAAAGCAAGAATAACATTGAAATCGGAGTACTTTTCGCATATTTCGGAATATTTGAGAACTTTATATCCCATAAAGCTGTGACCTCTGACAAATTCATCGCTTGCGAATATATCGCTTGCCTTTAAGCCGTAGCTGTCAAGAGTGGCTAATATTTTTTCTGCACCGTTTCCCATTCCGTAAATAACAACAGGCTTGCCGTCTTCTTTTAAAAAATCCCAGATATTTTTCTCTTTTATGTATTCAAGCATATTTAACCTCAAGTTACCAAGTTGTAATATACTGATTATACACCTATAAATAATAAATTATAAGACTTTACAAAAGGTTATAATTATTATATAATATTCTGAAAAAAGATTATAATAAAGATTAACTGGAGGGATTTGCCTTTATGGGCGGCGGACTACTGAAGCTATTTAAAAAAGAAAGCTCCACCGAAGAAGAAATAAAACAGCTTGTTGAGGGTGACGAACAGGTAGGCGAGCTGGAAAAAAATCAGCGTGATATGATAAATAATATCTTTGAGTTTGATGATTTGAACGCAGGGGATATTATGACACACAGGACTGATATTGATGCTGTTGAAGCGGACGATACAATTGAAGACGCAGTTAAAATTGCCATTGAACACGGCAGGTCGAGAATTCCCGTATATAAAGAGGATTTGGATAATATCTGCGGCATAATATATGTAAAGGATCTTTTAAAATTTGTAGGTACGAAGATTTCTGACGACGAAAAACTGTCTGATTATGTCAGAGAGCCTCTTTTTGTCCCGGAGATTATTCCCTGCGGAAAGCTCTTTGCTAAAATGACAGAAACAAGAATAATGCTTGCTGTAGTTGTTGACGAATACGGCGGCACGGCAGGACTTGTTACAATGGAGGATGTTCTTGAAAGTATCGTCGGAAATATCCGTGACGAATATGATGTTGAGGAAGACGAATCCGTTACAAAAATTGACGATAATACCTATACCTTTGACGGCGTTACCGATATTGAAGAAGCCGAAAAAGTTCTTAATATTAAATTTCCTGACGGAGATTATGATACCCTTGCAGGTTTTGTTATAAATCTTTTAGGCTTTCTGCCTACAGGAAATGACGCAGGCAAAGAGACAGTGACATATGAAAATCTTACATTTACCGTTTTGGATGTAGATGAGAGAAGAATTGAAAAGATTAAAGTAGAGAGGCATAATGACTGAACAAGTAATTCAATTTGATGCAATGGAGCAGGCGGTGAGCCTGTTTGGCAGCTTTGATGAAAATGTAAAACTGATTGAAAGAGAATACGGTGTTTCCATAATATCCAGAGGTTCCGATTTAAAGGTTGTGGGTGATGTGGAAAGTGTTGCAAAGGCAGTAAGGGTTTTAAATTCTCTTCTTGTTCTTATCGGCAAGGGAGAGGTGCTATCCGACCAGAATATAAGATATGTTATTTCTCTTGTAAATGAGGGAAATGAGGACAAGCTCAATACTATGTCCTCGGATACAATCTGCATTACATCAAAGGGAAGACCCGTAAAGCCGAAAACCTTGGGACAGAAAAAATACTGCGAAGCTATTCAGGATAATACAATCACCTTCGGTATAGGTCCTGCAGGAACGGGTAAAACCTATCTCGCCGTTGCAATGGCGGTAACTGCTTTCAGAGCGAAGGAAGTAAACAGAATTATTTTGACAAGACCTGCTGTTGAAGCGGGGGAAAAGCTGGGCTTTCTGCCGGGAGACCTTCAAAGCAAGGTTGACCCTTATTTAAGACCGCTTTATGATGCACTGTTTGATATGTTAGGTGCCGAAAATTTTCAGCGTTATCAGGAACGCGGAGCAATAGAGGTTGCGCCTCTTGCCTATATGCGAGGAAGAACTCTTGACGACAGCTTTATAATACTTGACGAGGCACAGAATACTACTCCTGAGCAGATGAAAATGTTTTTGACAAGACTTGGTTTTCGTTCAAAAATGGTTGTCACGGGAGATATTACACAGATAGATTTGCCCGACGGTAAAAAATCGGGACTTAAAAAGGTTATTCATATCCTGCGTGATGTTGATGATATTTCAATTTGTAAGTTTAATCAAAAGGATGTTGTCCGTCACAGACTTGTTCAGGATATAGTTAATGCTTATCAAAAATATGAAGAGGAGAGGAAGAAATAATGGATACGGTTAAAGTTGTAATTACAAACGACCAGAAGGCAGTGAAAATTCCCACGGGAATAAGAATGCTGATAAGACGCTGCTGTCATGCTGTTTTGGAGCTTGAAAATTTTGAAGGCTCTGCTGAAGTAAGCGTAAGATTTGTTGATAACGAGCAAATCAGAGAACTTAATAAGCAGTACAGAAATATCGACAGGGAAACAGATGTTTTGTCATTTCCTCTCGGTGAAAACGGAGTTTATGACATTAACTACGATACAGGTGCAAAACTTTTGGGAGATATTGTTATTTCTGTTCCCAAGGCAGTTGAACAGGCTGAACTTTACAATCATCCTTTGCAGAGGGAAATAGGCTTTCTTACAGTTCACTCCATGCTTCATCTTTTAGGCTATGACCACGAAAAAGGAGGTCTTGAGGAGGTACATATGAGGGAAAAGGAAGAAACCGTACTGACTCAAATCGGCTGGAAGAGAGATAACAGCTACTATATGGGAGACGAGTAATGACAAAAACTGCTTTTATTGCAATAGTGGGAAAACCAAATGTCGGAAAATCATCACTTCTTAACAGAATGTTGGGACAGAAGATTGCCATAGTTTCATCAAAACCCCAGACCACAAGAACAAAGATTATGGGAGTGCTGACCCGCGGTGAAACTCAGCTTGTTTTTACCGACACACCGGGCTTTCATAAACCCCATAATAAACTTGGCGAGAAAATGAATGAGGCAGTGGGAGATACGGTTGGCGGTGTTGATGCCTGCCTGTTTCTCACAGAGCCTAAGGGCGAGCTTAACGAACAGGAGCTTCAGCTTCTTGATATGTTTAAAAAACAAAAGATGCCTGTTATTCTTGCCATAAATAAAATTGATATGATTTCCGACAAAGAGGAATTGCTGAAGAGGATTATATATCTTAATTCCTTTTACGATTTTACTGCGGTTGTTCCCGTAAGTGCGTCAAGAGGAGATAATGTGGACGAGCTTATTGACGAGCTTGATAAAATTGCTTTTGAGTCACCTCATTTTTTCCCGGATGATACATTGACAGATCAGCCGGAGCGTGTTTTGGCATCTGAAATAATCAGAGAAAAAATACTTCGTCTTATGGATAAAGAAGTTCCCCACGGTATTGCAGTTGCAGTTGAAAAAATGCGTGAGCGTGACGATAAGGATATTCTCGACATCGAAGCCGTAATTTACTGCGAAAGGGAAAGCCATAAGGGTATGGTTATTGGCAAAAACGGTGCAATGCTTAAGAAAGTTTCCACATATGCAAGACAGGATTTGGAGAACTTCTTTCAGATTAAAGTCAATCTTCATTGCTGGGTAAAGGTCAAGGAGGATTGGCGCAACAGAGAGGGTTTAATTCACAATTTTGGACTGGATTAAACTTCCACATTAATGAACAAATTATATTAACCGCCATAGGATAAACTATCATTGATGATATCTTTGGTGGTGTTTCAAATGAGTGATAACGGCTGGATTGATTTTGTAAATTCAGGCAGTGTCAGCGATTATCTTAAGTATAAAAAACAGGAAAGAGAGCAGGCGGAATTTACTGCTGTAAAGGGAGAAAATAATGTCAGCTTCAACAAAAGGTTTGGTAATCAGGGAACAGACAATAGGGGAGAGTGACCGTTTAGTTACTCTCCTTACTGCTGATTTGGGACTTGTACGTGCCTTTGTAAGAGGAGCAAAACAGACGAGAAGCCGCCTTGCTTCAACAACCTCTCTTTTTGCCTATTCCGATTTTTCTCTTTATAAAGGCAGAGATGCTTTTGTAGTTGAAAGTGCAGTGCCTATTGAGGTGTTTTTTGAACTCAGGCAGGATATTGAAAGGCTTTCTCTTGCTCAGTATTTTGCACAGCTTGCCTATGAGCTGGGATATGAGGAACAGCCCGAGCAGGAAATGCTGTCGGTAGTTTTAAATGCTCTTCATCTTCTCTGTTCGGGTAAAAAAGATATGAGAATTATCAAGTCTGCCGTGGAACTGAGACTGATATCATTAGGCGGATATATGCCGAATATTCTTGCCTGTGCAAATTGCGGTACATATGAAAGCGATATAATGTATTTTGATACTCTTGACGGTTGTATCTATTGTGAAAACTGTCCTAAGTCAGGAGCAGTACTCTGTCCGAAAAATGTTATTACTGCCGTCAGATTTATCTGTCTTACAGAGCCGAAAAAAATTTTTTCTTTTTCATTAAATGATGATAATTTAAATCTTCTTTCAATGCTGAGCGAAAAATATCTTATCTCCCGAATACAGCGAAAACTCCCTACACTTGAATTTTACAAGACAATAAAAACGTGAACTCTGGAGGAAATTATGGAAAAATTCAGAGTTGCATTAGTTCAGCATATAACTGACTCAAATGATGCAGATATAAATACGGAAAAAGCCGTTGAATTTATAAAAAACGCAAAGGAAAACGGTGCGGATTTTGTTGTATTTCCCGAGTGCTTTCTTACTTCCTATGATTTTCCGAAAATCTGCAATGAACTAAAGCCCGTAAAAGATATTGAAAATAACCCTGAATTTGTTTGCTGGAGCAATTCCGCTTTAGGTGACGACGATATACATATAGAAAAAATACGCCAAACAGCAAAGAATAATAATATAGGCGTCGTAATAACTGCATTTACGAAAGGTAAAAAGCTCCCTCAAAATTCTGCTTTTCTCATTGATAAAGACGGAAAAATGCTGATGAAATATTCAAAGGTGCATACCTGTGATTTCAGCCTTGAGAGGTATATTGAAGGCGGTGACAGCTTTAAGGTCTGCACTGTCTGTGACGGAATAAAAATCGGTATTATGATTTGCTATGACCGTGAATATCCCGAGAGTGCAAGAGAACTTATGCTGCAGGGTGCAGAACTGATATTTGTACCGAACTGCTGCAGCTGTATGATGCCGAGATTAAAAGAGCTTTCGGTCAGGGCAATGGAAAATATGTGCGGTATCGCAATGGCAAACCCCAACGGTGAAAATATGGGCAATTCCTGCGCATACAGTCCTGTTGTGTGGGGAGAAGACGGCAGACCTGCCGATAATGAAATTATTGTTTCGGACGAAACCTTTGACGGTATCGTTTATGCAGATTTTGACATGGATGAAATACGCAGATACAGAAACAGCGAAGACTTAGGAAAGTACAGAAAAGTTAATGCTTACAAACATTTGATAAAGTAATAAGGATAAAAAATGGATAAAAATTATAAAACATTAGAGCTTGATTTGATTCTTCAGCGGCTTGCGGAAGAATGCACCTGTGACGATGCCAGGGATATGGCACTGTCGCTGAAGCCCACCTCTGATATGGCAGAGGCTGAACTTCTCCTTTCTCAGACAGAGGATGCCTTTTCTCTTCTGGCAAGGTTCGGTGCGCCGTCATTTTCGGGTCTTAAAAATGTTAATAACCCTCTTCACAGAGCATCGGCAGGCGGTTCTCTTAATCCAAAAGAACTGCTTGATATAGGTTACTGCCTGCGTGCGTTAAGAGGGCTTGACGAGTGGCACGGACATTGTATCGGCGTAAAGACAAGTCTTGACTTATTTTTTGAAGGTGTAACAACAAATAAATATCTTGAGCAAAAGATTTTCACCTGTATTATCAGCGAGGAGGAAATAGCGGACAAAGCCTCCGATACCCTTTATGATATCAGAAGAAAAATCAGAGCGAAGGAAAATTCCATAAGAGAAAAACTGGATTCTCTTATTCACTCTTCACACTATCAGCAGTATTTGCAGGAGGCAATAGTTACCCAAAGAGGCGGACGGTTTGTAGTTCCCGTTAAGGCTGAGTGCAGGGGTAATGTTCCCGGACTTGTTCACGATACATCTTCAACAGGCGCAACGGTGTTTATTGAGCCTGCAACAGTAGTTGACGCAAACAATGATATTAAAGTTCTTCAGGGAAAAGAAAGAGACGAAATTATGCGCATTCTCTTTGAGCTTTCGGCAGAAGCAGGAGAATTTGCAGAGTCGATTAAACATTCCTTTGACAGTGCGGTTATGCTAAATCTTGTATTTGCCAAGGCTCATCTTGCCTATAAAATGAAAGCAACCAAACCGATTCTCAATAACGAAGGAATTATTAATATAAAAAAAGCAAGGCATCCGCTTATTGACCCTAAAAAGGTTGTGGCAACGGATATTGCCTTAGGCGACGAATATGATACGCTTGTTATAACAGGACCTAATACAGGCGGTAAAACTGTTTCACTTAAAACCATAGGACTGCTTACTCTTATGACTATGTGCGGACTGCTTATTCCTGTTTCCGACAGGTCAAGGGTTGCGGTTTTCAATCAGGTGCTTGTTGATATCGGTGACGAACAGAGTATTGCCCAGTCTCTTTCAACCTTTTCATCTCATATGGTGAATATCATTGATATTATGAAAAGGGCTGACAGTAATTCACTTGTTCTTATAGATGAGCTTGGCGCAGGTACCGACCCGATTGAGGGCGCCGCTCTTGCTGTGTCTATTATTGAAAAGCTCAGGGAAAAGGGTGCGGTAATTGCCGCAACAACTCATTATGCAGAGCTGAAAGCCTATGCTCTTGAAACAGAGGGAGTTATAAACGGCTGCTGTGAATTTGATGTGGAAACTCTGAGACCTACCTACAGGCTTCTTATAGGTGTTCCCGGAAGGTCAAATGCCTTTGCCATTTCAGAACATCTCGGTATGGAAAAAAGCGTTGTCGAAAATGCAAAAGCCATAGTCGGTTCCGATAACCGTTCCTTTGAGGCGGTTCTTGAAAAACTGGAAACGTCACGTCAGGAGCTTGAAAATGAAAGAAAAATTGCCGAGGAAATGACAGAACGTGCAAAGAAAATTGAGGAAAAAGCACAGTCGGAAAAAGATAAGATAGAAACACTAAAAAAGCGTGAGCTTGACAAGGCTAAAAGGGAAGCGCAGAAGCTTATCGACTCCGCAAAGAGAAAATCCTCGGAATTTCTCCTTGAGCTTGAAAAGCTGAAAAAGGAGCAGACCGAGTCAAACGCAACGGAAATTGCAAGAAAAACAAGACGTGCCGTGAAATCTCAGATGGGTGAAATGGACGAGCTTGTAAATCCTGCACAGCTTGCTGAAAACTGGGACTATGACTATAAGCTCCCCAGAGAACCGAAGGTAAATGACAGGGTAGTCATCCGAGGTATCGGCGAGGGCGAAATTCTTGAAATTACAAATGATAAACTGCTTGTTAAATCAGGCTTACTGAAAACAAGAGTGAAGCTGTCGGATATTATGCTTCTTGATAAGCCTAAGGAAAAGCCGAAAGCTCCGCGGCATAATGTTTACAGAACTTCGTCACGTGCAGATGCAGATGTTAAAACCGAGCTTGATTTGCGAGGAGAAACCGTTGACGAGGCAATAGGCGAGCTGAGCCTTTTTATAGATAAATGTGTGCTTAACAGTATTGACGAAATCAGAATCATTCACGGCAAGGGTACAGGCGCACTGCGTTCTGCCGTAACAGATTATTTAAGACATCATCCGAATATTTCCGAATATCGTCTCGGCAAATACGGTGAAGGCGAAAACGGTGTAACTATTGCAAAATTAAAATAATCTATTTTATTAATTTATAAAAAGAGAAGGCTATGCCCTCTCTTTTTTGATACAAATTACTCTTCAATCAATATTATTACAAATAAAATACCATTTACAGTCAGAGCAGATATCGCTTGGCTTTGGTGTAATGCTTTTTGAAATCACATCTTTTACTTTATTGTCGTATTTGCCGACCTTTTCTTCGTCAATACATTTTCCGTTTATCATATTCGGGCAGTGACTGCAAATGTCATCACAATCATCTGTAAGTTCATAATTGCCGTTTTTTACAGCCTCTTTAATTTTTTGCATATTATTACAAAATTCTTTGCTGTAGCCCTTGCCCTGAAATCTCGGCAGGCACATTAAATGATGATATCTTAATTTTATCTTTTTCATTATTTTATAAACCTTTTAAGCCTGTTTGTAAGAATTGATGCAACGGCAATTTTTACAGCGTCGGGAATAAGAAAAGGGATAACGCACCAACCGAGAATTGTTTTGAGCGCTGCGACTGTTTCGTTTTGCTTTGCATAGACTATTGCGTACCATATTGTACCGAAAATATAGCAAACAAGAATTCCTGTTGCCATTGATATAACAAGAGGTAACATTCTGCCTTTTGTTTTGTCGGAAACGAAGCCTACAATCAATGCCGTAAAAATAAACCCGAAAATATAACCGCCTGACGGACTTAAAAGTGCGGCGGGACCTGAAGAAAATCCTGCAAATACAGGCACACCAACCAAACCTAAGAGTATATATATAACTGTCGTTATTGTCCCTCTTTTTGCACCCAGTAAGCCTGCCACAAGACAGACTGCCATTGTCTGAAGAGTTATCGGAACTGTCAGCGGAATGGATATCCAGGAGCAAACTGCAATCAATGCCGCAAACAGACCGATATACACAACATCAATAGTTTTGAATCTTTTATTCTGCTTTTCTTTTACTGTTTCTTCGCCCATAACGAATCTCCTTTTTTTCTTTGCTGAAAGAATTATGACACCTTGTTTTTGTATTGTCAACTAAAATTTAAAATATGGTTTACAATTTACACGACAATATTTCGACATATTGTTACAAAAGTGTTGAATTATACAAATTTATCATTTATAATTATAATGTGAAATTTTAAATTCGGTAGGTTAATACTATGAAAATCAGAATTAAGAAATCCATTTCACTGATGCTTTCAATTATTATGATTTTGTCTGTTTTTGCAGGAGTAAACATTACTGCTTCAGCAGCTGTAAGGACAGGAACCACAGGCGATTTGTCATGGTCGTTTGATACGTCAACAGGTGTGTTCACATTAAGCGGAACAGGCTATGGTGCAAACTATGCTAATTCAACTACTAAAAGAGCACCATGGTATAATCTTTACAGAACATCAATTAAATCTGTTGTAATTGAAAACGGAGTAAAGGGAATAGGAGATTACAGCTTTTATAATTGTACAAATTTAACTTCTGTCACTTTCTCGGATACGGTAGATACGATAGGAAGCTGTTGTTTCAGGAGCTGTACCTCTTTGCTTAATGTTACGCTTCCGTCGGGATGCAGCTGGTATTATAAGGAGATTTTCCTTGACTGTACTTCACTTAAATGGGCGGTTATGCCTGTAACAAATTCCACAAATGACTACGCCGGAAAGCTGCCTGACGGAACCTTCAGCGGCTGTACTTCTCTTGAAGAGGTGTATATCGGCAGCGGTCATACCTCACTTAATACAAAGGCTTTTTACAATTGTTCAAAGCTCAGAGGTGTGATTTGGGACAGCGGTGAAATTACCGCAATGGGTACGGATGCTTTGCACAGTGTACCGTCAAGCTGTACCTTTGTTGATGATAGAAATTCTATGTCTGACTGGGCTTCTGCAAACGGATATGCTTTCAGCAGTCTGACAGGTATCTGCTCTGACAACACATATTCTTCTTCAAATCTTACATACGGTTTTGATACATCAAATATGAAGCTCAGCTTTTCGGGAAGCGGTGATATGAGCAGTACGCCATGGTCTGTTTATCATTATTTTATAAAGGATATTTCTTTTGAAAATACGGATAATTCATACTCTGTCAGTGAAAGTGCATTTTCGGGCTGTGAGGTTCTTAACAGCATAGTATTCAATATGTCGTCAGCAGGTGAGCTGCATATTTATCCATATGCTTTCAGTAATTGCACCTCAAGTACATATTGGCTCAATCTGCCCTCAAATGTCAGGTATATAGATGATTACGCATTTTATAAAACAGGTTTCAATTATGTAACTATAGATTCTGAAAACGTAACAATAGGCACAGATGCTTTCGGAGACGGAAACGGCGGCTATGCAAGATTTTTCGGCAGACCCGACAGCGGTGCATATGATTTTGTTAAAGCAGGTAAGGCAAAGGGCTATGACTGGTATTACTACTGTCTTAATGATGAACATTTATATCAGGTAAATACAGTCAGCCCTACCTGTACCGAGCAGGGCTATGATATTTATTTCTGCCCTTATTGTGATGCTGACAGTACCAAGAGAAATTATACGGAGCCTTTAGGTCATAAATATGTTTATTCGTCAACAAACGTCACAAGTTTTGTATATTCCTGCAGCAGGTGTTCAAAGACAGGACTTGAGCTTGACTGCGTAGCAGTAAGCAATATGTTTGTCGATGCGCTGAGCCACGATAATGACAACCCGCCTTATAATCAGTCAAATTATAATGACGCTGTTGATGTATACAGAGACGGTTATATAAACGCACGTGACTTTTTGATAATTGACGGTGCAGTTAATAATGTTGATGTGACAAACAAAATGACTGTTCTTGACGAAAATACATCTTACCAGACTGTTGAAGGCTTCGGCGCTTCTGCCGCCTGGTGGGCTCAGTCTGTAGGAGGCTGGGAAAATATTGATGAGATAACAGAGCTCCTTTACGGTAAAGAAAACGGTATCGGCTTAAATATATACAGATACAATTTAGGTGCAGGCTCTCAGGACGACTCTTACATTTATAATGCAGACAGAAGAACCGAGTGCTTCCTTCAGTCTGACGGTACATATGACTGGACAGCTGACAGTACGGCAATGAATGCTCTTGCCTCAGCAAAAAAAGCCAACAGTGATTTAAAGGTTACGCTCTTTTCAAATTCAGCGCCTGTATATATGACAGAAAACGGACATGCATTTTGTGATAACGGCTCATCCTCAAATTTATCTGAATCAAATTATCAGAAGTTTGCTGATTATATTGTTACATGTGCAGAGCACTTTATTGATGAGGGATATGACGTAACCTGTGTATCTCCCATAAATGAGCCTGAATGGGGATGGAATGCGGATGAAAACGGATATACCGGTCAGGAAGGCTGTCACTGGGAAGCAGGAGCTGCAAGGACCTTCTATAATGATTATATGGTTCCTGCTCTTCAGAAAAACAGTAAGCTCAACGGTAAGGTTGATCTTTCTGTTTGGGAAAGCGGGCAGCTTAATCACAGCAGCTATTGGTCTGGCTTTATGAACTATATGTTCTCCTCCTCAAGCTCGATTTTTTCAAATTATGCGTCTAAAAACTCTAATATCAGAAGCTATTGCGACAGTGTTGACACCCATTCGTACTGGTGCGGTAAGAGCGACAGAGAGACTGTTGCAAATCAGCTTAAAAACAGTAACTATTCAGCAGTAAAAAAGGTCAGATGTACAGAATACTGTCAGATGACAAATGACGGTAATACAGGTGTTTACGACCTTATTCAGCAGGAGGGTACTACAAACGGTCTTACAATTGAATACGGACTTGCTCTTGCCGATATTATGTATCAGGATTTGACAATTCTTAATGCAGTTGAGTGGGATTGGTGGGTAGCCTGCGGACCCGGTGTTTATCCTGACGCTCTTGTTTATATTAACCATAATGACCATTCTGATGTTCAGACATCAAAAAGACTTTGGGTAATGGGCAATTATTCAAAATTTATTGATGACGGTGCAAAGAGAATTTCAGTTTCAACACAGAGCGGCATTTCATCAGATATTAAGGAAAGTGCTTATCTCAATCCTGACGGCAGTGTTGCAGTAGTTTATATAAACAGCGGTGACAAAGTACAATATACAACTTTTAACTCTTCATCTTACAGCAACTTTGAAACTTATGTAACAGACGAAACCCACGACCTTGAAAAATATCAGTCAGGTAAAGTGGGTAAAAAATCTGTCGCAATTCCTGCAAAGAGTGTAACAACAGTTGTTCTGAATAAGTGATAAGCTGAATAATTATTGAAACTCCTCTTGATTGTTTCAAGGGGAGCTTTTTCTATACCACAGGAATAACACGGAAAATTTAAGCATACAAGTCCTAGGGGCAACTATTAACGAATTGTAAATTCGTAATAGACAAAATCGCTACATATTGATTATTTTGTCGAAATGTGGTATAATATAGACACTATATATAGTGAATATGTTTATGGAGGTGATTTCAATGGTTGAATTATCCGGAAATACTGCCTATATAATTTGGGCGGCGGCAATTATTGTGTTCGGTATTGCGGAAGCGGTTACTGCTCAGCTTATATCAATCTGGTTTGTAATCGGTGCTGTAGCAGGTTTAATATCCGTTTTTTGCGGTGCTAACCTTTATGTCCAGCTTCTTGTATTCATAGCTGTCTCGGTTTTGGCTCTTGTTATCACAAGACCTCTGGTAAAAAAATATATAAAACCGAAAAAGGAGCATACTAATGCTGACAGGGTGCTGACTCAGGAGGGAATTGTTGTTGAGGAAATAAACAACACCTTAGGAAAAGGACAGGTCAAGGTTGACGGAAAGCTCTGGACTGCAAGGTCCGCAAACGGCGATATTATCCCCGAAGGAAGTATTGTTGAAACGGAAAAAATATCAGGTGTAAAGTTGATAGTAAAAATCAAATAAATAAAAATAATAAACAATTGTAATTGAGAAAAGGAGAAATTTATGGCATACGTAATTATTGCATTAGTAATCATAGCAATTTTAGTACTCGTTTTTGCAAACGTAAGAGTAGTACCGCAGTCAAAAGCATATGTAATTGAAAGACTGGGAACCTATTATGCAACATGGGAAACAGGACTTCATGTTAAGGTACCGTTTATAGACAGGATAGCAAAAATAGTTTCCCTCAAAGAGCAGGTTGTTGACTTCAAGCCACAGCCTGTTATTACAAAGGATAACGTAACAATGCAGATAGACACGGTTGTGTTTTATCAGATAACCGACCCGAAACTTTATACCTACGGTGTTGAAAGTCCGATTTCGGCAATTGAAAATCTTTCTGCAACAACCCTTCGTAATATCATCGGTGAGCTTGAGCTTGATTCAACGCTTACTTCAAGAGATACGATTAACGCTAAAATCAGAGTTATTCTTGATGAGGCAACAGACCCTTGGGGCATTAAGGTAAACAGAGTTGAGCTTAAAAACATCATTCCTCCGAGAGAAATTCAGGACGCAATGGAAAAGCAGATGAAGGCGGAACGTGAAAGACGTGAATCCATCCTTCGTGCAGAGGGTGAAAAGCAGTCAAAAATTCTTGTTGCCGAAGGTCATAAGGAGTCAAAAATTCTTGAGGCTGAAGCAGAAAAGCAGTCTGCAATTCTTCACGCAGAGGCTGTCAAGGAGGCTAAAATCCGTGAGGCTGAAGGTGAAGCACTGGCAATTTCAAAGGTACAGCAGGCAACAGCCGATGCTATCAAGATGCTTAATGAGGCAGATGCAAGTGACGCTGTTATTAAGCTGAAAGCACTTGACGCTTTTTCAAAGGCAGCCGACGGTCAGGCTACAAAGATTATTATTCCCTCGGAAATTCAGTCTCTTGCAGGACTTGCAGAGGGAATTACCGAAGCTGTTAAAAAATAAATATTCCGTGTTCTGCAGGGCAGACTAATTACGGGGTGATTGAAGTGGCAAAGCAGGGTATGAAACGTCCTGAGGTAACTCATATAAAACCGCGTAATGAGCAAGCCGCCGTTCCCGAAATTCAGGGAAAAGCCAAAAGCTCTAAAGAAAAGGCAAAACCGATTATAGCAGGCACGTCTGCACCGTCTCAAAAGGTATACCATACAAAGCCGTATAAGGAAAAGGCAGAAATTGAAAAACCGATTTCAGATATTTATTCGGTTATTGATACCGATTTGGCAAGAGATAATCTTGAAAATGATATTACGGCGGCAGATTTGCAGGACTTGCAGTAAAAAAGAAAATCTCTCTTCATTGCCGAAAGGCAGAAGAGAGATTTTTTGTCTACATATTATGCTGTGCAAATTTAAAATACACTATAGATTGTGTCAATACTTTTTCACGAAATTTAATTAAAAATATTATTGATTTTTTGCTTGACATATGAGCCTGTCTTTAGTATAATACTGCTTGCTGTAAAGATTATATACTTTACACATATTTTCGAAAGGAGAGGTCCGAGTGGCGAAAAATCTGGAAATTCCGTTTTTACTTGATTTCTACGGCGAAATGCTTACTAAAAAGCAGTATGACTGCCTTGTGTTTTATTATGAAGACGACCTTTCACTTTCCGAAATTGCTGAAAATGAGGGCATAACCCGTCAGGGTGTCCGTGATTCCATTAAGCGTGCCGAGGCTCAGCTTTTTGATATGGAGGAGCGTCTCGGACTTGCAAAGAAATTTACTGAGATGAAAAAAGGCATTGATGAAATAATTGAGTGTGCCGATAATATAAATGAATACAATCTCAGTCATTCTCTTTCAATGGAGATAAACGATAATGTTGCCCGAATTAAAACACTTGCATCTTTTCTTAAAGAAGGATAAGGAGTTGATTTCTTGGCATTTGAAGGCTTGAGCGAACGCTTGGAAAATTCATTTAAAAAACTTCGTGCCAAGGGCAAATTAACCGAAGCAGATGTAAAAGAAGCTATGAGAGAGGTTCGTCTCGCGCTTCTTGAAGCAGATGTAAACTATAAGGTTTCAAAAGAATTTACCGCTAAAGTAACAGAACGTGCCATAGGTGCCGATGTTATGGAGTCTCTTACTCCGGGGCAGATGGTTATTAAAATCGTAAATGAAGAGCTGACAGAGCTTATGGGCGGAAATGAGGCAAGGCTTGCCATTGCAAATCATCCCCCAACAATAGTTATGATGTGCGGTCTTCAGGGAAGCGGTAAAACTACACATTCGGCAAAACTTGCCCTTAAACTTAAAAAAGAAGGTCACAGACCGTTGCTTGTTGCCTGCGACGTTTATCGTCCTGCTGCTATCAAACAGCTTCAGGTAGTCGGTGAGCAGGTGGGAGTTCCCGTATTTGAAATGGGTACGGAAAATCCTGTTATAATCGCTCAGGAAGCAGTAAAGTATGCTAAAGACCACGGCAACGATTATGTATTTCTTGATACCGCAGGCAGACTTCATGTTGATGAACAGCTTATGGAGGAGCTTTCAAATATCCGTTCTACCGTTCATCCTCATGAAATTCTCCTTGTCATAGACGCAATGACAGGTCAGGATGCCGTAAATGTTGCCAAGAGCTTTAACGAAACACTCGGTATTGACGGTGTTATTCTTACAAAACTTGACGGTGATACAAGAGGCGGTGCCGCACTTTCCGTAAGAGCCGTAACTGGTAAGCCCATTAAATTTGTGGGTACGGGTGAAAAGCTGGATAATCTTGAAACCTTCCACCCTGAGCGTATGGCTTCACGTATTCTCGGTATGGGTGATGTGCTTTCATTTATTGAAAGAGCAGAGCAGAGCCTTGATGAGAAGAAAGCGGCAGAGCTTGAAAAGAAACTTGCTAAAAATAAATTTGACCTTAATGACCTTCTTGACCAGTTTGACCAGATTGAACGTATGGGAAGCATTAAGGATACAATAAAAATGATTCCGGGTATCGGAAGTAAAATCAAGGATGAGGATATTGATGAGTCGGCGTTTACACGTTTCCGTTCAATCATTTATTCTATGACGAAGCAGGAAAGAGAAAAGCCCGATATCATTAACCCGTCAAGAAAACGCAGAATTGCAGCCGGCTGCGGTATGCAGGTGGAAGATGTTAATAAACTTCTTGCACAGTTTAAGCAGATGCAGAAAATGGTTAAGCAGTTAGGCGGTAATAAAGGACCGAAGCTCAGTAAAAAGATGCGCAGAATGATGCAGGCAAATCCCGAAATGGCAGAAAAAATGATGGGCAAAATGGGCGGTTCAAATAATCCTTTCGGATTATAAAAGTTACCAATAATCCAATAAATTTGGTTTGGAAAAATATATTGATAAACAATAAATAATTATTTTGGAGGAAATTAAAATGGCAGTAAAAATCAGACTTCGCCGTATGGGCGCAAAGAAGGCACCTTTCTATCGTGTAGTAGTAGCAGATTCAAGATTCCCTCGTGACGGTCGTTTCATTGAGGAAATCGGCACATACAATACAATGGTAGACCCTGCTGAAATCAAGATTGACGCAGAAAAAGCTAAGAAGTGGATTGCAAACGGTGCTCAGCCGACTGATACAGTTAAGAGTATTCTTAAAAAAGAAGGCATCCTTTAATCTTTAATTTCATATTTTAAAGAGTTAAACAGGAGGTGTTTTCTTTGAAAGATTTGTTAATTTCTATAACAAAGGGCTTGGTTGAAAACCCAGACGCAATTTCTGTTGATGTTGACGAACCTAACGAAGAGGGCGTAACTGTTTACCATCTCCACGTAAGCGAAGATGATATGGGCAGAGTAATCGGCAAGCAGGGCAGGATAGCAAAGGCTATCAGAGTTGTAATGCGTGCCGCAGCAATCAGAAATGACGCAAAAATATCTATAGAAATAGACTGATTTGTAATCAACAAAAGGCGAGGATTTCCCTCGCCTTTATTTTTTGCTATAGTGTTGTAAAATTTTTCATAACATGTTAATATTAATTCATTAAAGTTTGATTCTTTAATATATATGAAAATTTGGAGGAGATTTTATGAAAAAAGTTTTTAGCCTATTTATGTCAATTGTAATGCTTATCTGCATTATACCGCAGGTAGCTGATGCTGAGGCTTTAACAAGCGGTGATTTTGAATATGAACTACTTGATTATGGCACAGCAATGATTACTCATTACTTGGGAAATGAAACAGATTTATCAATCCCGTCTACTATTGACGGTTATGATGTAACATTTATAGGCTCTAAAGCATTTTATTCTTGTGACAGCTTAACAAATATAATAATCCCTGATAGTGTAACATTTATGGGCTTTGATGTGTTTAGAGCTTGCAGTAATTTAGCGAGCGTAAAAATTTCTAATAGTGTAACAGATATAAGTAGTGGTGCATTTAGCTTTTGCAGAAGTTTAACAAGTATAGCAATACCTGATAGCGTAACAAGTATAGGTAATTCTGCATTTTATGATTGTATCAGTTTAACGAGTGTAATAATTCATGAAAGCGTGACAAGCATAGGCAAGTATGCATTTGCATATTGCAATAGTTTAACAAGTGTAACAATATCTGACGGTGTAACAAGTATAGGTGATCAGGCATTTTGTGAATGCAGCAGTTTAACAAGTGTAACAATACCTGATAGCGTAACAGATATAGGTGATGGTGTATTTGAAAGGTGCAGCAGTTTAACAAGCATTGTTATTCCTGACAGTGTAACAAGTATAAGTAGTTATGCATTTACCGGTTGTAGCAGTTTAACGAGTGTAAAAATTCCAGACGGCGTAACAAGTATAGGTAACAGTGGATTTTTAGGATGCAGTGACTTGAAAAATGTAACAATACCTAATAGAGTGATAAGTATAGGTAAGTCGGCATTTAGTGATTGTGGAAGTTTAACGAACATAACAATTCCGGCCAGTGTAACAAGTGTAGGTAGTGATGCATTCCGTAATTGCAGCAATTTGGCAAAAGTTAATTATTCAGGTACAGTTGGACAATGGTGTAGTATTGATTTTGAATATGCCAATTCAAATCCGTCCTATTATTCAGAAAGCCTTTATATAAATAATACACTTTTAGAAAATGCAGTCATAGAAGACGGAATAGAAAAAATCGACGATTATGCTTTTTATAATTGTAAAGACTTAAAAAATGTGACAATCCCTTATAGTGTAACAAGTATAGGTTGGGATGCATTTAGATATTGCAACAGTTTAACAAATATAGCAATCCCGAACTGCGTAACAAGTATAGGTCATTATGCATTTGCTGATTGCAGCAGTTTAACAAGTATAACAATACCTGATAGTATAACAAGTATAGGTGATTCTGCATTTTCCGATTGCAGTAGTCTAACCAGTGTAGTAATTCCTAATTGTGTGACTAGTATAGAATATAAGACATTTGAAGATTGTCGTTGCTTAACAAGCATAATAATACCCGACAGTATAACAAGCATTGGCGATTATGCATTTTCTGGTTGCAGCAGTTTAACAAGTGTAACAATACCCAATAGTGTAAAAAGTATAGGTCATGGTGCATTTTGGGGATGCAACAGTTTAGCAAAAACTAACTATACAGGAACGGTAGGACAATGGTGCAGTATTGATATTTCATCAAATCCAACCAGTTATTCAGAAAATCTTTATATAAATAATACGCTTTTAGAAAATGCGGTCATAGAAGACGGAATAGAAAAAATCGGTGATTATGCCTTTGATAATTGTAAAGATTTAAAAAGTGTAACAATTCCTAACAGTGTAACAAGTATAGGTGAATCTGTATTTTGTGATTGTACTAGTTTAACAATCATAACAATCCCAGATAGTGTAACAAGTATAGGAATTGGTGCGTTTTCCAATTGTAGTAGTTTGACCAGTGTGGCAATACCTAATAGCGTGACAAGTATAGGAATTGGTGCGTTTTCCAATTGTAGTAGTTTGACCAGTGTGGCAATACCTAATAGCGTGACAAGTATAGCTTATAAAACATTTGAATATTGTCGTAGTTTAACAAACATAACAATACCTAGCAGTGTAACCAATATAGATAGTTATGCTTTTGATAATTGTACAAGTTTAGTAAGTGTAACAGTACCAAATAGTGTAAAAATCGTAGGTGACTATGCATTTGCTTTTTGTGGTAGTATAAAATGTGTGTTCTATGCCGGAAATGAAGATTGTTGGAATGAAATATCTATTGGAAATTGTAATCAATGTTTAACAGATGATGCTGACATTCATTACAATTCTACCGAAAATGATGGTTACTATTCTAAAATTGTTCAGCCTACTTGCGAAGAAGATGGTTATACAATTTATTCTTGCAGTGTTTGTGGTAATAGTTATAAAAATAATTATATAGACGCACTTGGACACAGCTTTACAAATTATGTTAGTGACGGCAATACATCTTGTACAGCTGATGGCACAAAGACTGCAAAATGTGATAGATGTGATGTGACTGATACAATCACAGATATCGGTTCTGCAAAAGGACATATATTCAATGGCGGTAAAAATTGTATAGTATGCGGTGAAGTTAATTTGAATTATGTTGACTCAACTACAAAACCTACTACTGAACCTACGGAGCCAACCACTGAGCCTGTGACACAACCAACCACTCAAGCTCCTACCCAAGCTTCGACACCTACACAGCCTACAGCTAATGTTCCTATACAGCCGACACCAACTGCTCCTGCTCAGCCAACTACTCAGCCAATCACACAGCCACAGTCGACAACGACTATGGCAAAAGCGACAACCGCAAAACCTGCAAGCATAAAGGTCAGCGGCAAGGTTTATACCATTGATAAAAACGGTGACTATGTATCCTCAAAGGATAAGAAGCCGTCTATCAGCAAAGCCACAAAGGCTAAAAAGTCCTTTAAGGTAACATGGAAAAAGATATCAGCCGTAAGCGGATATCAGGTGCAGTACAGCACATCAAAGAAATTTACCAAAAAGACCACCAAGACGGCAACGGTAAAAGGCAACAAGTCAAAGACACCGACAGCAACAATCAGAAAGCTGAAATCAAAGAAGACATATTATGTCCGTGTACGTACCTATAAAACAGTTAAGGTAAACGGCAAGACAACAAAAGTATATTCTTCCTGGAGTAAGGTTAAATCGGTTAAAACTAAATAATTAAACAAAAAACCACGGCAGGATTAATTTCCTGCCGTGGCTTTGTCTGTGTTAATTAAGTTTTTTCAGGGTGTTCAGACATGAAACCACCGTGGGGGCGACCATTGATCGCCCGCATATAATCGGGCTTGCAGTGCAAGCCCCTACGAAAGTTTGTTACAGTAACATAAAGAAAATGTGTTTCCTCGGCACAGTGCGCATTGTGCGCGTGCCGATGTAACAGAGGGGGTTATCAGGGGGAATGGGCATCTTTGATGCTTCCCCCTGATTTGCTTTTTTTGTTTCGTTTTTTTCGTAACCCGAAAAAAATGAAAGACTCCGCGTCAGCGGAACAATAAATTAAATTGACAAATCATTGTTAGTTAATTAATGGACTTTAATCTATCCGTAACTTCTTGCGCTTCTTTGTAGATTTTTTCAGCGTCAAGTGTAGGAAATTCGCCGTTTTCGTAAAGTATTTTTCCGTTTACCATAGTCAGCTTGATATTTTCCTTTGAACCGCTGTAAACTATATTTTTTGTGATGTTATTAATCGGCTGCATATTCGGTCTGTGCAGGTCAATGACAGTTAAATCTGCCTTTTTTCCAACATCAATGCAGTCGCAGTCGTCAAGACCCATACATTTTGCAGAGGCAACTGTTGCCATTTTCAAAACTGCATTTGCATCCATAGCAGAGGCGTCTTTGTTTTTTATCTTCTGCAATGCACAGATTAAATACATTTCCCTGAACATATCAAGAGCGTTGTTAGAGCTTGGACCGTCAGTTCCGACGGCAAGGTTTACACCTGCCTTGTACATTCTTTCAACAGGCGCTACCCCTGATGCCAGCTTGCAGTTGGAGCCTGCATTAATTACGGCATAGACATTTCTTTTTTTATAAATTTCAATATCCTCGTCAGATATCCAAACGCCGTGAAAAGCACCGCCGCCGTAATTGAAAAGGCCGAGTTTGTTAAATAGTTCGGTAGGAGTTTTGTTATATTTGTGGATACATTCCGAAGTTTCGTCCATAGTCTCGCTTGAATGCATAAAGACAGGTGCTTCGTATTTCTCGGCAAGTTTTGAAATATCCTTCATTATCTTTTTACTGGTTGTATATTCTGCGTGAAAGCCTAATTTGTAGGAAATCAGCTCATCATAGTTATTGTATTTTTTGTAGTAATCTTCAAGGAGCTGAACAGACTCTTTAAAATCATTAACTGCTCCGCACATAACTGTCCTGATTCCTGTATCAACACTTGCTTTTGCCATAGCCTCGGGAAAATAGTACATATCAAAACAGGCAGAAATACCGCTTGTGAGATATTCAAGAAAAGCAAGGCGTGACAGCTTGTAAATATCATCAGCCGTCAAATTTGCTTCAATGGGAAAGATTTTATCGTAAAGCCATTCCTGTAGCGGTAAATCATCACTGAGACTTCTGCCGAAGGTCATGGCGGAATGTGTATGTGCATTTTTGAAGGACGGCATTAAAAGATTGCCGTTAAGGTCGATTTCTCTTTCAAAAACAGTACCGTCACTTTTTTCTTTTCCTATGTAGGAAATTTTATTTGCGTCAACCCAAACTTCATCATCGGTTATGCCGAAACCGTCTTTCAGCGTAAGAATTTTACCGTTATAAAATCTGATCATTTCAGTATCTCCTTAAGATTTTTTTCAAATGGCCGACGGACTATTCCTTTATCTGTAATGATAGCTGTTATCAGAGAGTTGTCTGTAACGTCAAAGGCAGGATTAAGGCATTTTGTGTCTTCTAAAGCAGTCGGCTTTTTGAAGTATTTTTCCCTAATTTCATCACCGTTTCTCATTTCAATTTCAATGTCTTTGCCTGTTTTGCAGCTGAAATCCACGGTTGAACAAGGACCTAAAACATAGAAGGGAATGTTGTAATATTTTGCAAGGACAGCAACGGAGCTTGTACCGATTTTGTTAGCTGTATCACCGTTTGCGGCAACTCTGTCACAGCCCACAAGTACAGCGTCAATAAGTCCCTGTTGCATAGCAAAGCCTGCCATATTGTCGCATATCAGAGTTACGTCAATTCCTGCTTTTTGAAGCTCATAGCTTGTGAGCCTTGCACCCTGTAAGAGAGGTCTTGTTTCGTCGCTGTAGACGTGAAAATTATATCCCTTTTCTCTGCCTAAAATCAGAGGACCGAGACCTGTGCCGTATCTGCTTGCGGCAAGCTCACCTGCGTTGCAGTGAGTTAATATGCCGTTGCCGTCTTTTAAGAGCGACAAACCGTATTCGCTGATTTTACGGCACATTTCGATATCTTCATTTCTGATTGCTTCGGCTTCCTCCAGGAGGTTTTTACCATTTTCATAAGCCTTTACAATTCTTTCTGTTGCCCAGCTGAGATTAACTGCAGTAGGTCTTGAGGAGTCAAGATATTTTTTCAGCTCGTATATATCATTATCCTTTGAAAACAGGGCAGTGCAGTATCCTGCAAAAACTCCTATTGCAGGAGCGCCTCTTACCATTAAGGTTTGAATTGCATTATATGCCTGTTCTTTATTATTGATTTCAACCCATCTTTCTTCATTTGGCAATAATGTCTGGTCAAGTATTTCGAGCTTTTCGCAGGTAAATCTTAAATTTTCCATATTAAAATTCCTTTACAGCTTCTTTTACAAGTCTGACAAAAACAGGAGCAACCCTGTCAGCGGTTTCTTCAACCTCTTCCGCTGTTATAGGTGTACTGCTGATACCGCAGGCAAGATTTGATATAACGCTGATTCCTGCTACCTCATAACCGCAGTGGACAGCCGCCTGCGCTTCAATGGCTGTGCTCATTCCTACTGCGTCAGCACCGATTAAGCCTGCCATTTTTATTTCAGCAGGTGTCTCAAAGTTAGGACCTTTAAGCTGAAGATAAATTCCTTTTTTGATATTTATATCATTTTTATCAGCAATATTTTCTATGATTTTTATGAGCCTTTTTGAGTAAACCTCACTCATATCGGGAAAACGGGGACCGAGTGTATCATCATTTTTTCCTGTGAGAGCCGACGGAATGAAACAGGATATGTGGTCGGCAATTATCATAAAATCACCTACGCTGAAGCCCTTGTTAATTCCTCCCGATGCATTTGTCAGGAGAAGTTTATCTGCACCCATAAGCCTTAAAAGCCTGACCGGCATAACGACTTCACTTGGAGAATAACCCTCATACAGATGAATTCTGCCCTGCATAACGGCAACATTTTTATTTCCGATTCTGCCGAAAATAAATCTGCCCTTGTGGGTAGGAGCTGTTGATACGGGAAAATCGGGAATATCCTTATAGTTAATTATACATTCTGTTTCAATTTCTTCAGCAAGTTTTCCCAAGCCCGAGCCGAGCACAATGACTGTATCAGGCTTGAAATCCGTTATTTTGCTTATATAATCAAGCTGTTTTTCAAGCATAAAATCACCTCAGGACTTCATTATAATGTTTTTTAATTTTTAAATCAATATTGTTGTTGCATTATTATATTTTTTTTGCTATTATAGATAAGTGATAAATTCTTTTTTGGAGGATGACTATGAAAAAGGCGGTATCAATTATTTTATGTTTGGTGCTTGTTGTCAGCACGGTTTTTGCTGCGGCAGGATGTTCAAAACAGAGTGAAATTAAAAATGATATAGTTCTTATCACCAACGGCGGTGATATAAAGGACGGAGGTTACAACCAAAGTGCCTGGGAGGGTGTATCTTCATATGCTGATGAAAACGGTCTTACTCAGAGTTATTATCAGCCTATTCTCGACGAAAACGGAGAGCTTACAGTTGAGAATATTGAAAAATATGTTGACCTTTCAGTTCAAAAGGGTGCTCAGTATATAATTTTTCCAGGAGAAGAATTTGCAGTAGCGGCTTATGAGGTTGCTCCATTATATCCTGATGTTAAGTTTGTTTTGATTGATGCGATTCCTCATTCAGCAGGTGACAGCACGGATCGTTTTATTTCAAATGTAATGTGTGTCTCTTTTGACACACTTCAAAGCGGCTTTCTCGCAGGTTATCTTGCTGTAGCAAACGGTAATACAGAGCTTGGTTATTTCGGAGAAAAGAGCAGTAAAAATTCTGCAAACTACGGTGCAGGCTTTGCTCAGGGTGCCGCATATGCAGCCGACAGCATGGGTATTCCCGTTACACTTGACTGGGCTGATTATGATTCACCTCTTCGTGATTATGATTACGGTTTTACAGTTACTGCATGTTACGATAAAATTGAAGATGTTAAAGATGAAGAAATTTTCACTGTTAATGTTGTAAACGGTACAGGCTCAGGTACATATACGAAAGGCAGTAACGTAACGATAACTGCCGACCCTGCTCCTGCCGGCAAGGTCTTTGACAAGTGGGAGTTTAAAAGCGATACTGACGGTGTTAAGGATAAAAAGGTAAACATTTCTTCAAAGACAAAGTCGTCTATGAATCTCCTCGTTGAAAAATGCGACTGCACTCTTACCGCTGTGTATAAGGATATTGAAGGAGATTATTATTCGGTTAAAACAATGTCTGCAGACGGCAGCACTGTTGAGTTTGAGCAGTCTGTTTCGGCAAATGATGAATGTTATATTACAGCTCCTATTGCTCCCGAAAATATGGTTTTTGACCGCTGGGAATGTTCTGTTAAGGATGCTATTGAAGATGTGAACAGTGCGTCTGCAAAAATTAACGAGGTAACTTCCGATATTACGGTTACACCTGTTTATAAATTCAGTGATGTTCCAACATTCAATATTACGGTTGAGACAGGTGAAGGCGGAGACGGTGAATCCACAGGTTCAGGCTCTTACGTTGCAGGAGATGTTGTAACGGTAGCCGCAGCAGTACCGAAGGACGGTTATATGTTTTCACACTGGGAAAATGTGGGCGCTGACGGACAGAGTACAGGAATTGCTATGGAAAATGAATATTACTGGAATACGACATTTGAAATGGTAGACCGCTATTCTGCTATATGTGAATCCATGTATGATCACGGAGCAACAATGATATTTGCAGGCGGTAACAGCAAAGCTGATTCGGCATATACTGCAAAATGGAATTTTGACTTTGATTTAGGCGTGATTTCAGCAGGCGAGAATAATAAGGACTCTTACTCAACCATAGTTAATAACTACGGCGAAGCAATTAAAGACTGTCTTGCAGATTTTAAGGGCGGTACAGTCATTTCGGCAAATTGCGCTACAGATGGCATCTATGCTACATTTGTTTCCGATGATGAGAAAGTTCAGAAAAACTACGAAGCGATATATAAAGCTCTTGCAGACGGAGAAATCAAACCTGTACTTGCCGAGGGCGGAGCAGGATATGATTTCTGCAAGGCATTTACAGAAAATAATATGTCTGACTGTTTAACCTTAAACGGCTGGTTTATTGAGGCTTAATTTGTGAATAGTTATTTTTATATTATCTGTTTTATACTTTTATTGCTTGCCGTTTATTTAAGTGATAAAAGAAGAAAAACTGCAGTTTTGAATTCGGTAATCAAGAATAAAAAACGAGAAAGAGAGAATAATCCTATGATTGAACTTGCCAAGCAGTTTATAGGTAAAGACTGTATTATATACACAATGGATTCAAGCCTTGGTTCGGTAAACGGTGTTATTAAGTCTGTATCCGTAAACGGAATTACAGTTGAGGTTAAGGACGGTACACTTGAGGCAATCAACCTGGATTATGTTACAAGAATAAGAGAGTATCCGAGAAACAAGAACGGAAAGAAAAAATCCGTTGTACTTGACTGAAAACTCCCGTATCTGATTTTTCAGATACGGGAGTTTTTTGCAACCTTTTGGTGCTTTGATTCGTTATAACAGTGAAAGGACCTTTCAAGAGGAGATGATGAAATGAAAGAAGATGAATTTATATCTGCTGTAAAACGAAACAGTCAAAGATTATTCCTGATTGCTTTTTCTTATCTGCAGAATAAAGAGGACGCAGAAGATGTAATGCAAAACAGCTTTTCAAAATTATGGAACAGCAAAAAGGAGTTTGAAGATTCCTCTTACGTAGATAAGTGGCTGACTAAAGTTTGTATTAATGAATGTAAGGACATTTTTAAACAGTTATTCAGAAAGCATACATCCTTGGAGGAAGTTTATGATTTATCTTCCTTTGACAGCTATTTTAATATAGACTTGTTCAATGCAGTTTCATCATTAACGAAAAAAGAGAGAATTGTTGTGCATCTGTTTTATTATGAGGATATGTCAATAAAAGATATATCCTCAGCCCTGAATATGAAGGACTCAACAATAAAATCATTGCTGCACCGTTCAAGGAAAAAAATAAAAGAAAAGTTAGGAGATGAATGGATAAATGAATAATAGGGATAATTACAAAAATACTTTTTCAAATATTCGCCCTTCTAACGAATCAGTTGAAAGGATAATGGATATGACAGTAGATAAGAAAAAGTCTTGCTCTAGGCAAAACTTTAAGAAGATTGCTTCAGTCGCATTAGCATTAGTAATCTTAGTTGTCGGCGGTGGATTGGGAATTAACCATTTTGCAGACAGCAGAAAGCCGTTAAGTGTAAAAGTAACATATGCAGATGAATTTATGAGCATTAAAAGCGGTACAAAGCAAACAATAGTAAATGGTGTATATTTTGCACCTGCCGATGATGCAGAAAAGAATAAAGAGCAATTAGCTAAAGCAGAAAAGGATTGCAAAGATATTATTTCCGAGAGCGAAAATTTTAATAAAGATGATGAATGGTCTAGGGGAGGTGTAGGTAAATTTGATGTTTATGATAAAAACGGAGAACTTGTCGCTAAGCTTTATACCTCAAGCGCCGGCTATTTTGTAGCAGATAAAAGTGATTACAAAAACGTCAAGTCATTCACTGTTGAAAATAAAAGTGAAGACGGATGTCTTCAGTTTGAATGGGCAGATACGGGCGATTTGTTGGTAAATCAAACAGATGATACTGTAGATCCTGAAAATCCATACTCATTAATTATAAATCACAAATTCACATTAACAGGTGATGAGCTTCGCAGGAGCAAAGGTGCATATAACGAGTACGGCTATAGTGTAGTCTGGTTACCTACAGCTTCAATATTTGAAGAATATAAGTATACTAAGGATATTGAAGCAAAAGATATTACCGATACGATAACTTTTACGTTTGTATATGAAGATGGTACAGTTGAAAGTGCGTATGTAAATATCAGCTTTGATGATTACGGACATATGCAAATATCATAAATTTTTAAAGGCGGCAGAGAAATTTGCCGCCTTTTCAGATGGATGTTAAAGCTGTCTGAGCTGTAGTGTGAATTTTTATTCCTCCGCAGTTTTATTATTGAACAGCAGGCTTATGCACCATATTGCGGCAAGACCCACTACAGTGTAAATAATTCTTGAAATAATTGTGTCCTGACCTCCGCATATCCATGCAACCAAATCAAATTTGAAAAGACCTATAAGTCCCCAGTTGACACCGCCGATAATTGATAAAATGAGGGCTATGTTATTTACAATTTTCATATATAACACTCCTAAAAATAAAGTCGTTAGTAGTATGATACTGCTAACGGCTTTTATACATTTTCAGAAATTATTTTTTAAATATTTGTAATGATAAGCTCACATTTTCCCTTTATTTCATAGTCACCGTATGATGCAGGAATGAAATAGCTGTCACCTTTTTTTAACGGTTTACCGTTTATCTCACCCTCTCCGTCGGTAACGAGTATGTGATTAAAACTCTTTTCATCAGTATGAAGCGTAATTTTATCGGTAACATCATAATGATTAACAGTGAATAAATCACATTTTGTAAGTAAAGTTGAAACATAACCGTCCTTCTGCTCAGGCTGTCCCATAGACTTAATGTCATATTTAGGCGGTTCGGTAACTGCCACGTCAACGGCTTTCTTCACGTGAAGCTCTCTTGGTTTGCCGTCAGCTCCTACTCTGCCGTAATCATAAACGCGGTAAGTGGAATTAGAATTCTGCTGAATTTCAGCGATTAATACGCCCTTTCCGATAGCGTGAACCGTGCCTGCCTCGATGAAAAATAAGTCACCCTTTTTTACGTTAACTGTGTTTAACACATCTAAAAGTGTATTGTTCTCAATGGAATTTTTAAATTCATCGGAGGAGATTTTATTCTTGAAGCCGTAAACTAATTTTGCGTCGTCTGTTGCGTCAAGGACATACCAGATTTCGGTTTTGCCGAATTCGCCTTCAACTCTTTTTGCGTAGTCATTATCGGGATGAACCTGAATTGACAAATTATCCTTTGCGTCAATGAGCTTTATAAGAACGGGAAAATAGGGAAAATCAAGGCTCCTTGTTCCTGTAATTTTTTCTTTGCCCTCGATTTCGATAACCTCATCAAGAGTTTTTCCGTCGTATTTTCCGCCGTCAACAGTATTTTTACCGTCCTTGTGGCAGGATAGCATCCATCCCTCGGCAACCTTGTCATAGTCGCTTTGAAATCCGAAATCGGTTTTCAGCCTTGTACCGCCCCATAAATAGTCTTTAAAAACAGGTGTAAGTTTTAAAATTTCCATATTTTTATCCTCATTTATTACAAAGTATCTTTATTTATTAATATAATATCAAATTTTTACTATACTTTCAATGAAAAATAGTGTAGAATAAGAACATTGATTTTGGAGAATTTTTGTTATGAATGTACTTGATGTTCAAAATTTAACATTATCCTTTGGAGAAAATGAGCTTTTTTCGGATATTTCTTTTGATATAAAAGATAAGGAAAAGGTCGGTTTAGTAGGTGTAAACGGTGTCGGAAAAACATCTCTGTTTAAAATAATAACAGGTGAATATGCTCCCGACAGCGGTAACTGCTTTATTTCAAAAAATGCAGGGCTCGGTTATATGCAGCAGCATACCTGCTCAGATAATAATACAATCTGGGGAGAGCTTGTTTCCGTATTTTCGGATTTAATTCAGATTGAAGAAAAGCTGAATTCGGTCACTGAAAAGCTGAAAACAGACCATTCACCCGAGCTGATAGAGCTTCAGGACAACCTTACAAATGAGTTTAACTCAAACGGAGGTCTTACCTATAAATCAATGACAAGGTCCGCTTTGATAGGGCTTGGCTTTGATGAAAATGATTTTTATAAATCAACCTCTATTCTTTCCGGAGGTCAGAAATCAAAGCTGATTCTTGCAAAACTGCTTTTGTCAAAGGCTGATTTCCTTCTCCTTGACGAGCCCACAAACCACCTTGATATAAGTGCTATAAAATGGCTTGAGGAGTTTTTAAAGAACTTCAGCGGCGCCTGTCTGATAATCAGCCACGACAGATATTTTCTTGATAAAATTACAGACAAAACAATTGAGCTTGAAAATAAAAAGATTCGTTCATATAAAGGCAATTACTCTGAATTTCTTGTTAAGAAAGAAGCAGAGCAAAAGGCAATAGCAGATAAGTATGAAAATGATATAAAAGAAATTGAACGCCTTGAGGGAATAATTGCACAGCAGCGTCAGTGGAACAGAGAGAAAAACATTAAAACCGCGGAAAGCAAGGAAAAGGCTATTGAAAGAATAAAGGCTCAGCTTGTTGTTCCCGATAAAAAGGTTGATAAAATACGCTTTGATTTTACGCCTAAATGTGTTTCAGGTGAAGATGTGCTCAGCGTTTCAAACTTAAAGAAGAGCTTTGGAGGTCATACTGTTTTTGAGAATGCTTCTTTTGAGGTGAAAAAAGGGGAGAGAATTTTCCTCCTCGGTGATAACGGCTGCGGAAAAACCACACTTCTTAAAATACTTATGGGTGATTTGAGCCGTGATGACGGTACGTTTAAATTCGGTGCAAATCTGATGACAGGCTATTTTGACCAGGTTCAGGCAAAACTTGATTTGAGCAAGACGGTTATAGACGAGGTATGGACAAACTTTCCTTTTATGACGGAAACAAGAGTGAGAAACGCTTTGGCATCATTCCTTTTTAAAGGTGAAGAGGTTTTCAGAAAACTTGATGTCTGTTCAGGCGGTGAAAGAGCAAGAGTAGCACTTTTAAAGCTGATGCTCGGGGGATATAACTTTCTGCTTCTTGATGAGCCTACCAACCATCTTGACGCCTTTTCACGTGAAGAGCTTGAAAATACTCTGCTTAATTATCAGGGAACAATGCTTATAGTTTCCCACGACAGATATTTTATTAATAAACTTGCTACAAGGATTGTGGAGCTTACACCTGACGGATGTAACAGCTTTATGGGAAATTATGATTATTACGAAGAACACAGATTTATCCGTCAGGAAGAAGTAAAGCTAAAAGAAAAGCCGAAGGTAAATGATTATAAACTGAAAAAAGAAAGGCAAAGCAATTTAAGAAAGCTGAATACTCTTTTAAAAAGGCTTGAGAGCGATATTGAAGAAACGGAAAATGAAATTTCCTCAGCACAGGAAAAGCTGACAGATGCACCGTATGAGGAGCTTATGGAGCTTACAAAGCTAATAGATGAGCTGTCACAAAAAAGGGACGGCTTATATGATGAGTGGGAGGAAGCGTCGGCTCAGCTCGAGGAGATAACAGGCGAAGATTAAATCGTAATAAATATATGAAGGGATGTGGGTATGATGTCAAAAATTGTTGCAATAGGCGGCGGAGCAGCAGGTCTTATGTGTGCGGCAAAAAGTGCACTTAAAGGAAACGACGTTACTGTAATTGAAAAAATGAGCCGTCCCGGCAGAAAGCTGATGATAACGGGAAAGGGCAGGTGTAACGTAACAAATGCCTGCTACGACCTTGACGAGCTTATATCCAATGTACCCACAAATCCCAGATTTCTCTATTCCGCATTTGCGAATTTTATGCCCTATGATACAATGATGCTTTTTGAAGAGCTTGGAGTTCCCCTGAAAATTGAAAGGGGAAACAGAGTTTTTCCCGAAAGCGACAGAGCAGTTGATATAGTAGACGCTCTTGTAAATTATGCAAAGGACTGTGGTGCGGAAATAATTCATGGCAGGGTAACCGCCTTTGAATTTGACGAAAGCAGAATCAGCGCCGTTGTACTTGAGGATAAAAGAAAATTTGAATGTGATGCCGTTTCACTTTGTACAGGCGGAAAAAGCTATCCGCTGACAGGCTCAACAGGTGACGGCTATAAACTTGCAAAATCGGCAGGTCATACCGTAACCCCCCTTAAGCCAAGCCTTGTCCCTCTTGTCTGCAGTAATAATTTTATACCGAAACTGCAGGGACTTTCCCTGAAAAACGTCAGCGTTACCGTTTTTGAAGACGATAAAGAGATTTACAGTGATTTCGGTGAAATGCTGTTTACCCATTACGGCGTTTCGGGACCTGTTATCTTGTCTTCGTCAAGCCATATCAATAATATGGGAGAATGCAGATATCATATCAGTATTGATTTAAAGCCTGCGCTTGATTCGGAAACTCTCGACAGGCGTATTCAAAGGGATTTTCAGGAATTTTCAAATAAAGATTTTGTAAATTCTCTTTCAAAACTGTTGCCTAATAAGCTGATTCCTGTTATAGTTTTATTTAGCGGAATTTCACCCTCTCAAAAAGTAAATCAAATTACCAGAGAGGAAAGGCAGAGGCTTGTGAGATTAATTAAGAATTTTAATGTGGATGTAACGGATTTCAGACCGATTGACGAAGCTATTGTGACCTCGGGAGGGGTCAGCGTTAAGGAGATTAATCCCAAAACAATGAAGTCAAAAATTATTGATAATCTCTTTTTTGCAGGGGAGATTATAGATGTGGACGCATATACAGGCGGTTTTAATTTGCAGATAGCCTTTTCAACAGCCGTGCTGTGCGCCGATAATATGTAAGTGAGGATTTAAATATGATTAATGTTGCGATTGACGGACCTGCAGGTGCAGGTAAATCAACTATTGCCAAGAGTGTCGCTAAAAAACTTGGATTTATCTATGTCGATACAGGTGCTCTTTACCGCACTATTGCGCTTAATGCAGTTAAGAATAGTGTTATTGACAGTAACGAGGGCATTGTAAATATGCTTGGGAATACGGATGTAAAGCTGGGCTTTAATGATGAAACTCAGTGTGTTTATCTTAACGGCGAGGATGTTTCCAGTCTTATCCGTACTCCCGAAATTTCAATGGGAGCGTCAAAGGTTTCGGCAATTCCGGAGGTAAGAGCATTTCTTCTTGATTTGCAGAGAGATATTGCGAAGGAAAATAATGTAATTATGGACGGCAGAGATATCGGAACTGTTGTTCTTCCTGATGCACAGTGCAAAATTTTCCTTTTCGCATCTCCTGAGGTAAGAGCAAAGAGACGTTATAAGGAACTGATTGAAAAAGGCGAAAGCGTAACCTATGAGGATGTTCTGGACGATGTAAATAAAAGAGATTATCAGGACTCACATAGAGAGATTGCACCGCTGAAGCCTACCGAAGAATCGGTTATGGCTGATACGTCGGAGCTTACTCTTGAAGAGTCCGTAGAATATGTAATTAATATTATCAGGGAGAAAATGTGATGAAGGAATTTGATTATTCACAGGTTAAGCATTACAAGCTTTATAATTTTATAAAGGTGGTTTTCAGACCTATTGTAAAACTTGTTTATAAAATGGAATTTAAGGGACTTGAAAATGTCCCTGACGTCAAATCAAAGTACATAGTTGCAATAAATCATACCTGTGCTCTTGACCCAGTTTTTGTTGCCTGCCCTAAAAAAGTTCCGCCCCTTCATTTTATGGCAAAGGTTGAGCTTTTTAAAAATCCCATTGCCGGCTGGTTTATTACTCATATGTACGGTTTTCCCGTTAAAAGAGGAAAAGGCGATACCTCGGCAATAAACTACGGTATAAAAATTCTTGATGAGGGTCACGTAATGGCAATCTGTCCCGAGGGAAAAAGGATTAAGGATAAGGACGGTGTTCCTCAGAGAGCAAAGGCAGGAGTTGCCGTAATTGCCAAGGCGACAGGTGCTGATGTTCTTCCTGTTGCAATCTGCTGTAACGGTAAAATCAAGGCAGGTAAAAAAGTTGTTGTTTCCTACGGTAAGATGATTAAAAATTCCGAAATGGGACTTAATGATGACAATGTAAGTCCTCATGCAATTAAGGATGCTGCTAATATGGTAATGGACAGAATTACAGAACTTTGGGAGGCTGAAAAGCATTAATGATTAACCTTGCGAAAACAGCCGGTTTCTGCTTTGGTGTAGACAGAGCCGTTAATCTTGTGTATGGTTTGGTTGATAAAGGTGAAAAGGTCTGCACCCTCGGACCTATCATTCATAACAATCAGCTTGTAAAGGACCTTGAAAATAAAGGTGTAAAAATAATTGATGATATAAGTGGTTGTCCTGACGGATATACTGTTATAATCAGAACCCACGGAGTTGAAAAATCAGTAATAGATAAGGCAGATAATGATAAAATCAGCTATATAAATGCGACCTGTCCTTTTGTTCTGAAAATTCATAAAATTGTTTCAGAACAGCCTGAGGGAACGGTTACTCTCATAGCAGGAGACGAAAATCATCCCGAGGTAATGGGTATCAGATCCTATTGCAAGGGCAGGAGCTTTGTGTTTAAAAATAAACAGAAATTGCAAAAAATTCTTGAAAATAATAAGTTCTGTGAAGAAACATCACTGATTTGTGTTTCGCAAACAACTTTTTCATTAAAAGAATGGAAAAAATGCGAGAAAATTCTAAAAAAACTATATACAAACGTCAGAATTTATAGTACAATATGTAATGCTACAGCCGACAGGCAGGAAGAGGCGTCGGTTCTCTCAGAGAATTCAGACGCTATGATAGTCATCGGCGGTAGGCATTCTTCCAATACCTGTAAGCTCAGAGATGTTTGCAGCGTCAATGCCGATACCTATTTGATAGAGACGGCACAGGAACTGAAAAATATTGACTTGAGTAAATACAGCAGTATAGGAGTAACTGCCGGGGCTTCGACACCCTCGGTAATAATCAAGGAGGTACTAAAAACCATGTCCGAAGAAATCAAAGAAAAGGAAGTTGAAACAACTTCAGCCGTAACTGAAGAAGTTGTGGAGACAGCAGATACCGCTGATAAAGCCGCTAAGGCTGCTGTCAAAGCATCTGCTGATGGTGAGGCAACCTTCGAAGAAATGCTTGAAGAATCATTCAGAGAAGACGAAAACAGCAAGGTAGTAATAGGTACTGTTGTCAACATTACTCCGACCGAGGTATTTGTTGATGTTGAGGGAAGAAAACAGACAGGTGTTATTGCTCTTGATGATCTTTCCGCTGAACCAATCAGCAACCCAAGTGAAGCAGTATCTATCGGTGACAAGCTTAACCTTGTTATCATGAAGACTGATGACAATGAGGGTGTGCTCAAGCTTTCTAAGAAGCTTGTTGACGCATTCAAAGGCTGGGAGGAAATCGTTGCCGCTAAGGAAAACGATGAAACTCTCGAAGGTACGGTTACCGCTGTTGTTAAAGGCGGAGTTATCGCTGTTTCAAAGGGAAGCAGAGTGTTTATCCCTGCTTCACAGACAGGTGTTCCGAAGAATCAGGAGCTTGATATTCTTAAGGGTACATCTGTTCGCTTTAAGGTTATCGACATTAACCCTGCAAGAAGACGTGCAGTCGGCTCAATCAAGGTTGTTACAGCCGCTGAAAAGAAGGCTCGTCAGGAGGAGCTTTGGGCTACTCTTGAAGAGGGTAAGAAACTTACAGGTACAGTTAAGTCACTTACAAGCTACGGTGCATTTGTAGACATCGGCGGTATGGACGGTATGATTCATATCAGCGAGCTGTCATGGAATCGTATTAAGCATCCGTCAGAGATTGTAAACGTAGGTGACGTTGTTGAGGTAACAATTAAGAAACTTGACGAAGAGACAAAGAAAATTTCTCTCGGCTTCAAAAAACTTGAGGACAATCCTTGGGAGATTCTCAAGAGAGATTATCCTGTAGGAACTGACTGTAAGGCTAAGATTGTTGGTCTTGCATCTTTCGGTGCATTTGCAAACATTCTTCCCGGTATTGACGGTCTTATTCATATCAGCCAGATTTCATGGGAAAGAATTAAGACTCCTGCAGATGTTCTTCACGTAGGCGATGAGGTTGATGTCAGAATTACTGAGGTTGACTTTGACAAGAAGAGAGTTTCTCTTTCAATGAAAGAACTCCTTGCTAAGCCTGAAGAAACTATTGCAGAGCTTGCAGACGAAGAGCCTGCTGAAGAAGCAGCTGAGGAATAATTCCTTTACATAAAAACAAATAAAATAGCTTAAGCCGTAACGAAGTTTTGAATTAAGTAAAAACATCGTTACGGCTTTTTTATAGAACCATTTTGGTTTAATATTCAATTTCGCCCTTATAAACAAGGTTGCAGTCACCTGTAAGAGTAACTTTATCGTCGGTGTAATTTACAATTAAATCTCCGCCTTTGAGCTTTACTGTTATGTTTTCGCCCTTATTGCAAAAGCCGTTTTCCACAGCGGCTATTACGGCGGCACAGGCGCCTGTACCGCAGGCAGGAGTTTCTCCGTTGCCGCGTTCCCATACTCTCATTTTCAGAGTGTTTGAGTTTACTACTCTTACAAATTCCGTATTAATTCTTTCGGGGAAAATATCTGCCGTTTCAAACTGCGGTCCTATTTTTTTCAGGTCAATTCTGTCAACATTATCAACAAAAACCACACAGTGGGGATTGCCCATAGAACAGCAATTGATTTTGTATTCATTTTCACCGATAGTTACAGTGCGGTCAATAATTTTGTCACCGTCAAGTTTTACGGGGATTTTATCAGGTGTCAGCTCTGCACTGCCCATATCAACAGTTGCGGAAGATACTTTGCCGTTTCTTGTAAAGAGTGACAGTGTTTTAACTCCCGAAGCTGTTTCAATATACATTTTTTCCTTTTTAACCATATCGTTGTCATAAAGGAACTTGCCGACGCATCTGATAGAGTTTCCTGCCATTTTTCCCTCAGAGCCGTCAATATTGAATATCCTCATTTTTGCGTCTGCAATGTCGCTGTCTTCGATAAGAACTATGCCGTCACCGCCGATACCTCTGTGCCTGTCGGAAAATTCAATGGCGAAACTTTCAGGGCAGGTGATAATACCGCACTGATTGTTAAAGAAAATATAGTCGTCACCTGTACCCTGCATTTTGGAAAATCTGAGAATACCTTTTTCCTTTCTCATACAGTTAATATCCACAAGCTCCGTATTTCTCTGATTGTATCTTGATGCAATAATATCGGCAAGGGCATTTGCCGTATCAAGAGATGTCAGCGTAGCGATGCCCAGCTGATTTGCCCTGTTGTGAAGTCTGATGTAATCGGCAATAGACTTTTTGTCACTCTTGCCTGTGTAAACGATGTAGTCGAGCTTTCCCGATTCCACTAAATCCATAATGGAGTTGTCATCTCTCAGCTTGTTCACAACGGAAACCTCAATTCCGAGGCTTTCAATAGCTTTCGCTGTTTCGGGAGTAGCCCAGATGTCAGCGCCCATATCGTCAAGTTTTTTTGCAAGATTGACTATCTCATACCTGTCCTGTTTTGTGACGGTAATCAGAACTCCGTGCCTGTCCTTGCTGTGAAAATCGGTTTTAAATCCTGCGGAAACAAGACCTTTAAAAAGCGCCTCGTTAATGTTCTTGCCTACACCCAAAACTTCTCCTGTGGATTTCATTTCGGGACCGAGCTTTGAATTTACATCATTAAGTTTTTCAAAGCTGAAAACGGGAACCTTAACTGCAACATATGGGGGCGTTCTGTAAAGTCCTGTTCCGAAGCCTAAATCCCTAAGCCTTTTACCAACCATTATTTTTGTTGCAAGCTCAACCATAGGCACGCCTGTAACCTTGCTGATATAGGGAATGGTTCTTGATGCTCTCGGGTTCACCTCGATAACATAAAGCTCATTTTTGTAAATGAGATACTGAATATTTACAAGTCCCTTTGTTTTGAGCGAAAGGGCAAGTTTAACCGATATGTCGCAGATTTTTTCAAGCATCATATCGTTAAGATTATATGGGGGATAAACGGCTATTGAGTCGCCTGAATGAACGCCCGCTCTTTCAATATGCTCCATAATTCCCGGGATAAGTACATCCTCACCGTCCGATATGCAGTCAACCTCAAGCTCTGTTCCCATCATATATTTGTCAACGAGAACAGGATTTTCAATTCCCTGAGACAGAATAATGTCCATATACTGCTTAACATCATCATCTGTGTAAGCAATAGTCATATTCTGACCGCCGATAACGTAGGAGGGGCGTAAAAGCACGGGATATTCAAGTCTGTTTGCGGCAGAAAGCGCATCTTCCAAAGTCATAACGCTTTCACCCTTAGGTCTGAAAATGTTAAAACTTTCAAGAAGAGCGTCAAACCGTTCTCTGTCCTCGGCGACATCTATTGATTCAGCACTTGTGCCGAGAATTTTTATGCCCTTTCCGTCAAGGAATTTAGTCAGCTTTATTGCGGTCTGACCACCGAAAGCAACTACTACGCCGATAGGATTTTCGGCTTTAATGACGTTCAAAACATCTTCTTCTGTCAGCGGCTCGAAATAAAGTCTGTCGCCTGTGTCAAAGTCCGTGGAGACGGTTTCGGGATTGTTGTTAATTAAGATAACCTCGTAACCCAGTTCTTTAAGCGTCCATACACAGTGAACAGAGGAGTAGTCAAATTCAATACCCTGTCCGATTCTGATAGGACCTGAGCCTAAAACAATAATCTTTTCTTTACCGCTTTGCTGAAGCTCTCTTGCTTCGCAGTGTTCATCGTAGGTTGAGTAGAAATAAGGCGTTTCAGCGGCAAATTCAGCACCGCAGGTGTCAACCATTTTATAAACGCAGTTTCTGTGGTAGGCAAGACCGCCTCCGCTTAATTTTTCGAGAGCCTTGTCGGTGTAGCCGTATTTCTTTCCTCTGATGTATTGTTCCTTTGAAAGAGGACAGCCGTCAATTTCATTTTCGAAATCGGCCATATTTTTCAGCTTGCCTAAAAACCACTCGTCAATCATTGTGATTTGGTGAATTTCGTCAATGCTCATTCCGCTTTTCAAAGCCTTAAATACTGTGAAAAGCCTCAAATCGTCCTGTTCGGACAATTTCTGTCTGATATCAGCTTTGTCAAGCGCTTTGTTATTGAGCGTGTCAAGACCGATTTCAGCACCTCTGACAGCTTTCATAACAGCCATTTCAAAGCAGGGAGCAATGCTCATTACTTCGCCCGTCGCCTTCATCTGAGTGCCTAATTTACGTGAGGCATTGACAAATTTGTCAAAAGGCCATTTGGGGAGCTTGACAACTACATAGTCAAGCGTCGGCTCAAAGCAGGCACAGGTCTTTTTCGTGATATCGTTTTTGATTTCATCAAGAGTGTAGCCTAAAGCAATTTTAGTCGTTACCTTTGCAATAGGGTATCCTGTAGCCTTTGACGCAAGAGCAGAAGACCTTGATACTCTTGGATTTACCTCAATAACGGAATATTCAAAGCTCTCGGGATTTAATGCAAACTGACAGTTGCAGCCGCCCTCAATTCCAAGCTCCGTGATAATATCAAGAGATGCAGAACGGAGCATCTGATATTCCTTGTCGGCAAGCGTAACGGCTGGGGCAATAACGATGCTGTCACCTGTGTGAATGCCTACAGGGTCAAAGTTTTCCATTGAGCATACGGCAATAACATTTCCTACGCTGTCACGCATAACCTCAAATTCAATTTCTTTCCAGCCTGCAATGTATCTTTCAACAAGCACCTGAGTAATAGGGGAGAGCATCAGACCGTTTTTGGCAATTATTTCAAGCTCCTTTTCATTATTTGCAACGCCGCCTCCAGCACCGCCAAGGGTGAAGGCAGGGCGGATAATAACTGGATAGCCGATGCCCTGTGCAATTTCTTTTGCATGGTCTACGGTATAAGCAATGTCGCTGGGAACAACAGGCTGTCCGATTTTCACCATAGTGTCACGGAAGAGCTGTCTGTCCTCAGCCTTGTCGATTGCCTCGGCATTAGTGCCCAAGAGCCTTACACCCATTTTTTCAAGGTAGCCGTCCTTGGCAAGCTGCATACCGATTGTAAGTCCCGTCTGACCTCCAAGACCGCAGAGAATCGAGTCGGGCTTTTCTTTTTCAATAATTCTTTTTATCGTTTCTTCGGTTAAAGGCTCAAGATAAATATGGTCTGCAAGAGCTTTATCCGTCATAATGGTGGCAGGGTTTGAGTTTACGAGTACGACCTCTATTCCTTCGTCCTTTAAAACTCTGCATGCCTGTGCACCTGCGTAGTCAAATTCAGCTGCCTGACCTATAACTATAGGTCCAGAGCCTATAACAAGAACCTTTCTTATATCCTTATTAAGAGGCATTATTTTTTACCTCCCATCATATCAATAAATTTATCAAAGATAAATCTTGTGTCGTGAGGACCTGAGCATGCTTCCGGGTGAAACTGAACCGAAAAAGCCTGTTTTTCGGGATAATCAACACCCTCACATGTACCGTCATTAGCGTTAACATAGCTGATAATACCGCCGGCTGATTCAACAGAATCATTCATAACAGCATAGCCGTGATTTTGGGAAGAAATAAATGTCCTTCCTGTTTTCAGATTTTTAACCGGCTGGTTTACACCTCTGTGTCCGTATTTGAGCTTTTCTGTTTTTCCGCCCTGACTGAGTGCCAAAAGCTGATGGCCGAGACATATTGCAAAAATCGGCTTTTTACCAACAAGTTTTTTTAATTCGGCAATAGCCTCAATGTTTTCCTCCGGGTCACCGGGACCGTTTGAAAGCATAATTCCGTCGGGGTCAAGGGATAAAATATCCTCCGCTTTAGTGTCATATGGGACAACGGCAACATTACAGCCACGTTTATTAAGTTCTCTTACTATATTTTTCTTAGTTCCGTAATCAATGAGAACGACATTGTATTTATGCTCATCTGACGCACTCATGGCAGGCTTTACAGATGATACGGATTTTACTGCATCTGTAATTCTATATGCACCTATTTTTTCAAGGTCGGCATTTTTCGGGTTGCTTGTAATAAGAGCATTCATTACGCCCGATTCTCTTATAATTTTAGTTATTTCTCTTGTGTCAACATCGTATACGCCCACAATGCCGTTTTCCCTAAGATAATCGTCGAGGGTATTCTGACATCTGAAATTTGAGGGGGTTTCGCAGTATTCCCTTACAATATATGCACTGACAGCGGATTTTTCGCTTTCCGTATCCTCATCAATAAAACCGTAGTTACCGATAAGGGGAAAGGTCTGCATAACAATCTGACCGTAGTAGCTTGGGTCTGTCAGAGTTTCAATATATCCGCCCATACCTGTTGTAAATACAAGCTCGCCCAAAACTTCGCCCTTAGCGCCGAAACTTCTGCCTTCAAATATATCACCGTTTGAAAGACATATATAAATTTTATTATCTTCCATAATGTTTATCCTAACAATTTAACTAATACTGCCTTTTGAGCGTGAAGTCTGTTTTCAGCCTCGTCAAAGATTTCATCTGCATGAGCCTCGAATACCTTAGCGGTAATTTCTTCTTCTCTGTGAGCAGGGAGGCAGTGAAGCACCATTGCGTCATCCTTGGCAGCTGCCATAACCTCGTCGTTAATCTGGAAATTCTTGAAAATCTTTTCCCTTTCTGCCTTTTCATCTTCCTGTCCCATTGATGCCCAAACATCAGTGTAAAGTATATCTGCATCCTTTGCACATTCAGAAATATTGTCACTGCACATAAAGTTTCCGTTTTCCTGTGCCCATTTTATTATTTCAGCGTCGGGCTTGTAACCGTCAGGGCAGGCAATGGCACAGCTCATACCCATTTTAATCGCACCCACAATAAGGCTGTTTGCCATATTGTTGCCGTCACCGATAAAGCAGAATTTAAGTCCGTCAAAGCTCTTTTTGTATTCACGTATTGTCATAAGGTCAGCAAGCACCTGACAGGGATGACAGTAGTCGGTAAGACCGTTAATGATAGGAATTGAGCCGTATTCAGCTAAATCCTCAACCTCTTTTTGCTCAAAGGTTCTAATCATAATACCGTCAAGGTAACGTGAAAGCACTCTTGCAGTATCCTGCACAGGCTCGCCTCTGCCTATCTGTAAATCTCTGTTTGAAAGGAAAAGAGCCTGACCGCCAAGCTGATACATACCTGTTTCAAAGCTGACCCTTGTTCTTGTAGAGCTTTTTTGAAAAATCATACCGAGAGTTTTTCCCTCAAGGTAATGGTGCTTAATGCCGTGCTTGGTTTCGTATTTAAGCTGGTCGGCAAGATTTAAGATGTCTAAAATGTCGTGGTGTGATAAATCCTGTAATTTAAGTAAATGCTTCATTTTTCAATTACCTCTTTCAAAATATTTAATCCATCATCAAGCTCTGGTTTGCTGATATTAAGAGCAGGAAGAAGTCTTATTTTATTTTTTGCAGTTAAGACAAGAAGTCCTTTTTCAAGACATTCATTTGCAATTTCTTTTGCGTTCTTTTCGGTTTCAATACCAAGCATCAGTCCCATACCCGATACTGATTTAACTCCTCTTACATTTTTGAGGAAGCTGATTATGTACTGGCTTTTTTCTCTGACGCTTAAAAGAAAATCATCGTCAATTCTTGAAACTATTGAACAGGCACCTGCGGCACAAATGGGATTACCTCCGAAGGTCGAACCGTGAGAGCCGGGAGTGACGGTTTCTTTCAGCTTTTCTCCGAAAAGCACTGCACCCATAGGCAGTCCTCCTGCAATACCCTTTGCAGTGGAAACTATATCGGGAGTGATATCGAAATTCTCATAGGCGAAATATTTTCCGGTTCTTCCGTTACCTGTTTGTACCTCATCAACAACCATTAAGATGTCTTTTTCCTTTGCAAGCCGTTCAATAGCCTTTACGAAATCATAGTCAAGGTTATTGACACCGCCTTCTCCCTGAACGCACTCAAACATAACGGCGCATACATCGTCAGTTGCCATTTTGTTAAGCGTATCAATATCATTTGCAGGGCAGTATTTAAAGCCCTCGGTAAATGGATTGAATGTTGTATGAAAGCTGTCCTGACCTGTAGCGGCGAGGGTGGTTATTGTCCTGCCGTGAAAGGAATTAACAAGAGTAATAATTGTGCTCCTTCCTTCGCCGTATTTGTCAAAGGAGTATTTCCTTGCAAATTTAATTGCACCTTCATTTGCTTCTGCACCGCTGTTTGAAAAGAAAACCTTTTTCATTCCCGTTTTATCGCAGAGAAGCTTTGCAAGCTCAGCACAAGGCTCGGTATAATAGAGATTGCTTACGTGCTGAACCTTATTAAGCTGATTAATAACAGCCTCTTTCCATTCGTCATCACAAATTCCGAAAGCCGTTACACCTATACCCGAACCGAAATCTATATATTTTTTACCGTTTTCATCATAAAGTGTTGAACCCTTGCCGCTGGTTAATGCTACGTCAAATCTGCCGTATGCGTGTGCAACGTATTCATTATCGAGATCTTTTGTATTCATTGAAATTCACCTCTATCTGCTTCTGAACATTGTTCCCATACCTTCATCGGTAAGAAGCTCCATAAGGATAGAGTGGGGAACACGTCCGTCAATAATAAATGCTTTTTTTACACCCTCACGCAAAGCCTGAGTCATTGAATCAATCTTCGGTATCATACCACCGCTTATTATTCCCTCGGCAATAAGTGCAGGAGTGTCTGAAATATAAACTCTGTGAATTAAGGTTGAATCATCGTCCTTGTCACGAAGCAGACCTACTATGTCTGTCATAGATACAAGAGCTTCAGCTTTTAGTGCACCTGCAACTGCGGCTGCGGCAGTGTCTGCATTAATGTTGTAGCAGTTGCCGCTTTCATCATATCCGATTGTGGAGATTACAGGAATAAAGCTGTGTTCGAGAGCTTCCTCCACAACATCCATATTAACCTCAGTGATTTCGCCTACATAGCCGTGAGTATCGTCAAGAGGTCTGCACTTAAGCATATTTCCGTCCATACCTGAAAGACCGATAGCGTGACCGCCCATATTACCGATTTGGCAAACTAAATCCTTGTTTACCTTTCCTGCAAGTACCATCTGAACAACATCAACGGTTTCTCTGTCGGTAACACGAAGACCGTTTTCAAATTTGCTTTCAATCTGCATTTTCTCAAGTGTTTTGTTAATTGACGGACCGCCGCCGTGAACAAGAACGATTCTTATTCCTATCGTTGAAAGAAGAACCAGGTCACGCATAACAGCTTCCTTAAGTTCATCGTTAATCATAGCGTTGCCGCCGTATTTTACGACAACAATTTTCTTTCTGTATTTCTGAATATGCGGAAGAGCATGTGCAAGTATTTCTGCTTTTGTTTGATTGTCAATATTCATAGTTTGCATCTCCTAAATTGTAAATCAGGTTCTGTAATCACCGTTTATTTTTACATAATCATAAGTAAGGTCACAGCCCCAAGCGGTTGCATCTTCATTTCCCTGATTAAGGTTTATGTCAATATAAATCTCATCACTTGAAAGAACTTCAGCCGCCTTTTCTTCTGAAAATTCAACTCCTGCACCGTTTCTGCAAACAGTAACATTACCCTTGTCACTTCTCAAATCAACGTCAACCTTGTTTATGTCAAATTCGGCGTCAGCATAACCGATAGCACAGAGAACCCTGCCCCAGTTAGCGTCCTCACCGAACATAGCTGCCTTGAACAGGGAGGAGCAGACAACGCTTTTTGCAACGGTAATTGCCGTGTCTTTATCGGGAGCGCCGATACATTTACATTCAAGTAGCTTGCTGGCGCCTTCACCGTCTTTTGCAAGCATACGTGTAAGATTAGCCATAACCTCGTAAAGTGCAGATTTGAATATTTCAAAGTTTTCATTTTCCTCTGATATTTCATTGTTGCCTGCCAAGCCGTTTGACATAAGGCTGACCATATCATTTGTCGATGTGTCGCCGTCGATTGACAGGCAGTTGTATGTAACCTTAACAATTTCGCTCAAAGCCTTTTGGAGCATTTTTGATGAAACGGCACAGTCGGTTGTGATAAAGTTGAGGGTAGTAGCCATATTCGGATGAATCATACCCGAACCCTTAGCCATACCGCCTATAACGCATTTTACACCGTCAATTTCAAATTCAACAGCGTATTCTTTTTTTACGGTATCTGTAGTCATAATTGCCGTTGCCGCTTCTTCATTCTTGCCGTAGCCAAGCTCTTTAACAAGAACAGGAACGGCTTTTTTAATCGGTTCAATAGGAAGTACCTGACCGATAACTCCTGTCGACGCGACGATAACCTGCTCTTTGGGTATTCCCATTTCATCAGCCACAAGCTGACACATTTTATCGGCTTTTTCCACACCGTCAGCATTGCAGGTGTTGGCATTTTTTGAATTTGCGATAACTGCAACAGCCTTGCCGCCGCTTTTTTCAAGATTAGCTTTTGTGACAATAATAGGTGCACCCTTAACCTTATTTTGTGTATAGACAGCCGCAGCATTGCAAACTTCATCGGATGTAAAAAGACATATGTCATTTTTATGCTTAATGCTTGGGTCGTCATTAGCAGGCTTTTTAATTCCGCAGTATGTGCCGCTTGCCTTGAAACCTTTTGCTGCACATATTCCGCCGTTAATATATTTCATAATCTTATTCTCCTATGTTAAGTCCTGTTTTTTCGTCAATTCCCATTGCAATGTTCAGACACTGTATTGCCGCACCTGAAGCACCCTTACCAAGATTATCAAATCTTGAAGTAATGAGAATTCTGTCTTCATTTCCGTTTATTTCAATTTCCATATCGTCTCTGTCGGCAAAGTTGTTTGAGCCTATCATACCTGTTGTGTATCCAAGGTCGCGAACCTTTACGATATCAGAGCCGTTATAATGCTCCTTAAACATTTCACAGATGTCTGCAGGAGTATATTTTTTTGCCATTTTATCGGTGTAGAGAGGAACTGAAACAATCATTCCCTGTGGATAATCGCATATGATGGGGGAGAAAATCGGTGTCTTTGATAAACCGCTGACAGCCTTCATCTCCTTAAGATGCTTATGTTCCTGTGTAAGGGCATAAAGCCTCGGTGAGTCAAGCTCATTGTCTCTGTTTTTATCCTCATACTGTGCGATACCCTTTTTGCCTGCACCTGTGTAACCGCTTAAAGCATAGCACACTATGTCATAATCGGGTGAGATAAAACCGCTTTTTACAAGAGGATATACTATTGAGATAAAACCGCTTGCATAACATCCGGGAACAGCAATTCTGTTATCGGTCTCTATTTTTCGTCGGTGCTCTTTGCTAAGCTCCGGAAAACCGTATGCCCAGCCTTCTGATGTTCTGTGAGCAGTTGAAGTATCAATTATTTTAACGTTGTTATTTTCAACAAGTGAAACAGCCTCTATAGATGCGGCGTCAGGGAGGCAAAGAAATGTAATGTCGCTTTCGTTAATAAGTTTTGCTCTTTCTTTGGCATCCTTACGCTTTTCCGGGTCAATGAGCATAAGCTCAATATCGCTTCTGTTTTCAAAACGCTTGTATATTTTTAAGCCTGTTGTACCGTCTTTTCCGTCAATGAATATTTTTTTCAATTTTATACATAATCTCCGTTTTCTAAATTATATCTTATTTATTATACACAAGCATATTGTAATGTCAATAGATATCAAAAAAATATTATAAATATACATAAAAATGAATAAAAATACAGTATTTTTGTATAGCTCATATAGTCTATATTGACTGTAGCGTAAGTCCTCAAAAAAGGTCATCTGCTTGAACTGATTGAAATTTAATTTAAAATATTGTAGGTACAGAGAGTCTCAGCTCTGAATATTATAGAAAGGAATATCTTTTTTGAGCAACGAAATAATTGTTGCCTTTGTATCTGTTTTAGGTACGGTGCTCGGTTCCTTCGGCGGAATACTTACATCGTCAAAGCTAACGTCCTACAGACTTGAAAAGCTGGAGCAGAAGGTTGACAAGCATAACAATTTTGCCGAAAGATTGCCGGTTATTGAAGAACAGATAAAGGTTATAAATCACAGAATAAACGATTTAGAAAAGGAGAATTAGATATGAAATGTACAAAGATTACTGTTAAAAGAGCCGTCAGGACTTTTTTACAGACTGCTCTCGGATACATTGCGGTGAATATGATTGTTGTGGATTTTTCCGCCGATAAGGCTGTACTCAAATCCGCTCTTGTAGGTTTAGGGGTCTCGGCGCTTTCCGCAGGACTTTCAGCCGTAATGAATCTTGAGAAAAAGGAGAAGTGCGAAAATGACATTTGACAGCTTTATTTCAAAATATTTAGGTCAGGAAATCGACTATGACGGTGTAAGCGGTGTGCAGTGCGTAGATTTAATTAAATTGTATCTTGATAAGGTTTTTGAAATAAAGGCAGGCGCTTGGGGTAATGCGAGAGATTATTGGACTGATTTTGATATCAGAGAACCGCTGAAAAAGAATTTTGTCAGGATTTCAAATACACCTGATTTTATCCCAGAAAAAGGTGATATCGCAGTTTGGAATGGTGATATCAGCTCAAAAAATGATTACGGTCATATTGCCGTTGCTTCAGGTGAGGGTGATACAGATTTCTTTTATACCTACGACCAGAACTGGAACAGTAAGAAAATAAAAAAAATAAAGCATAGCTATACGGCTTTTTACGGTGTTCTCCGACCGAAAAACAGGAGCAAAATATATTCTGTGCCGACAGTTAAAAACGGCACATTCTCCCTTACAAACGTCAGGGGATTATACAACAGTGCAGGAGCAAATACAGGGAGAAAAAAGGTTAAGGATATAACTGCCGACGCAAAGAAAAATGCCGTTTCAAAAAAATCGAAGGACAATGCTTATCTTAAAGCAAAAACAAAGGTTACAATCCTTGAAACAAAATTATCATCAAGCGGGAATCTTTGGGCAAGAATTCCGTCAGGCTGGCTCTGTATTTGGGAAAAGGATAAAAACAAATTATTCATTAAATAATGCAAAAAAGCTCCACAGAGTAAAATCTGCGGAGCAATTTTTATGTTCTATTATTTAAGTAAGCCTTTTTTATACATAATATGTGCAGAAAGCATAGAAACAACTATGCCAACAGGAATAAGAATTCCAACGGACAAATCTCCTTTGAACATTAAAACGAGGCAAATTGCCGCAATAGGAACTACTGAAAGCTTAAAGTTCTTGGCAAAATAACTCATACCCAAAGCACCGAAAAGTGCAGGAACAACCTGTGAAAAAGCAGGAGCAAGTGGAGAATCTTCACCTGTAATGTAAGGGAGAATAGGGGAGAAGATAAGAACACCTGCTGCTACGATTAAGGTAGTAACAATAGAAGATGTACAAGCGGCAATAGTTGACAGAACCTCACCCTCATCACTGTTTGCTCTAACCTTGGCTGAATCTAAGGAGGAAAGCACACAGGGAAGCTTAAGGTTAGTGATATTACCTGTAATAAAGCTTACATATGTGGCTCCCGAGCCAAGAAGAGGAGTGTATGTTATAACCTCAATTACTGCTGTTGGATAAAAAAGGAGTGCGATAGGTGCAAGTCCCTTTAAAACAACAGACGCTGAAGGAAAAGCATTCAAATGAGCACTGATGGCAACGGGAATCATTATGAATCCGAAAAGAGCGGTAATAACCCAAAATCTACCGTATAAATGAGTTTTATTATTAAAATCGTTCATAATTAACCCCTCCATTCAAGCCAAGCGATATCAGCAGGAAGCACCTGTGCAATAAGAACAACTGAACCCATTGCGATGAACATTGAAAGAGGCATTGCAAGAGGCTGAAGCCACTTGATTTCCTTTTTCTTTTCAAGTTGCATAAAGCCAAGCATTACAATCATTGAAATAACAAGAGCACTTACAGAAAGAACGCCGGCACCGTCACCTAAAACAGCCTTGTCACCCTGTCCGACTATTGCTTTGCCTACAAATGCACTGATAAGACCGATAAATGCTGCGGCACTCATAGCATCAGCCCATGCACCGTTTTTATTAACAGCCTTGCCGATACCCTTTTGAATTTTCTTTAATGCAAAAGGAATAATAACAAGAGGCATAATTGAACCTAAGGTCATAACCCAAGCGGCTGTTGAAAAGCCTAAGGGTGAAGTAATTTCCGTTGAAAGTCCGCCTGTATAGCCTAAAGCCTCCATAGCCGATTCAGCCGCAGGCACTTCATATTGAATTGCACCGATTACGGTAAGTCTAATCCAAGGTAGAACAATTCCAAGAGCTCCCGAAAGAGTTAGAACAGTTGCAACGATTGAGATAGCGGGTGCTATGCTGAAAAGTGCCGACTGAGTAACGGTACCCTTTAATGCTTCGGTACTTATACCGAGTTTTTTGCCCTGCCTCCAGGCTCTGATAAGGAAGAAAAGCGACTGTGCTAAAACGAACAGTACAACAATTCCGCCTATTATGTACATAAATGTGCTTTCTTTAAAATCCATAGCTTCTCCTTATTCGGCTGTCATAATGCGGATGTAACGCTTGAAGAATGCTACACCCTCTGTTAGCTGTTCAACAGGAATTCTCTCGTTTGTTGAATGGGTTGTAAGAAGAAGTGACGTATCAACCTTAAACGGAGAAAAACGATAAATATTCTCGCAAACTATTTCATAGTTATATGCGTCGGTTCCGCCCATAACAAGATAGGGAGCAACAATGTTCTTTTTATCCTGTGCAACAGTAAGTCGTCTGAGTGTGTCAAAGGACCTTGTATCTGTTGGAGAAACAAGACTCGGCTCCTTACCCTTTATAAACTCAATTTCAACATTTTCTCCGCCCATATATTTTTCAATATGACGTCTGACGTCTTCGATTGTTTCGCCGGGCATAATTCTGAAATTAACGGTAACGCTTGCCTTTTGCGGAAGAACATTTGCGGCAGGGGAGCCGCTTGCCATTGTAACGCCTGTGGTTGTCCTAACAAGTGAAGCCGCAGGGGGAATACTGCTCATAACCTTAAGCAGTAACGGCTTTAAAAGCCAAAGGTTGCAGAATACAACTCTGCCGAGATATGAGGTTCTCTTTCCTATATCACTGAAAAGGTGATAAACAAAGGGAAGAATTTTTGATTTGAACTGATGATTTTCAAGATTGATAACCTTTTTTGAAAGTATGCCTAAAGCAGTATGCTTAGGAGGCTGTGATGAATGACCGCCCTTAGATTTAACTGTGATTTTAAAATCTGCATAGCCCTTTTCAGCAACGCCGATGCCTGCAAGGTTTGCCTCAAGAATACCCTTAACATTAGCAGGAAGCATTGCACCTCCCTCGTCGACAACGCTGTCAAGGTGTACTCCCTTTGCTTTGAGGGTTTCTGCAATCTCTCTTGCACCGTTGTTACCGCCTGAAACGATTTCCTCGTTGTGACCTAAGCAGAGATATACGCCTCTGACAGGCTGATAGCCTTCCTCAAGTAAGGTTTCAACGCTTTCAAGGAGGCTTATGAGATGGTTTTTCATATCAAGGGCGCCTCTGCCCCAAATGAATTTGCCGTCGTTGTAGCCGTCAAAGGCAGGATGCTCCCAGTCATTTTCAGTTCCCTTTGCAACAGGTACAACGTCCTGATGAGCCAAAAATGCGATAGGCTCAAGACCTTCGTCACTGCCCTTCCAGTAGAAAAGCAGACTTGCTGTTGATACATTTTCAACCGTCAGGTTTTTATGTACAAGCGGAAATGACTCCTTCAGAAAATCGTGAAATCTGTCAAATTCCGCCCAGTCGGTTTCGTCCTCGTTTTCGTGGGAGATTGTTTTGATTTTGATTGCCTCCGACAGCTTTTTCTGTACTCTTTCGGAGTCAACCTTCTCCTCGGGAAATGCTTCCTGAACAGGCTCTTCAGCCTTGTAGAACACTGCCCTAATCAGCGTTATAATAATAAAAACGACGAGAATGATTAGAATTGCCAATAATACCTTCATCACTTTTCTCCTTTGTCTTTTGTTTTTTCAAGGAAGTACGGCGACAAACCCGATTCTTCCTTTCCCTCTCTTCTTGCCATTAAATCACCCTCAACTATCGCTCTTTTTTCCTTAGTGTATCTTATGAAAAGAAGCGGAATGATATAAAGCACGCTTGCTATTGCAGGTGTAAGGACAACCAGCGGCCATATCCATTTGTCAAAGGCGGCGGTTTGTGTACCCACGTAAACTGCGGCATTGTCAATAGCCCTGTAGCCTAAAAACGAAAGAGCCAGCGTTGCAAGTCCCGAGGTGATACCGCTTGAAATTTTAGTGAATGAGGTTTGTATAGAAAATGTGATTCCCTCAGTACGTTTACCTGTTTTCCATTCCATATAGTCAATACTGTCGCAGAAAATTGATGTCTGCGCAATAGATGCGGCACCGCTTGGTATACTTCCGATACCTATTATAATCATTGATATCCACAGCTTTTTACCCTCAAAGCCTACTGCAAAAGCAATAATTCTTGCAATAATATTAGCAATCTGAATCATAATTAGAACATTGACGTAGTTGCCTAAAAGCCTTTTTAGCCTGTCGGCAAAAATCATACCGATAAATCCCGGCAGTCCTGTGATTATAAAGTAAATAGTCGTAAGACCTAATGCACCGATAATACTGCTTCCAAGGAAGCTGTCGGGAATTTCATACTTGAAGAAATATGTTACAAGATTTATACCGAAGCCTAATGCACCGAAAAGATTTGCCAGAGTAACAAGAAGCATCATTTTATTTTTAAAAAGTAAAAGGAAGCTTTCCTTCATTGAAGCCTGTTGTTCTTCCTTGTTTACGTGAATTCTTTCCTGTGCGTAGGAGCATCTGTAGCTAATCATAGCACCGCCAAGTCCGAAAATCACCGCAAATACCAAAGTGATAAAGGCCATACTTACTCCCTTAGCGTTAGCAATCATTTCAAGCACCATAGGTATAACTGTGCTTAATGCACTGTAAACACAACTGCCAAAAGTCCTTGCCCATTGAACAAATTTGTCACGCTCAGAGGAATTTGGCGAAATCATCGCAGTAATTCCCCAAACAGAAACATCCTGAACCGTGTATGCAAGGTCCCAGCAGATATACATTATAATGAAATATGCAACCCTAAGCCAAAGTAAATCTTCTTTAGTTGAAAATACCAGAAAAAGAAGAACTGTAAAAATGCCGACAGGCAGGGGAGTGTATTTTAAAAACGGACGCATTTTTTCTCCGCTTTTAAAGCTGTGCCTGTCAATAAATGAACCTATAACAGGGTCGTTTACTCCATCCCATACCTTCATAACAATCAAAAGCACTGAAACTACAGCAGCAGGAAACAGCGCAATATCTGTCATAAAGTATGTGAAAAAGGAAGCACCAATAAGCGAGTAAACCATATTCTGACCGCATAAGCCGAAAATGTAATTTCTCTTTTCTTTTTTACCAATGTATGTTTTGTTCTCTCCCATAAATTTCACCCTCTCATCCTTATTATACAGTATTTAAGCTGTAAATAAAAGCACCTTTTTAACTTTTGCTCAAATAAATGGAGCAATTGGAAACAATCCTAACTTTGACCTGTCACAAATCAAGGACATAATTACATTTAAAGTTGAACTTAATGAAAGTGATTACCATTTGACAAATTTTTCTGTTAGTGTTAGTATGTATTTAATATTTGAAAGGAAAAAGTATTATGCTGTTTAGAATTTGTGCAACATTTGATAAACATTCCGATTCTATTTGTGATACAAATGGAATACTTTTGTTGCACTCAATTTCGGTATGATGCTTGTGATAATAAGAAACCAAAACCGTTGATGTGCAGCAAGTATGCATCAACGGTTTATTTTTTAGGAGGTATTGAAATGGCAAAGGAACCTGTTTTAGAAACAGAAAGATTGATATTAAGACCTATTACACTTGATGACGCAGAGGCTTGCTTTTCATGGAACAGTGATGAACGGGTAGCAAGATATATGTCATATCCTAGATTAACAGATATAAGCCAAACTATTGATTGGATAAAATCAACGCTTGTTGATGAAAAAGAATGGAATTGGGCGTTTGTTTTGAAAGAGGAAAACAGGGTTATCGGTACAGGCAGCATCGGACCTAATGTTCAAATGAAAGAATATTGGGGAATTGGATATAATCTGCATTATGATTATTGGCACAAGGGTTATTGCACAGAAGCTATGAAATCAATAATTGATTTTGCTCATAATGAATTGGGTGTTAATAAAATCTGTGCAGACCACGCAATAGATAATCCCCGCTCCGGCAAGGTTATGGAAAAGTGCGGACTGAAATTTCACCACTATGGAGAATATTCAAAAATAGACGGCAGTCAAACATTCAAGGCAAAATTTTATACATTGGAGTTTTAAAAATGGGAAAGATTGTAGCGATAGGCGGCGGAGAAAACGGTCACAACAACCCCAAATATAATCAGCAGCGAATTTAAAAGTATTGAGGAATTATATAACGGGACGGAACAGCTGTGAAATTTTTATAAAAAATTGTAACCTTTTGTACCCCTCATTCGCTATATAAGTGAAAGGCCTTTCAACAAGGTGGTGAAAGAATGAGAAATGATGAATACATATATGCAGTAAAGCGAAACAGCAACAGAATTTATCTTATTGCACTTTCGTATTTACAAAACCATCATGATGCCGAAGATGTTATGCAGGATGTGTTTTTAAAGCTTTGGAAAACAAAAAAGGTATTTAATGATGATGAGCATATGGATAAATGGCTGACAATTACCTGCGTTCATAAATGTAAAGACCATTTTAAATCATCATTTGTCAAAAACGATGTTGCGTTGGAAGAAGCAAAGGAATTATACACTTTTGACACCGTAAGCAATTATGACGTGTTCAATGCAATAATGTCACTGCCTAAAAAAGAACGCTTGATTGTACATTTATTTTACTATGAAGATATGCAGATTAACGAAATTGCAGAAGTTATCAAAAGCAAACCGTCAGCAGTAAAAACAAGATTGTACAGAGCAAGAGTACATTTAAAAAATATTTTGGGAGATGACTGGATAAATGAGTAACAGAGATATATATAAGGATGCTATGTCAGGAGTCCGTCACTCGGATGATGCGGTTGAAAGGATTTTTGATATGACAGTCGATAAGAAAAAGCTTAACAGTAAGCAGATATTTAAACGAATAGGAGCATCTGCATTAGCGCTTGCCATTCTTGCAGGAGGCGGTTTCGGAGTAAATCAAATAGTCAGCAGTAAAGTTTCAGACAGTGACAGTAAAACTGTTTCGGCAGAAAACTACTCTAATCCGTTATCTGTAATGATTGTTTACGCAGATGAATATGAACTGCCTGAAGAATTTGAAATGAGCTGCGGAAATCTTAACAAACAGCCTGTTTTTTATTCAATTCACTGTGCAGACGCAAATGATGAGAAAGCAGTTTCTCAGCTTGAGGAGTTCTATGAAAAAGACATTAACGAAGTGGAGAGTACAATGGATAAACTGCAGGGGGAAGGCTACAGTTCAACAGCATCTTCCGGCAAAAGCACCCTCAATTCAAAATCAGGTGAGATAAATTCAAAAATGTATGTTGTCACCGGCGGAGAATTTGCACTGAGTTTGGATGATTACTCCAATGTAAAACGGATGACGATTAAAAACAGCAGTGAATACGGTCAGTTAGTTGTTCACTATGTAAAAGGTGATGAATCATCGAAAAAGACAGTTAATGAAAGATTAAAAAGTATTGTCGGAAATAAAGTAAAAATTTCAGGCGATGATTTGAGAAACAGCCAGAAGAGTAAGGTTTTTGAATGCGGTACAAAGCACAAGGTAAATAAAGGCTATTCATTGAGTTGGGACATTACAACAGAGCTGACAGAAGCTGTCGGCAATGATTTTAATTTTGATTTGTCCCAGATTAAGGATACAATTACATTTAATGTTGAGTTTAATGACGGTACAGTTCAAACAGTAAGTTTAAATCTTTATTTTGACAGTGACGGCTATATGCACTTTGAATAATTTTTATGATAAAGGCGGCAGAGAAATCTGTCGTCTTTATCGCTGTGTAAGTGCTGCTTATTAAATTTAAAAAAGTGGACACCCAAAAGGACACCAAAGGGCAGATACTGAGAGATATTTTGAGATATTATAATTTTTTGAAAAATAAAACAAAAAACCTTGAAAACCGCTTAAAATCAAGCATTTTCAAGGTTTTGTTAGTGGAGCTGATAACCGGACTTGAACCGGTGACCTCATCCTTACCAAGGATGTGCTCTACCGCCTGAGCCATATCAGCAAGTGGCGACCCGGAACGGGCTCGAACCGTCGACCTCTAGCGTGACAGGCTAGCGTTCTAACCAGCTGAACTACCGGGCCACTTCTGCGAAAAGTATTATATAGTAACTTGCAGAGAATGTCAAGATTTTTATTACAAAAAAGTTATTTTGCAAATTTCACTATTGCCGTGAGCCCTCATTTGTTGTAAAATAAAAAAAAGAAATTGCAACGAGGTATAGCTGTGAAAGATTTGCATATCCACATTGAACGGGGACCGTATACAGTCGACTGGATTGAAAAATTTATAGAAAAAGCTGTTCAGATGAATTTAGATGAAATTTGCCTTTTGGAGCACAGTATACGATTTAAAGATTTTCACGGCACTTTCAAAGAAGCAAGAGAATACAATCTTTATCAGAAAAAGTGGTTTGACGGCAAAGCTAAAACTGCCCATAATTTAGATGAATATAAATCTCTGATAAGTGATATCAGAAGCAGGGAATATCCGATTAAAGTCTCATTCGGGCTGGAAATCTGCTGGTTTGAACAGCATCAGGAGGAGATTGCAGAGCTTGTCAGCGACGGTTTTTTTGACTATCTTATAGGCTCTGTTCACTGGATTGATAACTGGACCTTTAATCAGCGGAAATATCAGTGGCTCGGTAAAGATGTAAATAATATATACTGCCGATATTTTGAAATGGAAAATTCGCTTGTAAGCAGCGGCATTTTTGATATTATAGCCCATCCCGATTTAATTCGCTGTCATTCTCTTTATCCCAATTATGACCTTTCCGATACATATTTGTCACTTTGCGAAAATATTAAATCAAAGAATATGTGCCTTGAAATGAATACATCAAAAAGTCTCGGAGTAAACAGAGAATTTTTTCAGATTGCCGAAAAAGCCGGTGTGAATTTTTCCACAGGCTCGGATGCTCACAGAGTTGAAGATGTGGGCAGGGGAATTAAAGAGGTAAACAATCTTATATTCCGTAGCTGAAATTTATCGGGTCTTTGAAAAGAGGAATAAACGGTGGTGCGGTAGTGAAAAGGAAAAACAGTATAATAAATACGATGAATATTCCCGTACCGGCGCAGTCGTAGAAAACCGATGTGAATTTTTCAGTTCTCATCATAATGTAGTCACATATGAATGCTGCAAGGACACCGATAAAAAATGACAGAATGTTAAGCCATTCAATATTTTTCCCGATTATTCCTGTGTAAGTGTAGTAAAAGGATACTATCGCTGTCATTCCGATAATTGCGCCTATTGCTTTTGAAAAAATAATTCCCGATTTTTCCTTAGTAACGGCATATTGTATCACGGTCCAGATTAGGTAAGGAAAGAATAACAGCTTCAGATGTTCCCATGTGCTTTCGTTTACAGGGACTGCCATTCCGATAATTCTGTTGCCGCCGCCCCATTCAAATATAAAATGACACAACGTTCCTAAAAAAGATACGAAGATAAAGCCTGCTAATTCAAATTTAAAAGTTTTTTTGTTCAAATTACCATCCCCCTTAAATAATTTTACTTTATTATTATATGAGAAAAGAGGTTTGCTTATAATGAATATAATGAAACCGTTTTTTAAACTAATGTGGAGTCAGACTGATAAAGCCGACCAAAGAAGAATTGCTTCACAGACTCCTCCTGATAACGTCGGTGAGGTCTGTGATATTCCGTATATAAATGACCTTAATAAATATCATCTTCTTGATGTTTATTATCCAAAGGGAAATAAGATTAAACTTCCCGTAATTATTGATATTCACGGCGGCGGCTGGTGGTACGGCACCAAGGAAATCAATAAGAATTATTGTATGGTGCTTGCACAGAGAGGTTTTGTGGTTGTCAATATTAATTATCGTCTTGTGGACGGGGTAATTTTTGTTGAACAGCTCAGAGATATTTTTTCGGCAATAAAATGGGTCGACGAAAATATTGACAGATATAACGGCGACAGGGAAAATGTTTTCCTGACAGGTGACAGTGCCGGGGGACAGATGTGTCTCTTAACTGCACAGATTAATTTAAGTGAAGAAGAAAAGAAAAAATTGTTCTTAGAGGATAACGATATTCATTTTAAAGCTGCAGCAGTTACTTCGCCTGCAGTTGATCTCGTTTCGCCTAATATTACCATGAATGCGAATCTGACATCACTTCTGGGTACATATAAGCACAGAAGCTCACAATATTTTTATCTTATGGATTTTCAGAATATTGCAGCCAAGAATTTTCCGCCTCTTTATATTGTTACTTCAAGCGGCGATTTTCTGAGGGGTCAGAGCCGTAAACTTGATAAAATTCTTACGAATCTTAATGTTGAACACCGCCTGCGTGATTTTACCGAGACATATAACGGTAAAAAATTGGGTCATGTTTTCAGCGTAATAGACCCGTTTATTCCGCCGTCAGTAAAGGTGATTAATGAGCTTACGGGATTTTTTAAAAGTCATCAAGATTAAGTATTGACTTTTTGATTAAGTTATGGTAAAGTATAACACGCACAAGTTGTGCAAAACTAAATCTTGACAGGTAAAACCCGTCAGCTTGCAGAAGTACTCAAGTTGGTGACGAGGCGCCCCTGCTAAGGGCGTAGGTCGGGCAACCGGCGCGAGAGTTCGAGTCTCTCCTTCTGCGCCAAAAAATAAAGGTATCCTTTCGGATGCCTTTATTTTTTTGTCGGCGCAAAAAGACTCAAACAGGACACACCGCATTGCCCTTTAATAATGCAGACTGTCAGCTTAATGAGATTGAACTGATTATATCTGCGTGAATACCTTATCTTCATATCTGTTTTAATAACAAAGAAAATTAATGTTCTGAATATAATAATTATCGAAAAACATAAAAAAACTATTGACAAATATTAAAAATTATGATACTCTTTCATTAGAAAATAATTTTGGAGGTATGAATTATGAAAGGTATCATAAATATCGGAAAAATAGTTACAAAAATAGCTGAAGTATTTCATTGGGTAGGAACTGTTCTTATGCTTGCGGCAACTGTGTGTTCTCTTGCAAAGCCCGAATGGGTAAAGTATTTTGTAGGAATGGATGCCAAAGAATGCTGCGGTGCAGAATTAAATGTGTACGGCTTTGAAATCGTTGCGCAGGTGAAAAACGGCAATGTTGATATGAAATCTCTGTTTTTGTTCGGTATCGGAGCTGTTATTATTCTTCCGCTTATGGCAATGGTTTTCAGAAATCTTTATTTGATTATCAAGAAATCCGAAGGAAGTACACCTTTTCAGGCTGACAATATTCGTATGTTGAAGGAAATCGGTATTTTTTCAATTTCAATTCCGATTGTTGGTTTGGTAATGAGTGTCATCTGCCGTCTTGTGCTCGGTGTTGATGCAGTGGAAACAAGTGTGAATTTCTACGGATTTTTTATGGGAATCGTTGTGCTTTGTTTAACACAGTTCTTTATTCACGGTGCTGAACTTGAAAAAGATGTTGACGGACTTCTGTAAAGGCGGTGAGTGTATGGGAAAAATAATTCTGAGATTAGACCGTATGATGGTGGAACGCAAAATGTCATTAAATGAGCTTGCAGACCATGTTGGTATTTCAAACGTGAATTTGTCTAAAATCAAAAATAATAAAGTAACGGCTATCCGCTTTTCAACCCTCGCAGCGATATGCGAAGCACTTGATTGTGAGGCCGGAGATATTCTCGAATTTCAAAAAGATAATTAAAAAGATAAATTAACACAAATACTTTAATTAACTGCCAAAATTATATCTTGAAAAATTCAGTAAATAATGCTATCATATCACAGACATATAAAAATATGCGGGTATGGTGGAATTGGCAGACACGCAAGATTTAGGATCTTGTGGGAGACCGTGCAGGTTCAAGTCCTGTTACCCGCACCAAGAAAAAAGCACTGAAAAGTGCTTTTTTATAATTACAGGACTTGAACCTGGGAAGGTCTGAGCGAAAAGGAAACAGTTCAGTGAACTGTTTTCAGCGAAGAGCGGTGAGACGGGTACTGTTGCGAAGCAACGGTCGGCGAGCCAATAGTATGCAAGGCGAAGCCGCCGCATACGGCAAGACTGTTACCCGCACCAAGAAAAAAGCACTGAAAAGTGCTTTTTTATAATTACAGGACTTGAACCTGGGAAGGTCTGAGCGAAAAGGAAACAGTTCAGTGAACTGTTTTCAGCGAAGAGCGGTGAGACGGGTACTGTTGCGAAGCAACGGTCGGCGAGCCAATAGTATGCAAGGCGAAGCCGCCGCATACGGCAAGACTGTTACCCGCACCATGTACCGCATAGGTCTTAACGGATTTATGCGGATTTTTTATACCGAAAAACCGCATAAATAAAGAAATAACAAATAATATTGAAAAAAAGCACCCCAAAGTGACCGGCATTTGGGGTGCTTTTTAAGGTTGCGGTGGTTTTGCTGCATTTTTTATTTTACAAATATAAATGTATGTGATAAAATAAACTTTGAAGTTATAGAAAATTATGGATTTTATTGTCTGTTTTATATGCCTTGGGAGGATATTTAATATGACAAACAGAGAACTTACAATCAGAAATTTAGGCGAAAATCTTGACAAATTGATGAATCTTGACCCGAGGGGTTACGGCGTATGCAACATTCTTTATGCAGGCTCAAGAGAATACACAGGCAAACCTCTTTCAACAAATGCCGCAGAAAAACTTGTTAATACAATCAGCGAAGGCGACCTTGTTTATATAATTACCGGATTTGTTCTTATTCCTCATGATAAGGCGGAGGCAGACGGTATGGTTTCTTCTCTTACCCTTGCGGATTTTCTTATTAAAGCATTCGGAGCAAGAATTTGCTTTGTAACACCGCCTGAATGTACAAATGCGGTTGAAAATGTATGCAAATATTTTGACATTGACATTTGCTCACTTGATGATTTAACTGCAAAAAAAGGCAACTTTTCTCATATTGTATTTACTAAAGATTTTGATGAAGCAGAAAATCAGACTGATGAATTGATTTCAAAGGAACTTCCTGAAGCAGTGCTTTCCATTGAAGCGCCGGGCAGAAATGAGGTTAACAAATACCATAATGCCATAGGTCAGGATATTACCGACAGGGAAGCCAAAACCGACATTCTCTTTGAGAAACTTCTTGAAAAGGAAGTTTTCAATATCGCAATCGGCGATTTGGGAAATGAATGCGGTATGGGTGCTATAAAAGACCATATCAAAAAATATATTCCTTATGCTGACAAGGACGAATGTTCCTGCGGCTGCAAGGGCGGACTTCTTTCAAATCAGGCAGCCGATAATATAATTACTGCTACCGTTTCCGACTGGGGCACAAATGCAATGATGGCGGCAATGGCATTTATTGCAGATAAGCAGGAATATTTCAATAATGCAAAACAGCAGCAGGAATTAATGGAAATTTGTGCAAAATCAGGTCTTATTGATATGTACGGCGAGCATATTCCTAGAATTGACGGTGTCGGCGGAGAGATTCTTTGCCCGATAATTGAGCTTATGAGTCAGCTTATTTCTTTCCCTGCAACTGTTGCGGACAAAACAGAAACTTGGTTTACTAAAACTATTGAAAAAGGATATTTTGAATAATGGCGCCGGTATTTAAACAAAGCGGAGACTGTGCTTTGACGGTGTATTTTGAAAATAAAATAGATCCGTCGGTGAACAGGCAGGTCAGCTTGCTGTATGACAGTATGAGCAATAAGCAGATTAAGGGTGTAACGGAGCTTTTGCCTACTTTTAATGCCCTTACTTTTTTTTACGATCCGTTTAAGATTTCGTCAGCTTCTCTTGAAAGAAAGATAAAAAAGAGATTAGGAAGAAAAGACGACAGTGTTGAAAAAACAAAAAGGATTTTTGTAATTCCTGTTTGCTATGATGACGAATATGCTCTTGATATAGCTAATGTCTGCGCTCATAATTCTCTGACAAAGGAAGAGGTTATAAAAATCCACTCTTCAAGGGATTATCTTATCTATATGCTTGGATTTCTTCCGGGCTTTGCATACCTCGGCGGTCTTGATGATAGACTTCACACACCGAGACTTAAATCACCGAGAACCGAAATCCCTGCAGGTTCTGTCGGTATCGGCGGTAATCAGACAGGTATGTATCCTCTGGCTTCTCCCGGAGGCTGGCAGATTATCGGAAAAACACCTTTGCGCCTTTTTGATACCGAAAGGGAAAACCCGATATTTTACAGTGCAGGAGATTATATCAGATTTAAACCTGTTGACAAGACGAAATTTGACAGAATCTACAGCGACAGTAATGCCGTGCCTGAGATTTTGGAGGAGCAGCTATGAGTATTGAAATTATTAACGGCGGCGCTCTCACAACTGTTCAGGATTTGGGCAGGTCTGGTGCAAGAATTCAGGGTTTCGGTACAAACGGTGTTATGGACGAAGACTCGGCAAGGCTTGCCAACGCTCTTGTGGGCAACAGTCAGGATAAAGCAGTTCTTGAGATGACGATGCTTGGAGCTGAAATCAGATTTAACGAGACCTGTTATATCGCATTGTGCGGTGCGGATATGAAGCCAGAAATCAACGGCAAAGCAATAAAAATGAATAAAGCCTATAAATTAAACAACGGTGATGTTTTGAAAAATGGACTTGCCGTTTCGGGGCTCAGGACTTATCTTGCTGTCAGCGGCGGAATTGAAACAGATGAATTTCTGTCCTCACGCTCAACCAACTTGAAATGCGGTGTGGGCGGTTACCTCGGAAGAGAGCTGAAAAGCGGTGATGGTATTAAAATCGGCAGCGAAAAAGGTCATATTTATAATCCTTACTATGCCGAAGTAAAATATACAGCTCCTTCTCAGCAGGTTACTGTCAGAGCAGTTGCAGGTCCTCAGTATGATATGTTTAATGAAAAAGGTAAAAATGCCTTTTGGTCTGAACCATTCAGGGTTACGGAGCAGAGCGACAGAATGGGAATCCGTTTAAGCGGTGCAGAGATTTCGGCAGAGGGGACTACAGATATTATTTCAGACGCAATAGTTAAAGGCTCTGTGCAGGTAAGCGCAGATTTACAGCCTATAATTCTTATGGCTGATGCTCAGACTACAGGCGGATATGCAAAAATTGCAGCTGTTATTTCAGTGGATTTGCCTCTTTTGGCTCAATTGAAACCAAATGCAGAGGTTAGATTTAAGCTGATAAGTGTCAGGGAAGCCGAAAGAGCCTATAAAAAATTTATCAGAAAGTATAACAAATTATGTTTTTAAGGTGGCGGTATGGACTATTCGGAAACAAAACCAAGTGAAATCAGAAAACTTATCAGAAGCGGAGAATTAACCTGTCAGACAAGCGGTATGGCAAACGGTTACGCTCAGGCAAATCTCTGTATTCTTCCCAAGGAATACGCTTATGAATTTCTCCTTTTATCAATGAGAAATCCTGCACCCTGTCCAATACTTGAAGCAGGGGAGATAGGCAACAGGGTTATCAGAAAAATGGCAGATAACGCAGATGTTTGCACTGATTTCCCCAAATACAGAATATGGAAAAACGGCGTTCTCGAAAAAGAAGTGACCGATATCAGCGAATACTGGCAGGAGGATTTTGTCTATTTTCTTATCGGATGTTCCTTTTCTTTTGAGGGTGAGCTTCTTTCGGCAGGTATTCCTGTAAGACATATTGAAAAAGAGAAAAATGTGCCGATGTATAATACTAATATACCTCTTGAAAGCTCAGGCAGGCTTCACGGAAATATGGTTGTATCTATGAGACCGATTCCGTATGATATGGTTGTGGATGCCGTAAAGGTAACTGCGTCTATGCCGAGAGTACACGGTGCACCTGTTCATATCGGTGACCCTAAGCTGATAGGAATTGAAGATATAAATAATCCCGATTACGGCGATTGCCCCGATATTTATGAAAACGAGGTGCCTGTATTCTGGCCCTGCGGTGTAACACCTCAGAATGTTGTTATGAATGTTAAACCGCCTGTTGCGATTACTCATTCACCCGGTCATATGTTTATAACAGATGTGGAAAATGCAAAATTAAAACTGTAGGAGAATATATATGAAAATAGATTTAAACAGTGACCTCGGTGAAAGCTTCGGTGCATATAGAATAGGAAACGATGAAAAAATAATACCTCTCATTACAAGTGCAAACATTGCCTGCGGATATCACGCAGGAGACCCTGTTGTAATGGATAAAACACTTTTGCTCTGTAAGGAAAATGAAACCTCTGTTGGTGCACATCCGGGCTTTCCCGACCTTATAGGCTTCGGCAGACGTCAAATAAATGCTTCTCCCAAAGAGGTTGAATCTTATGTAACCTATCAGATAGGCGCATTAGATGCCTTTTGCAGAAAATATGGGCTTAAATTAAATCATGTTAAGCCTCACGGTGCTCTTTACAATATGGCTGTTAAAAATACTGATTATGCCATGGCAATAGTGAGAGCCGTTAAAAATTTTGACAGCAGTATAAAACTTCTTGCACCCTTCGGTTCTCAGATGATTTCCCAGGCGGAAAAACAGGGAATTGATTTTGCATGTGAGATTTTTGCGGACAGAGCGTATGAAAGCGACGGCAGTCTTGTAGCAAGGACTAAGGAAGGCGCAATGATTATCGATGAAAACGAAGCCGTAGAGAGAGTTCTTTCGATGATAATTAACGGAAATGTTAAAGCAATAAACGGTGATATTATCAATATCAAAGCCGACAGTGTATGCGTTCACGGCGACGGCGAAAAGGCGCTTGCATTCGTTGAAAGGCTGAGAATGGCTTTTGACGAAAACGGTATTTCGATAGAGGCTATGTAACCTATAATATAAAAAAGGTTTGGAAATTTTCCAAACCTTTCATAGTTAATATAGCGATGTTTTTGCATCGAATAACCGTAGGGGCGATTATTAATCGCCCGTTTTTTTGCTATATTTTATTGTTTTTCAGCTTCTTAATTTCGGTTCTCACAAGTAAAATTGTCAGCATAAATGAAAGTAAATCAGATAACGGCTGAACAAAAGCAAGACCGTTTGTGCCGAAAATTCTCGGCAGTGTAAAAACAAGAGGAAGATAGAAAATTCCCTGCCTTGCAAGTGCAAGGACTGTTGCCTTTTTTGAAATTTTCAGCGACTGCATCAGCATATTTGAAGCCGTGCAGAAGCCTGTAACCGGCATTGCGATACACTGATATCTGAGAGCCTTTGCCCCTATTTCTATAACCTCTTCGTCATCTCTGAAAACAGCAATAAGCTCAGGGGCAAATATAAACCCGATTACAGACAATACGGTTATGATTACAGTTGTTATGACTGCTGTGAATTTATACCCGTCATAAACTCTTTTATATTGCTTTGCACCGTTATTGAAGCTGCAGACGGGCTGATATCCCTGCCCGTATCCGATAACTAACGCCATTCCGAGAAACATTACACGATTGAAAACACTCATTCCTGCAATAGCCTCATCACCGAAAGGCTCACAGGCATGATTGAGACAAATTGTCCCCACTGTGTTGATGCCCTGTCTTGCAAGAGAGGGCAGTCCGTTTTTGAAAATAGAGAAATAAATCTCCTTATCAAGTTTAAATGCTTTAAGGGAAATTCGTATGTTCCCGCCCTGAAATGTACCAATGACAAGGATTATAAATCCGGTTATCTGGCTTATAACAGTTGCTATTGCTGCTCCCTTAACGCCTAAATTAAATTTGAAAATAAACAATGGGTCAAGTGCAATATTAAGCAAACTTCCGCTTACAATTCCGAACATTGAATATATGGCACTGCCCTGATATCTCAGGTGATTGTTGAGTATAAACGAGCCTAAAATAAAAGGGGAGCCGAGAAGAATATATTTCAGATAATCGCCTGCAAGGTCAATTGTTGTTGCAGTGGCTCCGAGAATTTCTGCAATGCCTCTTGAAAAGAATATCCCGATAACAGCAAGAATTATACCTGCACCGAAGCCTGTAAATAATGCTGTGTTTGCAAAAATATATGCTTTTTCTTTGTCATTTTCTCCAAGACAGGTGCTGATATTTATTCCGCTTCCGTTACCGAGGAAAAAACCTACCGCCTGAAGCAAAGTCATTACAGAAAAAACAATTCCTATTGACGCCACTGAAGAAGTGTCGATTTTTCCTACAAAATAACTGTCAGCCATATTGTAAAAGGCAGATACAAGCATAGTTAAAATTGTAGGCACGGCAAGGGAGGATATAAGCCCTTTTACAGGTGCATTTTTCAGTTTATCATATTTGTCCTTGTATTTTTTTGTCATTTTTATACCTTCTGAATTCTTATATATACTGACATTTCATTTTCCCCTCTGTTGCCCCATTTGCAGTAGGGGATAAATTTTATTTCACAGCTTTCTGTTTCAATGGGATTGTATTCGCTGTAGAGTTTGGTATCAATTTTTTCTCTTGTACCCTTTGCTGTGATATAGGGCTTAACGTATCTGAAATCGGGCTTTTCGCAGAGCTTTAAAAGCTGAAGATTTTTACCGTTGTCAGCTTCCTCAATGCAGTAGACTACAGGTCCTTTCATTACAGCGACCTTTCCGATATTTTCTCTTACAAGATTAGAGCATTTAATTATTCTGACAGGGAATTCAAAATTGATATCAAACTTTATATCACTGTTTATTTCAATATAAGCATACCCTTTTTTTTCACTGTAAGGCAGAGATATATCAAAACCTGTGCAGGTGTCGGGAATCCTTAATGCAAGAGTGAATTTCCTCCTGCTTTTTATATCAAAGGATACTTTACCGCTTTCCGTGTAGTCGGAACTGATTTTTATATCCGACTTGTCGGATTTAATTTCAGAGCCTATATATAGATGAATAAAAATATTGTACTCATTTTCAGTACAGCAGTATTCGCCGATTGAAGAAATAAGACGTGCAAGATTAGGCGGACAGCAGGCACATCCAAACCATTTTTGCCTGACAGGCTTAACATGCCTTTTGCGTGAATCATTGCGGCATGCTTCGGGGAGAACCTCAAGAGGATTAACGTAGAAAAAAGATTTTCCGTCCTCTGCCATACCGGAAAGAACCGTGTTGTATAATGCTCTTTCCATAACATTCGCATATTTTGCGTCAGGTTCAATTTCCGCCATTCTTCTTGCAAAGAACATCAGACCGATTGAAGCACAGGTTTCGCAGTATGCAAGGTCATTAGGTAAGTCATAATCAAAGGAAAATGCTTCTCCGTCGGCAGTTGAGCCGATACCGCCTGTGATATATAGTTTTTTATTTTCTATATTATCCCAAATATTCTTACAGGCACCGAAAAGCTTTTTGTCGTTGTATGCCTTTGAAACGTCAGCCATACCGCTGTAAAGATAAACTCCTCTGACTGCGTGGCCGACAGCTTCTTTTTGATTAACCGGCTCAATGTGTGCCTGATTGTAAAAATAATCATCGCTGCCGTCTGTCCTCTTATATTCTCTTTCAAGGTCAAAATAGTAGGGCTTTTTTCCTCTTTCTTCAATGAAAAATTTTGCTGTTTCAAGATATTCCTTTTTGCCTGTTGCATTAAAAAGTTTTACGAGTGCAAGCTCTGAAATTTCGTGACCGCCGTAGCCTCTTTTACCGTTCTTGTTAAACGTATTGCATATCAGGTCGGCAAATTTGCAGGCTGCGTTTAACAGCTTGTCCTCACCTGTGGAATTGTAAAAAGCAACAGCAGCCTCTGCAAGGTGACCGAAGCAGTAAAGCTCGTGTCTGTCTTTCAGATTAGTAAAAATTTTATCTCTGTCATTTATGATATAAAGTGTGTCAAGATAACCGTTATCGAGCTGTGCAGAGCAAATCAGGTCAATACATTTCTTTGCTTCATTAAAAAGTGTTTCGTCATAATGATTTTGAAGAGAATATGAAACGGCTTCAAGCCATTTATAGATATCCGAGTCCTGAAAAACCCAGCCTTTAAAAGAACGGCTGTCGGAATTTTCGTCTGTATATTCCCATTTGTCAACAGGAAAAACGGGAACTTCTTTTCCGCTTTTGATATCCTTAACAGTTTTTGACGCTTTTATAAAATTATCAATACATCTGCTTTTTTCAGCTTCATCAATTTTATCATTCAGTGCCCTGTACTGATAGGGAATAACCTCTTTTCTTACAAGTTCAAGATATTTGTTCCAAAAATCATCATCAATTTTTATATTCTTTAATTCAATGTGATTTGAATAATTTATAGTGTTCATAATTTCACTCCGAAAAAAATGTACCCGAATTTATTTCAGGTACATTTTATCATAATTATATTAAAATGTTAAGCGGCATAGCCGGAATTAGACATAATTTTATTTATTTCTTCTGTTTCTCTTTCGTTTTTTTCGGCTCTTTCTTTCTGCCTTTTTTCAAAGCTTTGACGTTTTTTCTTTTTAACATTTTTGTTTTCCGATAAATAGAGAAATATTCCCCCGACTGCTATAAGGCAGACGAAATCAAGCGTAAAAAGAATTCTCATTTGATTTGTCGTAAGGGAATCAAAAAGATTAAAAGTTACCAATGTTACTCCGAAACCGATTAAAACCGTCAGAACTGATATTGCTATTGATGAAATTATTTTTTTAACTGTTTTGTTCATAAGAAATTCCTCCTTTTCGTTACATCTACATTCTATCAGAAGGAATTTTTTATTCAATATGGATAAGAATTATAGTCCGTATAAACGGACTAATAGAACAAAAATTCTAATTTTTTATTGCTTTTTTCAAGGCGTCAGCCGCATTTTGTAAATCATTTTGTGAAATACCCGAGGGGGAGATTACAAGGACTAATTCGTTATTCTCGTATTTTTCCGGAAAAACAGCCAGACCGTTTTTTTCAAATACCGACAGGTCCTTGTTAAAAGGACACCTGAGTATTATCTGCAGGGTGTTTTCACCGATTTCAACAAGTGAGTCGGGGAATTCTTTTTTTAGAAGTTTTGCAAACTCTCTTGTTTTTGCAGAATACAGCCTTCTTATTTTTCTTGTCTGAGAATTTATATGTCCGTCTCTTATATACTGACAAAGGGCAATCTGCTCTGTTTTGCTTGCTGTCTGTGCATATCTGTAGCAGTTTTCCCTGTATATCTTTTCAAGCTCCTTCGTAAGAACCATAAAACTTATTCTGATACCCGGCAGAAGCATAGCCGAAAAAGAGCCGATATATACAATGTTTCCTTTTCCGAGAGCATATAATGACGGTGTAGGTTTTACGTTATAAAGAAAATCATTTTCATAATCGTCCTCAATAACAAGGGAGCTGTTTTTTACGGAATAGTCGATAAGCTCAAGCCGTCTTTTAATCGGCATAACGTTGCCCCATCTTGTCATATGTGAGGGTGAAACATAAATGATATCTGCGTCCTTATCTCTTGTATGAACCTCAAAACCGTTATCCGCAAAAATTCCCATACCCTGAACAAAGCTCCTGTCAGGGAAAGAAACAATATTTTTATCACGAAGAAGAGAGCATAAAGTCTGAAGAAGAGGCTGAACACCTGCACCGATAACTATTCTGTCGGGGGAAGCGGTAACATTTCTTTTTTCTCTTATGTAGCCTGAAATTGCACATCTTAAATCATATTCGCCCTGAGGTTCACTGTATGATAAAAGTCTGTCACGCTGTCTGAGCGCACTTTTAATATATCTTTGCCATACCGTAAAGTCAAAGCTGTCTGCGTCTGCAGCACCGCCTGTAAGGTCATATTTGATTTTCGGTTTTTCGAGTACGGTTTCTTCACGTGCCGAAATCTCATTTATGTCTGAGACGAAGTATCCGCTTTTTGGCTGAGCAATAATGAAGCCGTCGGCGCAAAGGTCAAAATATGCGTTTTGTACAGTTGTTGTTGAAACACCGTAAATTTCAGCCGCTTTTCTGACTGATGGTATTCTGTCACCGCAGATTAGCTGTTTTGATATTATCGTGTTTTTAATTTCATTATATAGATTTGAGTATTTTTTCATAACTGTATACCTAAAAATATTAAAAATTGTGTATTTATTTAATCACAATTTATTATATAATAGGTCTTGTAAGAAATCAAGAGGGGATGAAAATATGAAAAAATGTGCTGTAATAAATGATTTGTCAGGCTTTGGCAAATGCTCGCTTACTGCGGCAATCCCCATCATATCCGTTATGGGCAGCGAGGTGCATCCGCTTCCTACCGCTGTTTTGTCAAATCAGACGGCTTATGACAGCTTTAAATCTCTTTCACTTACCGAAGTTATGCCGGATTTTATAAATGAATGGAAAAAGCTGAAGGCTTCCTTTGACGGAATTCTTACGGGTTTTGTTACCGATACAAAACAGCTTGATATTATAAATTCCTTTATTGATGAATTTAAGACTGAAAAAACACTTCTGATAGTTGACCCTGTTATGGCTGATAACGGAAAGCTGTATGACGGCTACAGCATGGAAATGTGCAGAGAAATTAAAAAACTCTGTTACAGAGCCGATGTAATAACACCGAATATTTCAGAGCTTGCTTATATAGCAGAGGAAAAACCAAGTGAAAAACTTGACGATTTGATACGTTACGGAGAAAAACTTATTTCCGGGGGAATAAAGAAAATTGCCGTAACCGGATATAAGGAGAACGGCAATATTTCAAATATTATATTTGAAGACGGTCAGGTACGGCTTGTAACGTCAAAGGAAAAGGGCGGTTACTTCAGCGGAACAGGCGATATTTTTGCTTCTGTTGTTACGGGAGGACTTCTGCGCGGGATGACTCTTTATGAGTCAGGTGTTCTTGCATCCCGTTTTCTTGAAAAGGTTATAATGAATACTGATGTTGAAAACCATAACGACGGTGTGGAATTTGAGAAATATTTGGGAGAATTGACATGAATAAAAAGGTTTTAAATATGGTTTATGCTGCTGTGTTTGCGGCAATGATTTTCGTACTTACAAGATTTGTTCAGGTGCCTGTTGCTTCAGGATACGTTCATTTCGGAGACGCTCTTGTTTACATAGTGGCCTCAACACTCGGAGGTCCCTGGGCACTTTTCGCTGCAGCTGTGGGTGCAACCCTTGCCGATATAACAGCAGGCTGGCTGACTTATGCACCTGCAACCTTCATTATTAAGATGCTCATAGCCCTTCCTTTCATTTTTGTTAATAAAAAAAGCGAAAAGATATTGACACCGCTGACTGCTTTGTTTACAATACCATCAGGTGTAATTACGGTTCTCGGTTATTTCATTGCGGATTGTATTATTAATAAAGCATATGCTGCGGTTGATATACCGGGTAATGTTATTCAGGCAGTAGGAAGCGCGGTAATATTTATTGTTCTTGCCGCTGCATTTGATGCTGGAAAGCTGAAGAAAAAGCTGTTTATTGATAAAAAACAGTAATTTTATGATGAAGAAAGTGGTAATATGGCAGATATAGTTTATACTCTTGACGGAGGAGTTTATCTTAATATAACAAATAAATGCCCCTGTAACTGTGCATTTTGCATAAGGTCAAAGGGAGACGCAGTGGGAAATGCAGAGGAGCTTTGGTTTGACCAAGAGCCTGATTTCGATGAGATTAAAAAAGCAATAGACGATTACGATTTTACAAAGGTTGAAAGTGCGGTTTTCTGCGGTTACGGTGAGCCTACAAATGCTTATGATAATCTTGTGAATTCCGTTAAGTACATCAGAAGTATTAATCCTGATATTAGACTCAGACTTAATACAAACGGACTTTCCGATTTGATAAACGGCAAGCCTACTGCAAAAGAGCTGTCGGAGCTTTTTGATGTCATATCTGTTTCCCTCAATGAGCCTACGTCGGAGCAGTATGATAAAATCACCAGAAATAAATTTCCGGGAAAAGCCTTTGACGCTATGCTTGAATTTACAAAGGAATGTGTAAAATACTGTAAAAAAGTGAGAATGACAGTAGTTGACGTTATTTCAAAAGAGGATATTGAAAAGTCCCGTAAGGTATGTGAATCAACAGGTGCGGAATTTAAAGTCCGTTCATATGCAAAGGGAAGATAAAGCCAATAAATAATAAAAGCCGTTTGCTGAGTTAAAGCAGACGGCTTTTATAATGCTTTCAAATCAAAATTATTTTTAACATTAAAATAATTTTATATTCACATTTTGCCTCATTAGTGATAAAATAGAATTGATAAAAATATGAGAAGGGTATAATTATGTCAAATAAAAAAAAGGCAGGAGCTTTGGGGACACGAATGTGGAGCTCAATAGTTCTGATGGGACTTATAGGTCAGATAGCATGGATAGTTGAAAATATGTATTTTTCACGTTTTATGCAGAATGAAATTACAAGAGCGCCGTATGCAACTACTCTTATGGTAGCTTTTTCTGCAGTTTTTGCAACGCTTTCAACTCTTATCGGCGGTGCTCTCTGTGACAGAACAGGTAAAAGAAAGCTCTTTATGTGCTGGGGTTATGTTATCTGGGGATTTACGATTATGATGTTTGCCCTTGTACCGATGAAGCCTTCGGCGGATAGGATTTTGCCTATGGTAATTCTTGTTGTGGCAATGGATTGTCTGATGTCGGTCATAGGCTCAATCAGTAATGATGCCGCCTTTAATACGTGGATAACCGATATTTCAAATACTGCAAACAGAGCAAGAGTTGATACGGTTCTTGCAGTAATGCCTCTGCTTGCAATGGCTATTGTTTTTGTAGGCTTTGACAGTCTTACAAACGCTTCAGCCGATACGTCCGACTGGAAGAAGTTTTTTATGCTCCTTGGTATTATTCCTACAGTCGGCGGAATTATCAGTCTCCTTCTTATCAAGGATAAAGAGGGAATAAAGCCGAACAAATCTAACTCTTTTATATCTGATTTTACATATTCTCTTCAGCCGAAGGTAATTAAAGAAAATAAAATGCTTTATGTCTGCCTTGCCGGAAATATGGTTTCGGCAGTTGCTTATCAGGTATATATCAACTATCTTTTCAATATAGTTGAGGGAACGCTTAAAATAAAAAATTATATTATCCCCATTGGTATTATAATGGTAGTTGCCGCGGTGGGTTCGGTAATAGTGTCAGCCGCTATGGATAAGTACGGAAAAAAGCATTTTTATTATCCGACGATTGCAGCAGGCGTTGCAGGCTGTGTGATAGTCTGGTGTGCTAAATTCTTCATTGATAAAAATGAAACAGCCGAAACGGCAATATTGATTATCGGCGGAATTTTGCTTATAGGCGTCAGTCTTGTTATGGCAGGACTTTTTACAGCCTCCTACAGAGACTATATTCCCGAGGGTAAGGAAGGACTGTTTCAGGGATGCAGGATGGCAATGTATGTTCTTGTCCCCATGATTATCGGTCCTGTAGTTGCACAGATAATAATAAATGTCTGCAACAAAGGCACTGCTGAAAGTGAAATTGTTTATCCTATGGAGTTGTTTTTAGGCTCCGCAGTAATAATGCTTTTTGCCTTTATTCCTGCAAAAATTGTCCGTGACAATCAGCCGAAACTCCATGATGAGCTGATGAAAAATCTTGAATAAAAAACAAACGGGACTGTATCATAAAGAAGTGATACAGTCCCGTTTTCTACGATTTTAAGTGTATTTTTCTTTCAATACGGCAGAGGGTAATTCCGATTATTCCGCCCATGAGATTAAACAGTATATCGTCAATATCAACGCTTCCGCATTTAAAAATGTACTGATATCCCTCAACAATAAAGGGAACAGCAAGGGTAAAAATTACAATTAACGGAATTCTGATTTTCTTAAATACAGCCTTTAACATAAAAGGTATGGGAATAAAGAAAGCTATGTTTCCGATAATGGAAAACAAGAAAAATGATTTGTTATTGTTGTCATTAAACAAATATTTTATATCTCCGATAAGTCCGTTTCCGATTTTCAGGTTAAGAGCATAATACACATTCGGAGATCTTGCGAAGACCAGCAGAAAAGTAAAAAGATAAATCGGAATAAAAAACTTCCAGAATTTTTCTGATAATGCATTAAAGTTTTTCGGTTTTGATACCGATAATCCTGTATAAAAAGCGGCTTGTGTAATGTATATTGCACTGAGCCACAAAAATCTGCAAAGCTGCGGTACACCCGAAAAATGCGTGTTATAATAGTCGAAAGCGTAAAGAGCAAGAGTTATATTTAAAAATACGCTTACATAGTCAACTGCTTTATTAAGATTATTCTTATTTATGATTGTCACTGCCAGTGTAAAACAGAATACCAGCAGAAATTTTATAAGAAGGTTTATTGTAGAGCCGTATGCGAAATAGTGTTTTGTTCCGTACAGTTTGTCAGTGCTTATCGTAAAACATGAAACGGAATAAACTATAACAAAAACAGCAAATAAAATGTTGTCCTTTTTTGTTTTCATTAAGTGACCTGCCTAAATTTCAAGTTCGTTTAACAGCATTTTATATTGTGCCGATTTTTCATCGGAGCTGATAATCGAAGCTATTGTATTCATCGAATGCTTTCTTCTGAAAAAAACTGCGCAAAACAGCCTGTGAAGCCATGCAAAAGGAAGCAGGAAATGGTGCTTATTTGCATATTTAAAGCTCTCATAAAGATATTGCTTTTTCGGAAAAAACAATATGGCAATGGCTTTTAATTTTGAAATAAAATTATTTTTGTTGCTGTTGCCTATGCCCTGAAAAATATAGAAATCTCCGAGATTCCTTTTCTTAAATCCAAAGCTTCCACCTGAAAGTATTTCACTTTCAAATAAATTTTTAACTTTATCGTCATAGATTATATCGAAATCGCTTTTCAATGGAGTGGAAAACCAATTTTTACAAAGAGAAAAGGTGCTTTTGACAAAGGTCTCAATATTTAATTCTTTACAAGTTTCAAAAAAATGTTTATAATTAATTTGTTCAAAATTACGCCGAATAAGAACATCTATGTCCATAAACATTCTGATTCCTGCACCGCATATATTAAAATGCTTGATAATGTGGCACAGTATATAGAGCAGGTGATTTTCGGCATTGAGCTTGTATTCAAGACCGTCCTTTTCTGCAAGTTCAAAAATATTTTCAAAATATTTGTTGTCGGGGTAAAGACTGTTGTGAACCTCAATGTTAATGCCGTTCGTTTCAAAGGACAGACAGGAAATCGGAGATTCACAGTCAATTGCAATTGATTGATTTTTAATGTAGTTTTTAAAATTATCAAAACTTTCATCTCTGATGATTACATCGATATCACCGCTTGTTCTGAACTCCTTGACAGGATAAAAATTATTTAGTATAATACCTTTAACAAAAATATATTCAGTGTTGCTTTCTTCAAGAAGTTTTTTCAGAAAATTATAGGCATTAATCTTCCGGTCATAGTTCATTATAGTTTGACCTATTTGCTGGCGAAATGCAGAATACAGCGCTTTATCAGGCATTTGTTCCTCGGGGAGCTTGCCTATCTGATTTGCTGTAATAGCCGTGACATTATGTATCTCGGAGAGTCTGTATATTTCATTCCAGTCTATTTCCGGGGGCGTTTCAGGAGCTTTTTCATTTAAAAAAGATGAAATAAGCGATACGAAATATTTTTCCTCTTGATTCATCTTCGACCCTCCTTTATCAGAATTGTAACACTTTTATTACTAATAGTCAAATTGTTGTTTTCACACTGATGATTCAGCATTGTTTTATTTAAACTAAATTCATCTTAATCTTAAATAGATTTGAATTTTTATAACTGTATAATCACGGCAAAATTTCAGACCGGAAAAAATTAAATATTGTAAGTGGAAAACTGAGTATGGGGTCAGAGTTTCTCCTCATTCAATTCATAAAATACTTTTTTCATTTCTCTGTCAGTTTTTAAAAATGCTCCATCCACTAACGGCGTCTCGGTGTCCCCACAGCATCGAGGCGTTTTTTTATAAAAGCTGCGTAATCTTAAATAAGAGATTACGCAGCTACCGTTATTTCGGATGTGATTCTGTTTTCTTATTCTTTAATTTTGTTATGTAACTCATAAATACTGCTCCCACAACAATACCAACCGCAATGCCGAAAGTAATTGCTGCAGTTTTTGTTCCGTTTTCGGAAAAAAGAGCTTTGTCTCCTTCAACAATACCGTACATTGTATAATACAGCGGACCGCCGGGAAGAAGCGGTATAATACCCGGAATAAGAAAAATGTTTGCAGGAGCTTTTAAAATTCTCGCCATAATTTCTGAGTAAAGATAAACAATAAGTGCCGCTGCAAAATTTGCAAAGAACATATTTCCTGTCAGCTTAAATGCTGCGAGATAAACTGCCCAGCCTATTGCACCGCCTAATGTTGATGCAATAACATTCTTTTCGCTTACACGAAAATATATTGAAAAGCCGAGTGTGCCGACGGCTGCTGTGATAATTTGTATTATTTCCTGTTTCATTTCAGTGCACCTCCTACAACAAGTACGGAAAGTGCAAATCCTCCTGCTATGGCAACTGCAACGAATACTGCCTCAACAAATCTGTAAAGTCCTGTTATTACGTCACGGTTCAGCATTTCTTTAATGGAATTTACCAGCAGGAGACCTGGGATAAAAAGCATAATGTCACCAATCATAACCTTGTCCGTGTTATCTCCGAAACCGAAATGAGTTATAATTATTGCAAGTGCACCTGAAACAAAACTTGCAATAAAAGTGTAAACAATGTTGTTTATATTTCTGAGATTAAAATTATAATCCATAAGATAAATTGCTATTGCAATAAGAGCCGATACAATTCCGTCAATAATACTTCCGCCGAAGAAAATTGAAAATCCTCCTGCCGCAAGCATATAGCCGAGACATTTTATTACAGGCTTCGGCTTAGGCTTTTTGTATCCCTTGATATCCTCTGCAAGCTGCTTTACGTCAGGTGTGTTTTCACAGATATATCTTGTCTGAGCATTTAATTCTTCAAGCCTGCCGAGGTCTGTTCCGACGCCGGAAATTCTGACGCTTTGCGTGTAGTGGTTTCCGTCGGGGGATTTGATTGTGGCAACTATAAGACTTGTTACCGCATAGATTTCCACGTTTTCAAACCCATAGGCAAGGCATATTCTTTTTATTGAGTCTTCAACTCTTTGGGCTTCTGCACCTGTGGCAACATATCTTCTGCCAAGCTCAAGCACGTTTTCCAAAAAGATTTCACATTCTTTATCAGTCATAAAAAATCCCTCTCGTAAATATTATTGCAGATTGATTTTTTTGTCAATAATAAATGTTAATATTGACCCCTTATTTATTGACTTTTTGAGAAATTTAGGATATATTTTTATTGTTGTTCAATTATTTTTTATTCTCTATGTGAAAGGATATTTGTTTATTTTGAAAGCGAAACTTAAAAAACTTTTATTCAGTAAAACGGCTTTGGCTGTATTTACGTCAATTTCGGTTCTGGGGTTACTGCTCGGCTATTCTGTCAGACACGGCTATGTTTTTGTTGACGCAGTTTTGTTTGAATATGCATCGTTTGGTTATTACATTTTTGCTGTTTTAAGTACAGTGTATTTGTTTGTGCTTTTGTGTCTTAAGATGAGAAATAAGTCCTGTGCAGATAAGAAATCTCTTCTTTTTCCTGCCTTTATCGGAGAAGTAAACAGTATTCTTTTACTGCTTTATTTTGCAATCACGCTGCTCACCGACAGCTTTATGAGCCTTCATACGGTAGCAGCATTGTTCAAAAATGCTCTTCCTGTTTGGGCGGCAGTAGCGGGTATAGCATTTTTCCTTTTTATTTTTCCTGCGTTAAAAAGCAAAAACGCCAAAAAGGCGATTTCTGTTTGCACTGTGATGGTGCTTGTTTTGGTAACTTATGCTTCTTTTTTCCCTGTTTCTCCTTACAAATTTACGTCAGGTCCCGTTGTCTTTGATAACGGAAACGGCGGCTATTCGGTCGTTTTTTCAACTAATGACAAAGGAACAGGTTACATTGATTACAGCTACAATGGAAATGATTATCATATATATGATGAAAGCAACGGCAGAAAAGAAGGACAGAATATTATTCATACCATAACAGTTCCCAAGGAGCATCTTTCGGGTAATACATACAAAGTCGGCTCTGTAAGGGTGATAGATGAACTCAGTTACGGCGGAAGACTCGGTAAAACAATAGAGAGTGATTCATATACTTTTAATGATTCTTTCGGTTCTGATATAAGCGTACTTACTGTTTCCGACTGGCACACGTTTAATGAAAAAGCAGAAGAGGCAGCAGAGGTACTTGGCGATTATCAGGCTGTTGTACTTCTCGGTGACTGTGCTCCCGGCTTAATGAGCGAAGTGGATATAGTGGATTACATATTAAAATTCGGCTTTGATTTAACACAAGGCTCAATGCCTGTAATTTATACCCGCGGAAATCACGAAACACGCGGCAGGGAAGCAATTAACCTTTCAGATTATCTTGGAATTGACTGTTTCTATTTCACTGCAAACGTAGGCGATTATAATATTATCGTGCTTGACAGCTGTGAAGATAAAGAGGACGGACATCCCGAATACGGCGGAATGGTTGATTATGAGCAGTATCGTACAAATATGGTTAAGTGGTTAAATACTTTGGAAAATACCGAAAATCAGAAAACCATAACCTTCTGCCATTCAAGAGAAATCTGCATTGAGGAGAATTTGGCGGATGATGCAATGTCAAAGCTGGACTCCTTAAATACAAGTTTTCTTGTCAGCGGTCATGAGCATATTTATGAATTTGACGGTTCTTCAAATATTCCCGTACTTGTGGACGGAGGCATTGACGCAAACGGAAAAGGAACCTTTGTCGCTTCAATGCTTGATCTTTCACCCGACGGCATAAAAGTAAGATGTGCCGATAACAGCGGAAAAATCCTTGTTGATGAAACAGTGCAGTGGAAATAACGATTTGTTTAAGAAAAAGCTAATGGATATATGGTAAATATTGGTCACGCTTTTAATTGTAAATATTGAACGTATCGCCTTGACTTATTTTCGATAATTGAGTAGAATATAAGTATAAATTCAAAGGAGTGTGTTTATGAAAAAATCAGTAAAATTATTTTCGGTAATTCTTAGTCTGATAATGATTATTTTATCAATTTCAGCACCTGTCAGCGCTTATGCGCAGGGATATCTTAAAGGTGTTGATGTTTCCGAGCATAACAGCAATGTTGACTTTGTATCTCTTAAAAATCAGGGCTATGATTTTGCTATGATAAGGCTTGGATATTCCGACAAATACCTTGATAAAGATTTTTATAAAAATGTTCAGAATGCTTCAAATGCAGGTATGAAATTCGGAGTTTATCTCTACAGCTATGCTTTTAACACAGCAGAGGCTCAGGCTGAAGCGAATTTCGCAATGTCAACTCTTGCTGGACTTGACCCTGCTTATAAGCAGAATATGGTTTTGCCTGTTGCTTATGATTTGGAGGATAAGACAATACTTGAAAACGGAAAATGCACTAAACAGCAGATTACCGATAATGCCTTAATCTTCTGCAATTCTCTTAAATCAGCAGGCTATGACACAATGGTCTATGCCAACGATAACTGGTTTAAGAACCATATCGACATAAATCAGCTTAATTCAAACGGTATTAAAATCTGGTATGCTTACTGGACAAATACCGAAAGCAGTAATATACAGTATGTCAAGGATACGTCAATACCCTGCTATATGTGGCAGTATCAGTCAGGCAGTTACAATACCGTAAACGGTCTTGACCAGAATATTCTTTACATAAACGATATGGCTCTTATGAATATCAGCCTTTCATTTACCTCTGTTACATATGACGGCTATGAAAAATTCCCGACAGCAAGCGTATACTACGGAAATCAGCAGCTTGTAAACGGTATCGATTATACAGTTTCCTATGCAAATAATCTTAACGCGGGCACAGCTTCTGTAGTTATCAATGGAATAGGTGCTTACTCGGGAACAGTTACAAAGAATTTTGTAATTAATCCTGTATCCCTTAATTCTTCAAATGCTTCGGCAAGACTTTCAAAGTCAAAGTTTAAATATGACGGAACTCAGAAAAAGCCGAATGTAGCAGTTTATGATAATAACGACGAAAGACTTTCTTCCGATAATTATACTTTGAAATATTCGGGCAATGCAAATCCGGGCAAAAAGAAGGTAACGATTACTTTTAAAGGAAATTACAGCGGAACTATCGTAAAATATTACAATGTAATTCCTAAGACCCAGTCAGTTTCTTCGGTTAAATCTTCATCTTATAAAACTATGAAGGTTTCCTGGAAAAAGGACAGTACAGTCAGCGGTTATCAGATTCAGTGGTCAACATCTAAAAAGTTTTCAAGCAATAAAAAGACAGTAACAGTCAGCAAAAAGAATACTTCCAAAACAATCAAAACCGCACAGTCGGGAAGAAAATATTATGTACGTGTAAGAGCATATAAGACTATTGACGGCAAAAAAGTTTACGGCTCCTGGTCAAAAACAAAATCCGTTAAAGTAAGATAAATTAGTTCAGCCGGGGTAACATTTCAGGTGTTACCCCGGCTTTTCTGTATTTAAAATTTGTTATAGCTTACCATTTCGTTTATATCAATATATGTATTGTGAAGCGGATTTATCGGTGCGTCATCTGCCGGATATCCTGTAGGAAGCAGGGCAACAAGCTCTAAATTTTCGGGAATGTTTAAAATTTCTCTCCCTTTTTTTGGGTCAAAGCTCATTACCCACGTAGTGCCCAGTCCTAAATCCTGTGCCTGCATCATCATATGGGTTGTCACGATAGCAGCATCAATCTCAGCAGAGTTTTTGCCGTCATATTTTCTGACCCAGGCTTTGTCGGTTTCAACACAGATTACAAAGCATAACGGGGCGTCAAAATCATATCGTGTGAATTCTTTAAGGGATTTCAGCCTGTTTTCATCAGTGAGAACAAGTATTCTTTGAGGTTGTTTATTTACTGCCGTAGGTGCAAGCATTGCAGAGTTAAGTATTATGTCAATTTTTTCCTGTTCAACCTTGTTATTTTTAAATTTTCTGCAGGAAAATCTTTCTTTAGCCAGCTCTTTAAAATCCATTTCTTTGCCTCCTGTATTTTCTTTTAAAAATATAACAGATTATCTTAAATATTACAATATTTTTCTTTTAATTTTAAACTGAATCTGTTAAAATATAGCTATTAAACTGAAAGGATATATTATGGATATTTTAATTGAATTATCACAGGAGTTTTCTTTAAAGCCCTGGCAGGTTGAAAACACCGTAAAATTAATTGATGAGGGCAACACAATACCCTTTATTGCCCGATACAGAAAGGAAGCAACAGGCTCCCTTGACGACCAGCTTTTAAGAGAGCTTTCAGACAGGCTTAACTATCTTCGCAATATGGAGGAGCAAAAGGAAAAAATTATTGCCTCTATTGAAGAGCAGGAGCTTATGACTGATGAAATCAGAAAGGCTATTGAGGATGCCAAGACTCTTACAGAGCTTGAGGATATTTACCGTCCTTACAGACCCAAGAGAAAGACAAGAGCATCTGTGGCAAAGGCTAAAGGACTGCAGGGACTTGCAGATGCAATTTATGCACAGGAGAAAAACAGCCCTGCACCTGCTGAGCTTGCTGAGGCTTACCTTAACGATGAGGTCGAAACTGTTGAGGATGCGGTAAACGGCGCTAAAGATATTATTGCAGAGCTTGTTTCAGACGATGCAGCAGGCAGAAAGATGCTCCGATATTCAATCAAAAACCATGGAATTCTGACAGTTACAGGCGCAAAGGATGACTTGGGCGTTTATGAAATGTATAAGGAGTATACCGAGCCTGTAAAATCTGTAGCGTCCCACAGAGTTCTTGCAGTAAACAGGGGAGAAAAGGAAGGTTTTTTAAAGGTCAGCATTGATTTTGATAAAATCACAGGTCTGACAATTCTCAATAATCTCCATATAAAGGATAATTCCCCAACTACAGATGCAGTAATTGAGGCTATCGAGGACGCTTATACAAGCCTTATTTTCCCGTCAATAGAAAGGGAAATCAGAAACGGTCTGACTGAAATTGCAGACGAAAGTGCTATAAAGGTTTTTGCAAAAAATACCCGTCAGCTTCTTATGCAGCCACCTGTTAAAAATAAGGTTACATTAGGCTTGGATCCGGGTTACCGTACAGGCTGTAAGGTTGCCGTTGTAGACGGTACGGGAAAGGTGCTTGACACTGGAGTTATCTATCCTGTTCCGCCCCATAATAAAGTTGAAGAGGCAAAGAAAATAATCAAGGATTTGGTTATTAAGCATAATGTTGAGATGTTTGCTATTGGAAACGGTACTGCCTCTCACGAAACTGAGGTTTTCGCAGCCGAGGTTATTAAGGAGCTTGACAGAGGGATTACCTATATGGTAGTAAGCGAAGCCGGTGCTTCTGTATATTCTGCCTCAAAATTAGCCGCACAGGAATTTCCCGAATATGATGTTTCCTTAAGAAGCGCCGTTTCAATTGCAAGAAGACTTCAGGACCCTCTTGCAGAGCTTGTTAAAATTGACCCTAAAGCAATCGGCGTGGGTCAGTATCAGCACGATATGCCCCAGAATGAGCTTTCCTCGGCTCTTGACGGTGTTGTTGAAGACTGCGTAAACTCTGTAGGTGTTGACCTTAATACTGCCTCTGCTCAGCTTTTAAACAGAGTTGCAGGTGTTTCCTCTGCCGTTGCGAATAATATTGTGGCATACAGACAGGATAACGGCGCCTTTAAGTCAAGACAGGAGCTTTTAAAGGTTTCAAAGTTAGGACCGAAAGCCTTTGAACAGTGTGCAGGCTTTTTGAGAGTTGCCGAAAGCAGTAATGTTCTTGACAATACTGCCGTTCACCCTGAAAGCTATAAGGCTGCAGGAAAGCTTTTAAAAATCTGCAGTGTGTCCGATGATGATGTAAGGCGGGGCAATGTGGCAAGTGTAAAAGCATATGTACAAACAGTCGGCACATCTGCTTTGGCTGAAAAGTTAGGTATCGGCGAGCCTACTCTTATTGACATTACCGAGGAAATATCCAAGCCGGGACGTGACCCCAGAGATGAGCTTCCTGCACCCCTTCTTCGTACCGACGTAATGGGAATTGAGGATTTAAAGGTAGGTATGGAGCTTAAAGGTACTGTAAGAAATGTTATTGATTTCGGTGCATTTGTTGATGTCGGTGTTCATCAGGACGGACTTGTTCATATTTCACAGATAACGAATAAGTATATTAAACACCCAAGCGACGTGCTGAAGGTCGGAGATATTGTAACCGTTTGGGTAATCTCCGTTGACGTTGATAAAAAGCGTATCGGACTTACTATGAAACAGCCAAAAGAGCAGGCATAATGGATATTGTTATCGTCAGAGCAAAAAGAAAAACTATGTCTCTGTCTGTGAATGACGATTTACAGGCAGTTGTCAGAGCGCCTTACAGTGTCTCTGAAAAAGTCATAAGAGAATTTGTCAAAAGTAATAGTTCTTGGCTTGAAAAAGCTGTTGCAAGGAAACAAAAGCAGCTTGAAAGATATGATGTTTCGGAGAAAGAAAAGGCAGAATTAAAAGCTCTTGCACAGCAGGTTATACCCAAAAGAGTTGAATATTATTCTGCTCTTATGGAGCTATACCCGACAGGTGTGAAAATCACATCGGCTGAAAAACGCTTTGGCTCTTGTAATGGTAAAAATTCCCTCTGCTTTTCATATTTTCTTATGAAATATCCTATGGAAGCCGTTGATTATGTGGTAGTCCACGAGCTTGCCCATATCAGACACCATAACCATAGTAAAGATTTTTATAATCTTATAAAAAAATACCTCCCCGATTATAGAGAAAGGGAAAGGCTGTTGAAATGAATTATGCTGAAATTAAAGATATAATAAACGAAACGTTTCCGACATATCTAAAAAATAAAACGCTTGATTTTGTTTCATATCTGCACAATAATTCTATGGTATTTGAAAGACTGTTCGGCTATTGGAAGAATCAGTTTTATTATGCAGTAAAGTACAAAAATGAAAGTGTTTTCTACATTTTGCTAAGTGGTACAGGTGAAGAAAAGGAATTTGCACCTTTAACAATATGGACTGATGACAGTGGTTCAAATTGTTATGAAAATTCGGATTTTCCTGCTGAATTTAAAGAATGCGCTTACAAAAACATTGATTATTGTATTCATTGCGGTTCTTGTGACGGAGGCAAACAAAAAATCGTATTCGGTAAAGGTTTTGATAATGTTTGCAGAACTGTTATGAGATTTACAAATCCGACAGACAATGAATTTGATTTATTGAAAGTGTTAGCAAATATAAGAAAAAATAGTATTAAATAATTAATTGACAAATTAGTATTTGTATAGATGTTGTTGCAGAAAATCACCGTAGGGGCGACCATTGGTCGCCCGCTTATAACGGGCTTGCACTGCAAGCCCCTACGAAAGTTTGTTGCAGAAACATAACGATAAACTTTAATTTATTCCACAGTAACCACTTTGGCAAGATTTCTTGGCTTATCAACATCAAGCCCTTTATCTGAGGAAACGTAATAAGCCAAAAGCTGTAATGCTGTTACGGCAGGGAATACAGTAAAATTATCATCTGTATCGGGGAGCTCAAAGGAACAGGGAATTTTACCGTCATTAAGTGATTTTTTTATAAAAGCAATAACCTTTGCACCTCTTGACTGTACCTCTCTGATATTTGAAATTTCTTTTGATTTCAGATTTGACTGTGTGACAAGCGCTATAACAGGTGTGCTTTCTGTTATGAGAGCAATAGTTCCGTGTTTAAGCTCTCCCGAAGCAAAAGCCTCGGAATGAATATAGGATATTTCCTTCAGCTTAAGTGATCCTTCAAGCAGGGTAGGGTAGTCAAGCCCTCTGCCTATCATAAATACATGTTCACTTGTTAAAAGCGTACCTGAAAGTCTGTGGATATTTTCTTTCTGTTCAAGAACACTTTTTACGGTGTCGGGTATTTTTTTTATGTTATTCATAAAATCCGCAATTTCTTTTTGTGAAAGTGTTTTGTATATTATTGACAGCTTTGCCGTAATCAGATATAAAACTGCAAGCTGGGTAGTATATGCCTTTGTGGAGGCAACAGCGATTTCAGGTCCTGCCTGGGTATAAATTACGCAGTCGCTTTCTCTTGCAATGGAAGAACCCCTTACATTGACTACAGATAAACTTTTAGCGCCTTTTGATTTGCCGTATTTCAAAGCCTCCAGAGTGTCGATTGTTTCACCGCTTTGAGATATGCAGATTAAAAGGGTTTTGTCATTTATAACAGGATTTGTATACATAAATTCAGATGCGAGATAAACAGAGCAGGGGACAGAAACCTTTTCTTCAATCAGACTTTTTCCTATAAGTCCTGCGTGCATAGCTGTTCCGCAGGCGATAACTGCAATATTTGATATGTTTTCAAAAATAGTATCGTCAATATTATCGGCTGAAAAATCAGGCATACCGTTTACAATTCTGTTTTTTATAGTGTCTCTTATAACATCAGGCTGTTGGTTAATTTCTTTTTCCATATAGAAGGGAAAACCGCATTTGTCAGTACCCTTTACCGAAAAATCAAGTTTGATTATTTCGGGATTGATGGTATTTCCCGAAAAGTCGGTAACAGTAATTGAATTTTCAGTCAGCTTTGCAACTGTCATTTCCGGCAGTACAAAATAACTGCTGCAGTATTCGCCTATTGCGAGAATATCCGATGCAAGATATGTGCCGTCATCACTTTTACAGCACACAATAGGGCTTACATTTCTGACTGCAAAAACAGCTTCTTCAATATCGTCAAAAATTATTGCAAGCGCAAAGGTACCTTTAAGCTCTTTAACGGTATTTTTGATTGCATCATAGGGATTACCGCTGTAATTTCTGTCAATAACTGCCGCAATAATTTCGCTGTCGGTGTTTGAAATTAACTTGTTTTCCAGAGCGTATTTTTTGGTAAGCTCAGCGTAATTTTCCATAATTCCGTTGTGAACAAGGGTAACACGCCCGAATTTATGAGGGTGGGAGTTTTCATCATTTACGCATCCGTGGGTAGCCCATCGGGTGTGACCTATACCTGTATTTGACGGTTCTGTATTTTCTGAAAGTTTTTTTAAATTGTCAACCTTGCCTGCGCATTTAATTATTTCGGTGTTTTCTTTTCTTTTGAGGGCTATTCCTGCGCTGTCATATCCTCTGTATTCAAGAGTTTTCAGTCCCTTTATCAGCTTTCCTTTTGCGTCAGAATATCCTGTGTATCCGATAATACCGCACATTAATATCACCTATAAATTTTATTTACTAAAAGTATATGTAAATTTGCCGGAGTAATGAATACAAAAAAATCTCCGTGAAAATAACGGAGATTTTGGGTTTCTTTTTTAAGAAAATTATTCTTTTTTTGAAATATTGATAATAACTATTTCTGGATGATTAAAAAGTCTGAGGGGAAATTCGGAGTTTCCCAAGCCTCTGCTGACTATCAGCTTCGGTCTGTCGCCGAAAGTTCCTCTTGCATATTTCGGAAATATGCCCTGACCGGGGGAAAACAGAGGACCGATAAATGGCATAATCCATTGACCGCCGTGGGCATGGCCTGAAAGCTGAAGGTCAAAATCATATTGCGAGTAGTTCATTTCTTTTATCCCCTCAAAGTTTTCGGGAAAATGACTCAGTATAATTTTAAATTTTTCGCTCTTTTCAAATTCACTGAAATAAGGTGACATGACCTTATATTCAAATGTTCCGTTTTTTCGTGCAGTGTAGTCTGAAAAGTCAGCCTGATTTTCATCAAGACCGAGAATCGTGCAGTATTCATTTTCTGCAGTTTCGTTAAGCAAAACAGTAAAACCGATATTTTTAAGCTCCTCCATAAGCTCTTCAAAACAGGAAAGACGTCTTTCGTGATTTCCCGTAATATAATAAACGGGGGCAACTTTTAAAAGCTCTTTTCCGTATTTCAGCATTTCATTTTTATTTTTTCCGTGATCATTGATGAAGTCGCCTGTAATACAGATTATGTCGGGACTTTGAGCTTCAACTTTTTTCAGTACGGCTTTAAACGGTTTGGAATGAAAATCGGAAAGCTGAATAATTTTGAAGTTTTCAGTACAGTTTTCGGATTTTATGTTATAATACGTCAGGTCGAGCTTGTTGTTTTCATAGAAACAGAATAAGATTAACAGACATATAATTACCGCAATTATGAAATAAATCATTGTATCACTCCTGACTTATATAATATCTTTAACACTTAATTAAGTCAATATTTAAAATTTGTTCGTATTTTAAAAGGGTATCTGAGATATAATGAGTATAAGTATATGGAAAAGTAAATTTTTTCGGAAAGGGTGAGTTATTTGGATAGTTCAATTCGTATTATGTCGGAAGAAAACGAAAAGAAAATTTTATGCGGCAGAGCCTGTCTTGCAGTCAATTCAAAGGGCAGAGCAGTTAAGGAAGAAGAATGTTCGGTCAGAACCTGCTTTCAGCGTGACAGGGACAGAATTATCCATTGTCAGTCTTTCCGCAGACTTAAGCATAAAACACAGGTGTTTTTAAGCCCAAGCGGTGACCATTACAGAACAAGACTAACTCATACTCTTGAAGTATCCCAGATTGCAAGAACCATTGCAAGAGCCCTTCAGCTTAACGAAGATTTAACCGAAGCAGTTGCACTGGGTCACGATTTGGGGCATACGCCTTTCGGTCATGCAGGAGAAAGAGCTTTGAACAGCCTTTGCGGCTGCGGCTTTAAGCATTATGAGCAAAGCGTGAGAGTTGTTGAAAGAATTGAAAAGGGCGGTAAAGGACTGAATCTTACCGAAGAGGTGAAAAACGGTATTCTCTGCCATACAAAGGGGGAAGAGGCTTTTACTCTTGAGGGGCAGATTATCCGTATTGCAGACAAGATTGCGTATATAAATCACGATATTGACGATGCAGTAAGAGCCGATGTTATGACCGAAGAGGATATACCCCTCAGTCTGAGGCTTCAGCTTGGTATGACTAAATCCGAGAGAATAAATAATATGGTTATTGATGTTATAAATAACAGCACCGATAAAATCAGAATGAGCGACGACTGTTATTCTGCTTTTATGGATTTGCACAGCTTTATGTTTACCGCCGTGTATACTAATCCTGTTTGCAAGGGCGAGGAGAGCAAGGCTGTTGCCATGCTTGAAAAAATATACTTGTATTATATAGAGCATATTGATGAAATGCCTGATGAATATATTTCAATTGCACAGGCAGACGGAGCTGAAAAAGCAGTATGCGATTATATTGCCGGTATGAGCGATACATACGCATTAAAAGTATTTAACAAGTTATTTGTTCCTATGTGCTGGCACGAATAAATGTTTAATATAAATTAATTTGTTTGGACAGGGGATGAAATTTTTGGCTTTGAATGAAAGTTTTTTGCAGGAATTAAAATTTAAAACAGATATAGAAGACATAATTTCCTCCTATGTCACACTGAAAAAAAGGGGTTCAACCTCTGTAGGACTTTGTCCTTTTCATAATGAAAAAACGCCTTCCTTTACCGTATATAACGATACACAGTCGTTTTACTGCTTCGGCTGCGGTGCAGGAGGAGACGCAATAGGTTTTATAAGAAAGATTGAAAATCTCGACTATATTGATGCGGTTAAATTACTTGCCCAGAGGGCAGGTATGCAGATGCCCGAAGAGGGATTTGACGACAGTCTTTCAAAGCGCAGACGACGAATCCTTGAAATCAACAGGGAAACGGCGAAATTTTATCATTCATTTATGATGAGCCCTCAGGGCAGAATAGGTCTTGACTATTTCTTAAACCGCGGGCTGACTGCCCATACAATCAAACGCTTCGGTCTCGGCTTCGCTCCTGATGAATGGGACAGCCTTTTAAAGCATTTGAAAGGTCTTGGCTATAAGCCAAGTGAAATGGTGGACGCAGGAGTTGTAAAGATAGGTAAAAACAACAGATATTATGATAATTTCAGAAACAGGGTAATGACGCCGATTATTGATGTAAGAGGTAATGTAATTGCTTTCGGAGGAAGAGTTCTCGATGATTCCAAGCCGAAATATATAAATACATCGGATACGCTTGTATATAAGAAAACAAATGAGCTTTTCGCCCTTAATTTTGCCAAGGACAGTCAAAGCGATAACCTGATTTTATGCGAGGGCTATATGGATGTAATAGCTATGCATCAGGCAGGCTTTACAAATGCTGTTGCGGGCTGCGGTACCGCATTAACGCCGGAGCAGGTAAGGCTGATAAGCAGATATACAAATGAGGTTATTCTGGCATATGATGCCGATGAAGCAGGGCAGAAGGCAGTTAATAAGGCTGTAAACCTGTTTAAACAGACGGATATAAAAATTAAAATTCCTGTTCTTACAGGCGGTAAAGACCCTGACGAAATTATTAAAAAAATGGGCAGGGACAAGTTTAAGGGAATGCTCGAGGGCGCATCAAATGAAATTGAATTCGCCTTCCTTGGTGCGAAAAATAAGTATAATCTTAATACAACTCAGGGAAAAATAGATTTTACAAACGACTGTATTAAGATTCTCGCGGACGTAAGTCCTATTGAGCAGGATTTATATTTGACAAGGCTTTCAAATGAACTTGAAATTGAAAAGTCAAGTCTCAAAATTCAGCTTTCTGATTATGTGAAGCGGAAAAAATACAGGCAAAGCAGAGCACAGTATAAAAAAATAGTTGATGAGTCAAGCCGTGAAATTACGAGAAAAAGCTATGAAAATAACTCCTCTGTCAGACAGCTGAAAGCGGAGGACAGAATTATCGGACTGCTTTTCCGATATCCCGATTGCAGAAAACTTTGCGGTGACTTTGATTCGGACAAGCTGTCGTCTGCGTTTGTAAAAAAGGTTTTCGATGCAGTAATATCAAGAATTGACAATCAGCTTGATATAGATTTGATGAATTTTTCCCAGCTGCTGACAGGTGATGAGCTTGGGCGGCTGTCGGGAATCATCGCCCGTTCAAGGGAAAGCAATAATGCCAAAAAAGAATTTTCCGACTGCATCTCCATAATCTGTGAGGAATATGAAAAAAAGAATGCTGTTCCCGCAGGTGATATGAGCGATGACGATTTCAGAAATATGTTTAAGAAAAGCAAATAAATTAATTATACATAAGTGATTAAAGATAAACTAAAGCGGAGGATATTTATTTATGAAGGATTTTAATCTTACACCGACTCAGTCAGTCAGCGAGGAAAAGAAAAATGCTGCATTCAAGAAACTTGTTGAAAAAGGAAAGCAGTCAGGTCATCTTTCCACCCAGGAGATAGACAATCTTATTGTCGAGCTTGATCTTGATGTTGACGAGCTTGAAAAACTCAATGAGCAGATAGATGCGGCAAATATCAGCATTATCGACGATTTATCGGCAGAAGCTCTTGACGGTCTCAGCCTGGAGGTTGATTTGCCAAAGGAAACCGATGCCGCAGAAACTGTTGCAGTTAATGACAATGCCGCAATGGATGACCCTGTTAAGGTTTATCTTAAGGAAATAGGACGTGTTCCTCTTCTTACTCCTGAGGAGGAAATTGAGCTTGCAATCAGAATTTCCGAAAATGATGAAAATGCAAAAAAACGTCTTGCTGAGGCAAATCTCCGTCTTGTTGTAAGTATCGCTAAAAGATATGTGGGCAGAGGTATGCAGTTCCTTGATCTCATTCAGGAGGGAAATCTCGGTCTGATTAAGGCAGTTGATAAATTTGATTACACAAAAGGCTTTAAGTTTTCAACCTATGCTACATGGTGGATCAGACAGGCAATAACACGTGCCATTGCCGACCAGGCAAGAACAATCAGAATACCTGTTCATATGGTTGAAACAATCAATAAGGTTAAAAAGGCTAACAGCCAGCTTCTTCACCAAAACGGCAGAGAGCCCACTCCCGATGAAATTGCAGAATTTCTTGATATGCCTGTTGAAAAGGTAAGGGAAATTCTCCGAGTTGCACAGGAACCTGTTTCTCTTGAAACTCCTATCGGTGAAGAGGAGGATTCACATTTAGGTGATTTTATTCCCGATGATGACGCTTTGGCACCTGCCGATGCTGCATCAATGAGCCTGCTGAAGGAACAGCTTGCTGAGGTTCTGAAAACACTGACTCCGAGAGAAGAAAAGGTGCTGTCTCTTCGTTTCGGCCTTGACGACGGCAACCCTAAAACCCTTGAAGAAGTGGGCAAGGAATTTAACGTAACACGAGAGCGTATCCGTCAGATTGAGGCAAAGGCTCTCAGAAAACTTCGCCACCCCAGCAGAAGTAAAAAATTAAAGGACTTTTTAGACTGATGACAGAAGAAAAAATTGACAGAATAAATGTGCTTGCTCATAAGGAAAAGGCGGTAGGGCTTACCGCTGAAGAAAAAGCTGAGCAGGCAAAGCTCAGAAGAGAATATATTGACTCCTTTAAGGCAAGTCTTATAGGACAGCTTGAAAACACATATATAGTTGATGAAAAAGGAAATAAGAAAAAGGTTACTAAGAAAAAGGTTACTAAGAAAAAATGATGTCTAAATTAATAATAATAGAAGGTCTCGACGGCTGCGGAAAATCAACCCAGACTGCTCTTGTTGAAAAATATTTTGACGAGAAGAACATCAATTATAAAAAAATAAAACTGCCTGATTATGACAGTCCGTCAAGCACTCTTGTAAAAATGTATCTCAGCGGAGATTTCGGAAAAAATGCAGACGATGTAAACGCTTATGCAGCAGGTGCATTTTATGCAGTTGACCGCTTCGCTTCTTATAAACTTGACTGGGGCAGGGATTATAATGACGGTACCGTTATCCTTGCCGACAGATACGCAACTTCAAATTCAATTTACCAGATGGAAAAGCTTGATGAAAATGAATGGGACAGCTACCTTGATTGGTCGGCAGATTTTGAATATAATAAAATCGGAATACCAAAGCCCGACCTTGTAATTTATCTTGATATGCCCGTTGAAATTTCTCAAAGGCTTATGACCTCCCGTTATAACGGTGATGAGGGCAAAAAAGATGTACACGAGGCAGATGCGGATTTTCTTAACAGGTGCAGGCGTTCAGCTCTTTATACTGCCAAGAAGCAGGGCTGGGCAGTAATACCCTGTTCAGACGGAGAGAATCCTCTTCCTGTTGAGGAGATACATAATACTGTTATAGATTTTGTGAAAAGAGAACTTGAAAATGCTTGAATTTAAAGTACCTGAAATTACGGACAAGCAATGGGTTGATGAATGCTTGAAGAATGTTCACAGTATGAACTGCGAATATGCTTTCGGAAATGTTTTCATCTGGAGAACTGCTTATTCGGTTCGTATCTGTAAATATAAGGATTTCTTTATTTGTCGGTGGGGAAGAGGCAGTGATATTTCATATTCTGTTCCAATCGGAAGCGGCGATTATAAGGATGCCGTTGAGCAGATTATTGCCGATGCCTCAGGTCAGGGAGTTGAATTGAAATTCTACGGTGTTACCGAGTATTACAAAAATCTTCTTGATGAATATTTCCCGGGAAAATTTACCTATGGGTATGATGATGCATATAACGACTATATCTATTCAACTGAAAAAATGGCTCTTCTCAGAGGTAAAAAATACCACGGAAAAAGAAACCATATAACAAATTTCAAAAAGAATAATCCCGACTGGTCATTTGAAAAAATCAACAGTGAAAATATTAACGAGTGTATAGCTCTTCATACTGACTGGATTAAGAATAAAGAGGAGGAAAATGCTGACGAAGACGAGGACTTTTCACTTGAGTTCGAGGCGGTGCTTACTGCATTTGAGTATTTCGAAGCTCTCGGTTTAACAGGTGGACTAATCAGAATTAATTCAAAGGTTATTGCCTATACTCTCGGAGAGAGGCAGAGCGACAAAGTCTTTATCACTCATTTTGAAAAGGCTCCTGCCGATATTCAGGGTGCATATCCCATAATAAATCAGGAGTTTACAAAGAATTGTCTGACGGAATATGAATATGTAAACAGGGAAGAGGACCTGGGTCTTGAAGGACTGAGAAAAGCAAAGCAGTCCTATTATCCCGAAATTTTCCTTGTGAAGAGTGTTGCGACATATAAAGGCTGATATGATAAAATTTACTGACGATACTAAGCAAATTATAAAAATCTGGCAGCAGGCTTTTAAAGATACTGAGGAAGATATAGTCTTTTTCATTGAAAACTGCAAAAATAAATTGTGCTTAGGTTTTTTTGAAGATGAAAAGCTCCTTTCAATGATGTATTTGGTTGACTGCCTTTGCGATGGTCAAAAAATGAAATATGTGTATGCTGCCTGTACGCTTGATGATGTGCAGGGCAGGGGATATATGTCAATGCTTCTTGACTATTGTAAAGAAAATTTAAAGAGCTTTTGCCTTATTCCTGCCGACGAAAAGCTGGTTGGTTTTTATTACCGCAGAGGTCTTATTGATAAGGCAGAAATAGAAAATCTTTCTTTTGAAGAAACGGAAGAAATTAAAGAATATCTTTTTGAGGGCTGTGAACTTAAAAAGCCCTTTGTTATGAAATATATAGGAGTTTAATTATGGTTTATTTGTTTCTCGCAGACGGCTTTGAGACTATTGAGGCTCTTGCTGTTGTTGATATGTTAAGGCGAGCAAAAATTGATGTTTGCACCGTAGGCGTGACAGGAAAAACAGTTTTGTCATCTCATAATATCCCTGTAACAGCCGATATTATTGTTGATGAATTTAAGCCTGAGAATCTTGAAGCTGTCGTTCTTCCCGGGGGTATGCCGGGAACATTGAATCTTGAATCGAACGGTACAGTTCAGCAGACAATAGATTTTACTGTTGAGAATAATAAGTTCGTTTGTGCTATCTGTGCAGCACCGTCAATTCTCGGCCATAAGGGACTGTTAAAAGGCAGAGAGGCTATTGCTTTTCCGGGGTTTGAGGATGATTTGACAGGAGCGACTGTTTCAGAAAAATATGTTGTAACCGACGGTAAATTTATTACTGCAAGAGGTGCAGGCGTGGCAGTTGATTTCGGACTTGAAATTGTTAAACAGCTTGCAGGTGAAGAGCTGTCACAAAAAATCAGGGAAACAATACAATGTCAGTAAAAGCAGAGTTGAGAAAACAGCTTAAGGCTGAGCGGAAAGCTGTAGCAAATAAAGCAGAAACCGACAGAAAAATATCCGATAATCTTCTCTCATTTGAGCTGTATAAAAAGGCAAAGACAGTCCTTTTTTATGCACCTCTTGATGATGAAATCAATATTGACAGTTGCATTGAGCAGGCTCTTTTTGACGGTAAAAAGGTTGCCTTGCCTGTATGTACAGATAAATACGGAAATATGAAGTTTTACTGTATTAATTCATTTTTCGATATAAAAACAGGCTTTTTCGGTGTCAGAGAACCTGATACGGATATTTGCCGTGAAATAGAGGATTTTTCTTCATCAATATGTATTGTTCCTGCCATTGCTTATGATAAAAAAGGCTTCAGGCTCGGTTATGGCAGAGGATATTACGATAGATTTTTAAAAAATTATACTTCACATTCTGTTGGTTTGTGTTATAATAAACTGATTAAGGATGAGCTTCCTATCGGGGAATATGATATCCCTGTTGACTATATAATCTGCGAAAACGGAATTATTACCGTTTGACAAGGAGGAAAAAATGGACAACAACAATCTTGAAAATACTCAGGGCGGAATAAATCCTGTAGATACTGCCGGCGGCAGAAAAGATATTTATTTTTCAAATGTTGAACCTGAAAAAGCTGATACTCAAACCGGGCAGCAAAAGGTGACGGCAGTAAAAAAAAGACCTCCCGTTAAAAAGAAAGGTCATGGAATTACAGGCACATATGTATTTTTTATAATTGTAATTGCCGTGTCTATGATTCTTTCAATCTACGCTGTTATGTGTCTGAATGATGTTCTTGCTATTACAAAAACAAATTCAACCGTAACAGTCAGCCTTAATGAATCAATAGATAATATTGACGATGCCGTTGATTTGCTTGCAGACAACGGATTAATTAAGTGTAAAAATTTCTGCAAACTTTTTGCTAAATTCAGAGAGGAACAGGTAGGACCTCAGTTCAGAAACGGTGCTTATAATAAGGAATGGAATTACGAGGCAGGCGTTTATTACCTGACAGGTAAAATGGGACTTGAAGGAATGCTTCAGACTCTTCAGGGCAGTTCGGAAACAGCTGAGACCGTTAAACTTACCTTCCCTGAAGGTTATACCGTGCCCGATATTGTTGACAGGCTGGCTGAAAATGAGGTTTGCGATAAATCAGCTCTCCTTACCGTTATTCAGTCAACAGAGTTTTCTTATTCACTTGCAAGTAATCTTACTGCTAAAGAGGAAGTTCCTTACAGGCTTGAAGGCTATCTTTTCCCAGATACCTACGAATTTTATATCGGAGAAAGTGCTTCGTCCGTAGTCAAAAAGTTTCTTTCAAACAGCGATACAAAGATTACCGAGAAATACAGAAAAAGAGCTGAAGAGCTTGGCTATTCAATGAATGATATTATTATAATTGCGTCTATTATCCAGTGTGAAGCAGGTAACGAGGAGCAGATGAAAACCATTTCGTCTGTAATTCACAACCGTCTTTCAGACCAGGCTAATTTCCCTCTTTTGGGTATCGACTCAACCGCCGATTATATAACTAACAAGGTTGCGCCTTCCCTTACCTCAACATCAGCCCATACTGCCGATTATTATATAGATTATTATAATACAACTGGCTCTGCAACACGTGTAGGACTTCCTCCAAGCCCTATCTGCAATCCGGGTATTGCGGCAATTAAAGCGGCTCTTTATCCCGAAAGTACGGATTATTACTATTTCTTCCACGATACTAAGGGCAATATGTATACGGCGAAAACACTGGGAGAATTTAAGCAGAAAATACAGACCTATGCGCCGTATCTTAATTACTGATTATGAGAAATATTGAACTACTTTCACCAAGCGGTGATTTTGAAAGATTAAAGCTCGCATTAAAATTTGGAGCAGATGCAGTTTATTTGGCAGGCGAAATGTTCGGAATGAGAACAAATCCTTCAAATTTCAATGCAGACGAGCTGAAAAAAGCAGTTGAACTTGCTCATTCATACGGTAAAAAAATTTATCTGACCTGTAATACTTTGCCGAGAAATAATGAAATTGAGCTTTTACCGGATTTTCTGAAATATGCTGCTCAGATAGGCATTGATGCTTTTATAATCGCAGATGTGGGCGTTATGGCTATGGCAAAAAAATACGCTCCCGATGTTGAAATTCATATGTCAACTCAGGTGGGTATCGTAAATTATCAAACAGCAAATACCTTCTACGAAATGGGAGCAAAAAGAATTGTAACCGCAAGAGAGCTTTCGCTTGATGAGATTAAAACAATCCGTGACAAAACTCCCGGGGATTTGGAAATTGAAGTATTTGTCCACGGGGCTATGTGTATGAGCTTTTCGGGCAGATGTATCCTGTCTGATTATATGGTTGGCAGAGATGCTAACAGAGGTGACTGTGCTCAGCCGTGCAGATGGAAATATCATCTTGTTGAGGAAACAAGACCCGGTCAGTATTTCCCTGTTAACCAGGACGAAAACGGGACTTATATTTTTAATTCACGTGACCTTTGTATGATAGAGCATATACCTGAGCTTGTTGATGCAGGTGTTGATTCGTTTAAAATTGAGGGCAGGGCAAAAAGTGAGTATTACACAGCAATAGTTACTTATGCTTACAGGAACGCTATTGATGAGTATTTGAAAAATCCCTCTCCTGATTTTAATGTGCCTCAATGGATACTTGACGAGATGGAAAAAATGAGCCACCGTGAATACACAACAGGCTTTAATTTCGGACCTATGAAAAACGGACAGGTGCTTGATACCGGCGGATATATCAGAAATTGGGATGTCTGTGCTCTTTTCAGAGAATATAAGGACGGCAGGCTTACCGTTGACCAAAGAAATCGTTTTTATCAGGATGATATTCTGGAAGTTGTTGAGCCTGATAAAAAGCCCTATCAGATAACAGTCAAAAATCTTTATAATGTTACTGACGGAGAATATGCTGAGGTAGCTAATAAAGCAACAAATGTCTATTCTTTTGACTGTGACGTTCCTGTTTCACCTGATGCTATTTTCCGCAGACAGAGAACTGAATAAAAATTTACCCCTCTGTTAAAACTAACAGGGGGTGTTTTTATGTCCAAAAGAATTTTTTCGGCAATTTGTGCTTTTGTGATATTGTTTGCAGGCGTCTGTGGACGGCTTGCATATATTTCTTTAGGCGGAAATTATGCCGTTTCTGACAGCTATAACAGCAAAACATTTCCTATTGACACCCTTTTTACTAATATTTATGCCTCTGACGGAGAAATGCTTAATAACAATACAAAATCTATAACAGCAATTATCAGACCGAATGAAAAATGTATGAGGGAGCTGTCACTGCTTTTTAACGAGGACACTCAAAAAGAGATTACAAGGGAGCTCTCAAAAGGAGATCCTGTTATAAGAAAAATAGATAAATACGCAAAAACAACCTATATAAAAACAGTTGAAGTAACCTGTGAAAACACTTCGGATATGCTGTGCAGACATTTGATTGATAAATCCTGCGGAGGACTTGAAACAATAACAGATAAAGAAATCGGCTCTCTTTCCGCCAACTTTTCAGTTGATGCGGTGGGAAGAATTCTATCAGGTGACGACGGAGAAATCATAAATAATAATTATAACAGTGCGGATGGTGTAATTATTTCAATAAACAGTAAGCTTCAGTCTATAGCAGAAAGTGCGTCTGAATCTATTGAAAAAGGCTGCGTTGTGATTATTGATACCGATACGTCACAAATCAAAGCATGTGTCAGCAGGGGGGACGACTATATCAACCGTGCAGTATCGTCATATACAGTCGGCTCTGTTTTTAAATTAGTGGTTGCCGCAGCTGCCATAGAAAATGATATTGACCCTACCTATAAATGCACAGGAAAAATCGAAGTAGGCGACACGGTTTTTCATTGCCAGAATAATCATAAACACGGAAAGCAGAATATAGAGGATGCTTTGGCTAATTCCTGCAACTGTTATTTTGTAAATCTTGCTCTGAAACTGGGAGCTGAAGAAATATATGACACAGCAGTGAAATTCGGATTCTGTAAAGATATAGTGCTTTACACATATGACGACGAAAATTTTGCTGTAAAGGCAAGTAACTTTCCACTAAAAAGTGAATTACAATCACAAGGACAACTGGCGCTTTTGGGCTTCGGTCAGGGTAAACTTACAGATACACCTGTTCATTTTGCGTCAGTCATTTCCTGCATAGCAAACGGCGGAAATTATTATTATCCCACACTTAGTCTGCAGGATAAAAAAAGCACCCGCGCAATAAGTGAAAAAACAGCTGAAAAACTGCGTAAATATATGAAAAATGTTGTTGATAACGGCACGGGCAAAAACGCTTATTATGAAGGAAAAACGGCGGGAAAAACAGCCACTGCGCAAAGTGGAATTTATGTTGCTTCAACAGAGGTTTTGAATACTTGGTTTGCAGGCTTTTATCCCTATGAAAAGCCGGAGTATGCAATAGTTGTTATGCGTGAAAACGGAAAAAGCGGAGCAGAGGATTGCTGTCCTGTTTTTCGTACTATAGTTGAAAATATAGATGAAATGAGCTATAATAAAACTGATAAATAATCCTATTTTTTACTGGAGGTGTATTATGTCCAAAAAGATTCAAAGTAATAAGTTGAGAACATTATATGTGCTTCAATTTCTCGATAAGTTCAGCGATGAAGAGCATCCTCTGTCGTCAACTGAGCTTATAGAAATGCTTGAACAAAAGGGGATAACCTGCGATAGAAAATCAATCTATTCCGATATTGAAGTGCTCAGTGCAGTAGGCTTCGATATAGTGTCGGTAAAAAGCCCGAAACGAGGCTGTTTTATGGCAAGCAGAACATTTGAAATTCCTGAGGTTTTGCTGCTGATTGATGCGGTTTCAAGTGCCGGATTTATTACTCCGAAAAAGACTAAATCACTCATTGAAAAGCTGAAATCTCTCGTGTCGCAGAAGCAGGCGCAGACGATGCACAGTCAGGTATATGTTGATGCAAATTCAGTTAAGTGTGACAATGAAGAAATCTACATAATTATCGACCGTCTGAATGAGGCCATAGCAGATAAAAAGATGGTTAAATTCATATACAGACGGCGCAGCATTGATAAGCAGAACAAGAAAAATCATACGGAAAAGACGATGACAGTTTCGCCATATGCACTGATATGGAAGGACGACCATTATTACCTTATCTGTAACAATCCGAAGTACGACAATCTTATGAATCTGCGTATTGACAGGATGAAAAAGCTGACCGTTCTTGAAGAAGATTCACGTAATTTTGAAGAGGTCAGCGAGTACAGGGGAGAGTTTGATTCTCAGGACTACAGCTCAAAAATGTTTAATATGTTTTCTGGGACGGTTGCACCTGTCACCCTTAAATGTGCTCTTCGTCTACAGGAAGAAATGCTTGACCGTTTCGGCAAAAGCATACCTCTCAAAGCCGTTGATCTCGACCATTTTGAAACAACGGTTCAGGCCGCTGTCAGTGACGGACTTGCTTCCTGGATTATGCAGTACGGCGGTGATGTTGAGGTAGTTGAACCTGAAGAATTACGCAGTCTGATAGCGAAAAAAGCGGAAGCAATTTTATCTGTGTATAACTGATTCGAAATTTGTTTAAAAAAATTTTACATTTGCCTTGACTTTTATATGCCGGGTGTAATATAATCAGTGTGTAAAAAATTAACTTTATGGGATAACTATGCTATTTTGTAAGGTCAGGTACAATAAGTATGTATTTATCCGTAAAGACAATGAGGAGGACAATAAATTTTATGAAAAACAAACTTTCTAAAAGAATTTTTGCATTATTTCTGTCGTTGCTTATGGTTGTAACTGCATTTCCTATTGCAGTTTACGCAAAGTCGACAGAATGGACACAAGTTGCTTCTACAGATTTTACTAAAGCAAGCTTTGATAAAAATGCTGATGGTACTGACAAGAGTGCAACAAGTTCAGTTAATGGCGATTCCACTGAAAAATACATTACAAACGGAGTAACTGTCAAGTCGGGTGACAATTCTATGTCATGGAATGCTGCTGTTTATAAGGGTACTCCCGAACTTTCAGGCAACGGACTCTATCTGTCAAACGGCTTTGCATTTTTAACTGGTTACAGTGGTGCCAGCGGAACAAACTATACGCCTATTACTGGTGCTTCTTCGTTTAAGCTTGATCTTGGCTTCCGTGCTACTACTTATGATATTAGTGCAAGCACTCGCTATGGTTTCCTTACTTTGGGTACTGGCACAATATACGGTCATGAGAAAAAAGTAATGAATGATTCATACTATGCTTTTGCTCAGGATGGTGATGGACCTGCATATGTTCGCGGTTCAAGTATTTATTCCGAAAATACTAATTCATATAATATCTCTTCAAATAACGGTCGTTTATCTCCGGGTACTGAATATCATTATATTCTTTCTTACTCGAAGAACTACTTAAGAGGCTATATAACTGATGCAAATTACGGCATTGTTCAGACGCTGTTTTCTTACTATACTACTTCATTTGATACAAGCGATATTAAGAGTATTCAGCTTGGCGATGATGATACCAGCTACTTCTATCAGGGATTGACATATACTTCTATTAAGTTCTACACAGGCGTAGAACAGGAAAAAGAAAATGCCATGAAAGATACAAGCAGAGAAAAGTATCTTTTTGCTTATTTTACAGGCCAAAATAATAATGACGGAGAAAAAATTCGTCTTGCAGTATCCGATGATGGCTTTAACTATGAAGCATTGAATGGTAACAATTCTATCCTTATTAATACACCAGCTGCATATTATCCTTCAGACGGAGCTTCTAAAGGTAAGGCTGCTTCAGGTTCGGCTCGTGACCCATTCATAATTCAAAAGAGAAATGCTGACGGTTCAATCGGCAAAGGTTATTATGTTCTGGCAACAGATCTTAAGGTTAACGGTAGTGATTATACAAATTCAAAAATGCTTGTGTGGTATATTAATGATCTTACAGATCTTGATTCTATACAGCCATGGTGTCTTGAGACGACCGGATGGTTTGGCAGAGATAATGCAACTGATTTCTATGCTTGGGCTCCGGAGGCTGTTTGGGATGTAGAAAAAAATATGTATATGATTTTATGGTCGACCGGCGGAGAAGGCGGCTATAATGATCTATGTCTCCATTATGCTTATACCCATGATTTCAAAACCTTCTATACAAAAGACAATAAGGAAATAGGCGTTAATGGGGTTCAGCCACAGAAGCTGATTAACCCGTATTGGGGAACTGATACAGGCATTAATATGAATATTGATGGCGATATAATTTATGACGGCGAATTTTATTGGCTTTTCTTCAAGCGCGAAAAACAACAGCAAATTTATTACTGCCATGCAGAAAGTCCCAGCGGTCCTTACAGTGTTCCGACAAAATTCACTGATTCTGATTATACTGATGGCTGTGAAGGTGTTGAAGTTTTTCAGCTAAATGATGGTACTTATGTATTGATGATGGACTATTATAAATCAAATGGTACCTTCCTTATGTATACAGGTACAACGCTTACCGGTTTTGAACACAATATGGTTGAGACTTCAAACATTAACCATCTCTCACCGCGTCATGGTGCTGTAACCTATATTACAGATGATGAGTATAAAGCTCTTACTAATAAGTATGGTAAATCAACTTATGATGCTGATGGTATCCTTGACGGTACTCCTGTTAATGATACTTTGATTGCACGTTATTTTACTACATCTGATGTCACAGTCGATGCGACCGGTCATGGTTATTCTCTTACCAATGCAGGAACAAAAGCAACAGCGGAAGTAAAGGACGGAAGGACTACCGCTCATTTTGTATCAAACAGTGCTACATCTTCAAGTCCTGATTCGGGTGCATATGCTTATGTTAATACAAGTAAAATGTATTCTGATTACAGTCTTAATGCTAAAGATGGTATAACGCTTGACTGGTATGGTAATGCCGCTACTGCAAATGCAGGTAGATTCTTTGACATTTCAAATGCAGGTATAGGCGAGCTTACTTGGGATACGAGATGGAACAAACCATATGCGTATTATACTTCTAATAATGAATTTGGTGCGAGAGGTTCTTTAGTTCAAAGCTATACTAATACTGCGAATACATGGCATCATTACACCGTTACGCTTACTAATAACTATATGAATGTTTATGTTGACGGTGTTTTACAGAAGACTGTTTATTCGAAGGGCTCTGTAAGTAAAGCTGGTTGTCCTTTGAGTGCTGATATTTCACAGTGGTTCTTTGATACTGCTTTAGGTAATGGTTATCTCCGTTTTGCATCATCAGTATTTAGCGGTGACGCAATGTTAGATGGTTATATTTCAGATTTCCGTGTTTACAGTAAGGCTCTTTCACAAAAAGAAATTACAAATTCAATTAAACAGCTTTCAGATAAAGACAATGGTGTTGACATTGACGGAATAAGCCCTGTATTTTATGATCCGATGGAAGACGATGCAGAAAACGGCAAGACTAGATATACTGCTACCGTTACTGACGAGTTAATGAGCGATGTGCTTAATGTTGTTGGCGGTGTACAGACTCATAACCCGTCAAGCGGATATACAGCTGTTGCTTCTGATACGGGTTATACTGTTTCAATGTGGTACAATCCCGGTGATTCAAACGGTAATGAAACCATCTTCAATATCGGTCGACCTAACAGCACTGATGGCTCTAACAGGCAGTATTTTGAACTTCTTGAAGACGGACATCTCTATTATAACTGGGAGGTTAGCGGTACTTCTTCCTATATTGGTATTACCGATGCTTTTGGTGAAAAATCGCTGACTCTTAATGATTGGAATCATATTGTTATTCAGGTTGCTCCTGAAAGTAATCATGATGTACTTAATATTTTCTTGAACGGACAGCTTGTAAAAACAATCAGTACATTTAATAACAGCTACGGAAAAAGCTTTGTAGCCGGCAGATCAATTCATGAATACTTTGAACAGAATCATGATGTTTATTATGGTACCGGCTGCGGATATTGGGGAACTTCCTCTGCTAATGCTTACATTGATTCCTTTGCGATTTATTCTGGTCTCTATAATGGCAATAGTATATATCAGAATGATTCAATTGCCATTGCTTCTGCGCTTTTAAATAAAGCAGTTGCAGAGTATGAAAAGAAGATGGGTGAAATCAAGAATAATCCTGATTCTGTTTATACAAATATGCTTGATGCCTATGAGGCTTATGACCGTGTTGTGAGATATCGTGATTCTATCAAATATGGCGGCGTAGAAAGTGATCCGTCACATATTGTTAAGCTGTATAATGACTTGGTAAATGTTGCGCTTCCGAATATGGTTGAATATACTAAACCTACTACCACAAAGCAGGGTATGACTCCTTCAGAGGCGGGTACAACAAACAGTATTGACGAAAAGTATACCCATAATATGCTTACTCCTGTTAGTTTGTCCAGTAAGAAAGAACAGGATAACGGTACGATGTCTGATATGAATGGTGCTATATATTCAGGTGCTTTCACATGGCTCTATACAGGCATTGAAAATGATACTCCTACTGCACCTATTAATGGAGCTATATATACCAACAGAGCATTATCAGGCATTGAAAGCATAGGTCAGAGTGGTAATTTTTACAGTATCAGCGTTAAAGATCAGACTGACAAGGTTGCATTCGGCGATGACTGGTATATGACAAAGAATGTTCCGGATAACGGTGTTGCATATTTATATAACGATTCTGTTACAACAAATATGTCCTCATCATATGGAGCTACGAATAAATACCGATCTTTTTCTGATTTGTCTGCTACAAAAACTTGGAACTATGGTTCTTCCTATCTTAAATATACAGGCACAATGGGTGATACTGAATATATTTCCACCTTTACTCCTAACTATCAGCATCATTATTATAGAAAATGGATAGGAGACAATACAACGGAAACACAACAGATTTCGGGTTATGAAATTACAGTAATCAACTTTGTTCCGGCGAAGAATGCTTTAACAGATTCTTCTAAAATGGATGTGCTCGCTGGCATTACAAATTATAATCCTGCTGCAGTTAAGGATCTTCTTGAAAAATATGATGCTCTTACAAGTCTTGACTATACTTTATCTAAGTCAGAAGATGCAAGCAATCTCGCAATTAAAATTGAAGAATTGGTAAAGGCATTGAATGGATCAACTGTTCCTGACCCGGTTAAAGACGCAAAGGCAGATTACACCGATGCAATCAAGGAAGTACAGGAACAGCAAACTTTCCATGATGAAACAATTACATCCGGTGAATACGATAATTATACAACATCATCATGGAATGCGTATGATCATGCATATAACGCTATTGAGAAACATTTTGCTTCCCTCAATCCGTTTGATGGCTCAAATCTTGACAGTGAAGGCAATGATGAAGGCTTAGGCGGTGATCCTTATGCAAATGATCAGGATACTGTTGACAGACTTAAAAACAATATCACCAAGTCAAAGGAAGTTCTTGTTGAAAAGGCTGATTATTCTTCGGTTGAATCAAAGGTTAATGAAGATAATATTGTAACGAATCTCGCTACAAATAACCTTACTGCTGATAACGAACAGCTTTACACCTATACAACCTGGTCTGGATTTACTAATGCTTACGATACAGCAAACGGCTGGGCTACTAAGTCATCTAAATACAAGAATGATACCGAAAAGTATGATGTTACTTATATAAGAACTGACCAAACTGTTCAGGAAACAGAAAATATCTACGGTCCTTATATTGCTTTTGATAAAGATGGTAATGTTGTAACTTCGGATACTCAGGATATTGACCACTATGAATATATTGGTGTATTCTATGAAAATGACGGCGATTCTGAACCTTCACAGTTTGAAACCGGTGATTATGTATTAATTGACGGTAAGTATATTAAGCTGAATTATCATAGATATTATGCTAATGAAGTTAATAAACCAAATGAATCAACAAGACAGACTGCTATTAAGAATAGTGCTGTAGATCTTGGTACAAAGAATGATGCGTTGACAAATGTTGCTGATTATCAGAACTATGATTATTCACAGCAGCTTGCTGAACTTGCAGATAAAGATGCTTATGCTGACAACGGTGCAAAGATTGCCGAAAATGTTGCTACCTACGGTACTTCTTCTGCTCCTGCAAGTTATAACAACGCAGGCGGTCAGCCGTACATCACAGTAGGCGGCGTTACCTATAAGGATGCCGACCAGGCTCAGGCTGATGCTGCTACAACAGAAGTTGTAACTACACTTAATACAAATAAGAAAACATATACAGTAACATTTAATGTCTATGTTGACGGTGTTAAAACAACACAAACTTATGACAAGACATACGGCGATATCGTAACACTTAATGCCGCAGACGTTGTTCCTGAGGTTGTAAATTGCACACTTTCTCACACAACTCTCAGCAATAGTGATGATAAGGGTTCAACCGTAACATCTTACATTAATAATAATTCTGCTGTTCTTGAAAGAAGAATCCAGAAGGATACTAATGTTGATATGTACTTTGTTTCAGTGGTTGAGGGTGCTCAGCTCGTAAAAGTACAGGATTATTTCGGATGTCCTCTTGATGCAGGATATGTAATGCCCGGTGAAACAATTTCTGTTGACAAAACAGCTAAGACTGTTTCATTCACAGATGCAAAGGGCAACGCTCATAATGTTTTGGCAAGAGAGTCAGCATTCTATACCTTCAACTACTTTGAACTTTTCGGTGCTGAATCTGATGCAGCAGTTACTGTTGCTGATAAAGACCTTCTCTTCACTCAGAGAGGTACTAAGTCAGGTAATTTGACTTATATTGCTAATGGCGGTACTGTAAACGGTGCTGCAGAGCTTAACGATGTAAAGAACAGCAGTCAGCTTGAGTTTGTTGCCGATGATACAACTGACTTCCTTGTTTGGGTTAAGACAAATGCAGACGCTCCTGCAGTAGGTGATTGGCATATTGCTTCCTATCAGCCGACATTCAAGACTTTCTCTGCTGATGAGGGATTTGTATATCAGGCAGTATCAAACAGCAACTGGTCAACTTATCTCACTCAGGCTCAGTATGATAAGGTAATGGAGAAACTTCCGTTCTCCTTCGGTACTGCTGCAAAGTTGATTAATGATAACGGTGTTACAAAGTTCAGAATGTACTGCGACTTTGCATATGATAAGTCATTGTCAAATGTTGTAATCGTTGAAGCCGGTGCAATTTATTCTGCTACTGCTAACGATGAGGCAACCTTGTATAAGGGCGGTGCAGACTGCCGTACAGTTGCAGCAAACAGCATTGACTATGATGCTAATTCTTACACTATCACAAAGACAAATGCAGGCACAGGAAATCATTATATGAGATCTTACGTAAGCTTCACTTACACAACTGAGGTTGACGGAGTTGAAACAGTAATTCCGAGAGTAGTTTACGGTCCTGTTGTTAAGTGTGAAAACGGTTCTATCGTTAAGTGATTTTAGGAGGATATGTTATGAAGAAGAATTATTATTCTCCTGAAATGGAGATTGAAAAGTTTACTATACCTACTTCTGTATTTACGACTTCAGAGGTTGACACGGAACCTCCCGATACAGAATTCTAAATGTAAAAAGCTCTGCTTCGGCAGAGCTTTTTCTTATGCTGTATGTAAACAAATTATTAATATTGTAAACAAACTATTAACAAACTCTTGACTGCCGTAGTTTATATTTCTATAATAACAATAATAAAATTTAAGGAGTCGTTATGGTTAAATCAATGACAGGCTTTGGCAGAGCTGTAAAAGAGCTTGACGGTTATGTTATCGCTGTTGAGCTTAAATCTGTCAATCACAGATATTTTGAATTTTCTTCACGCTGTCCCCGTCAGTATGGATTTATAGAGGATAAACTGAAATCGTTTATCAACTCACGTGTTTCAAGAGGAAAAATTGAATGCTTTGTTTCTATTGATGCACTTAATACCGAGTCGGCAGATGTTGCGGTAAACAATACTCTCGCATCTGCATACGTTAAGGCACTTAAAGAGATTTCTTCAACTTATGGCTTGAAAGAGGATTTCGGTGCTTCAACTATTGCACGTTTTCCCGATGTGCTTGTTGTCAGAAGAGCTGAAGAGGATGAAGAAAAAATCTGGAATTTAGTTAAATCAGTTGCTGACGAAGCAGTAGATAAGTTTATTGAAATGCGTGCTGCTGAGGGAAAAAAGATGTACGACGACGTTTATTCACGCAGTCAGTTTATTCTTGATGTGGTGTCATTTATTGAAGAAAGGTCACCTGAGACCGTTAAGGAATATAACGATAAACTTGTTGAGCGCGTTCACGACCTCTTGGGTGATGTATCTCTTGACGAAGGCAGAATTTTGCAGGAGGTTGCAGTTTATGCCGACAAGGTTGCCGTTGCGGAGGAGACAGTAAGGCTTCGTTCTCATATTGACCAGCTTCGCAAATTTCTTGACAGTGATGAGGCTGTGGGCAGAAAAATGGACTTTCTTGTTCAGGAAATCAACAGAGAAACGAATACAATCGGTTCAAAATGCAATGATGTTGCTATTGCACGTAAGGTGGTTGACATCAAAGCTGAGATAGAAAAAATCAGAGAACAGATTCAGAATATAGAATAATATGGAATTAGTTAATATCGGTTTCGGCAACCTGATAAATGCCGATAGGGTGGTTTCCATAGTTTCTCCGGAATCTGCTCCTGTTAAAAAAATTGTCCGTGAGAGCAAGGCTGAGGGTACACTTATTGATGCCACTCACGGAAGAAAAACTATGAGCGTTATCATAACTGACAGTGACAGTGTTGTTTTGTCATATCTTGACTTAAAACAGATTGCGTTGAAATTCGGCTCGGAGGTGAATACAGATGAATAATAACGGTATGCTTGTTGTTTTTTCTGCGCCAAGCGGATGCGGAAAGGATACAGTTTTTCACGAGCTTCTCAAAAGGAGAGGAGATGTTGTTGAGTCTGTTTCAGCTACCACAAGACCGCCCAGAAACGGCGAAGTCGAAGGTATAAATTATTTCTTCGTAAGTGAACAGCAATTCAGGGAAATGATTGAAAGCGATGGTCTGCTTGAATATGCTGTTTATAACAACTGTTATTACGGAACGCCTGTTGACGGTGTAAAAAGAGCAATAGAGGACGGTAAAATCTGTTTTCTGATTATAGAGGTGCAGGGCGCCCAAAAGGTTATGGAGCTTTTTCCCGACTGCGTTTCTATCTTCCTTATTCCGCCCAGTCTTGAGGTACTTGAGCAAAGGCTTTATAAGAGAGATAAAGACAGCGAAGATATGATTAAAATGCGTCTTGATATTGCAAAAGATGAACTTGAATATCAGGACAAATATACATACAAAATAATTAACGACAATCTTGATGACTGCGTTAATTTTATTGATAAAATTCTCAATGATGAGCTTGAGAAAAGAAATAAATAAGTGAATTATAAGGAGATAATATTATGTTTAATCCCGATTTAAAAGAAATGCTGAAAGGTTGCAACAGCCGTTACAGCCTCGTTATAGGCACTGCAAAAAGAGCAAGAGAAATAAGAGAAGAAGCCATTGAGCGCGAAGAGCATATAGATGTTAAAACTGTTTCAACAGCTATTGAAGAAATACTTGACGGAAAATATGTAATTGAAGAGCCTGACGAGCTTAAATCAAAATAATGAATCGAATTATTGCTGTCGTAGCAGTAGAAAATACTTTTTTTAATACCGATTCGGATTATGACTATTATGTTCCGAATGATTTGGAAAAGTCGGTTAAGGTTGGTATGAGGGTTAAAGTACCCTTTGGTAAAGGCAACAGAATACGTGACGGTATAGTTGTCAGAACTTATACCGCCATAAATTCTTCACTGAAAGAAATTTCCGAGATAATAGGCGGCGGTCCTGTTTTAAGTGAAGAAATGGTTTCTCTTGCCTTGTGGTTGAAAGAAAGGTGCTTTTGTACAACATATGACTGTCTGCGTCAGATGCTTCCCAGAGGCTTCGGAAAAATCGGTGACGCTTCCGAAAAAATGGTTAGACTTATAATTGACAATGTGGAAAGCCTGCCAAAGCTGACACCGAAACAGAGAACTGTTGTAAATCTTCTGTTTGATATCGGAACTGCCGCAGTCAATGAAGTATGCGAATTTTGCTCTGTCGGCAAAAGTGTTTTGAAAAATCTTGAAAAATACGGTGTTGTTGAATTTTTTGACAAAGAGGTTTACAGAACTCCGTATAAGGATATTTCCGATTGTTCATCCGAAAATATTATCCTGTCTGCCCAGCAGCAAAAAGCATATGATACTTATTTGGATATGCTGAAAAACGGCGGCGGAACAGGACTTTTTTACGGCGTTACAGGCAGCGGAAAAACTCAGGTTTATCTTAAACTGATTGATTCTGCCCTTGAGCTGGGGAAGGATGTTATTGTTCTTGTTCCCGAAATTAGCCTTACGCCCCAGGCGCTTGGTATTTTTCAAAAACGCTACGGAACTAAGGTTGCAATAATGCACAGCGGTCTTTCTATGGGAGAAAGAAACGATGAGTTTAAAAGAGCTGACAGGGGAGAAGCTAAAATTGTTATCGGCACAAGAAGTGCAGTTTTTGCACCCCTTCATAATTTAGGTCTTGTGATTATTGACGAGGAGCAGGAGCATACCTATAAAAGCGAACGCACTCCGAAATATCACGCAAGAGATGTAGCTAAATTCAGAGCGGCATATAATAATGCTTTGCTTCTTCTGACTTCCGCAACCCCTTCTCTTGAAAGCTATTCAAATGCTTTAAGCGGAAAGTATACTCTTTGTGAATTAAGTGAAAGATACGGTGCCTCTAATCTTCCCGAGGTCATAACTGTTGATATGAAACAGGAGATGAAAAACGGCAATAAATCGCCCATTTCCGCTAAGCTCAAAGAGCTTCTGCAGGAAACTCTTGACGACGGAAAACAGGCAATTTTGCTTATTAACAGGCGCGGTTATAATACTTTTATTGCCTGCAATGACTGCGGTCACGTTATAACCTGTCCGAATTGTTCGATTTCCCTGACATATCACAGCTATAATAATCGGCTGACCTGCCATTACTGTGGCTATACAAAAAGACTTGATAATATTTGCCCCGAATGTTCAAGCGAAAATATAAGGTACAGCGGTTACGGTACTCAGCGCATTGAGGATGAAATAAAAAATCTTTTTCCCGATGCAAGACTGCTTCGTATGGATGCTGATACCACATCAACCAAGTTCAGTCACGACAGATTATTTAATGCTTTTTCCCGGCACCAGTACGATATTCTAATAGGCACTCAAATGGTTGCAAAGGGACTTGATTTCCCCGACGTAACCCTTGTAGGTGTGGTTAACGCAGATAATTCTCTTTATGATGAAAACTACAACAGTGCTGAAAAATGCTTTGATTTGATTACTCAGGTGGTCGGCAGAAGCGGCAGAAGAGACCAAAAAGGCAGAGCCGTAATCCAGACGGTTAATCCGTATAACGAAACTATAGAAAATGCCTCAAACCAGGATTACAAGAGCTTTTATGAAACGGAAATTGCTCTGAGAAAAATGATGATTTATCCGCCGTATTGCGATATTTTTTCCGCTTCCTTTACGGGAGAGAATGAAAATGATGTGGCATTATGTGCAAAAGCGTATTTTGAAGAGCTTGCACGGATTAATAAAACCGAACAGGAAAAAATAATTATTTTAGGACCGAGTCCTGCTAAAATTTCAAAAATTAATAACAGCTATAGATACAGACTGTTTGTAAAATGTAAAAATTCAAAAAAAATTCGTACAATGTTTAACGACGTGTTAAAAAAAGTTTGTAAGATGAAAAAGTACAAAGAGGTTCTTATATCCCTTGATATGAACCCCTGTGATATGAATTAGGAGATAAAAATGGCATTAAGGAATATTGTAAAGCTGGGAGACCCGATATTGTACAAAAAGAGCAGAGTTGTAGATAAGTTTGATGAAAAACTTGCCATGCTTATTGACGATATGCTTGAAACTATGTATAACGGCAACGGCGTCGGACTTGCCGCTGTTCAGGTGGGTATTCTCAAGAGAGTAGTGGTTATTGATATCGGAGAAGGTCCGATTGAGCTTGTTAATCCCGAGATTACCTTTGAAGAAGGCGAACAGATTTCTCAGGAAGGCTGTCTTTCACTGCCAGGTAAGTGGGCAAATACCAAGAGACCTAAAAAGGTGCAGGTTAAAGCTCAGGACAGAAACGGAAAGTGGCAGGTATTCACAGGTGAGGATTTGAAAGCAAAGGCATTCTGCCACGAAATTGACCACCTTGACGGTATTCTTTTTACTTCTCATCTTGCTGACGGAGAAGAATTACACAGCTGAGTTTAGGTGATAAAATGAAAATAATTTTTATGGGAACGCCTGATTTTGCCGCCTCCTGCCTTAAAAAGCTGATTGACAGAAAATACGATATTGCCGCTGTATTTTCACAGCCTGATAAACCTGTCGGCAGAAAGCAGATTTTAACCCCTCCTGCAGTAAAGGTTTTGGCGGAGGAAAACAGTATTCCGGTTTTTCAGCCTCAGACTATGAAAGACGGTACAGCGCTTGAAATAATCAATAAAATAAATCCCGATATAATTATTGTCGTTGCTTACGGTAAAATTTTACCTGCCGAAATTCTTGATTCTGCCGGGTTCGGATGCATAAATGTTCATGCTTCTCTTCTTCCCAAATACCGCGGAGCCGCACCTATACAGTGGGCGGTTTTAAACGGAGATAAGGAGACTGGTGTTACCGTTATGCAGATGAACGAGGGACTTGACACGGGCGATATCCTCTATACCGAAAAAACAGATATCGGAGAAAACGAAACTTCAGAGGAACTTTTTGACAGACTTTCCCTTATCGGCTCAGATGCTTTGGTTAAAACCCTTGATATGATTGAAAAGGGGACTGTTTCCCCTGAAAAACAGCCTGACGGTGATTTCGGATACGCAGTTAAAATAACAAAGGATTTATGCCCGATTGACTGGAATAAGCCTGCACAAGTGGTTCATAATCTTGTAAGAGGATTACAGACGTGGCCCTGTGCAGTCACAATGATTAACGGTAAAAATTTTAAAATTCACAAAACTCTTTTGTCTGATAAAAAAGGTAATAAAGCAGGCGAAGTAGTTGATAATAATGGTGTGATAACCGTTTCCTGCGGTGACGGAAAATGTGTTGATATTTTAGAACTTCAGGCTGAGGGTAAAAAAAGAATGACTGCTTCTGCCTATTTGCTCGGCAATAAAATCGGGACAGGAACAGTTTTAGGAGAATGATTTATGGGTCCTTATTTTGCGTATTATCTGACGGGTTATATTATGATTCCTGTATTTATATTTGCAATGGCTTGCCAGATAAAAGTTAAAAATTCATTTAATAAATATTCACGTGTTCAAAACAGAAGAGGTATGACAGGTGCTGACGCTGCTTATAAACTTCTTATGCTGAACGGTATAACCGATGTTAAAATTAAGCAGGTTGGCGGAACTCTGACGGATTACTATGACCCGAAGAATAAGGAAATCTGTCTTTCACAGGATGTGTTTGCCTCAAGAAGTGTTGCCGCAATCGGTGTCGCCTGTCACGAAGCAGGTCACGCATGTCAGCACGCACAGGGATATGCTCCGCTGAAAATCAGAAATGCTGTTATCCCTGCTACAAGAATCGGCTCCTGGCTCGGTGTGCCTCTTGCACTTATCGGTATGTTTCTTTACAATGACACATTGATTTACGCAGGACTTATCCTTTACGGTGCAGTTGCACTTTTTCAGCTTATTACACTTCCTGTTGAATTCAACGCTTCAAAAAGAGCTCTTCAGATAATTGAAGCAAACGCCTTTCTTGAGGGTGAGGAGTACACAGGTGCTAAAAAAGTTTTAACTGCGGCTGCTCTTACTTATGTTGCCGCGCTTGCATCTGCTTTGGCAACATTATTACGGCTTTTCCTGATTGCAGGAAGAAATAACAGAAATTGATGAAAAGTTCACGTTTAATTGCTTTTGAAACGCTTTATAAAATATTCAATGATAATTCCTATTCAAATCTTGTTTTAGACAGTGTGCTGAAAAAGGATACCGATGATAAGCAGTTTATTGCGGCGCTTGTTTACGGAGTTGTTGAAAGAAAACTGACTCTTGACTATTTTATAGAGAAATATACGGATAAAAAAATAAAACCTAAAATTAAAATAATTCTCAGAATGGGCGCTTATCAGCTTTTGTTTATGGATAAAGTTCCGTCAAATGCTGCCATAAATGAAAGTGTTAAGCTCACTAAGGAAATCAAGCAGGATTATTATTCAGGTCTTGTTAATGCGGTTTTACATAAAATTGACAAAGACAGGGAAATTCCCGATGACTTTTCAGTAAAATATTCTGTTCCGAAAAATCTTATCAATATGTTGGTTAAGCAGTACGGTGAAGAGAGGGTCAGGGAATTTCTGCCCTGCCTTAACAGCAGACCGCCTGTATTTGCCGTACCGAATACACTTTATGTTGATGCTGATGAGCTGTTTTATGAGCTTCTGTGCGATAATATTGACTGCGAAGTTTTCGGTGAAGTTGTAAAAATTAATTCTTCCTTCGATTTGAGTAAGTCAAGAGCATTTCAAAACGGACTGTTTTATATTGAAGATTTGTCGAGCTATGAGTGCGCCAGGTCACTTGAAGCAAAAGAAGGCGAAACTGTCCTTGACTTATGTTCTGCACCCGGCGGGAAGTCATTTGCAGCCGCTCTTGATATGAAAAACAGCGGTGAAATTTATTCTTATGATTTATACGAACAAAGAATCAGTCTTGTGAAAAAATCAGCCCAAAGGCTTGGTATTAATATTATTAAAACGGCGGTAAATGATGCTTCCGTTTATAATAAAAATATCCCCAAAGCTGACAGAATACTTTGTGATGTACCGTGCTCAGGTTTTGGAATAATAAGAAGAAAACCCGAAATAAGATATAAAGAGCTTGACAGCGTTAAGGAATTGCCTTCTCTTCAGCTTAAAATTCTTGAAACTTCCTCTGAGTATCTTAAAAATAACGGCAGGATTGTTTATTCAACCTGCACACTGAATAAAAAAGAAAATGAGAAGGTGGTTTCTGCCTTTCTTGATAATCATAAAAATTTCGGACTTTTATCTGAAAAAACAACCTTTCCTTCTGCAGACGGCGGAGACGGCTTTTACTATGCCATAATGGTGAAGAATGAAAACTGATATTAAAGCGCTTACATATGAACAACTTGATACGGCTCTTTCTGAAATGTCGCTTCCGAAGTTCAGAACAAAGCAGATTTTTCAGTGGCTCCATAAATTCGGCTGTGACAGCTTTGACGGTATGACAAATATCAGTAAGGAGTTAAGGGAAAAACTTTCGGAAAAATATTTTATATCCTCCTGTGCTATTGAGGATAAATATGTTTCAAAACTTGATGAAACGGTAAAATATCTTTTCCGTCTTTATGACGGTGAATATGTTGAGTCCGTCATTATGAAATATAAGTACGGATATACAATCTGCGTTTCATCGCAGGTGGGCTGTAAAATGGGGTGTACCTTTTGTGCGTCCACTCTGGCAGGCTTTAAAAGAAATCTTACTGCAGGTGAAATTGAATCTCAGCTTCATTCGGCTGAAAAGGATTTGAAAATAAAAATTTCTCATATTGTTCTTATGGGAATAGGGGAGCCGCTTGATAATTTTGAAAATGTCATGACATTTCTTAAGAATGTTAATGACGAAAACGGCTTAAATATCAGTATGAGAAATATTACTCTTTCAACCTGCGGAATTGTCCCGAGAATTTATGATTTGATGAACCTTGATTTGCAGTTGACCCTGACGGTTTCTCTTCATGCGCCGAATGATGAAATCAGAAGAAGAACAATGCCGATTGCAGGAAAATACAGTATTAACCAGCTTCTTAATGCCTGCAGGCAATATGCAGATAAAACAGGCAGACGTGTAAGTTTTGAATATACCCTTATAAAAGGTATAAACGACAGCGAAGCAAATGCTCTTGAGCTTGCCGAAAGGCTTTCGGGTATGCTGTCGCACGTAAATTTAATTCCTGTGAATGACGTTAAGGAAAGAGGCAATGTCAGAAGCTCAAAAGCGGATATTGTTAAATTTCAGAATGTATTGAAAAGCAAGGGAATTAATGCTACAATAAGAAGAACTTTAGGCTCTGATATCAACGCATCCTGCGGTCAGCTCAGACGCCTGAAAAACAGAGGTGATAAAAAATGAAAATAGTTGCTAAGACGGACAGAGGTCACGTCAGAGAGACAAATCAGGATGCTTACGCTGTGGGAGAGTTTTCCGATGAGGTTGTCTGGGCAGTAGTTTGTGACGGAATGGGAGGAGCCGCAGGCGGAAATATTGCAAGCGCTCTTGCCGTTAAGGTTATCAGCGATAAAATTAATGCGTCATACAGGGAAAAAATGCGTGATATGTCTATTAAGAATATGCTCGATTCCGCACTGACTGCCGCAAATATTGAAGTTTATGATATGGCGGATGCAAAGCCGGAGCTTCACGGTATGGGAACGACTGTTGTATGTGCTATTGTCAGAGATAATCAGGCTTTTATTGCCCATGCGGGAGACAGCCGTGCCTATGTTCTTTCAGACGGCAATATTAATCAGATTACAACTGACCACAGTATGGTTCAGGATTTGCTCAGCCGCGGAAAAATTACAAATGAGCAGGCGGCAAATCATCCTAATAAGAATATAATCACCAGAGCAGTCGGTGTTGACAAAAGCATTGAAATCGACTTTGACCAGATAGATTTGGATGATAATTCAACTTTGCTTCTTTGTACGGACGGTCTTTCAAATTACGTTACAAATGAAGAAATAGTTAATTTAATGAGTGACGGAAAGCATTATGCCTTTGCCGACAGATTAGTACAAAAAGCAAATCAAAACGGCGGCGGAGATAATATAACAGTAGTAGTTATTTCTAAATAATGAGGATTGAGATATATGGATAATTATGTAGGAAAGCGTCTTGACGGCAGATATGAAATACAGGAAATTGTCGGCGTAGGCGGAATGTCTGTTGTTTATAAAGCGTATGACAATGTGGACGACAGAATTGTTGCAGTTAAAATTCTTAAGGACGAGTTTTTAACAAATGACGAATTTGTCAGAAGATTTAAAAATGAGTCAAAGGCAATTGCCCTTTTATCACACCCTAACATTGTTAAGGTTTATGATGTGCATTTCGGGGAAAAGCTCCAGTACATCGTAATGGAATATGTTGACGGAATTACTCTTAAAGAGTATATACAAAAGCAGGGTGCTATTACCTGGAATGACGCATTGTTCTTTATGACTCAGATTCTTAAGGCATTGCAGCATGCTCATGACAAAGGCATTGTCCATAGAGATATTAAGCCGCAGAATATAATTCTTCTTTCAAACGGTAATATTAAGGTAGCTGATTTCGGAATTGCAAGATTTTCAAGAAGCGAAACAAAGACTCTTACCGATACAGCAATCGGCTCGGTACATTATATCAGCCCCGAGCAGGCAAAGGGAGAGTTTACAGATGAGAGAGCCGATATTTATTCCGTAGGTGTTGTGCTTTATGAAATGCTTGCCGGAAAAGTTCCCTTTGAGGCTGACAGCGCCGTATCGGTCGCACTTATGCAGCTTCAGAATGATGCCAAGAAGCTGACTGATATTAACCCGGATATTCCGATGGGACTTGAGCAGATTTGTATTCATGCTATGCAGAAGAATCCTTCTGACCGATATCAGACTGCTACAGAAATGCTTCTTGATGTTGAAGATGTAATAAGAAATCCAAAGACTGAATTTGATTATTCATATTTTGTTGACAAAGAGCCTACGAAATATGTTATGAAAACAGAAGACCCTGCCAAAACAGAAGCAGACAGTCAGGAATATTACGGCGATGAATACGAGGACGACGATTTACAGTATGATCCCGACCATAAGAAAAAGGTAGTGTCTGCCGTAATTATAGGAATTATTATTCTTGTTGCCGCTGTGGTGCTTTTGGTTATGGGAATTACAGGTTCTTTTAAGACTGATACAAGTACGCTGGATAGCTTCGTAGGCTTTTCCTATGATGAGCTTGTAAGCTCTAATAAGTATGACTATGAGTTCATTCTTGAACAGGAAAAGACGGAAGATGTTGAACCCGGTATAGTTATTCGTCAGTCTCCCGAAGCAGGTACTAAGGTCCTTGAAGGAAGTCAGGTTAAGCTTGTCGTCTCAGCTTCTATGGACGATATTAATGTTCCGAATATATATAACCTTAACGAAGAGAAGGCAAAAAAAGCTCTTGCAAATGAAGGGCTGAATAACTACAGAGTTACTACCATTTCAAGTGAAACCGTGGAAGAGGGATTCGTTGTATATACCGACCCTAAGGCAGGAACCGTTGTATCCTCCGATACGCAGATACTTATTTATCTCAGCTCAGGACCTACAACTGTTATTGAGGAGAATATTACTGTTCCCGATGTCAGCGGACTCAGTCAGGAGGGCGCAAGAGCTTTCCTTGAAAAGTCCGGATTTAAAAATATTTCGTTTAAAACAGAAGACAGTATGATGCAGAAAGGCATCGTTATTTCTCAGTCACCTGCAGCAGGCTCATCTGCACTTGCGGATGATGCAATCAAAGTTGTTATTTCTTCAGGTATTACAACTACAACGACTAAGCCTTCGTCAAAGATTTCTCTTGCCGTTGTTCTTCCCGAAATTTATGATATAAACGGTAATTATGTTACTGACTCTCTTGAGGTAACGCTTAACGGAGAAACTTATCTTAATCAGGCAGTTACATTAAAGGGCGGAAAAGCAACTGTCAGCATAAAGGTTGAGGACGAAAATGATGTAACAATCAGGGTTTCTTTGGTGGATACAGGTGCTATTGAAACAAAATCCGTTGACAGCACTAAAGATAAAAACCTTACAGTCGATTTCAGCGGATTTTCAAGCTCCTCTTCATCGGAAACAACTGCTGCTCCTGTTACAGATATCACTGACCCGAATGTAACACCCTCTGATGTTGACGGTTATGTCGGAGAATAATATATGCAAAACGGATTAATTGTTAAAGGTATCGGCGGTTTCTACTATGTGGAAACCGCTGACGGCGTATATGAGTGTAAGGCAAGGGGCATTTTCAGAAAAAAGAAGATAACACCTCTGGTAGGCGACAGAGTTCAGATTACTCTTAACAGCAATGCTGAAAATACTATTGATGTTATTGAGGACAGAAAGAATTTTCTTGTGAGACCTCCTCTTGCAAATATTGACAGATTGTTTATTGTCTCCTCTGTTTCCGACCCTGCGGTAAATACAGCCGTTCTTGACAGACTTATCGCCATAGCAGAGTATAAAAATATTGAGCCTGTGATAGTATTTACAAAAATTGATCTTGACGGCAGCTATAAAATGTATTGTGATATCTATGAAAAAGCAGGCTTTAAAACCATAGTATGCGATAATACTGCCGGCTTAGGTGCAGAAGAAGTAAAAGAGCTGTTGAAGGATAAAATCAGTGCCTTTACAGGCAATACAGGTGTGGGAAAATCAACTTTGCTTAATTCCGTTGCTCCCGACTTGAACCTTGCCACAGGGCAGACAAGTAAAAAGCTGGGCAGGGGAAAGCATACCACAAGGCATTGTGAGCTTTTTAAGGTTGCAGGCGGTTATGTAGCCGATACACCGGGCTTTTCTTCTCTTGATATTGAACGGTGCGAAACAATAATGAAAGACGATTTGCCTTATTGCTTCAGAGAGTTCAGACCGTTTCTTGACGAATGTAAATTTTCGGCAAATTGCTCACATATAAATGATAAAGGCTGTGCCGTAAAAAAAGCAGTTGACGACGGCGTGATTTCCGAAAGCAGACACAACAGCTATATTCAGATGTATGACGAGGTTAAAAATATTAAAGAATGGGAAATGAAATAAAAAAGTGCCTGATTATTACAGGTGCTCCCGAAAAAGATATTGATTATTATAGAAATTATCTTGACGGCAGGTATATCATAAGCGCCGACAGCGGATATGAAAAATGTCAGAGACTTAATATCAGACCTGACCTAATTTTAGGAGATTTCGACTCTTTTGAAAAACCCGAAATGGATATTGAAACAATCATTCTTCCTGTCAGAAAGGACGATACCGATACTGCCTTTGCCGTAAAAGAGGCTGTCAGAAGGGGCTTTAATGATGTTTTAATCCTCGGCGGTATCGGCTCAAGAATTGACCATACCTACGGTAATATACTTTCTCTTAATTATTGTGCCGACAGGAATATAGACGCTGTTATGATAAATGATAGAAACAAGGCACAGGTGCTTACAAAGGATTATTCCTTTAAAAAGGACGGATATGATTATTTGTCCCTGTTTGCTCTTTTCGGCGACTGTACGGGACTTACCACAAGAGGTACGGAATATAACCTGACAGATTATACATTAACTCCCGACTGTCCGCTTGCTCAAAGTAATATTTTTAAAGACAGTAAAGTTGATATAAAATTTAAAAGCGGAAAAATTCTTCTCATTCAGAGTAACGATTAGCCGATTTTTACATAGTATATAGTAAATACGGTAAATCGAGGTGATACTGCAATGAAGAAAATGTGCAGACGTGACTATTTATGGATAGCCTTTGGTGTCGGCTGTGTCATAGCCTGCTGTTGTCCGACTGTGTGGATTACAAGAATTCTTGCGATTGTTGTTATCATCCTCGGTATAATCTGCTGTAAAAAATAGGCGAGGGGATAGTATGAAAGTCGTTTTAATCAAAAGCCCGAAATTTTTGGCACCGCTTTTAAGATCAATCTTCAAAATCCAAAAAGTTAAATCGGAAACATAAAGACGGAGCAATCCGTCTTTTTTGCTTGTGATAATACTGCAATAAACTACCGTAGGGGCTACCTTGGAGCGGTCGCCAGACCCTTTTGTCTGCTACGCAGACATTTCCCCTAACAGGGGAATCCCATTGCAAGAACGCTTTTTGAATTGACAAATATCCCCATATGATTTAAAATAATTATGATATTTTTCAATAAAAAGGAGACAGATAAATGAAAAAAGTATTAAGTTTATTTATGTCACTTATAATGCTCATCAGTATTACCGCAGGTCTTGACTTAACAGTCAGTGCAGAAACAAGCGGTGATTTTAAGTATAATGTACTTGATAACGGAACTGCGGAGATTATTGATTATACCGGTTCTGCTGTCGATTTAATAATTCCATCTACTCTTGATGGACATGTTGTAACAAGTGTAGGACATGATTTTGGAAAAAGTTTTTTAAAAGACGGTATAGTAACTATATCGATACCATCAAGTGTTTTAAAAATAAGATATTCAGGTTTAACCGGCATTAATTCTTTAGAAAGTATATATGTTGATGAAAACAATCCTGTTTTTTCTTCAAAAGATGGTGTGTTATTTAATAAAAATATGACACGTCTGATAAGGTATCCGGAAAGCAAAAAAGATTCTACATACATTATTCCTGACGGAGTAATTGAAATAGGTACACCTCCTACAGAATGGGGTGGTATTAGTACGGCTTTTGAAGAATGTAAATTCATTAAAGAGTTGTATATTCCAAATAGTGTTACATCAATATATGCGGCGACTTTTTTCAATTCAAGTTTAGAAAATATTCATTTGTCAGAAAATATTTCATCCTTAAATGATCAAGTATTTAAATTATGTAGAAATCTAAAAGAAATTACCATTCCTAAGGCTGTAAAAATAATAGATGATGAAGCATTTTCTCAATGTACGTCATTGGAAAAAGTTGTTTTATCCGAATGTGTTGAAGAAATTGGAGATAGTGCATTTTATAATTGCGATTCATTAAAGAGCATTTATATTCCGCAAAGTGTTAAAGATATCGGCTCTAAAGCATTTGGTTATACGTTTTCATTTTCTGAAGAGGGAAAAATAATATGGGATGTTAAGGTGCCTGATTTTACAATATTTGGATATAAATCAAGCGAAGCGTATAGTTATGCTTATAGCAATAGCTTTACGTTTATTGATGTTGAAAATAAGTCGAATGAAATACCAATAGAAACTCGAAAAATTTTGCAGTCACAAGAGGTGACAAATAAAGTACAAACCACAAAACCTGCAAGTGTAAAGGTCAGCGGTAAGGTATACAAACTCGACAAAAACGGTGACTATGTATCCTCAAAGGTAAAGAAGCCGTCAATCAGCAAAGCAACAAAGGCTAAAAAATCCTTTAAGGTAGCATGGAAAAAGATATCAGCCGTAAGCGGATATCAGGTTCAGTACAGTACATCAAAGAAGTTTACTAAGAAAACCACCAAGACAAAGACTGTAAAGGGTAATAAATCAAAGAAACCGTCATTAACCGTTAAAAATTTGAAAGCAAAAAAGACTTACTATGTCCGTGTACGTACATACAAAACAGTCAAGGTAAACGGCAAGTCAACAAAGGTTTATTCATCTTGGAGCAAGGTTAAGTCGGTTAAAACCAAATAATTATTAACATAAAGCGGTCCTTGAGTCCATTATTTGGGCTTGAGGACTATTTTTTTTGAATAATTTATGAATATGCTTGACAAATGGAAAAATATTGCTAAAATAGTAGTTAGCACTCAGGGATAAAGAGTGCTAAATTATGACAAATATTTTATTTGAGGTGATATTATGACTATTAAACCACTTGCAGACAGAGTTCTTCTTAAGTCTGTCGAAGCAGAGGAAACAACTAAAAGCGGCATTATCCTTGCAGCATCTGCACAGGAAAAGCCGGAAATGAGCGAGGTTGTCGCTGTAGGTCCCGGTACTGAGGAAAATCCTATGGCCGTTAAGGCAGGGGACAAGGTTATTATCAGTAAGTATTCGGGAACAGAAGTTAAACTTGACGGCGTTGAATACACCATCACTTCTGTAAAAGATATTTTAGCAGTAGTTGAGTAATGGAGGTTATGACTTATGGCAAAAGATATTATTTACGGTGAAGATGCGAGAAAAGCTCTTCAGGCAGGTATTGATAAACTTGCAAATACAGTAAAGATTACATTAGGTCCTAAGGGCAGAAATGTAGTTCTTGACAAAAAATACGGCTCACCGCTTATTACAAATGACGGTGTTACAATTGCGAAGGAAATTGAGCTTGATGACTCATTTGAAAATATGGGTGCTCAGCTCGTTAAAGAAGTTTCATCAAAGACAAATGATGACGCAGGTGACGGTACAACAACAGCTACTCTTCTTGCTCAGGCTCTTGTTCGTGAGGGTATGAAGAATGTTGCCGCAGGTGCAAATCCGATGGCAGTTAAAAACGGAATCAAAGCAGCTGTTGATGCAGCTGTTGATGCTGTTAAATCAAATTCACGTCAGGTTAAGGGTTCAGACGATATCGCAAGAGTTGCCACTGTTTCAGCAGGCGACGAAAGCGTAGGTGCACTTATTGCTGATGCTATGGAAAAGGTTTCTGCTGACGGTGTAATTACTATCGAGGAATCAAAAACAGCTGACACAGTTTGTGAAGTTGTTGAAGGTATGCAGTTTGACAGAGGATATATTTCACCTTATATGGTAACTGATACTGATAAGATGGAAGCAGTTATTGATGATGCTCTTCTTCTTATCACAGATAAGAAAATTTCTTCTGTTCAGGATATTCTTCCTCTTCTTGAGGCTGTTCTCAAGTCAGGTCAGAAACTTGTAATCGTTGCAGAAGATGTTGAGGGCGAGGCTCTTCAGACAATTCTTCTTAATAAGCTCAGAGGAACATTTACCTGCGTATGTGTAAAAGCTCCCGGTTTCGGCGACAGAAGAAAAGATATGCTTCAGGATATTGCTGTTCTTACAGGCGGTCAGGTTATTACATCAGACCTCGGACTTGAGCTTAAGGATGCAACTATGGAAATGCTTGGTAAAGCCCGTCAGGTAAAGGTCACTAAGGAAAATACCATTATTGTTGACGGTGCAGGTGATTCCAATGAAATCAAGAACCGTGTAGGTCAGATTAGAACTGCCATTGAGGCTTCAACCTCTGATTTTGACAGAGAAAAACTTCAGGAGAGACTTGCAAAACTTGCAGGCGGTGTAGCAGTTATCAAAGTCGGTGCAGCTACAGAAACGGAAATGAAGGAAAAGAAACTTCGTATTGAAGACGCTCTTGCCGCAACAAAAGCAGCTGTTGAAGAAGGTATTGTTGCAGGCGGCGGTGTAGCTCTTATTAATGCAATTCCTGCTGTTGAAAAACTCCTTGATACAGATAACGCCGATTTCAAGACAGGTGTTTCAATCGTTCTTAAAGCACTTGAAGAGCCTGTACGTCAGATTGCCCTTAATGCAGGCATGGAAGGCTCTGTAATTGTTGATAAGATTAAGAATTCAGGTAAGGTTGGTTACGGCTATAACTTTGCTTCAGACGAATACTGCGATATGATTGACTCAGGTATCGTTGATCCTGCAAAGGTAACACGTTCTGCAATTCAGAATGCATCATCTGTTGCAGCAATGGTTCTCACTACTGAATCTCTTGTTACAGATATTAAAGATCCGCAGGCAGATGCGGCTCAGGCAGCAGCTATGGCAGCAGCACAGGGCGGCGGAATGTATTAATCCGAAATCAATTTAACTGTTAAATTTTTCTTAAATGGTTTGACAAATCAGGAATATGCTCTTATAATTAAGAGCATATTCTTTTTGTTTGAAGGTAATTTGTAATGACTAAAAAGTTTATTTCACTTTTTTTAAGTATATTGGCATTGATTTCCGCCGTATTTCCGTTTAATGCATTTGCACTTACGGATATGACGACAACACAGGGACCTGCGGATAATGTTCAGTATTACAGTTCATTAGAACCGTATTCGGAATTTAATTCAAAAACTGCCGACGGAGCGTTTTATATTCCGGGTCTTAACAGCACCGTTTCATATAATTCTGAGTTTAAATGCTATTCTGCAAACGATACTATGGTTCCGCAGGCAATGTGCACTGTTGAGCAGTTTACCCTTATTACTGCTTATGACAGCGACGGCGGGGCTAAATCCGTAATATATGTTCTTGATTACAACAAAAATCTTGTTAAAACTCTGATACTGCCCGATTCTTACCATGTAGGCGGAATAGCTTATGATATTGTCAATAAGCTGATTCTTATTACAAAAGCGTCAAAAGGCGAGGTCGGTGCAATATCTATTGATGATTTTTACAGATATTTAGGCTTTAATTCGCCTTTTATCAAGATTAACTACACTGTTTCCGAATCGACATCAAATGTTAAGACCTCCGCTGCTTCGGGTGTAACATACAGAAACGGCAGAGTATATCTGTCAGCTTTCGGAAGCGGCAGTGACAGTGTTGCATATTGCTATACTCCGTACTACGATTCGTTTAATAAAAAGTATTATTTAACATATCAGTATAAGTTTTCAATTCCTAATTACACGCAGGGAATAACTGTTTCAAATTACAAGGATAAGGTTCGGCTCTTTGCCTCTGTTTCATACGGAAGAAGCGAAAATAAGAATATTTACTGTTCTTATCTTTATACTTATACTTTCGACGAAACAACAGGAAGTAAGACTTTTGACAATATTCTGACCTGTCCTCCCATGCTTCAGCAGACATATTGTCTGGGCGGTAAACTTTATTGCCTGTTTGAGTCAGCCGCAAAACTTTATAAATCCGAAAATAAAAATCCTATTGATGTTGTTGTTCCGATTAAACTCAGTAAAATATGTGACGAAAAGCAGGGAAGTAATATCAGTGTAACCGTTGCCGATACTGCAAACGGAAAGTATATTAATATAGTTACAAATATTCCGGGTGCGGATATATATTATTCATCTTCTATGCCATATATAAGCGGCAAGAAAGTTAAAAATGCGTATAAATATAACAGTGCTTATACAAAGACTGCATCTTCAATGGTGTATGCAGTTGCCGTACTTGACGGAAGAATAGTTGCTTCTGATGCCGCATATATTACTGTTACGAAGGCTGCGGCGCCGGGTAAGCCGAAAATCACAGCAAAAAGCAGTAAGGCTGTTAATGTTACATGGAAAACAGCCTCTAATGTCAGCGGCTATTATGTATACCGAAGCACTAAGTCAAACGGAAAGTATACTATTGTCGGAACTGTTAAGGGCAATAAGGGTAAATTTAAAGACAGAAGTGTTAAGTCAAATAAGAAGTATTATTACAAGATTAAATCATATAGAAAAGGATATGCTAATTCTTCCCTTACAAATTATGTGTCGGTTAAAACAAAAAAATCTTGACAAATGAAATCTTAAGTATTATTATATTAACAAATATTAACACGTTGAAGAGAACAATGTCTGTTTTCTCTGTTGTTACAGAGAGCCTGCGGCAGGTGTGAGCAGGTACAGGAGTCTGCAGAATATCCTCTCTGAGTGGCTGTGCTGAAATTCAAGTAGGTTCGGACGGTTTCCACCGTTATATGGATAGTGTATGTTAGTACATAAAGTGCGTTTTTAACGAATAAGAGTGGTACCGCGGTTATTATCGTCTCTTTGCCTTTTGGCAGAGAGGCGTTTTTTATTTATAAAAATATTATTAATTATGATGAAAGAGGGATTTATATGTCAGATTTAGTAGAAATCCGTTGGCACGGCAGAGGCGGACAGGGAGCTAAAACAGCAGCTCTCCTTTTAGCCGATGTTGCTTTCAAAACAGGAAAATATGTTCAGGGCTTTCCCGAATACGGACCTGAGCGAATGGGCGCTCCGATTACAGCGTATAACAGAATAAGCTCAGATGTTATTCGTGTTCATTCAAATATTTATGAGCCTGATTATGTAGTAGTTGTTGATGAAGGTCTGCTGGAGACTGTAGATGTTACAGAGGGCTTGAATGAAAGCGGAGCAGTTGTTGTAAATACAGCAAAATCTCCCGAAGAAATAAAGCCTTTGCTCAAAGGATATAAAGGCGCTGTACATACTATTGATGCAAGAAAAGTATCCGTTGCCTGTCTCGGAAAATATTTTCCCAATACTCCGATGCTTGCCGCAATAGTGAAGGTTTCCGAGGTAATGGAAAAAGAAACCTTCCTTAATGAAATGGAAAACTCATTTTCCCACAAATTTGCGTCAAAGTCCGAGGTCATTGAAGGCAATATGAATGCTTTAAAAATGGCATTTGATGAGGTTAAATAAGGAGGAGATAATATGAAAACAGATATCAATAAACTTCACCTTGACTGTAATTGGCAGGACCTTACGGAAGGTATGCAGATTTACGGCGAAGAAACATCTAAAGATTTTAATACAGGGGAATGGACGACTGTAAAGCCTGAGCTTGACTGGTCAAAATGTATTCAGTGCCTGATGTGCGTTCCTGTTTGTCCCGACAGCTGTATTCCCGTAATTCAGGGGAAAAGAGCGAATTTTGATTACGATCACTGCAAGGGCTGCGGTATATGCGTAAAGGCATGCCACGTTGGTGCAATTACTATGGAGGGGGTTAAATAATATGTCAAGAAAAGATAGATTAAGCGGTAATGAAGCAGTTGCCGAGGCTCTCCGTCAGATAAACCCTGACGTTATGGCGGCATTCCCGATTACCCCTTCAACAGAAATTCCACAGTATTTTTCAAAACTTGTTGCAAACGGAAAGGTTGACAGTGAGTTTATTCCCGTTGAGTCGGAGCATTCTGCAATGTCAGCAGTAATCGGCGCAGAGGCAGCAGGCGCAAGAAGTGTTACAGCCACATCATCAGCCGGTATGGCGCTTATGTGGGAGGAGCTTTATCTTGCGGCTTCCAACAGACTTCCTATAGTGCTGACTCTTGTAAACAGAGCTTTGTCAGGTCCTATCAATATTAACTGTGACCACAGTGATTCAATGGGCGCAAGAGATGCAGGCTGGATTCAGATTTATGCTGAAAACAATCAGGAAGTTTATGATAATCTCTGTATGGCTTACAGAATTGCGGAGCATAAGGACGTTATGCTTCCTGTCATGATTTGTCAGGACGGTTTTATTACTTCTCACGCAGTAGAGAATATTGAGCTTAATGAAGATGAGGACGTTAAGAATTTTGTAGGTGAATATGAGCCTGAGAATTATCTTCTTAATCCCGAATGTCCTATGGCTGTAGGTCCCTACAGTGTTACAAATTATTACTTTGAAGCAAAGAGAGCACAGGCAGAAGCACTTAAAAATGCAAAGCAGGTTACTCTTGACGTTGCAAAGGAATATGCAAAATTCTCAGGAAGAGAGTACGGACTTTTTGAAGAATATAAAATGGACGATGCAGAATATGCAGTAGTAATAATCGGCTCTGCGGCAGGTACAACAAAAGACGCCGTTGATAAGCTCAGAAAGCAGGGCGTTAAAGCGGGTCTTATAAAAATCCGTCTTTTCAGACCTTTCCCTGCAGAAGAAATTGCCGAAGCTCTTAAAAATGTTAGAGCAGTTGCCCTGATGGACAGAACTGAATCATATAATGATAACTGCGGACCGATAGGTTCGGAGGTTACAACTGCTCTTTACAGAGCAAAATCAGAGGCTCTTGCAATTAACTATGTATACGGTTTAGGCGGACGTGATGTTAAGGTCTCTGATATGATAAACGTCTATAAAGAGCTTGAAAAAGCGGCACAGGACGGATTTGTTGACGAGCCGTACCGCTATATGGGCGTAAGAGGATAAGGAGGCAGAGATATGTATAATTTTAAAGAATTTGTCAGCAGGGAAGACCGTCTTGCAGGCGGACACAGAATGTGTGCAGGATGCGGCGGAACTATTGCTGTAAGAAATGTTTTAAAAGCAATCAAGCCGGGAGATAAGGCAGTTGTAGGCAATGCAACAGGCTGTCTTGAGGTTTCAACCTTTATGTATCCTTATACCGCTTATAAGGACAGCTATATTCATAATGCATTTGAAAATGCCGGTGCAACAATGGCAGGTGTAGAGGGTGCATATAATGTACTCAGAAGAAAAGGTAAACTTGATGAAACTTACAAGTTCATTACCTTCGGCGGTGACGGCGGTACATATGATATCGGCTTTCAGTCATTAAGCGGTGCAATGGAAAGAGGACACGATATGGTATATGTGTGCTATGATAACGGCGCATATATGAACACAGGTATTCAGCGTTCATCTGCAACTCCTATGTTTGCCGATACCACTACTACTCCCGTAGGCAGACAGTCGGCCGGCAAGCCTCAGTACAGAAAAGACCTTGCCGCTATTATTGCAGAGCATCAGGTTCCTTATGTTGCTCAGACTACTTTTGTTCAGAATTTCCGTGACCTTCACGTAAAGTCTGAAAAAGCAATTTATACTCACGGTCCTGCATTTTTAAATATTATGGCTCCCTGTCCGAGAGGCTGGAGATATAATACTCCTGATATTATGGAGATTTGCAGGCTGGCAGTTGAAACACGCTACTGGCCTCTTTTTGAGGTTGTTGACGGCAAGTGGATTCTTAACTATGAGCCGAAAAGATACGTTCCTGTTGAGGAATGGCTTTCAAAACAGGGACGTTTCAAGCATATGTTTAAGCCTGAAAACGAATGGATGATTGAAGCATTCCAAAAGGAAGTTGACCGCAGGTGGTATGAGCTTCTTGACCGTTGTGTTGAGGTTCGCGGTGCATAAAAACAGTTTCATAAGTATTATAATTTGAGGCAGGATAACCTGCCTCTTAGACTGTCGATAAAGTGGTCAGAACTGCGCCAAAATAAAAAATATGTTATGGTAATTATGTTACCTTAGGGTGCGGCGTCCTCGATGCACAGTCTTACAATAATATTATTAAAATCCCTCAGAAACATCGAATTTCTGAGGGATTTGGCGCTTTTTGCCTTTTGTTCAGTCGCAGTATCAACGTACAGCTTCCTTCTCAAAATGCAAAATTCTGTTCCGTTTCTCGAAGTCTGCCAGCGTGTAGAAATTTATTATGTGGACTTTTTCTACACGCTGAGAGGCAGGATAACCTGCCTCTTTTTTATATTATCTGTCAGCTGATTTTTCTATAAAAATAAAGATATTGTGTATTTTTGTCTTGTTTTATATGTGTTTTTGCAAAATCTATTGAAAAAATATTTTTGTGTGTTTAGATATAAGTGCACAGAAAATTTTTCACAATTCAGCATTTTTCAGGGATATAGTATGTTGAATGTATTTGAAAGAGGTGTTTCCGATGTTTTAAAAGTAAAGATTTATATAAAAGCAAAACAGTATAAGATTATTGATTTCAACATAAATATTAAGGAGAAAAATCATTATGAAACTTATAAATAATATTTTAGCCATTTTAATGGGATTAGCTTTGATTTTATCCAGTGGAACAATTACCGCTTTCGCTAATGAAATTAAAAGTAATGATAACAAAATTCTAATTGAAAATGGTTTTCCAAGTGAACATATAGATGTTTTATCGACGAATCAAAAACAAGAATTGGTTGATGAATTAAAGAATAATCCCACTAATGTTACTATTACAACTTCAATTTTAGAAGTAGATAATTTGGTAGAAGTAGAAAATTTTTTGAAATGTACAGATGAAGAACTTGTTAATATGGGTATGGATTTAGATAGTGTAATTGAAACAAGGAAAGAATTAAATGGTCTAAATAAAAAGTCACCTGAACAAATATCAAAAGAAAAAAATGTTAGTTTAGCAGAAGCAACATATTATAAAAAAGCAATAGAAAAAGGGCTTTCAGGCGAGATAAATCAAACATATAAAGAAACTACAAATCCAGTTACTGCATCTGGTTCAATTTCTTCGTCGAAATTATCATATTCTCAAACTGTGACACGCAAGTCTCCAGAGCTTCCAAATTATTCTGTATTTCTTTCATATACTTGGGCTTCACCTTTTACTGTAATTGGATTTAATGATGAAATTGTTGTTGCATGGGGAGGCGGACTTAACACAAAAAACGAATCTGGATCATCAAGATATTATAACTGTGGAACAAGCTGGGGCTCATATTATGAAACTAATGATATGACTAAAAAGTACACCCCAAATGCTGGATTAGAATTTATATTTCCACAATCGGTAACAACACCTCAAACCATATCAAATGGTTCACGAGCACTTGCAAAAACGGGTGGTGCTAGTTTTATATTGTATCAAACTAAAAAGGAAGGTAAAGAAACTAAGATAATATCACATTATTGTCATCGTGTAATAAAAGTTGGCACTTCAATTGGAATAAGTACTAGTCCAAGCTTATCAATAAATATCGGAAGTGCTTGGGATAAAACCAACCAAGCTAGTAATAACATAGAATACTAATGTTTATTATTATATAGTGATATGCATAAAATATGAAAAAAAAATATTTAGTATTAATTATTTTAATAATTTCTTTATTAGCCCCATCACTTTTTTTTATAAATAATAAAAATGATAAAGAAAAAGAACTATATCAAGATGATTGGGCAATATATAATTATGGTCAAAAAATTGAAAGCAATAGTGGGAAAGCAGGTATAGATATAAATATACGACCAATACTCAGTAATATTAGTAGCAAAGATAATGATAATTCTGTTATTGTTGCAGTAGTTGATACAGGTATTGATTTATCAAATGACATTATTAATCAAAATTTATTTATAAATATTAATGATAAAATTAATAATTGTGATGATGATGAAAATGGATTTATTGATGATTATTATGGTTGGAATTTTTTTGAAAATAATAACATTATATACGATGATGCAATATATGACTATCATGGAACATATATCGCGGCAACTATATTAAAAATTTCTCCTCATTCAAGAATTTTACCTGTAAAATTCTTGAATTCTACTTATGGCACAATTGAAGATTCCATTTCTGCAATAAAATACGCTATAGGTAGAGGGGCTAAAGTTGTTAATTGCAGTTGGAATTTTAACAATGATAATAAAGAACTGTATGAATTGATTAAATCTCATCCTGAAATACTTTTTATTTGTTCAGCTGGAAATTCAAACATTGATTTAGACAAAGGTGATCTCTTTCCTTGCAGTTACAATTTAAATAACATAATCACTGTTATGGCTATAGACAGCAAAGGTTTACCATATGATTCAAGCGGTTATGGTAAAGATAGTGTTGATATTGCAGCACCTGGTGTTAATGTTAAAGTAATTTTACCTGATAACGAAGAAACATTGATAAGTGGTACCTCTGTTGCAAGTGCATATGTTTCCGGTGTTGCTTCACTCATGCTTTCCGAAAACTCTAATCTAAAGCCTGAAAATATAAAAGAAATTTTAATTAAAAATTCAAATAAAATAGCAGGATTGAAAGCAAAGTGCAGATCAGAAGGCATTATTGATGTCAGTGCGAGCTATTTTGCCGCAAAGGAGTATGAGGAGGATAAAAAATGATTATAGATATTATACTTATTACATCTTCATTATTATTTTTTGCTGACTTCTTTTTGCTGAATTATCTCTGGTTAAATTTCTGCGATAAACTGTATGATATATTTTACGTTTTACTGCTTATATTACTTATTCTTACTGCTGTTTTCGGTATTATAAAAATCTTTGTTGTTATGTTTAAATCCAAAAGCAAAATAAGTATAAGAATTATTTCGATTGGATTAATAATCGCTTTGTTTGTTGGAGCGGGAACTACGCTGTCTTCAATGACAAAATCAAAATATGTGGGAAGTTTTACGTATATCAGTGAAAAAGAGACTGATGAAAACGATAATTGTTTTTTAGTGATAATGGATTCGGAGCTGAATAAATATATCAGAGTTAAATGCGATAAAGATACTTATAATAAAATTGAAACAGGAGAAAACAATCTTTATACCGTCGAATACAGAATCGGCTGTTTAAACAATGATTACGGAGTTTTGGAAAATATATCAAAATAAGTACTTGATTAACTGAAATACACATTCTCGCTTTTATTATCGGGAATGTGTATTTTTTGTTTACAATTTATACACTTGTATATTGAAGAGTTTTATGTTAAAATATTTTATACAAACTGATAAAATTATACAAAGTGAGAAAAAATATGCCGAAGAATAACAAACTCGGTTGCTCATACGCAACTCAGCAAAAACTTGCCAAATCTCTTAAAGAGTTAATGGAAAATGAGTCTTTTGAAAAACTTTCAGTTTCAGATATAACTTCCAACTGCAATTTGCACAGGCAAACTTTTTATTATCATTTTGAAGATAAATATGAACTTCTTGACTGGATAGTTTATGAAGAGCTGATTTTGCCGATTATAACTGAATTTAAAATTGACAATATTTATGAGAAGTTTTATAATATTTTTGAAACTATGAGCAGAGAAAGAAAGTTTTATCAGAATTCTCTGAAGATTAATACGGAAGAGCTTTCAAGGTATATAAGCAAAATTGCTCATGAATATGTAAGACCTCTTGTAAAAAGCGTTAAAGCAGAAAATTTAATTAAGTTTTCCGATGAAAATAATGACAGCATTTTTTCGGAATTTTTATGCTATGGCATTTCGGGAGTAATAATTTCCTGGGTGCAAAGAGGAATGAAAGAGTCGCCGCAGGAAATGACAATGTGCATTAAAAGTGTTATTTCAGGCGTGAAAATCTTAATTACACAGAGAAAAAGTTTTGAGGATAGAATATGAAAAAAAGAATTTTAATCAGAGCAAGTGTCTCTCCGTTTGAAGTCCACAAGCCCATTGATGTTATCTGCCAGAAGGTTATCGGAAATAATACAGGTAATCTTCTGTTTGCCTACAGTATGACAAGAACTCTTTATACCGAAGATACGGAAATTGATTTTCTTGCCGATAAAGAGGTCGCTCACGGTAAAGTAAAGGCAGAATATATTAATGAAAATTACGATTATCTTGTTCTGCCTATGGCAAACTCATTCAGAAAGCAGTTTATGCAGTGTATGGGTATGTGGACAAGTATAATTGAAAAATTGACTATTCCCGTTGTCATAACGGGTATCGGTATTCAGATGCCTTATGAGCCAGATGTTACCGAAAAACATGTTTATGACGAATGTGCCAAAAAGTTTATTACGGCAGTTCTTAATCATTCTGCATCTGTAGGTGTAAGAGGTACTATCACCGAGAGTTATCTTAAACATTTAGGCTTCGGAGGTAACGATATTGATGTTACAGGCTGTCCTTCCTTTGCAATGCTTGGTCCGGGACTTACCGTCAGAGAGAAAAAGCCGCTTACAGCCGAATCATCTGTCTGCGTAACAGGCTCTGTATCAAATCCCGTAAACTTTAAAGAATTTATGATAAGAAACAGGGAAGTACTGCCGAATTATTATTTTATGCCTCAGTTTGTTGATGATTTAAGACTGATGTATCTCGGCATACCTCTTCCTATTACAAAGGATTCTCAGGTGCTTTATCCTCATTTAATCAATGATGAGGTCTTTGTAAATGACAAGGCGCGTTTCTTTATAAATTTCCCCAGTATTCTTGAATTTAATAAAGATATTGATTTTAACTACGGAACAAGAATCCACGGAGCAGTAGGCGGCATTCTTGCTGGCGTGCCCAGCTTTTTGTTCCCGACAGATGCAAGAATCAGAGAGCTTGCGGAATATCATAATGTTCCTAATATGCCTGCAAGTGCAGTTGATGAAGATACAAATATCTTTGATATTTATGAAAAGACGGATTTCTCTCAGGTTAATAACGGTCACGAGGAACGATTCTGGCATTTTGTTGATTTTCTTAATAACAACGGACTGCCGCATATTTATCAGGATAAAACCAGAACAACTGTTCCTTTTGATGAAAAAATCAGGAATATTGAATTTGAAGGACCTATCCATTCTCTTACAACCTGTTCCAAGGAAGAAATGATTGAACGTATCGCTTTCGGAAATGGACTTCTCATGAAAGAGCAGAAAGCCACCTGTGACATGCATGAAGAAGAAGCTAAAAAAATGAAGGCCGATATTAAAGCATTAAAGGTTAAGGAAAAGAAGCTTAACTGGTATGAGCGTTCATCTTCTGCAAGGATTGCCGCCTCAAGAGTAAAGCATAAAATAATTAAGGACAAATAAATATATGAAAAACAGGTGTTGTTCGTAATGAACAGCACCTGCTTTTTTATTTCGTATTCTTTTGATTTTTTATGGGTTTTTGGTGAACTACATTTTCAATTTCACGTTCTGCCGCTTCAATTAGGCTTTGGGTGTCGTGAATTACCGTTTTATCATAGCAGGCGCTGATTGCCTGTGTGAGACCTAAAAGTATGAAGAGAAGAATAATCTGCTTCGGTGAATTAAAGATATAATCTGTCAGACCGAAGATAAGATACAGCAGCATTGATGTAAATACGCAGAAAACCAAAGTGAATTTCTTACCGTTATTTGCGTTAATTTCAAGGAGCTTTCCAAATGCAGATATCAGCACGATAAACAGAATGACAACTCCGATAATTCCAAGCTCCATCCAGGTTTCTATAACAAAGTTATGACCGTGAGGTTTGTCAAGATTATACTGGCTTATCAGGACAAGTCCAGTTGATTCACAGCCAAAACCCAGCCCGGCAATAAATGTGTTTACGTGAGTCGTTATGTAGTCGATAAGACTGCCCCAAATCTGAAAATGCGCTGCCGAAGATTTTTTCGCTTCTTCGCCTCCGCCTCTGACTTTAAATATAATTCCGTACCTCGTAAGCAAAGACGGAATTATAACGCATACGGTTGGTATGAATATCTGCAAAAGAGGTTTCCAGTACTGTTTAATAAGAATAACAAACATAAACAGCCAGCCTGCTATAGCTATAACACAGCCTGCACGTGTGAGTGTTGCACTGATTCCTCCGCTGATTAACACATTTGCCAAAAAGTACAGTATCTTGTGTTTTTTGCCTTTTGTGTTAAGAAAAAGGTAAATTGATATCGGATAAACAATCAGTAAATATGTTGCAAGCAGATTCGGATTTGAAAAGAAACCGCTTGCTCTTGAATCCCACCACAATGTTGTATCAATATCAAAAGGAAGCCTGCTGTAAACAAACTTGTCGAAAGGTTTATAAAAAGGTGTTACAAAAACCTGAGACTTTTTGATATAGCCATATCTGTAAAGTGTATATGAACATATCTGAAGTATTGCAACAATTCCGTTAAAAGAGCCGGAGGCAGTCATTGTAGCAAGAATTCTGTCAATTTTTTTTCTCGTTCTGCACAGGTTATAAATCATAACCTCGACTAAAAACATTCCCCACCACAGCATAGCCGTTGCAAATGTTGTAAATTTTGTGTCGGACCATAATGTGCTTAAAACCGAAAAAGCCATAAAGACCATCATCAATTTTCCGATAGTGCCGACCTTTGCTTTTTTACCTTCTCTTGTCCACTGACGTTTAAAAACAATGAATCCTATAAAAAGAATAAAAGGACTGACATACTCCGGAAGTATAGGGAAAAGAAAAATAATTGCCAAGAGCCAGTAACCGCCGGGGTTACTTCGGTATTTTTCTTTAAAGCTCAGTATTGCTTCTTTCATAAAAATACTTTAGCGCAGAATGCGCATCCTCCAAATTTGATTTTCAATACTATCTAATATATTTTTATACGTTTATAGAAAATGTAACATATATAATACACCTATCTATCAATTTTTGCAAGTATAATAATTTTTCGGATGATTTGGAGCGAAATGCACAGTTCATAACTGATTAATAGAAAATTTATATTATGCTTTTAATTATTTGGTTGCATTAATTTAAACATTATAGTATAATTTATTAGTATTTATCTGCTTAGAATGATATAAGTGTTTATTTTGAAGCAGAATATTTATTCGCTTTACGCCTTGTATTGCTACACCAGGGCGGATTATTTTTATATTTTGTAGCGGAAAGGCAATGTGATTTTGTATGGACGAAAAGGAAAAGAGCTTCGGTGAAAATGAATCTGCTCAGTCTCCTGCAGATGAAACAGAAATCAGTGCTTCGGCAGATTCCGATACAGCTTCTGATGAAGCATCTGTTACTCATGATGAAGATGAGAGCACTCTTGAGGAAATAGACGGTGTAAAATATGAAACAAACGACAATTGGGAGTTTGATGCAGATGCACCATCACTTGAAGACAGCATTGTTTTAGGTAATGATAATTTTGAAATTGATATTAACAATGTTTCTTCAAAGGAAAAGACGTCAGCTGAAACAATCGAGGGCAGCTACGATCCGTCAAAAGTTCAGCTGTCAGACGGTATTGCTGTAAAAAAAGCTAAGAATAATGAAGCTCTCAAATTTATTCCTATTGCTATATTTGTTGCGGCAGTAATTGCAGTTCTTTCTGTTTTGGGCGTTCGGTATTATACTGTACCGAATGGTAAAGAAGGGGATATGATGAATCCCGGTTCTGTTGTTGCCGAGATTGACGGTACAAAGGTCAGCATAGGTATGTTTAACTATTACTACTCAAGCATAGTAAGCTATTATGAGCAATATGCAGCCTATGGTTATTTTGACCTTGATACTTCAAAAGATTATTCTCTTCAGTATACAACCGATGATGACGGCAATAAGGTAACCTGGGAGGATTTCTTTAAAAACGAGTGTCTTGAAGAAATTGAAACAACAACTGCATATTATACAGCCGGTAAGGCAGCAGGCGTAACGCTTACCAAGACGCAGCAGGAAACTCTTGATTCACAGATTGAATCCCTTAAGAAATCAGCCTCTGAATCCGAGGTTACTCTGAACCAGTATATTTCTTCAAATTTCGGAGAATACTGTACCGAAGAAACTCTGAGATTAATGCTTGAACAGTATTATGTAACTGCAAATTACAGAGGAATGCTTGCCTGTGATTCCGATTTTACAGATGAAGAAATAGATAATTATTTTAAAGAAAATACAGATGATTTTAAACAAATCACATTTTCATATCTTGCTTTTGCTTATGACAAATCAGATGATGATGCAAAAAGCGAATCCCTTGAAACAGCAGAAAGCTATATGAAAAAAATGACTGACGAAAAGGCGGTTTTGGCTCTTGTTCCCGAGGTTTACGCCGATTTTATTTCCGAAGATGCCAAAGCTGCAATGGAGTCTGACAGCTCATTGTCAGAGAAGAATGCTGTTGCAGACGCTACTAAAACCTATGAGCAAAATACCAAAGCCTCTATAACGGGCGGTGATTCACCTTTTGATGAAAATGTAACAAAATGGCTTTTCAGTGACGAAACGGCAGTCGGCTCAACAAATTATTATGTAGACGAAAGTTCGGGATATATCTATGTTGTTCTCAAAACGCAAAAAGCAGCGCTTCTTGAAGATAATACTTACTCAGTAAGACATATTCTCATAATGCCTGAATCCGACGAAAACGACGATTCCGACAGCAGCACTGAAACTGAATATACAGACGAGCAGTGGGATGCTGCGGAGAAGAAGGCAAAGAAAATTTTCGAAGATTATAATAAAGGTGAAAAAACAGAATATTCATTTGCTCTTCTTGCCGAAGAATACAGCGCTGATACAGCTTCAACATCTGCAAGTTCAAGCGATACCTTCGGAGGTCTTTATGAGGGTATAACTGAAGGTGAGATGGTTCCCGAATTTGAAAACTGGTCGCTGGATTCAAAAAGAAAATACGGTGATACCGAAATTGTGAAATCGGACTACGGCTATCATATTATGTTTTTCGTAAGCTCAGGACCTCAATATAAGTCGAATATCATAGTAGCTTTAAGAGATGAAAATCTTGAGAAAATTACTGAAGAAAGCGATGTAAAAATTCATAACTCTACAGTGAAAAATGCTATTGATATCTATAAAAACAGTAAGTCTTCCGAGTTGGATTCTGACAGTGAAGTTAATACGGAAGAATAAGTTTATGCCGAATAACATCGGCAAAAGTAAAATTAGTACTTGTAATATTGATAAAGATAGTGTAAAATAAAGTTTGTACTATTTTACTATTATGATATTAGGTAGGATGAAAAAATGGCAAAGAAACAATTAGAAGATGATTTATTGACAGGAGGAACTCTTGGTTCCAAAGATGATAAATCAGCAAAAAAGGCAGAGAAAAAAGCTGCTAAGGCTGCAAAACAGCGTGAAAAGAATGACGCTAAAAGAGCGGCTATAAAAAAAGAAATTGATTCTTTAAAGGAGGCTAAGGCCTCTGAGACTGATGAAAAGAAGCTGGAGGCTATTAATTCAAAAATTAAAAAACTTTCAGATAAGTATTCTTCAGTCGGAAGTAACGGTGCGGGCGTTGCTCCGAGAACGGCAAAGATTATAAAATCTGTAATCTGTATTGTTGTTGTCGTTGCTCTGCTTGTAACTTATGTTGCTACAGGTGCCGTACGTAAAGGCTTTGTAAGCTCTTTAGGCATTCCTGCACAGTATTTTACGGGAATGACTGTATCAAACGGTGAACAGAAGGCTAAGATTAAGGTTTCAACTTATAACTACTATTTTGCAATGCAGTATAACAGACTCAGAACAAATCAGGAACAGTATTCTCAGTACGGTCTTGATCTTAAAGAGTATGGACTTGACGTTGATTTTGATGAAAGGCTGTCCAAGCAGACAACTGAAAATCATGACGGAAAAGAAGTAACCTGGGCAGAGTATCTTCACGATGAGGTTCTTGAGTCTATTGAAGAGACATATACTTATTATCTTGCTGCCGTTGCGGCAAATGACGGCAAAGAGCCTGAAATTACCGACGAGCAGAAGAAGGAAATTAAAGAAGCTCTTGATGAGTATAGATCTACTGCCGAAGGATACGGTTATACTTTAAGCGGTTATCTTGTTAAGGCTATGGGTAAGGGCGTAACAGAGACTGTATTCAGAAATGAAGCAACTAAATCATATATTGCCGACAACTATAAGTCCGAGCTTGAGGAGAATATTTCTCAGACAGAGTATTCTCAGGATGATTACGATAAATATAAGAGCGAGCACGAGGACGACCTCAGATCTGTTGATATCAAATTTTTTGAATGTGCAAGTGAAGACGAAGCTAAGGCATTCAAGAAAAATCTTAAGGCAGACGCTTCTAATTTCACTGACCTCTGCGTTTCAAACAGCTCTGATAAATTTGACAAGAAATCATATGCTGAGGACGGCTATTCAACAATCTACGGCGCAACAAAGTCAATCCTTAAGAATAAAGGACTTGCTATTGCTGTTGCCGATGATGACGATAAGACACCGGGTCTTGACTGGTTGTTCAGTAAGGACAGAAAAGCAGGCGACTCTTATCAGTACAGCACAACAGTTGTTTATGTTATTTCACCTGCATCTCTCAGCGATATGAAGACAGCAAATGTTCGTCATATTCTTATTGCACCTGATACTGAAAATGAAGATGATAAAGCTGAGAATGCTTCAGAGACAGAGTGGAATAAGGCTAAAATCCAGGCTGAAAATCTTCTTGAGGAATTTAATAAAGATAAGTCCGAAGACAATTTTGCGGCCCTTGCAACTGAGCATACTGAGGATACAGGTTCTGCTGATAACGGCGGTCTTTATGAAAATGTTGTTCCCGGTCAGATGGTTGATTCTTTCTCGGCATGGTGCTTTGACCCGGCAAGAAAAGCAGGCGATACCGGAATAGTAAGGTCTGACTACGGCTATCATATTATGTATTATATAGGTGAAGGCGACCTTAAAATTTGGGAGAATACTGCAAAGCAGGCTCTTTCTTCCGATGATACTAATGATGCAAGTGAAAAACTTGAAAAAGAGTACACACTTAAGGAAAATTGGTTCGGTTCACGTTATTTTGAAAAAGACGTTGATATTGATAACTGATAATGCAAAAAAGAGGTTGTTTTATCAACCTCTTTTTGTCAATTTGTTTTCGGAAAGGTAATTGATGAATAAGCTATCAGATATAAAAAAATTAACTGACGAAATATCAAGGCTTACCGCTGCTTTGGAGGACGTAAATTTTGAGTGTCAGAGATTAGAGATAATTAATTCAAATCTTGATTTTCAGCTCAAATCCGTCAGCAGGGAGCTTAAACAAAACATTGCAATGCTTGAAGCTCTTGAAGAAGAAAATAAACTTCTTAAAGAACAGCTTAAGCAAAAGAATCAGTCTAACTGATTTTTTATATCGTTAAGTACTTTTTTCTCAATTCTTGATACATAACTTCTGCTTATATTAAGCCTTTGCGCAACCTCTCGTTGTGTCAGAGGCTTTTTGTTATCAAGTCCGTATCTGAGTATTATAATTTCTTTTTCCCTTTCGTCTTCCATATTTGATATTATTTTTGCCGCTTTTTCCCATTGTACCTTTTTCTCCAAATCTTCTGCCAAATCACTGGGACTGCTTAATGTATCTTCTATTGTTAATGGATTTCCGTCCTTGTCAACCTCCAAAGCATCGCTTAAATATATATCGTTTGAAAGCTTTTTACCTGCCCTGAAATGCATAAGAATTTCATTTTCTATACATCTTGATGCATAGGTGGCAAGTTTTGTTCCTTTATCTGCGTTAAATGAGTCTATTGCTTTTATGAGTCCGATTGTTCCTATACTTATTAAATCGTCGGTGTCATTTGTTTTGGAATAATATTTTTTTACAATGTGACTCACGAGCCGCAGATTTCTTTCAATTAAAACAGCCCTTGCATTTTTGTCACCGTCTTTCATTTTTTTCAGCATTTCTTTTTCCTCTTTCGGCGAAAGGGGTTTGGGAAAACTTGACGTATTCTGAATATGCAGAATAAAATAAATAAGGTGTGCGCTTATAGCGGAAATTAGTGCACTGAACATTTTTATCACCCAATAATTTTTATTCCTGCCAATTTGATGTAATTCACTATTGACTTGTACTTTTTTTAATGTTAAAGTGTTTGTAGAATAATTAACACTTGAGAGGCATTTGCATAACATAATGAAGACTGATTTACTTAATGGTAAGCCTGTAAAAAGTATCCTGTCCTTTGCCCTGCCTATTATGGCAAGCTCATTGCTGCAGTATAACTATAATCTTGTAGATAATATTATTGTAGGAAGATTTATCGGTACAGATGCTTTGGCGGCTGTTGGTAATGTTGGCTCGATAAACAGCTTTATAATCGGCACCTCTTTGGGCTTGACTTCGGGATTTACAATTCCTGTCGCTCAATCCTTTGGTGCAGGAGACAGGAAAAAGATGAACAAGTATGCCGGAAACAGCATTTCACTTGCTTTGTTAGTAGGCGTTATTATAGTTTTTATTGCTCATTTCCTGTCGGCACCGCTTTTAAAAATTATTCACACTCCGGATGATATTGTTGAAATGTCATCACAGTACGTAAATATTCTTTACTATGCAGTACCTATACAGATGTCTCTTAATAATTTTAATGCTATTTCAAGAGCAGTGGGGGACAGCAAAAAACCTTTGTATTTCCTTATTGTAAGTGTTATTGTGAATCTGTGCCTTGATTTCCTTTTTGTCGGATATTTCAAATGGGGGGTCGTTGGAGCGGCATGGGCAACTTTTTTGTCTCAGCTTACAGCTGCTGTACTTTCCGCAATATCAGTGCTTAAACATAATAAGGAACTGAACATTTGCAGGTCCGATTTGCTTATTAATGTTAAAGTTTCTTGGAATCAGATTAAACTCGGTATACCGATTTCATTGCAGTTTACCATAACATCAATAGGCTCAATGGTGCTTCAAACGGCAGTAAACGGCTTTGGTTCAGATGTAATAGCCGGTTTTACAGCCGCAGGCAGAGTTGAACAGCTTACAAATATTCCAATGTCGGGTCTGGGCGTAGGTACCATGACTTTTGTTTCTCAAAATTACGGAGCCGGAAAATACAGAAGAATTATTGACAGCGTTAAGAAAATATTGCTTCTTGATATTGCAGTGTCAGTGATTTGCAGTATTGTACTTTTGCTCGTAGGACCTCCTGTTGTTACTCTGTTTACGAGCGAATATGACGAACAAATAATGTTTGCTGCGAAGAGATATCTTTTGGCGATTGCAGAGTGTTACAGTCTTGTTGCTGTTTTGTTTGTATTTCGTAATACGCTTCAGGGGCTTGGATTTACTTATTCAAATATGATTGCCGGTGCAGGGGAACTTTTCGGCAGAATTGCGGTTGCACTGATATTTGCTCCTCTTATAGGATTTGATGCCATTTGCTATGCAGGACCTGCAGCATGGCTTCTTGCAGATATTCCGCTTGTGATTATATATTTATCTAAACAAAAAAATTTTAAAAAATTAGCTATTGAAAAGGGTGAATGATATGTTTTATTACGTAGTATTAGTAGTTGGGGTTATTGTTTCTTTAGTTTTTTGCTATCAGAGGAGTAAGGGCTTTAGTGTAAATAACTTGCTGTTTAAATCCGTTTCAAGCCTATGTTATCTTCTGACTGCAGTTTTTGCTCTTATTAATAATAACGATGCATATACATACGGTTCGCTGATTATTATGGGCGGAGCTCTGGGACTTGTGGGAGACATTCTTCTTGATTTAAAAGGTATTTATAAATCTGAGGAAAAAATATATCTTAAAGGCGGTTTTATTTTCTTTTTGGTAGGACATATTTTCTATACCTGCGCTGTTATTTATTCACTCAGAATAAAATGGTGGCTTGTACTTATTGCGGCAGTAGTTTCTGTTTTAATAGGTATAGGAACAGTTTTGTCAGCCAATATAATGAAAGTGCATTACGGTGCATACAGAAGAATTGTTGCAATATACGTAGCTTTTCTTGCTATGACAATGGTTATATCCGTAATTTCCGCTTTTGTAAGTCATTTCCAAAAAGGATATGTTCTTTTAATGATAGGTTCGGTACTTTTTCTGCTTTCGGATGCGGTTCTTTCAAATACATTTTTCGGCAGGGGAAAAGACAAACCGATACATCTGTTCATCAATCATTTCCTTTATTACGCAGGTCAGTATTTAATTGCGGCATCTGTAATGTTTGTTGAATAAAAGTATTGACATTAATGTATTTTGGTGGTATTATATCAAAGTCGCAAGTGGCGGAGAGCTGTTCTCCGCCTGACTATATGGGCCATTAGCTCAGTTGGTCAGAGCCACCGGCTCATAACCGGTCGGTCCGGGGTTCGAGTCCCTGATGGCCCACCATATATTATAGGGGTATAGTGTTCAACGGTTAGCACGATGGTCTCCAAAACCACAAGTCAGGGTTCGAATCCTTGTACCCCTGCCAAAAGGAAATCCGTTCTCGTAAGAGGACGGATTTTTTTTTTATAACATTCACTTTTCATTATTCAATATTCATCATTTATTAAAGCTAACAATTCATTGACAAAGATAATAGATTTAGTTATTATATATAATATAGGTATGTAATTATATGACAGGGGAAAATTTATGGAAGAAGCTAAGGAAAAAGAGACACTCAAAACCAAAATAGTAAACGGTGTTAATAAGTTTAAGTCTCACTGGAATAAGCCACCCGAGGGTTACCAGGTTGCGTATAAAGAATTTGCATCTTTTGCCGTAGGATGCGGAAGTCCTAATATTCTTGGCGTTCTTGGTCAGTATACAACCATAGCTACAAGTGTACACCTGATGATTTCTTATTTCAGAATGTCAACAGGTTTAGCTTGGATTCTTACTATTCTTGCTTCGGTGATTGCAATAATCCGTTCACCTATCTTGTCAATGATGATTGATAATTCAAACGGAAAGAACGGAAAATTCAAGCCGTTTTTGCTTTGGTCCTCGATAGGTACTGCCGTAACATTTTCTTTTGTTCCGTACATACCGTCATCGTGGATGGATATTCACCTTTTCAGTATACCTCTTCCGGCTATACCGATTATGGGAATTTTTGAGGCGTCAACAATTGATTTTAATCTCGGTATCCTTTTGGCTTTTATCCTTATACAGATAGGACAGTTCTTTATCACACTTCTTAATCAGTCCATTTCGGGAATTGAGCAGACTATTTCAACTGTTGCACAGGAAAGAGCAAATATCGGCTCTGTAAAAGGTCTTGTTTCGGGACTGCCAAGCTCAATTGTTAATATTATACTTCCTATTCTTGCAGGAACTTTTTTTGCAAAGCAAGGCGGCTGGAATGCCGTAGGAATGTACCGCATTATTTTCCCGGTTTGCGGAGTTATCGGCGTTTTGCTTGTACTTTTTCTTGTTAAAGGTGTTGAGGAAAGAACAGTCGTTAAGCAGGAATATGTTGCCAAGGTTAAGTTTTCAGAGGGTATGAAGCTGCTCAGCAAAAGCAAATATTTTTGGATTATAACTATTTTTAACGCATTTAATGCCATAAGGAATCTTGCTAATATTACAACATGGATAACTCAGTATAGTTTTGTTTCCGATACCTCCAAAACAGTAGTAGGTCTTTATTGCTCAACAATTCTTATGAATGCAATTGCCGTTGCACTTCTCGTAGGACCGTTTCTTATCAAGAAAATGGGAAAGAGAAATCTGATGATACTGTCCTGTGTTGGCTATGTAATTATGATTGCACTTCAGGTTATTTTCCATAAGAGCCCTGTTTTGATTTTGGTTGTATCCTTCTTTGAACAGTTCTTCGGGGGCTTTTATTTCTTAACAGGTATAATGACCTCTGATATTATGGACGAAATCCAAATGAAAACAGGTAAGCGTCTTGAAGGCTTCTGGCAGAATTATATGGCAATTATTACAACGGTTATAGGTATATTTACAGGTATGCTTACTCCTTTATTCCTTTCTTTTGCCGGAGTAGGTTTTTCCGACGATATTTCAATTGCTTTGCAAAATACCGAGATGAGAAATAACATTTTCTTCTATCAGTCACTTCTTTCTCTTATCGGTGCAGTAATTGTTGCCGTTCCGTTTTTCTTCTATGACCTTACAGAGAAGAAGCATGCTGATATTGTCCGTGTGCTCAGAATCAGAGCCGCTGTTGATAATTATAATGACAATGTACTGCAGCCTGAGGATGTTACATATCTCAGAGAAGTTGTTGATTATGCAAATGAAACAAAAGAATCAATTGTTTCCGATGAGCTTGCAAAATACGACTGCATAGATATAATTTTGAAAACGGAATTGAACTGACGATATGAACAGTATAAAAGAAGAAAAAATAATAAATTATTTCTCAAATTACAGCAGAGTCGCAATTGCTTTATCAGGCGGTGTTGACTCTGCCGTACTTTTGAGTCTCGCAATGAGCAGTAAAGCGTATGTTAAAGCATATTTTGTAAAAAGTTCTTTTCAGCCTGAATTTGAGTTTATGGACGTTTTAAAAATATGCGGAAATATTATACCTTATACAATTATTGAAACGGATTTCCTTTCGGATAAGAAAATAGCATCTAATCCCGAAAACAGATGCTACTTCTGTAAGAAAAAAATTTTTTCCTTAATTAAAGAAGAGGCTGATAAAGACTGTTGTGATATTATTGCAGAAGGAACAAACAGTTCAGATGATGTTTCCGACAGACCCGGGTATAAAGCATTGCAGGAGCTTGATGTAGTTTCTCCGCTGAGGACTTTTGGGATTTCAAAAAAGGAAATCAGACAAATTGCTTTAGAAAGTAATCTTTCTTTTTTTGATAAGCCCTCATATGCCTGTCTCGCTACCCGTATTCCGTACGGTACGGAAATAACGCATCAAATGCTTAAAAATACGGAAATATCCGAAAATGAGCTTTTTAAGATGGGATTTGCCGATTTCAGAATCAGATACAAAAACGGTGACGCCATACTCCAAGTCACCGAAAAAGATATGCCTCTTGTATTGAAAAACAGAGAAAACCTTTTAAAAATCCTTGAAAGATATTATAATAATGTTTTGATTGATTTGAAGGCGAGGAACAGCAATGGATAAGACAGAGCTTAAAAGTATTCTTGAGCGGGTGGAAAAGGGCAGTTTATCTGTCGATGACGCTTTTATGAAAATCAAAACACAGCCCTATACAGATCTCGGTTTTGCAAAAATTGATAATGAAAGAAAACTCAGACAGGGCAATGCAGAGGTTATTTTCGGGGAAGGAAAGACATCGGAGCAGATTTTAAAAATAGCACAGACTATGCTTGAAAACGGTGAAAAATCTGTTTTAATTACAAGAATGTCAAAAGCATCCGCAGAATATGTAAGTAACAGATTACCTTTGTTTTATGATGAAAAATCTAAAATCGGCATTTCAGGCGTTAAGCCTGAAAAAAGCAGTAACGGAAATATACTTATTGCCACAGGCGGTACAAGTGATATACCTGTTGCCGAGGAGGCAGCGCTGACAGCCGAGTTTTACGAAAATAAAGTTGTAAGGCTTTATGATGTCGGTGTTGCAGGGATACACAGACTTCTTGATAATACTGAAGAAATTGCAGAAGCAAAGGTAATTATTGCAGTTGCAGGTATGGAGGGCGCTCTTGCCAGTGTAATAGGGGGTCTTGCCGATTGTCCTGTTATTGCAGTGCCTACAAGCGTGGGCTACGGTGCAAGTTTTAATGGACTGTCAGCACTTTTGTCTATGCTTAATTCCTGTGCAAGCGGTGTAAGCGTCGTAAATATTGATAATGGCTTTGGGGCAGGATATCTTGCAAATATGATAAATAAAATTTAACGGAGCATTAAATGAAAACTCTTTATATAGAATGCAACATGGGTGCAGCAGGTGATATGCTTTGCGCAGCACTTTATGATTTGATTGATGATAAAAAATCTCTTGAAAGAGAAATAGCTTCTATCGGACTGCCTTTAACTTCTGTCACTTTTGAAAATAGAAATAACGGGGGTATTTCGGGAACTTACTGCAGGGTTGTTTGCAGCGGAGAGATTGAAACTGAGGAAAATAGCAGACACTCAGACAGTCATCATAAATCCCGAGACATTTCCTCGGTGATATCAATAATTAACAGTCTTAATTTAAACGATAAAGTCAAAGCTGATGCGGTAAGCATCTACAATATTATTGCCGATGCGGAGAGTAGGGTTCACGGTAAAACGGTTAGTGAAATACATTTTCATGAGCTTGGTATGCTTGACGCAATTGCCGATGTTGTTGTTTGTTCCTATTTGATAAATAAAATTTCACCGGATGAAATTTTAGTGTCCTCGGTAAATGTGGGCAATTCAACCGTAAAATGTGCCCACGGTATTTTGCCTGTTCCGGCGCCTGCAACAGCCGAGATATTAAAGGGGATACCTTTTTATAAAAGTGAATTCAATACCGAGCTTTGCACTCCAACTGGAGCTGCACTTTTAAAATATTTTGCTGATGAATTTACAGCTTTTCCGCGGATTAATGCCGAAAAAACAGGCATCGGACTGGGGTGCAAGGAACTGACTTCTCCAAATATTCTGAGAGTATTTTTGTCAAATCAGGAGAAAACAGATAGCATTACAGAGCTTTCCTGTAATATAGACGATATGACAGGGGAGGAGCTTTCTTTTGCTTGTGACAGCATATTTGATGCAGGTGCTTTGGATGCTTTTACCACTCCTGTGTTTATGAAGAAAAACAGACCTGCTTATATGCTCACCGTTATTTGTAAAATTTCGGATAAAGAAAAAATTGCAGAATGTATTTTTAAAAATACAAAAACATTAGGTATAAGAGAATATAATTGTTCACGTTTAATACTTTCAAGAACCGTTAAAAAGGTTAATACTCCTTTGGGAGAAATTTCTGTAAAATATAGCTATGGCTATGATACCGAAAATATTAAAATCGAATATGAAAGCATAAAAAATATTGCACTTGAAAATAATTTATCGTTTTCTCAAGCAGAAAAATTGCTGTATAATTATCTGTCTGATTAATAGAAAATTAATATTTTTTGTTCTAATATTAATAAATTATACAGTATTTTGTGACAATGTTTACAGTTTGTTCATAAAATATGGGCATTTCTGACGATTTTTTTGTTGAAATTTAATACTGATAATGGTATACTACTAATAGATTTATAAGGGGGTAACTGCCTTGAGTAAAGAAGTTAAAGATGCAAAAAAAACTGCCAAAAAAGAGGCTAAACTTGCTAAGAAGGAAGCTAAAGCTGAAAAGGCAAATGCTAAGTATAGGGCTAAGGCTGATAAAAAACATGCTAAGGCTTATAACAGCTTTGTAAAAGACACCGAAAAGAAGAATGCAAAGCTTCAGGCTAAAGCTACAAGCGACGGTAAAGATTTCGTTCCGATTGCAATTCCTGCAATAGATGAATTCCAGACCAAGAAGGAAATCAAAGCAGCCAAGGCTACTAAAAAAGCATATGCTAAATATGTTAAAAAGATTGAAAAGAAAAATGCAAAGACTGAAAAGAAGTGTGCAAAGAAGGGTAAGCCTTATGTACCTATTCAGATTCCCGACGAAGAGGAATTTGCTAATTCAGCTGTAAATGAGAACAAGACAGGTAAGGTTATCCTTATGATAATCCTTCTTCTCCTTATCTGGTTCCTTATTTACTTTATGATTATGTACATAAATTATGAGTATGTTGCTCCTACTTCAGTTGAGCCTGAGACCACTGCTTCAGAGGATGCAGGAGGTCCGGCAGGTGACTATGAGTTTTATACAAATCCTCATGAGATTACAACTACACCTGATTATAATATTGCTGATGCCAAAAAGCTCCTTCAGCAGACACTTCAGGATAACTGGAAGCAGTGCGGATTTAAGGCTGACCCGTCTAACGATGCTATTTCTTTCAACAACAGAGTTGAGACAATCAACAGCGGAGACTGCTTTATGTTTACCTGCGGCGGTAAGACTTTTGCTGTATCTGTTAAACTTGCAGCTGTATATTATTGCCATGATGGCGAATATACACCGCTTTCATTCAACGATACAAATATTCTCTTTGAATAAGATTCGTTTATTATTTCAAAAGACCTTCTTTTTGAAGGTCTTTTGTTATTTTCCGAAAATTCGGTAATAAATATATTGTTTAAAAATAAAATTTATTTCCTATTGACAAGGTAGGAAATAAGTGCTATTATTTCCTATTGAAAAGGTAGGTATATTGATATGAGAGTTTATGCTGATAATGCAGCCACAACAAAATTAAGTGACAGCGCATTAAAATCAATGATGCCGCTTCTTACTGATATTTACGGAAATCCGTCGTCTTTGCATTCAATCGGACAGACAGCAAAGGAATATCTTGAAGAGGCAAGGGAAAAGGTCGCCGAATCAATCGGTGCCGACCCTAAAGAGATATATTTTACTTCGGGCGGAAGTGAAGCTGATAATCAGGCAATAAGATCTGCCGCTGCAATCGGTGCAAAAAAAGGAAAGATGCATATTATTTCCTCAAAGTTTGAGCACCATGCAGTTTTGCACACTTTGAATGCTCTTGAAAAGGAAGGCTTCAAGGTTACACTTCTTGATGTTTATTCAAATGGAATTGTTAAGCCTGATGATGTTAAAAATGCCATAACAGACGAAACCTGTCTTGTTACAATTATGATGGCAAACAATGAAATAGGAACTATACAGCCGATTGCCGAAATTGCCGATATATGCAGAGAAAAGGGTGTGCTTTTCCATACAGACGCCGTTCAGGCTGTAGGTCATATTCCTGTAAATGTAAAGAATTTGAATGTTGATATGCTTTCCGTATCTGCTCATAAATTTCACGGACCTAAGGGCGTAGGCTTTCTTTATGCAAGAAAGGGACTTCTCCTCAGAAATATTATTGAGGGCGGTGCACAGGAAAGAGGCAAGAGAGCCGGCACGGAAAATATGGCTTCAATAGTTGGTATGGCAGCGGCTTTAAAAGATGCTGTTGATAATCTTGAAGAAAATTCAAGAAAAGTTACAGCAATGAGAGACAGGCTTATTGACGGTCTTAAAGGAATTGAAAAAAGCAGGATTAACGGTGATCTTGAGCATCATCTTCCCGGAACTCTTAATATGTGTTTTGAGGGAATTGAGGGCGAAAGTTTGCTTCTTCTTCTTGATCAGAAGGGCATTTGTGCATCAAGCGGTTCTGCCTGTACAAGCGGAAGCCTTGACCCGTCGCATGTACTGCTTGCTATTGGGGTTCCTGTTGAGATTGCTCACGGTTCTCTCCGTCTTTCAATAAGTGAATATAACACTATGGAGGAAATGGATCATATTGTAAATTCCGTTCCTCAGGTTGTAGAATATCTTCGTTCAATTTCACCTGTCTGGGAAAAAATAGTTAAGCAAGTGAAATAAATCCAATGCTTAGGAGGAAAAATAAATTATGGCTCTTTATTCAGAAAAAGTTATGGACCACTTTACAAATCCACGTAATGTTGGTAAAATAGAGGACGCAGACGGCGTCGGTGAGGTAGGCAACGCAAAATGCGGAGACATTATGAAAATGTATATTAAGGTAAACGACGACGGCATTATTGAGGATGTTAAGTTCAATACCTTTGGCTGCGCATCTGCTATTGCATCAAGCTCAATGGCTACGGAAATGATTAAAGGTCAGCCTATTGACAGAGCACTTGAGCTTACTAATAAGGCAGTTGTAGAAGCACTTGACGGTTTGCCGCCGGTAAAGGTTCACTGTTCCGTTCTTGCAGAAGAGGCTGTGAAAGCAGCTGTAAAGGATTATTATGATAAGAAGGGGATTGCATACGATCCTGCTCAATTTTGCGGCGGAGACTGTGCACACTGCGGAGAACACGAATGATTAAAGACGTTCAACAAGAGATAATCAAGCTTAAAAAGGAAAAGGATATCTGTATCCTTTCACATTGCTATCAGTCGCCTGAAATTCTGGAGATTGCTGACTTTACAGGGGATTCCTTTGCACTTTCCGTTGAAGCATCAAAGGTTAAGAATAAAACCGTTATTATGTGCGGAGTAAGATTTATGGCAGAGACTGTTAAAATTCTTTCTCCCGAAAAAACCGTTTATCTTGCCAACCCTGATGCAGGCTGTCCTATGGCAGAGATGATGGACAGGGAAGTAATTTCTCTTGTTAAGGAGCAGTATCCCGATTATACGGTTGTTGCTTATATCAATACAACAAGCGAGCTGAAGACAGTCTGTGATGTTTGCGTAACATCTTCTTCAGCTTTGAAAATATGTAAAAAGATTGAAAATGATAATATTCTCTTTATTCCCGACTGTAATTTAGGCGATTGGGTTTCAAAACAGCTTCCTGAAAAGAATTTTAAGCTTTTGAACGGCGGCTGTCCTACTCATGCAAGAATGTCGGAAAAGGATGTTATAAATGCTAAAGAAAAGCATCCTGACGCACTTTTCCTTGTACATCCCGAATGTATACCTGACGTTGTTAAACACGCGGATTATGTCGGTTCAACAACGGGTATTATGAATTTTGCAAATGAAAGCAAGGCAAAAGAGTTTATAATCGGAACAGAAAACAGTATTGTAACTCATCTTCAGTTGTCTTGTCCCGATAAGCTCTTTTATCCGCTTTCAAAGGACTGTGTTTGCCATAATATGAAAGCAACAACTCTTGTTGATGTGCTCAACTGCTGTAAAGGCATTTTCGGCGAGGAAATTATCCTTAAGGAAGATGTTTATGAGAACGCAAAAAAATGTATTGATGAAATGATAAGGCTCGGTTAAATGAATAAAAAAGTTATAATCGCTATGAGCGGTGGCGTTGATTCCAGCGTCGCTGCTTTTTTGATGAAAGAAAAAGGCTTTGATTGCATAGGCGCAACAATGAAGCTGTATGATAATGATGAAATAGGGCTCAGTAAAGAAAAAACCTGCTGTTCTCTTGATGATATTGAGGATGCAAGAGCTGTTGCAAGACGGCTTTCAATGCCTTATTATGTCTTCAATTTCAAGGATGAATTTGAAGACAAGGTGATTTGCAAGTTTGTTTCTGCCTATGAAAACGGCTCAACCCCGAACCCTTGTATTGACTGCAACAGATATCTGAAATTTGAAAAACTTTTTCAGCGTATGAAAGAGCTTGAATTTGATTGTATCGTAACAGGGCACTATGCAAGAATTGAGGAAAAAGACGGCCGGTTTTATTTAAAGAAAGCTGTTGACAGTTCAAAAGACCAAAGCTACGTTCTTTACTCTCTTACCCAGTATCAGCTTTCACATATACTTTTTCCCCTTGGAGATTATACAAAAAATGAAATAAGAGATATTGCCGAAAAGCAAGGATTTTTGAATGCAGGAAAAAAAGACAGCCAGGATATCTGTTTTGTTCCCGACGGTAATTATACCGCTTTTATTGAAAAGTTCACCGGGAAAAAATATCCCCCCGGTGATTTTGTCGATATCAACGGCAAGCCTATCGGAAGGCATCAGGGAATTATCCGATATACAAACGGACAGCGAAAAGGCTTGGGGGTTGCTTTCGGTCAGCCGATGTATGTTGCAGGGAAGGACGCAGAGAAGAATACAGTCACCCTCTGTACTAATAATGAGCTGTTTTCGAGAGAACTTAAAGCTGTTGATTTTAACTGGATTATTCCGACCCCCGAAAAAGAAATTCATTGCTCGGCAAGAGTAAGATATAATATGACGGAAAAGCCTGCGGAGGCTTATATCAATGATGATAACAGCGTAAGGGTTGTTTTTGACGAACCTCAAAGAGCAATTACAAAAGGACAGGCAGTGGTTTTATATGACGGTGATATTGTTCTGGGCGGAGGTACAATAGTTTAAATTATATATAATGAAAACAGTGTAGTTATTATACAGCGTCATATTGAAAAAATAGCAGAATTTCTAAATAAAAAAGCATATATTCTCAACTATTTTTAATTAAATATGCTAAAATAACCTGAGAAAGTTTTTTTGAGAGGTAACCTTATGTTCTCTAATAAAAAATATATTAATGCTGTAAATTCAAACGGAATATTCAATAATACCTATGAAACAAGAATACCTCAGACTGTTGCTTCAAAGGCAATACTCAGCCATTTTGAAAAAGCTCGGAAGAAACCAAAATGCCTTTTTATAGGCTGGGACGGATGCCGTGCCGACGCTATGAAGTATCTGATAAAAAGTGATAACAAGAAAGTCAGCGGTGCAAATGATACTGCCGTTTGCAGCGCAGTATCTGCCTTAAAGGATAACGGCGGCTTGTATATTACATACGTAGGCGGAGAAGAAAATGACCCGCAGGAAACAAGTACGGCTCAGGGCTGGGCATCTGCACTTTGCGGTAAGTGGATGAAAAAGCCTTGGAAGCAGGGGATTGATTGGACACTTGATGAGGAATATCCCACAGTTCTCAAAACTTTATCACTTAAAGGATATAAAACCTCTTTTAGTGCAATTTGGCCCATACATTTTGACAATACATATAAAAATGAAATTGAATATGCACAAAGCAAAAATTTAGATCAGTATTTCTATAAGTTTGAAACTGATTTGGAATTATGTGAAAATCTCAAAGATAGGATAATAAGCGGTGACGATTTTATATTCGGTATTATTGAAAATCCCGATATGAACGGACACGGTACAGGCTTCGGTGACGATAATTACAGATACGTTTCAGGTGTTTGCAATATAGACAGGCTTTCCTATAAATTAATTTTTGAAATCAAAAACAGAAAGACATTTGACAAAGAGGACTGGCTTGTTGTTATCGGTTCAGACCACGGCGGACATTCCACAAGACACGGTACACAAAATATTCAGGACAGAACGACGTTTCTTGCTTTGTCAAAGCCTATTGAGGATTTAATCAATGATTAAGTATTCATTAAATGATATCAAAAAGAGCAGACTGATTGTAATTGCCTTATGGCTTGTCTATGCATCGGCATATTTCGGAAGGACCTGTTATTCGGCTGCTATTGCTACCATTGTCAGCGAAGGAATTTATGAAAAAAGTCAGATAGGACTTGTCGGTACTGCATTTTTTATTTGTTACGGAGCAGGACAGATAATAAGCGGTATTGCAGGCGACAGGGTTAATCCCTTTGCAATGGTGTTGCTGGGGGCACTCGGAAGCTCTGTCTGCTGTTTTTCCATGGCATTTTCAAAATCACTTTTGCTTATGGCTATGATTTGGGGTATAAACGGTATTTTTCAGTCAATGCTTTGGGCTCCTCTTCTGCGTGTCTTTTCTCAAACGATAAACAGTAAACTCCGTGAAAAAGCAGTGCTCAATATTGCTCTTTCTTTGCCTTTTGGTACAGTATGTGCTTATCTTACTTCAACACTTATAATTAAATATTCAACCTGGAATAATATTTTTATATGCGGTTCAGCTGTTATTTTCGCAGCATTTTTGTTCGGGCTGGTATCGGTTCTTTATTCAAAAAAATCATTTACAAAAGATATTATAAAATCAGATAAGTCAGATAAAAACGTCAAATCGGGATTTCTTCCCGTAATTGTGTCGTCAGGGCTTTTAATAATTATTATGCCGTCCTTCCTTCACGGAATGATGCGTGACGGTATAACAAACTGGGTACCTACAATGATAACTGAGGAATACGGTGTTGTTACGTCATTTTCGGTATTTTTGACAGTGATTCTCCCTGTTTTTAATGCTTTTGGTGCATACGTGATTACACCGCTGTACAAAAAGCTCGGATGCAACGAAATGAAAACAGCAGGAGTTTGTGCACTTTTTGCCCTTGTTCCGATGATTCTCTTGCTTTTAATCGGTAAAATTCCTGTTATTGTTTCAATTATTCTTTTGGCATTAACAACAATGTCGATGTATTCATTGAATTATCTTATTGTTTCACGTGTTCCTGTAAGGTTTGCAGAGTACGGTCACACCTCAAGCGTAACGGGAATATTAAATTCTTTCGCTTATGTTGGCTGTGCACTGTCATCATATGGCTTCGGCGCAGTTTCACAGAAAGCCGGCTGGAACGCAGTAATAATAATCTGGATTGTATCAGCGGTCTGCACCTCACTGTTTTCATTCATTTCAAACAAAAAATGGAAAAATTTTATCAACCCTAATATTTAACTGACATTTGTCACAGATACGTTTGAAAAATAATTTAATAATATATTTTAATTAAAAAAACAACTCCTTCGCAGTAAATAATAAATACCCTAAAGGAGCTGTTTTTATTTTGTATGTAAATTTATGAACGGATTGCTTTCGGCGATTTTTCTCTGTCAATAAACATTAAGCAAAATGCGATAATCAGTATTACACAGCAAATCAAAATTGCTTTTTCTTCAATCAAATTTTCAAAAAAATTCCCGACAATTGCACCTATTACAAAGAATACAATTATTCCGTAATAAAGCAATCCCTTTTTCAGCACTGTCTTCTTTTTAGTGCGCATATACAGACTTAAACATTCCGTACCGCTGCGTAGATTACCTATACACATTGTGGTTGCAATACTGTTGCCGTGAATTTTTCTAAAACTTTCGACCTGAATTCCACAGGCAAGTGAGGTGATTGAATTTGCGAAGAGATTAGCTTTCTGCGGTATAAAAGCTACTGAAAAAAGAGTGATTATTTCAATGGCAATGCTGATTTGTCTCCAGTGGAAGAGCGAAGAATTTGTATTGCTTTTTACAAAAACCGAAAGTGCAATTCCTATCGCAAAAGATATTATCGGAATAAAATAGTGAAAAGCTGTTATAAAATTACCGGATGCCAGATTAATGCCCAGAAGGAGCATATTGCCTGTTTGTGCATTTGCGAAAACTTCACCTCTGCAAATATATGAATATGAATCCATGAATCCTCCGGCAAGAGCCAGAATAATTCCTATTTCAACCGATTCACTTATCTGAAATTTTGATTTCATTGCCGTTTCCTCAAAGCTCGACATTCATAGGTTTTCCGTTCTTTTCTCTGGACTCATCGGCAAGATATACTGCAAGATGACCTGCAACCGAATCAAAAATAGATGTGCAGGCAAGGCTTGGTTTTTCTCCCTGAAGGAATTTTACAAAATCAGCGGCAAGTCTTTCATCTCCTCCGCCGTGTCCTCCGTAGGCGCCGACCATATCTCCTTTAACATTGAGGTCAACCTCTTCAATGTCACATTCACCGTTATGTGCTTCGGGAGAAGGATTAATTTTTGAAACATAAAATTTCGACTCTTCAAAATTACCGTAAATTTCGCCCTTGGTGCCGATAATATGTATTCTTCTCATAGGTTCTGAAGAACCGCCTACCATATTATGAGTACCTGTTGCACCGTTTGCAAAATTAATGAGTACAGACTGGTGGTCAACAATATTATTGTCACATTTATATATGCATCTTGCATAAGGGCTGTCGCTTTTCATCAATGCAATTTTGTCCTCTATTGTTGGATTTTCAATGCCTTCGAGTGCGTCCCATACATAGAAAGACCAGCGGTCGGGATGATCTATGTAAAGCCGTTTTGTGGAGAACAGGCAGGTGTCAACAAGAGGGCAATTTTTCATACAAATTGTGCCTGCTTCTTTTGGCGCATTTTCAGGCTTAAACTGATATTTACTGCCAAATGAAGAAATCTGAACAGGCTTCGTATCAGCCATCATCCACATAATTATATCAAGGTCGTGACAGCATTTTGCAAGGAGCATTGAAGTGTGGCATTTATCCGAATTTGCCCATTTACCTCTGATGTAGGATGTTGACAGATGATGATATGATACATGCTCATTAGTCTGAATATTAATTATATCTCCGATTTCGCCGTTTACAATTCTTTCTTTAATTCCGTAATAAAAGGGAGTATATCTGAGAACATGGCAAATCATAACCTTGGAGTTGTTTTTTCTTGCACATTCTACAAGCTCTCTCATTTCTGTTTCATTAACGGCAAAGGGCTTTTCGAGGAGCATATCGTATCCGCAGTTTAAAAGAGGGATTGAAGTTTCAATATGCTGTTCGTCCATAGTGCCATTGATTATTGCGTCGGCAAGTTTGCCTTTTTTTGCAAGTTCCTGAGCATTTTCAAAACACATATCTTCTTTGAAATCAAAGTATTCCATACAGTGCTTTCTTCTGATAGGATTCGGGTCTGCAACGCCTACGATTTTAAGTTTGTCGGGGTCGGTTTTTGCCAGCTCACTGTAAACCATTGCTCTGTGACCTGCACCTACGATTATTGCTGTAACAGGTGAATTATTCATAGATACTACCTCTTATATATAATTTTACATAATAATATACCAACAGCAGTAAAATGTAAAGTAAAAATATGATTTTATTTTTATTATGTTGACATGTTTTGTAAATCTATCTATAATTAAATAAACTATTTATCAGTAAAGGTGAGATTTTGAAAAAACTTCTTTTTTATCTCAAAGGATACGTTAAAGAGTCAGTATTTGCTCCTCTTTTTAAATTGCTTGAAGCGTCATTTGAGCTTATTGTTCCTCTTGTCATTGCTTCAATTATTGATAAGGGAATAAAAAATAATGACATAAATTATATAATCGGCAGAGGAGGAATATTAGTTGTTCTTGCTCTCGTGGGTATGACTGCCGCAATTACTGCCCAGTATTTTGCCGCAAAGGCCGCAACAGGCTTCGGAAGAGAACTAAGGCATTCCCTTTTTGAAAAAATACAGTCCCTTTCATTCAGTGAGCTTGACACTCTCGGTACGTCTTCTTTGATAACAAGAATGACAACTGATGTTAATCAGGTTCAAAACGGCGTAAATCTTATTTTAAGGCTGTTTCTGCGTTCACCGTTTATCGTTTTCGGCGCAATGGTTATGGCATTTTTTATTGATATAAAGTGTGCTCTTGTTTTTGTGGCGGCTATTGTCCTGCTTAGTGTAGTTATTTTCGGTATCATGGCTTATACGATACCGAGGCACAGGAATGTTCAAAATAAACTTGACAGCGTTACACTTATTACAAGAGAAAATCTTGAAGGTGCAAGAGTTATAAGAGCTTTTACGGGAGAAGAAAATGAGATTAAAGAGTTTAACAGGAGGAATAATGCACTTTCTTCTTTTCAAAAGGCGGTAGGTAAGATTTCAGCCCTTTTAAATCCTGTAACCTATGTGATTATAAATTTAGCTATTGTCCTGCTTGTTTACACCGGTGCAGTTAAAGTAAATGCCGGTGATTTGTCTCAGGGACAGGTTGTAGCTTTATATAACTATATGAGCCAGATACTTGTTGAGCTCATTAAACTTGCGAACCTTATAGTTACGGTGACAAAGGCATTTGCCTCAGCTGACAGAATTAACGCTGTTTTTGAAAAGGAAAATACGCTTGAGCACAATAATAACAGAGATAAATCAGAAAGTTATATTGAATTTGATAATGTCGCACTTACTTATAAAGGAGCTTCCGGTGAGTCGCTGACAGATATATCCTTCAAGGCGAAAAGGGGAGACATCATAGGAATTATCGGCGGTACAGGCTCGGGAAAGTCAAGCCTTGTATCTCTGATACCTCATTTTTACGATGCGTCAAAGGGAACCGTTTTTGTTGACGGAAAGGATGTTAAATCCTGGGACGATGACGCATTGAGGCAAAAGGTCGGCTTCGTTCAGCAGAAAGCAGTATTATTTAAAGGTACGGTAAGAGATAACCTCAAATGGGGAAAAGAAAATGCAACTGATGATGAAATTATTTCTGCCCTGAAATCAGCTCAGATTTATGATACCATTAAAGAAAAGGGCGGCCTTGATTTCTTTATCGAGCAAAACGGCTCTAACCTTTCAGGCGGTCAAAAACAACGAATTTCCGTTGCAAGAGCACTTGTCAGAGAGCCTGAAATTCTTATTCTTGATGATTCTTCGTCAGCCCTTGATTTTGCTACGGAGGCAAGAATGAGAGAAGTAATTTATTCTCTTAATTATAATCCTACGGTATTTATTGTTTCTCAGAGAGCATCGTCGGTTATGAGTGCGGATAAGATTATTGTTCTTGACGACGGAAAATGTGTTGGCTTCGCAAATCACAGCGAACTTCTTGAAAACTGTTGTGTATACCGTGAAATATACACTTCACAGTTTGGAAAGGAGAAAGCATAATGAATAATAAAAGTATATTAAAAAAAGTTTTCTCCTATATAGGAAAATATAAATATTACCTGCTGCTGTCTTTAGTTTTTGCAGCAGTAAGTGTCGGTATAACACTTTATATTCCTATTCTTATAGGCAATGCCATTGACTGCATAATCGGATTTAATGATGTTAATTTTGAAAAAATGATTTCAATTCTTGTTAAAGCAGTTATTCTTATCGGTATAACAGCTGTTATTCAGTGGCTTATGAATGTTTGCAATAACAAGATAACCTATAATGTGTCAAGAGATTTGAGACGTAAAGCATTTGAAAAGATAGAGATTTTGCCCTGCTCCTATCTTGACTCTCATCCTAAAGGTGATATTGTCAGCCGTGTTATAAGTGATGTTGACCAGCTTTCAGACGGACTTTTGATGGGATTTACTCAGTTTTTTACAGGTGTAATAACAATCCTCGGAACTTTGGCTTTTATGCTTTCCATTAATGTTTGGATAACACTTGTGGTAGTAATTGTTACACCTTTATCATTCTTCATTGCAAAATTTATTGCAAAGAAAACATATAAAATGTTCTCTCTTCAGTCCTCTGCAAGAGGAGAGCAGACTGCTTTTATTGACGAAATGATATCAAATCAAAAGGTTGCCGATGCCTATTCAATGGATGAAAAGAATCTTGAACGTTTTGATGAAATAAATGAACGCCTTGCCGATTATTCCTTAAAAGCAACATTCTATTCGTCTATAACAAATCCTGCAACAAGATTTGTAAACAGCATTGTATATGCAAGCGTGGCTATTTTCGGCGCAGTTATGGCAATTAAAGGCAATATAACGGTTGGTATTCTTTCCTGCTTTTTATCTTACGCAAATCAGTACACCAAGCCGTTTAATGAAATTAGCTCGGTAGTTACGGAGCTTCAGAATGCTTTTGCCTGTGCTTCAAGAATACTCAGCCTTATTGAAGAGGAAAGCGTTGAGCCGGATGATGAGAATGCAAAAGAGCTAAAAAATGTTTCGGGTAAGGTTGATATTGAAAATCTTAAATTTTCTTATACTCCCGAAAAGAGGCTTATTAAAAATCTTAACCTGTCGGTTAAACCCGGTATGACGGTCGCCATTGTCGGTCCCACCGGATGCGGAAAAACTACCTTGATAAATCTTCTTATGAGGTTTTACGAACCGCAAAATGGCGCAATTTTGGTTGACGGCGAAAATATTAAGGATTTTACAAAAAAATCTTTAAGGCAGAATTTCGGTATGGTTTTGCAGGATACTTGGCTTAAAAGCGGAACAATTGCTGAAAATATCAGACTTGCAAAGCCTGATGCAACAGATGAAGAAATTTTCGAAGCTGCAAAAAAAGCTCATTCCCATTCATTTATAAAAAAGCTCCCCGACGGTTATAACACTAAAATAGGGGAGGATGGCGGCTCAATTTCCCAGGGTCAGAAACAGCTTCTCTGTATTACGAGACTTATGCTTTCACCGCCGCCGATGCTGATTCTTGATGAAGCAACATCGTCCATTGATACAAGAACGGAAATCAGAATCCAGCAGGCATTTGCTGTTTTAATGAAAGGAAGAACAACTTTCATTGTAGCTCACAGACTTTCAACAATTCAAAATGCCGATATCATTCTCGTAATGAAAAACGGAGACATAATAGAACAGGGAAATCACAAAGAGCTTTATGAAAAGAAAGGTTTTTACTACGATCTTTACAATTCCCAGTTTCCGAAGAAAGCATAAAAAACCACAGGTATTAGCCTGTGGTTTTTTTACAATAATTAAAGTATTTAATTTTACTGATTGTTGCCCTGATCTTTAGCATTCTGCTCTGCGAGTCTTTCTGCTCTCTTGTCGGCAAGTTCAACAATCATCTGCTGCTGAAGGTCGCCGTGGATAGGATAGAGAATAAATGAAACGCCGTAAAGTCCTCTTGCAAGAGCAGGAAGGATACAGAACACTGCCCATATACCGTTAAGCATTGTTGTATCTGTCTGTGGAATAGCATTTCCGAGGGAGTCGGTAAGAGGTACATAATTAATCCATGTAAGTACCATACCTGAAAGCCAGCCTGTAACTGATGTGGCAAGTTTACCGAAATATCCCTGAACGGTTGTAACAAGTGCTTCATTACGAAGACCGTGCTTCCATTCCATATAGTCAAGGGCTTCCGCAGTAACAATCTGACCGCTGACATTAAGAATTTTGTTAGGAAGTCCGCAGATTGTAAGAGCGAAGATTACCCAAATGAGATTGAGTATGTAGTGGTCGTGAAAATTCTGACCGAATGGGTGATATCCGACAAAGAAAAGTCCCATATATGCAAAGAAACCAAATAAACCTGCGATTATGGATGTAGTTCTTGCACCAAGCTTCTTTACCATTTTAGCTGCAAGCGGAACCATAATGTAGTTAGGTATACCCGTGAACAGACCGCATATTGTCTGGTTCATAAGCGAACCTGTATTATTAAGCCAGAAATACTGTTCCGAAGAACCGCCGACAGCTTTGAATGAGTTAAAGAAGTTAGCGAGAATAACAGCCAAAAGAGGTCTGTTTGTAATTATATTTTTAAGAGATTCAAGTACAGATGTTTCCCTGATTTCCTCACGGCTCATAAGCGGAACACGTTCACGCATATTGAAGAATCCGAAAACTGCAAATACTGCAGCGAGAATAAGCATAAAGTAAGCAAATCCCGTATAAATACCGCGCATTGTAAACTTACTGCTGATTTTCGGAAGCAGAGTTACGAGCACAGGAACGAGAGAAGGCAGCCAAGTACCGAAAAGTTCAAAAAACTTAGTTGTAGTGATAAGGTTATTACGTTCATCGGTATTCGGAGTGATATTATAAATCATAAGTCCCCAGGCACCGAAGTAGCTCATTCCGAGACCGTAAATTACAATAGCAACAGCCGCCCATATTACCTTTTGCGTAGCGTTAATATCGGGAGCAGAGAACATCATCGCTCCGCCTATAACCCACAAGGGAAGAGGAATTATAAAAAACGGTCTGATTCTGCCCCAACGTGTACGGGTACGGTCAATGATAAGTCCTGAAATTGTATCATCAACAGCATCATAGATTGAAGCAAAAAGGTTAATGTTTGCATAAGCAGTTGTATTCAGCTTAAGGAACTGAATCATAAAGAATTCCTTAAATGCGTCAACAAACTGTGTAAGGTTTTTTTGTCCGAAATTTACAAGCACATAAGCAGCAATTTCTTTTGGAGTAAGATAACGCTTATGAGTGTAGGCAAGCTTATCAAGCTCGTCCATTTCATCTTGAGTTAAATCTTCGGTAATAACATCTTCTGCCAAAAATATTCCCTCATTTCTTAGCCAATTACAGTGATAAAAAATTTAAATCAGCTTTGGCTTATTATATTGAAAATAACAATAATTATAGTATCATATATCAAATTCTAAATCAATAGTTTTTAAAATTTAATTGTAAAAATTGATAATACACGAAATAATTTTTGTCAAAATAATTATTATTTTGAAATTGTATTGACAATGATAGAAAATAATTATAAAATAACTGAGTAAGTTATTTTTTGAAAGGGGTACAGTTTTATGGCAAGTACCTGTCCTAATTGCGGAAAAAAATTACATATTTGGGATGTAAAAGCCGAATGTTCTGCATGCGGAGTGTCCATACCGAACTATAACTGGCAGGCAAGACTTGAAGAGGATAATATTAAGGCTGAAAAGCAGTTTGCTGTCTTTAACAAAACACTTAACAGAATTGCTTATTCGATTTGGGGTACTAAGCTCAGAATTGCAAGACTTGTTCTAACTTTTCTTCCTGCTATCGGATTTATTCTTCCCTGGGCTACGATTAAGAGTGACGGAGAAAGCTTTGATTTAACTATCTATTCTTTATTTAATGGTAATAAATCATTAATTGAGTTTTTCCAAAGCTTTTTCGGTGATACAAGTTTATTTTTTACAAATATGAAAATTGAGGGCTACAGCGGTGCTGTTACCTTTGGCTTTATAGGATATATCCTTTTTGTACTCAGTGCACTCTTTATAGTTATTGCATTTTTCCTGAATATCATTATGTGTAAGCATCCTAAAACAAAATCAACCGTTGTTTTTGATGTTTTATCAATTTTGGCATCTGTTGCCTCTGTTGTAATATTTGTTGTGTCCGGCTCAATTAGTTCACAGCAGGTTGCTTATAATTTCGGCGATATGGCGGTGTATAACGCATCTGCATCTGTTTCCTGGGGATATTTTGTTGCAATTGTTCTTCTTCTTACCGCTATGGGTATTAATATTGCCGTAGCTAAGGCTCCTGCAAAGAGTGATGAGCAGCTTGAAGAGGAAAGACTGGCAAGAAAAGCCGCTAAAGATGAAAAAGAACATCAGAAAGAAATAGAAAAAGAAAAAGCCCGTGAGGCTGCTGCAAAGGCTGATGAAGAAGAACAGAAGAAAACTGTTGAAGAAGCAAAAGCTAAGCTCGCTGCTAAGGCGGAAAAAAGAAAAAAGAAATAATAAACTCTTTGAGAAGCGATTTTTTAATCGCTTCTCTTTTTTCTTGACCTGATGCTTGTGTTTTGATATAATGATTATTAGGTGATGAATAATGGATAATAATACTGACATTGTTTCAAATAGAATTAGTAAAAAGAATAAATTGAGTAAAAATACTAAGGCAGTAATAATAATTTTAACCGTTGTTGCCGTAGTTGGAGTAATTATTGCAGTTTGTGCAGCTAATAAAACGGCACTTACTTCAGAGCTTACATATGCATTTATGCCGAAAGTTATTGACACAAGCGATTATGATTCTAACTTGGATTTAGTTTTATATGTTGAAAAGAACAAGGATTTTGATGCCAAAAAAGATGCGAAAGAACCTTTGAAGGCATTCAAATATTACTATTATGATGACAACGAAGAAAAGGTTTCTCTCAATTATGATGACGTGGTTTTCGAGGGTACGGATAATGAAATGATGGCCTGTGCCCAGTTTTATTATGAAGCCGCCGAAGGCCTGAGCAGTTTTCTTAGAGTTGTTAAAATTATTGCAGCGGTGTTGGCGGTATTGCTTGTTATAGGCGGTTTGGTATTGTGGTTTATTTTGTGGTCCAAAAAGTACGATAAAGAAAAAGAAGCCTATAATCAAAAGGTTAATCAGTCAGGCAAAAGCAAAAATAATAAGAAGAAATAACAGTCGAGAGCAGGCTTTTTGCTTGCTCTTAACTTTACTTTTAAATAATACTTAAACATTTTACAAGAGGTAAATTTTATGAGTTATGATATGCTTTTTTCGCCTATGAAAATAGGAAATGTTGAAGTTAAAAACAGAGTTGTTATGGCACCTATGTGTATGGGCTTCGGGCAGTATAACGGTTGTGCAACTGAAACAATGATGGACTATTATGAAGAACGTGCTAAAGGCGGAGTAGGTCTCATTTTTACTGAAATTACACGCGTAAACGACGTTACAGGTGCTTCCTCATTTGGCCAGCTCGGTATGAGTCATGATTATCAGATTCCCGCACTTAAGGAAATGGCTGACAGAATACATAAGCACGGCTGTAAGATTATGGTTGAGCTTCATCATCCGGGAAGACAGAATCTCGGATTAATGATAGGTACTGTTCCTATTTGCAATGTAGGAAGCAGGATTATGGGAGATTTGTATACAAAGATTCTCACAGGCTGTGTTATTCCTCCCGGAAAGAAGCTTCAGGATAAAGATATTGTTCCGCGCGTAGTTGCTCCGAGCAAATGCGAAAAAAGTAAAATGAGTGAAAGTGTCAACAGACCGCTTTCCAATAAAGGCGTAAAGAAACTTATATGCCAGTTTATTGAAGGTGCTGTCAGAGTGCAGAAAGCAGGATGTGACGGAGTTGAGCTTCATGCCGCTCACGGATATTTGATTCAGCAGTTTTTGTCTCCTAATACTAATCATCGTACAGATGAGTACGGAGGAAGTCTGGAGAACAGAATGAGATTTCTCCTTGAGATTATCAGAGGAATAAGAAAAAACTGCGGTAAAGATTTTCCTATAGTAGTTCGTCTTTCGGTTGATGAAATGTACAGCAGGATAGGCAAACCCCAAAAGGGTTACAATCTTGACGAAGGTCTCAGAATGGCAAAAATTCTCAGCGATGAGGGAATAGATGCAATAGATGTTTCTTCTGCCACTTATGATACCTTTAACTACTGGCTTGAACCCACAACCTTTGATTGCGGATGGAGAAAGTATCTTGCAGAAGAAGTTAAAAAGGTTGTCGATGTTCCGGTAATTGCGGCAAATCTTATTCGTTCACCTCAGCAGGCTGAGAAACAGCTTGAGGACGGTATTCAGGATTTCGTAGCTCTCGGAAGACCTCTTATCGCCGATCCACACTGGGTTGAAAAAGTCGAAAAGGGAAATGAGAATTTAATTAAGAGATGCGTCGGTTGTCTTTATTGCTTTGAAAGTATGATGCATAATGCTTATAACTACGACCACGGAAAATGCTCTGTAAATCCGTTTGTCGGCAGGGAAAAGACTACCTTTGCCAAAAACGGGAACGGAAGAAAAGCCGTAATTATCGGTGCAGGTTCGGCAGGTCTTACTGCCGCTGAGCTTCTTGCTGACAGAGGATTTAATGTTACTGTTCTTGAAAAAGAGAATAATGCGGGCGGTCAGTTAAATCTTGCCAGCAAACCGCCTCATAAGGAAAAACTTAACTGGGTTTGTACCGATTTGCTTAGCAATGTACTTAATAAAAATGTTGAGGTCAAGTTTAATACAAAGGCTGATAAAGCTCTTATTGACAGTATGAAGCCTGATATTGTTATTAATGCAACAGGAGGAAATGCTATTCATCCAAAGGCCTTTGCGGGTGAAAATGTTTCAACTGTTACTGAAATTCTTGACGGTACGGTTAAACTTGAAAATAAAAGGGTTGCCGTTATCGGTTCGGGTATGACAGGACTTGAAACAAGTGAGCTTCTTGTTTCACAGGGCAACAGGGTAACTATTGTTGAAATGGCTGATGATATCGCTCCGGGTGCATGGTTTCAGCATGTTGATGATGCTATGCCGAAGCTGAATGAAGCAGAAACCGAATTTCTCACAGGTCATAAGCTGCTTGCTGTTAGACCGAATGGTATTGAGCTTGAAAAACTCATCAGCGGTACAAAGATTTTTGTTGAGGCTGATTATGTAGTTTTGTCACTCGGCGTAAGACCCGATACAGCTTTATTTGATGAAATTAAAGACTCAAAAGATTACAAAGTGTATAACATAGGTGACAGCGTTAAAATAGGCAGAATTGCAAATGCCACCGAATCTGCTTATCAGCTTGTTTCACAGATTAATTAGTTTTGAGAGGTTTTTATGTTTTCGCCCAGAGAGAGCTTAAGAAAAAGATTAGATGATTTAAATGAAAAAATCAGCGACAGTCTTGATTTTGATTTCAGTGCTGTAAGCAGAAATATCAATACTCTTGATGAATTTAACAATGAGATTTATTATAAGTTTTTAAGCGGAAGAAAGATTTATTTCAGGGGAGAAAGGACGAACAGCCGTTCGAGGCATCTTCTTCCCACAATGCTCAGAAATTCCGATATTCTTTTTTCAAATAACGACCTGGGAATTGTACACATTGATGCTGAATATATTTTCAGATTCTATTCTTCACTTGGCAGTTTTGTTGATGTGTTTCATAATACAATGGGCATGGCTGACAGTGAACATCTTTATGATATCTGCGCTTTTGCGCAGCATTACTGCCATTTTTCGCCGCTTATTGATTTTTCAAAAAGTATATATCCTGCGCTTTCATTTGCTCTTAAAGACAGAAAAGAATATGACGAAGATATAGTTTTATATGTAGTTGAGCTCAAGGACGATAAGGATTATACTACCGATATAAACGTCGCTAATAGGTGGCTCAGTGAACTTGACGTTTATGCAAGCTGTTTTGATGAAGAAAATATAAGGACTGCCGTTAGAGAAATGCTCGAAAGCAGAAAAGTACCTCAGGGTGATGAATTTAAAATTCACCTTGACCGTATGAGCTCAAGACCTGTTCCTACTGCAAAGCTCATTGATGTTCCGACAAATACACGTATGCGTTTTCAGCAGGGTGTCTTTCTGATGCTCAATAATTTTCAGCTTTTTAATGTCTCGTATTTTACTAAAAATATCCGTGACCATTTTTATATTACCAAGTATGTAATCAGCAAGGATATTTGTATCTCACTTCTTGATTTAATTGAGAAAGAAGCCCCGTGGTATTCTTATAAATATTTGACAGACGTTGAATCTGCATTTAAAATAGCTATTGAAAGTTAATATAAAAAAGGCGTTGATCTTACAGAATAAGACCGATGCCTTTTTTCGTTTTAAAATGCTTTTTTATTTAAAGTGTTTTGATATGCTTCATAGTAATTTCTCTTATCTAAAAATAAAGTAAACCTTATAAGGACGAAAACGGCGTTACAAGATATGCTGCTTATTAAACACTATTGCAGATGATTTTCTGTTTGTGAGATTATCTTCCCTTCAGAAATTTCAATAATTTCATCGCAGAGTAGAGAAAGATCCTCCTTGTTATGACTGGCGATTATAATAAGAGTGCCGTTATCTTTTGCATTAAGCAAAAGCTTGTGCACATCGGCAATGGTTTTTTCATCCAATGCATTTGTCGGTTCATCTAAAAGCATAAGCTTCGGATTTTCCATTATTGCCTGCGCAATATTCAGCTTTTGTTTCATTCCGAGAGAATATGTTTTTACTTTCTTTTTGTCATTTGGATCAAGCCCGACAGAAATCAAAGTCTGCTTTATATCAGAGTCGTCTGTTTTTTTATTGATTTTTGCAAGCATTTTTAAATTATCAAAACCGCTGTATTCGGAAAGTAATGTCATATTCTCTATTATTATTCCGACGCTTTCCGGAAATTCAATATCTTTTCCGACTGTTTTAGAGTCTATACAAACCTCTCCGTCTGTCGGCAAAATCAAGCCGCATATTGCTCTGAGAAGCATTGTTTTACCACTGCCGTTTCTTCCGTGAAGACCGTATATTTTCCCACTTTCAAATTCTAAATTTATATTATCAAGTATTCTCTTTTTTTTGATTTCTTTGCAATATGATTTTACTTCTATTTTCATTTTTTACTCCTTTTGTAATATATCTTTTTTATGTATAAATACGAATGATAGAATAATCAGTATTATATCTATCAAAAAAATAACAATTAACGGAATAAATATGTTTTTGCTTATTATTTCAGTTCTTGTGAAGCTTAAATAATTAATGAGATTAAATTTCAAAAAGTACATCATCAATTTTGAATCAGCTGTACCGTCAAGGTATTTTGCATATGCAAAGCTGCCTAGTATATTAAAAACAATATAGGATAAAGAAATTATCAGAAAAGCAAAATTTTTTGTTAAATGCAACTCAATATTAAATTGAAACAGCATTAAACAGAATGACACAATAATTCCGTAAAGCAAATATATATATGTTTTTTTAAAATCAACGCTGCTGTAAAATATAAAATTAAAAAGAGATATAATTGCTGTTTGGACACTGTTGTACAGTATCGTTATTACAGCTGTTTTAATGATTTCAATTTTCATTGCAGCACTTCTGGATTTTAAACGGGTTAACCTTACAATATTTTCATTATTATATAGGCAGCCGCTTCGTGCGTTTGTTAACAGTGACAGAGTTACAAAGCTGACGGAAGAGAAAATAAGCGAGAGTATTTCAAAATTCATCGGCATACCGTAATATTGCTCGTCTAAACCGCTGTGAGCCTGCATTACAGAGCATAAAAAAACAATGAATGCAGCAATAACAGATAATATCTTATTTTTCATTTGTAATTATATCCTTTTTAATAAACAGGATTTTGGACAGAGTTACTGCTATAAGTATTAGAATAACGCTCATTGCAGAGTTTATCAAATACGTGGGTGCATTGAATGATCCCGAATAGAGCCATTCATCCAAAAACATAGTGTAAAGCGCAGGTGTGATTCTTATATTCCAGTATTCCATTGCGGAAAGAACAACGAACAGCGCTGTCGAAATAATTATATATGTTTTTTTAAAACTGCAAATTATTCCAATCAGCATTGTATATGTTCCTAAAATTAAAAAATACAGGAAAAGTATAAACACATATAACAGGGAAGCGATAAAAAAATTATGTTCTTTCATTAAACCGAAATCAACAAAAAGCAAAGCTAATATTATATTGCTTCCCCAAAATTCGGCAGCAGTAAGTAATGAATCAAGAGTAATGCCTATTATTCTCCTGTTAAGATATTTTATTTTTCCAAGCCTTGTGAGCCTATATACATCCATATTACCGAATAAAGAATAATGACCGATGATAAAAAACGCAGTGTATACAATTCCAATTAAAAGTATTGCGTTATTGAATCCAAAGGATGGTGCCATAATGTCACAAAACAGTTCATTATCATTTATTTTTTCGTTAAAGGAAATGTATTGGCCGTTAAATATAAACCACATAACAATAAAAAAGGCAGTTCTTGATAAATTATATTTAAATTGCATCTTTTTTCCTCACAAATTTTATGTATGCTCCTATGAGGGCTGCAGACATAACGGCAAAAACCTCTAAAAAAGCGATTGTTCCGTAGAAATAATCGTATTCTGTAAACGGCTGAATAATCATAGAAATGTCATATTTTGTTGAATATAATGCCATCCATACCGCAAACGTTAAAATGGACGCAATCTTATTATTGTTAAATATAAAACAGACGCTTTGACAAAAAATTCCGCAAACGCCCGCTAATGCAAGCGCGCCGAAGAAATACATAAAATATGCAATATAAGGGTGATTTATTGAATAAGCCAAAAATGGTCCGCTGACATGCCCTGTGAGATGTGCTTGCGCAATATATTCTAATCCGCCAAAACCGCTTTTGCCGTGGTTTATAATACAGGATAAAAGGAAATCTCCCATAAGCGGAGCAGCTGTAACAGCAATGCTGAAAACAAACGAGCACAAAATTTTTTTGTAAAAATATTTTTTTCTGCTCATTTTTACAAGATAAATGTTCAAAGCTCCCGTCTTTCTTTCTATGACATATTTATCGGCATAAAGCAGTATGAGAAGCAGCGGTAAAAGCCAGAATATCATTACAAACGGAATATATATATCTTTTAAATCTGCCAGCAGTGTTGACCCCATTGGGTGAATTGAACTGCTTTTTGACATATTAATGTCAGTAATATTTTTTACGATTACTGCAATCCAAAAATAGAGCATAATAAATACTGATTTTTTGGATTTGATTAATTTGGTAAATTCCTGATTTATCATATCGACCTCATAATATCTGTACAGATAATTTGATTTTATCTGTACAGATTTTTGTTTTAATTTATAATGTGATTGGTATCGTATTAATATGACTGAGTTTTCCACTCTCCCTGAATACGATAACTTTTGTCTGTTTTATTATTATTTTTTGCAGCAATCCATACATTACCCGGGCTGGCGGATTGATATGCGTCAAAGCTTACCCAGCCGGTTCCCTGTGCAACCGGAAACCTTTGAGATCCCCATGTAGTTTCATCAAGAGCGAGTGCAAATTTCGCTATTGAACCTTTGCCTTCTTCAGACTCGTTCAAACAAACCCTCCATTGATTTGAAGTATTATCTGTAGAACGTCTTCTTTTACTTTCATTATTATGTCCGGTAACGCAATTTGCTTTAAGATAAAAGTCAAAACTGTAATTTTGCACTGCTGCAGATGACATAATAGGTATTGTAAGCGAAAACATTAAAACAAAAGCAATCAGTAATGTTGTCAGTTTTCTTCTATACATGTTTAAAGATTTATTTTTATTCTTCATAGTTATAATTTGTATGATATAGTAGATAACTAAATCATACCCTTTCATAATATTTGTGCTTGTTTCACATTATTGCAAAAACATATCAAAGAGAAATAAGCGCAACGAATGAAGCTTTGATATGTTAATTATGTTAAAAAGAAAAAATCAAAACACCGGAAACACCTCTTATCATAAATTTTAATAAAGCTTTATTAAGAGAAAATATTTTCTCATATTTATAGTGTCATTTTTTTGAGAAATGTGAATATATTTTTTAAATTAGTTAAAAATTTTTAATATTTATAAACAGTTTCTACTTCTGAGCCTGCGGTGAAGGTAACTTTTAATCTGTAGTTACATAAAATATTGATATTCCGTGACTCTGTCATAGCCAAAAGTGTGTCTGTCTTGCTGTCTGTCCATGTTGCAACAGTTTCATAACCTGTTGACTTTTCCTTTTGCAGTTCCATTTTTATTTTAAGATTTACAGAACTTTTTGATTGAAGAACAGCTGAACAACTTGCCTTTATTCCTGAAATGTTTAAACTTACTGAACAGTTAAGAATATTTACATAACAGGGAACTATTTCATCATCATTTTTAACGTCAGCATTTGAAATTAATGTACTGCTGAAAATCATTAGAAATGATAAAAGGATGGAACAGATTTGCTTTAATCTTATATTTTTCTTTGTCATTGTTACACCTCCTCTCTATTAATCTCTCATATACTTAATCCCTAAAAATTGCCGTTTTGTGAAAAAATTTTTTAAAAATTCAAAAATTTGGATTATTCTACAAATATCTACCCGATATTTTGTGCAATATTAACAAGCTCTTTTTTGCTGATATTTCCGTTTATTATGAAAGTGTATTCTCCGTTGTTAAATATTACTCCATTAATTTCATTGTCTGAAGTATAATAAACAACATTCATACCATTAATTTTTATTTCATTGCTGTTGTATTTTTCACTATCAAAATTTATACTTGTATTTACAATATATTTTTCAACATAAAAATATTTATCGGAATTTCTATAATTTTGGATATATATGTCATTTGAAGCATATTCTTTAACTTTTTCAAATCCTGTTGGAATATAATTCAACTTCAAAAATTTCACATTTTCAGTATCATCTGTATCAACAACACTGTATTCCGAATGATTTGAAAACCTTTCAACAATGAATTTCCTGCTTGAAGGAACTGCAAATGCTGTTATCGTCAGTGAAAGCAGAATTGCGGCTATCAATATGAATTTAACAGTCTTCTTTGATAGCTTGTGCTCATTTTCCTTTAACTCCTTTTTGAAAATTTCTTCAATTTTTTCAGTATGCTTTTTACTGAATTTATGCTTTGGTATTTCAGCGGGAAAGGAGTCAATCCATTTTTCGCAGGAGAGGGCACATGCCTCTTCAAAATTACCCATATTCAATTACCTTCTTCAAAATATTTTTTCATCTTTTCTTTGGCTAACTGTATTTTCTTGCGAACATAGGAATCTTTAATTTTGTATATTTCCGCTATTTCTCTGCTCTTATATCCGTAAATATATTTGAGGTATAAAAAAACTTTGCTTTTCTCATCTAATACTTCATCAAAAGCAGATAATAATTCCACTTTTTCAAAATTTTCAAAATACTCTAAATCATTATCATCTTCAAACATAACTGTGCTTATTTTCAAAGATTCATTATACATATCAACAGCAAATCCCGTAACAATAGTTGATAAGAATGATTTTGTATCTTTTGAATCGATATAACTGATTTGATTAAAATGCTTTGCAATGTAAAGAAAAGTCTCCTGTACACATTCCTCCGCATCATCTGTATTATTTGTCTTATTAAGAGCTATCCAGTATAACAAATCTTTATAAGTATCGTATAGCTCAATGAATCTGTCTTTTTCCGTCTGGGAGTCAAGCAGATTAAAAAAAAGTCCTGTCATATATACTATATCCCTAAAAATTTTGTTTTTTTGAAAACATCTTTATGAGAAATTTTAGAACATAAAAAATAAATTTTGTCAAGACGTTTTGCAAAAACGCACAAAATAATGACAAAAAAACAATACTTACTGTTTTTTTTACGCATAAGCAAAAATGAGGCAGGATAATCCCTACCTCATTTTTGTGTTAATCTCTTTATAAGAATTTTTAACCGAAAATTTTTACGCTTATTTTTCGAAAATTTCCGTGGCAGAAAAGCCGGCATTTTCAATAGCTTTTGAAATTACTTCGTTGCTTACGTCATCTGAAAGTTTAACAACGGCTGTTTTCTTCTTTAAATCAACCTTTGCTGATTTTACACCGTCTAAACCTTCAATCGCAGTCTTTACGGCGTTGACGCAGTGATCACATGCCATTCCTTCAACTATAATAATTTTCTTCATTATTTAAACCTCCTTAATCTTAATGCGTTTAAAACAACTGTTACCGAGCTTAAGCTCATACATGCGGCTGCTATCATGGGATTTAAGGTCCAACCGAAAATTCCGTAAAAGCACCCTGCAGCCAAAGGGATTCCCAGGCAGTTATAAAAGAATGCCCAGAAAAGGTTTTCTCTGATATTTTTCAGTGTCTTTTTAGAAAGTCTGATTGCTTTTGAAACGTCTGTCAGTCTGTCGGATACAAGCACAATATCAGCAGATTCAACTGCGATATCCGAGCCTGCTCCTATTGCAATTCCGACATTTGCACGTGTGAGGGCAGGGGAGTCGTTGATTCCGTCTCCTACCATTGCTACAGTTTTCCCGCTTTCAATAAGCTCTCTGACCTTTTCTTCCTTTTCCTGAGGCATTGCCGAGGCAATAAAGCTTTTGATACCTGCCTGCTGAGTTATTGCGTATGCAGTAAGTTCGTTGTCTCCCGTAATCATAATTGTATCAGCGTGTATATTTTCAATAGCTTCTTTTGCATCATCTTTAATTTTATCAGCAACTGCAACCGTAAACAGATATTCATTATCACAAGTGAAAATAATGGGCGTTTTACCCTCATAAGAATATTGATTGTCGCTGAATCCTGTCAGCTTTTCATTGCCTGCTTTATAGGTTTTACCGCCGATTTTTGCAACGATACCCTGACCGATAATATATTCGCCTTTTTCTAATTCGAGCAGCTTTGCTCCTTTTTCTTTACAGAAACTGCAAATAGCATCAGATAAAGGATGGTCGGATATATTTTCAACAGTATAGGCAATGTCAAGATAATTTATATCGGTTATATCGGTGACATACATTTTGCCCTGAGTAATTGTACCTGTTTTATCAAATACAATTGTATCGCATTTGCCGAGATTTTCAAGCGCGGAAGCGTCTTTAAAAAGAATACCGTTTTCTGCACCTTTTCCCGTTCCTATCATAATGGCACAGGGAGTTGCAAGACCCAAAGCACAGGGACAGCTTATGACAAGCACGGCAACACCGACCGAAAAAGCAAATTCAAAACCTTTGCCCAGAATAAGCCATACAACAAAAGCAATAACTGCAATAATAATTACAACGGGAACAAATATTGACGCTACTTTGTCGGCAAGTCTCTGAGCAGGAGCTTTTGAAGAAGATGCCTCTTCAACAAGAGCAATTATCCTTGAAAGCGTTGAGTCCTCACCAACAGCAGTAGCTTTAAAAATAACATTTCCGTTTTTATTGACAGTACCGCTGACAACTTTATCACCGGCTGACAGGTCAACAGGTACGCTTTCACCTGTAACTGCACTTTGGTCAACAGAACAGCTGCCCTCGGTAATTATTCCGTCAACAGGTATTCTCATACCCGGTTTAATAACCACAAGGTCGTTTTCCTGAATGAGCGAAGATTCAATTTCGGTTTCTTCACCGTCTTTCAGGACTATGCTTTTTTCAGGGACTAAATCAATCAAAGCATTTACGGCGCCTTTTGTTTTGCCTTTGCTTATTGCTTCAAGGGTTTTTCCCACGGTAATTAAAGTCAGAATCATACCTGCCGATTCAAAATAATAGTGGCTGTGAGGAAAAAATATCAGAGTTGCAAGACTGTATATAAAGGATGCACCTGAACCGACTGCGATAAGGCTGTCCATATTCGGATTGAATTTTATCAAAGATTTAAAGCCGTTAGAAAAAAACTTTCTGTTTATTACCATAATGGGTATTACAAAAATCAGCTGACCTATTCCGTTTGGTATATGCTCACCTAAAACCCAGGGCAGACTGTAATTAAGCATATGCGCCATTGAAAGATACATTAACGGAATCAGAAAGATAATTGATAAAATTACTCTTCTCTTCATTTCATTAATCTCTTCGGAATTATCGGCTTTTTTCAGTTTAAAGGGTTCACAGCCGTATCCTGCAGCTTTAACGGCATTTATGATTTCCTCCGTATCACAGGAGTATTCAGCTGTCATTGTACCTGCAAGCAGATTAACATTAACGCCTTCGGAAATAGGTGAAACAGCCTTTTCTACTCTTGCAGAGCAGGCGGCACAGCTCATTCCAGTAACATAAAATTTTTGTTTCATATATCAACCTCTTGTTTGTTATTTCATAAGTTTTTGCAGTGTGGCAAGTAAGTCGTCAACAGTTTCTTCTTTGCCTGCCTTAATATCTTCTGCAACGCAGGTCTTTATATGCGTTGAAAGCAGTTCTTTATTGAAAGAGTTAAGGGCGGCGTTTGCGGCGGCCACCTGTGTTATTATGTCTGTGCAGTAGGCATCCTGCTCCACCATCTTTTTAATCCCTCTAATCTGACCTTCGATTCTGCTGAGCCTGTTTATAAGTGCTTTATGCTCTTCGGGTGTTCTTTCCTTCTTTTTATGGCAACAATTATTTTCCATTGTATCGCTCCTTATACCCTGTATGGGTATATTATATACCTATATGGGGTATATGTCAATTGTTATTTATTTCATTCTTACAAATTTGTAATGGAAAGAGTATGTATTTTATGTTATTATTCATTGTATATAATATTTAATTTGGTGATAATATGGATATTTTTGTTTTAGAGGATGTTGACGCTATAGGTATCGGAATAACTTATTCCCTTGAAAATGAAGGATATACGGTTACTCTCGCAAAAACCGTTGAGGAAGCCTATAAAATTATTAACGAGAAAACATTTTCTCTCTATATTCTTGATCTGACCTTGCCCGACGGCAGCGGTTATGACGTATGCAAAAGGATAAAGGAGCAGGGAGATTTACCTGTGATTTTTCTTACAGCATATGATGATGAGGTCAATGTGGTAATGGGCTTTGAGCTTGGTGCCGATGATTACATTTCAAAGCCTTTCAGAGTTAAGGAGCTTTTACTGAGGATTAAAAGTGTTCTCAGGCGTTACAGCAAGGATTCTGTTGACGGAATTATTAAAATTAAAAATCTTTCTATCAATACTAATGAAGCAAAGGTTTACAAAAACGGTGAAGAAATAATACTTACTGCTATGGAATACAGGCTTTTGCTGATACTTCTTAATAACAGAGGTATAGTTCTGACGAGAAATCAATTGCTTGAAAATATTTGGGACATTGACGGAGACTTTGTCGAGGATAACACTTTGACAGTCTATATTAAAAGACTGAGAGATAAAATTGAGGAGGATCCCGCAAAGCCTGTTTTTATTAAAACAGTCAGAGGTGTGGGGTATGTGATTGAAAATGATGAACAGTAGTAATGTAAAAAAAATAATTATCTCAGGTGTGGTATTGACTTTGATAAGTGCAGCTATCTGCCTGTTTATCAATCCTGTATGTGCCGTTGTTTGTCTTGTATGCGGAGGCTTGCAGGTTTGCTTATTTTACTTTTTCACCTTAAACAGATATAAAGAAATTAACGAGCTTAATAATTATCTTTCGATTGTTTGCACAGGAAATTTTGACCTTGATATAGACAGCAATTCAGAAGGCGAGCTTTCTATACTTAAAAATAATCTGTATAAGGTTATTGTTCTTTTAAGAACCCAGAATGAGCAGTTAATAAAAGAAAGACGGTATCTTTCCGATTCTCTTACAGATATTTCGCATCAGCTGAAGACACCATTGACCTCAATGATGGTTATGACTGATTTAATCAAAGAGGACGTCAGCAAGGATAAGCAGAAGGAATTTATTTCAATAATAGAAAATCAGCTTGATAAAATGAAATGGCTTATTACAAATTTGCTGAAGCTTTCCAAGCTTGATGCAGGAACGGCGGAATTTAAAATTGAAAATGTATCTGCAAAGAATGTTATTGATGATAGTATAAAGCCGTTTCTTGTTATTATGGAGCTTAAGGGAATTACCCTTAACAATCTTTCAGAAGATTTTATCTTTAAGGGTGACCGAAACTGGACTGACGAAGCTGTTTCAAATGTAATTAAAAACTGCATTGAACATACAAAAAAGGGCGGAGAAATAACAATCTTCACCCAAAGTACGAATATATATGATTCTATATTTATTAAAGATAACGGATGCGGTATCTCCAAGGAAGAACTGCCTCATATTTTTGAAAGATTTTATCACGGTAAGAATTCCTCAAGCGACAGCGTCGGAATCGGTCTTGCTCTTGCAAAGACAGTAATGGAAAAGGAAAAGGGAACAATCCTTATAAAAAGCATGGAAAATATCGGTACAGAGTTTGAAATGAGATTCTATAGATATATAGTTTAATTGAATATTACTAAACTGTAATATTTCTGTCACGGTAGTGTAAGTTTAAAATAATACGATATAGTCACGAAAGGAGATAACAATATGAAAATTCTTGAGGTAAAAAATTTATCAAAAACATACGGAAAGGGAGACACTCTTGTTAAAGCTCTTGATAATGTTTCATTATCCGTTGAACAGGGTGAATTCGTGGCTATCATCGGACCGTCTGGTTCAGGTAAATCAACATTGCTTCATATATTAGGCGGCGTTGATGTTCCTACAAGCGGACAGGTAATCATTAATGATACCGATATTTCCACCCTTGATGAAACGGCGCTTGCTATTTTCAGACGCAGACAGATAGGTCTTATTTATCAGTTTTATAATCTGATTCCTATTTTGACTGTTGAAGAAAATCTTACTCTTCCCCTTCTTCTTGACGGCAGAAAGCCCGATGAAAGAGTTACTAAAAATCTTGTGGAAAAGCTTGGACTTTCACAAAGGCTCAATCATCTTCCGAGTCAGCTTTCAGGCGGTCAGCAGCAGAGGGTTTCAATCGGCAGAGCACTTATAAATAACCCTGCACTTATGCTTGCAGATGAGCCGACGGGTAATCTTGACAGCGAAAACAGCCGAGAGATAGTTGCACTTTTAAGACACTTCAATAAAGAGTACAAGCAGACAGTCATCATCATTACTCACGATGAGAAAATCGCAATGTCCGCAGACAGAATTATTTCTATTGAGGACGGAAAAATTACAAGAGATGAGGTGAGTATGGGTTGAACATCGTTAATAAATTAACCCTGCGCCACCTTAAAGAAAATAAAAGCAGAACGGTTGTTACTACACTCGGTATCTGCGTTTCGGTTGCAATGATTACAGCTGTATTTGTGGCAATGGCATCATTTCTTAACCTTTTCGGTGAGATAAGTATTATCGGAAGCGGTGATTATCACGCACAGTTTTATGATATCACGCAGGAGCAGTTAAATCATTTAAAAGAAGATGAAAGAATTAGAGAAACGGGAATTTATATCACACCTGAAAATTCTTCAATTACTCTTAAGGACAGAAAAACAGACAGGTTGGGTACCTGTGAAATTCTCATCGGTGACGAAGTATACCTGAAGCAGATGCTTACATCTGAGTGTGACGGTATTATGCCTCGAAACGAAACGGAGGTCGCCGTTGAGCAAAGTCTTCTTGATAAAAATGATCTTGACCTTAAAGTCGGCGACAAAATAACTTTTTCTCAGGGTATAAGATACATTAGTGAAAACGGGGATAATTTAACCGTATCAGGAGATTATTATTATCCTGAAGAAGAATTTCTTGCCGATGAATACAAGGAATATACTATAACTGCTATTCTTCACGATAATCCCGCAACTGCTTTTACTGATGTGTTCAGAGGTATGAGCGAAGAAGAAAAATCAGGAGTTGTCAGTGCAGCAATTCAGCTCAGCGACCTTAATTATAAGTCACTTGATACAGTTAAAAAAATTATCAAGGACTACAAAATTTCCGATTATAAAATTAATACCGACTATCTTCAAACAGTCCTTGCAATAGATGAGGACAGTGATATTGCCATATCTCTTATACCTATGGCAGGCATTATTCTTATGATTATTATGATTGCATCGGTAGTTCTTATCTACAATGCCTTCGGTATGTCTCTTTCAGAGAGAATAAGATATCTTGGCATGCTTGCTTCTGTAGGTGCAACAAGAAAGCAAAAGAAAATGTCAGTCTACTATGAGGGCATAATTTTAGGCTGTGTCGGAATACCTGTGGGAATTATTTCCGGAATAATAGGTATAGGGATTACACTTAAATCGATTGGAAATAAAATCATTTCAACAGGTATGATAAACGGTGTTTCCGACAGTAATATGGAAATGAAAACGGTAGTTCCTCTCTGGGCAATTATCGGCATTGTACTGATAAGTATTTTAACAATTTTCATCTCTTGCTTTGTGCCATCCAGAAAGGCTTCAAAAATCACCCCTATTGACGCTATCAGACAAAGAAACGAGATTAAAGTTAAGGCTAAAAAGCTGAAATCACCTAAGATTATACGTAAAGTTTTCGGTTATGAAGGCGAGCTTGCTTATAAAAACTTAAAGAGAAACGGCAGAAAATCCAGAGTAATAACTACCTCAATAGCCCTTTCAATTATTTTGTTTTTATGCTGTAATTATTTCTGCTCAATGCTTACCCAGGCAAATTCCCTTGAAATGGATATCCCTTATCAGGTGCAGGTAATGGTGGCAAGCAGCGATGTGGAAAAGTTTGAGAAAGATATAAAAAATATTAACGGTATCGATAAATATTACACTGTTAATAAACAATATATTTATTGCGGCGGAAATGACAGCAATGTCGAGAAAAATTTTGAAAATTCCGAATATCTTACGCAGGCTTACAAAAAGCTGTTCAGCTCCTCAATCAGCTTATATATCAATTCAATTGATGACAGTGATTTTAACGAAATCTGTAAAATAAACGGCATTGATTATAATCAGTTTTACGGAGATAATTTAAAATGCCTTCTTCTTAATGACATAAGCCATAAAGGCTCGGGTAAAAAGGTATTTAATGATAAAATCATCGGTCAGCATATTATGTCAAATGATTCATACGGAGAGCCTTTCAATTATGAAATTGCAGGACTTGTAAATTATGATAAGGATAACTATGTTTGTCATCTTTCACAGAAAAATAATCTTGCTGTCTATATTCCTGTAAGTCAATATGAAAAAGAAAAAATGGCAGAGGTTGGAACCAGTGAGATAAGTCGATTGATCGGAATTGAGACTGAAAAGCACACTGAGGTTGCAGAAGAGATTTCAAAGCTGTTTGAAGAAAATGAATACCGCGATACCTATGTCAGTGACTATGTAGAATTACTGCAAACTATGGATACCCTCGTATTTGTTATTGAGGTATTTGTTTACGGCTTTATCGCTTTAATAAGCCTTATTACAATAGCTAATATAGTAAATACTATCTCAACAAATATTCAGCTTCGAAGAAAAGAATTTGCAATGCTGAAATCTGTTGGTACGACCCCCAATGGATTCAGAAAGATAACAAGCCTTGAAAGTTTATTCTACGGAATAAAGGCTGTAATTTTCGGAATACCAATAAGCGTGGTTATCAGTATAATTATGAACAAGACAATGTCATCAACAGCGATACCGTTTATCTGTGACTGGAAATTGTATCTGATTGTAATTGCAGTTGTATTTTTTGTTATCGGAATTACAATGCTGTTTTCGGTATCAAAGCTGAAGGATGACTCAATAGTAGAAACGCTGAAAGAAGAAATTAACTAATTAAAAAATACTCCCTGCCTGAAATAAGGCAAGGAGTATTTTGAATTTTAGAGCATGATAAGCTCTTTTGTGACTTTTGAAAGATTTTCTCTTCCTCTCGGTGAAAGATAAAGCAAATCTTCAATTCTTATTCCGAATTTATCAGGGATATAAATACCAGGTTCTATGGATGTAACATTTCCGGTTTCAAAAGTATCAGTACTTTTCGGAGATGCATTGTATCCCTCGTGAATGTCAAGTCCAACGCCGTGCCCTAAACCATGTCTAAAATATTCAGCCATACCTTTTTCGTTCAGAACATCATATGATGCCTTGTAAACATTTGCGCATTTTACACCGTCTGCAAGTGCTTTTATTCCTGCTTTCTGAGCTTTTAATACAAGGTTGTAATATTCAATCATTTCGTCTGTTGCATGACCTACGGCAACGGTTCTTGTCATATCCGAGTGATACCCCTGATATGTTGCACCGAAATCGAACAGTACAAAATCTCCCTCTTTAATTTTTCTTTCGTCGGGAACGCCGTGGGGCATTGAAGTGTGGGCTCCTGTCAGAAGTATTGTGCTGAAGCTAACGCCGTCTGAACCGTTTTTTGCCATAATGTAGTCAAACAGTGCCGCCAACTCTTTTTCTGTTTTGCCTGCCTTAACCTCGGGAAGAAGCTCTAAAAATGATTTCTCTGCAATATTGTTCGCATCTTTCATAAGGTCGATTTCCCAGAGCTCTTTTTTGTTTCTTAGGTTCATAATTTTATTGTCGATACCTATAAATTCAATATCACTGAGAGCTTCCTTATAAGCGTTATATTTTGCAAGTGATATTGTTTCGTTTTCAAAAAGCAGCTTTTTTATATTGTTTTCATTGCAGATTTTTTTTACTTCTTCGGTAAATCTGCTTTGAATTTCAATTACCTTAAGTCCCGTTTTTTTTGCGTGATAAGTGGCAGTTTCGGTATATCTTGAATCAACAATATGATATCCTGTTCCTTTGCCTGTAATAATAACTGTGCCTTCGCTTGGTGAAAATCCGCAGACATAATGCATATTGCTTTCATTCAGAAGCAATACGGCATCGCATTTATTTTCATTTACTAAATTAGCAATTTTTTCCGTGTTCATAAAATCAATTCCTATCAATATTATAGGATTAATATATCACTGTGTAATATTCTTGTCAATACACAATATTTTATTGTTATATTATTGACATTTCAAAAGTGATGTGATACTGTTTCATTAAAAAAAGCAACGGAGCAGAATATGGAAAAATATTTAATAAATCCCAATCAGAAAATAAGCAAAATCAATAAGGATATCTACGGAAATTTTTCAGAGCATCTCGGCAGATGTATATATGAGGGGATATATGTCGGCGAGGATTCCGCCATTGAAAATATAAACGGTATGAGATGTGATGTTGTAAATGCTTTGAAGGAAATGGGACTTCCCGTTCTCAGATGGCCGGGAGGCTGTTTTGCCGATGAGTATCACTGGAAGGACGGTATCGGTCCTAAGGAGTCAAGAAAGAAAATGGTAAATACCCACTGGGGCGGTGTTGTTGAGGATAATTCCTTCGGTACTCACGAATATTTTGAGCTTTGCCGTCAGCTTGGCTGTGATACATATATTAACGGAAATGTAGGCTCAGGCACTGTTGCCGAAATGAACGAGTGGGTTGAGTATATGACCTTTGACGGAGTTTCTCCGATGGCAGAGCTTCGCGAGAAAAACGGTCAAGAAAAGCCGTGGAAAATTAAATATTTCGGTGTAGGAAATGAATCCTGGGGCTGCGGCGGAAATATGGATCCCGAATTTTACGGCTGTCTTTTTAAGCAGTACAATACCTATGTCAGAGATTATGATTCCGACAATAAAATAGCCAGAATTGCCTGCGGACCTAACGGGGATGATTACCACTGGACAAGGGAAGTAATGGACAAAGTCAAGCATAAGGCTCAGGGCATAGCTCTTCATTACTATACTGTTCCGGGTGATTCATGGGAGCATAAAGGCTCTGCCACTGATTTTACAGCTGAGGAATATTATAAGACAATCTGTAAAGCCTTCAGGATTGAAGAAATTATTAAAAATCATATTGCAGTAATGGACAGCGTAAATCCGCAAAAATGGGTGAATTTAATTGTTGACGAGTGGGGAACATGGTATGATGTTGAGCCGGGAACTAACCCCGGATTTCTCTATCAGCAGAACACTATGAGAGACGCTGTTGTTGCGGCTCTTACTTTAAATATATTCAACAAGCATTCAGACAGAATTATGATGGCAAATATTGCTCAGGCGGTTAATGTATTGCAATCGGTAATTCTTACCGACGGTGCCGATATGCTTCTGACTCCTACTTATCATGTTTTCAAAATGTATAAGGACCATCAGGAGAATACTCTTTTAGGTTCATTTATAACTACCGGCACTGTTAATACTTCTGACGGAAAAATAAGCTGTCCTCAGCTTATTGAGTCGGCTTCTGTTGATGATAACGGTGTGATTTATTCAACAATTACTAATACATCCGACAGTAAAAAAGTTGAAATTAAATGTCAGATTGCTGATACTGAAGTAAACGAAATCAAGGCTGAAATACTCACAGGTGACATTCACGATAAAAATGATTTTGACAGTAAAAACAATGTCACCGTTAAAGAGTTTAACGACTTTAAAATTTCTGCAGATGGTTTTACGGCAGTTCTTCCTCCCTGCAGTGTAGTTAAGTTTACGATAAAATAATGAAGGAAACCTGTAAAAGATGTTTGCTTCTTAAATCGGGAGAAGCAGATGTTTATAAAACAGTTAAAGATTTTATTGAAAATCTTGATTCTGAGCTTAAAGTTGACGAAAGTGAATATAAAGAAAGATTGTCATTTTGTAAAAACTGCGATTATTTGTTATCGGGTATGTGCTTAAAATGCGGATGCTATGTTGAAATAAGGGCGGTTTTGAAAGAAAAATCCTGTCCCGATACAAATGACATAAAATGGAAAGCTTTGTTTCATCAGGAGGAGAAGTAATGGGTGACATAAGCAGATACGGACACAGGCAGAGAATGAGAGATTTATATTTGTCGGGCGGTATGGAAGATGCTCCCGACCATAATTTGCTTGAGCTTTTTCTTTCTCTCGTAATTCCGCAGAAGGATGTAAAACCCCTTGCCTATGATTTGATTAACAAGTTTGGTTCAATTGAAAATGTTGTCAATGCTGACCCGTATGAACTTATGAACGTTAAAGGGATAGGGGAGTCTGCAGCTGTTGCAATATCGCTGATAAGAAGTATTAATAAACGCATAGTAAAAAATAAAAACGAAAATGTCGTTATGATTAATTCTAAGAAAGCGGCTGTTGATTTTTGTAAAAACATTCTTCAGGAGGAAACTGTTGAAAAATTTTTGCTGATTACTCTTACAAACAGCGGTGCCGTTATTAATCATCATATTGTGTTTACAGGCAATGTGCAGTCAATTAAATTTGATATGAGAAGATTTTTGGAGTTGGTTCTTCGTGACAATGCCGCCGGTGTAATTATAGCCCATAATCATCCAAACGGAAGCTCAAAGCCATCTATGGCAGATAATAAGATTACTTCCGATATTATAGGTTCACTTCGTCAGCTCGGCATATATGTAATCGAACATGTTATTGTGGGCAGTGAAGACTGCTCGTGTATGACTGAATTGAAAGAAAGCAGAAACTGGTTTAAATAATTGTATTTATTTTCGGATTATATGTTATATTTTACCTGCAGCTGTCAATAATCCTAATATGAAAATATTCAAATTATTTAATAAGTCCCATAAAGTATTATTAGTTCCGTTTGTTGTTTCTTCAATATTATTAGTGTTGTCGGAGCTGTTAAATCTGGCACACGGTATTTTAAATGAAGATTTTTCTTTATTAATGACGAATCTTTCCGAGCTTCTTAGCAGGGTGGTGCCTTTTATCTTTTGTTATTTCATTACGGATGTTATGAGCAAAGGAAAAAGGGAATTTAAAGCGTTTTGGAGTGTCTTATGCCTGTTTGTATTTTTTACCTGCGCAAAAGCCTTTGGAAGTTCAGGCTGTTCTGTATTGTTTTCTATACTGCTGTCACTGCTTTTTTTATACTGCTTTGACAGGCTTGAATCGTGGCTTGCACTGTTGATGACTGCGGTTTTGTCAGTATTGTCAGGTGTTTTGTTCGGATATTTAAGCGGAATATTTGATAATGCTGTAATGGCTGTTTCAAGGTTTGCTGCCGGTAAAGGTATTCTGTCGGCTGTTTTATTTTCAGCAGGAGATTCCTTGCTTTCTTTATTTGATATAAGCAGTTTCAGAGAGGCTTTTTTTCATAAAAGTTTCGGAGGATCACTTTTTTTAAACGGAGAAATTGTCACAGGTGTAAAGGATTTATTTTCGGAGGGTTACAGCGGCGACCTTATATCAACCTATCTTTCGGGTCATTATTATATGCTGTTTGCCGTGGCAGGAATAGCAGGTGCACTGTTTTCTGAACTTAAAAGCATTCAAAGGATTACGTTAATAATAACTGCGGTTTGTGCAGTGCTGAGCGGAAATATTTTTGCATTTCTTATGTTTATTTTCCTGGAAAGTCCTTTTTTGTTTTTATTTGCATCTGCTGTAAATGTTCTGTCTTATGTATGCGCTTATGTCCTTAACCTCGATATGGGATATGTATATAACGGCTCTTTGTTTGAGATGATTATAAATATGAAAAACGGGATTTATCTTGTATCAGGCGGAATTGTTTTTATTTGTATAGGATTTTTTGTTACAAAGTATGTTGTTATGAAACACGGAATTTCCGACTGTCTTAATATCTATATTCCCGAGAGACTTAAAAGAATTACGGAAAATCTCGGCGGTATAGCTAATATTATCAGATTTAAGGATGATAAACTGGAAGTCAGAAATCCGAAATTAATTAACACTCTTGAATTTGAATGTGAAATTGAAGAAAACGAAGTCAGCAGTAATGATGAACTATTTAACGAGCTTAAGGACTATATTTAGGTGAATAATTATGAATGTAAGAGAAGAACTATTTGAAAACCGGGATTCTGAATATGCGGATTTTCAAAGCAGGCTTGTACCTAATATTGAGCGTGAAAAAATAATCGGAGTACGTATACCTGTTTTGCGTAAAATTGCAAAAGCCTGTGCTGCCGAGGACTGTGAAATTTCAGATTACTATTATGAAGAAATTATGATAAGGGGTATGAAAATCGGCTATGAAAAATGCAGTATAGAAAAGCATTTGGAAGATTTGAAAAATTTTATTCCTCTTATTGATAACTGGGCAGTGTGCGACTGCTGCTGCGCTACGTATAAATTTACGCAAAAAAATATGACTGCAGTCTGGAATTTCATTTTGCCTTATTTATCCGGCGGTGAATACGAAATACGCTTTGCAGTCGTTATGATGATGGATTATTTTCTGACAGACGATTATATTGATGAAGTTCTCGAAAATCTTGTTTCATTGAAATCCGATGAGTATTATGTCAATATGGCAATTGCTTGGGCATTATCCGTTGCGTTTGTTAAATACGAGCAAAAGGTTTATAAAATACTCAGAGAAAATCAACTTCCTTTATGGGTGCACAACAAGACTATTCAGAAAATTCGTGAGTCTAACAGAGTTACAAAAGAAATGAAAGAAGATTTAAAAACATTAAAAAGGAAATAAAATAAGCACCGAGTAATCGGTGCTGTTTTTATGCGAAATATTAAGCTCTTTCAACCTTACCTGAGCGAAGACATCTTGTGCAAACATAAACTCTTTTAGGAGAGCCGTTTACAATAGCCTTTACTTTTTTTATGTTAGGTTTCCAGGTTCTGTTTGATCTTCTGTGTGAGTGAGAAACCTTGATGCCGAAAGATACGTCTTTTCCGCAGTATTCACATTTTGCCATTTGCGAACACCTCCTTATATACTTTGAACGTTTGATATAATATCACAAGTGAAAACAAAATGCAAGTATTTTTTATTATTTTTTTCATAAAGAACTATTTTTGGTGCAGCTATTGATTTTAAATACTATATTTAGTATAATAAAAAAGATAAAGTTTTGGAGGTTATTTTATGGCATCAGATAAAAAAACGGCACTTGAAACCGCTATGAAAAATATTGAAAAGAAATTCGGTGCAGGTGCTATTATGCGCTTGGGTGAAAATTCAAGCCTGAAGGTTGACGCTATTTCAACAGGCTCTCTTACGCTTGATATTGCTACAGGAATCGGTGGCTTGCCCAGAGGAAGAATTATTGAGATTTACGGTCCTGAATCAAGCGGTAAAACAACGCTTGCTCTCCATTGCATTGCTGAGGCACAGAAAATCGGAGGTACTGCGGCATTTATTGACGCTGAGCATGCTCTTGACCCTGTTTATGCAAATAATTTAGGTGTTGACGTTGATTCTCTTCTTATTTCTCAGCCCGACTACGGTGAGCAGGCCCTTGAAATTGCAGAACAGCTTGTAAGCAGCGGTGCTATTGATATTGTCGTTGTTGACTCGGTTGCAGCTCTTGTTCCGAAAAGTGAAATTGAAGGCGATATGGGTGAAAGCCATGTAGGTCAGCATGCACGTCTAATGTCTCAGGCTCTCAGAAAACTTGCCGGTACTGTTAATAAGACTAATTGTATTATAATATTTATCAATCAGCTTCGTGAAAAAATCGGCGTTATGTACGGAAATCCTGAAGTTACTACCGGCGGACGTGCATTAAAATTCTATGCGTCAATGAGAATTGACGTCAGAAAAGCCGATACAATTAAGACTTCTTCAACTGAGTTTATCGGTTCAAGAACAAGAGCTAAGATAGTTAAGAACAAGGTTGCACCGCCTTTTAAGACTGCGGAGTTTGATATTATGTACGGCACTGGTATAAGCAAAGTCGGTGAAATTCTTGATATGGCAGTGGATTTTGATATTATACATAAAGGCGGTTCATGGTTTTCCTACGGCGACAGGCGTTTGGGTCAGGGCAGAGATAATGTTAAAGAAATAATTAAAAACGACTCGGAATTTGCTGATGAGCTTGAGCAGAAAATTAAAGAAAAAATGAAAGAAAATGCCGATTCCGTACAGCGGGAAAAAGCAGAGAAAGCCGCTTCAAAGACAAAGGAAAAGGAAGAGCCTAAGAAAAAAATCACCAAGGAAGAAGCAAGAGCAGAGCTTGACATTGCTTTTGACGATGACGACGATTAATGATTATTAAGCATCAAAAGGGCAGGGGAAGTAAAATTCATATTTTTCTTGATGATGAATATGTTGTTACAACAGACGAGAATTTTTGGTTTGACAATTACATTTCCGACGGAACAGATATCACTGACGAAGAATGGCAGGAGCTCCTTATCAGGATGAATTATAAAAAAGCCCTTAACAAATGTGCTGATTTCCTGTCACGCAGAGACCATTCTGTAAAAGAGCTTAAAACAAAGCTGCTACGCACAGTTGATGAGGTAAGCGCCCAGAAGGCTATTGACAGATATATCGAAGCCGGATATCTTGATGATGAGAGATATTGTGAGAGACTTGTTGAATATCTTTTTGAAACAAAAAAGTATTCTTCTGCAAACGTCAGACAGGAATGTTTTAAGCGTGGTATTGACAGGGAAATAACAGACCGAGTAATGTCTGAATACGATGTCGATAATGTTTCAAATATTGTAGAATTGCTCAATACAAAATACAGGTCTAAAATTTTGCAGGAGGACGGTATAAGGAAAGTTATTGCTTCGCTGCAAAGAAAAGGCTTTCGATACTCCGATATAAAATCGGCTTTTTACAGGTTAGAGGATTATGACAAATAAGGTTGGTATGATTTCGCTCGGCTGTCCGAAAAATCAGGTTGACGGCGAGCTTATGCTTGAAAAATTGAACAGAAGCGGTTTTGAAATAGCCCAAAGTATCGAGGATAGCGATGTTATGATAATTAACACCTGCGGATTTATTGAAGATGCAAAAAAGGAAGCTATTGAAACTATCCTGGAGGTTGCCGAATATAAAAAGGCAGGATTGATTTCCGCTATAGTCGTAACAGGCTGTCTCGCAGAAAGATATCAGGACGAAATTATTAAAGAAATACCTGAGGTTGATTCTGTCATAGGCATAGGTGCAGATGGCGATATTGTAAAGGTTTGCCAAAAGGCTCTGTTAGGCGTCAGAACGAGCTTTTTCCCCAACAAGAAATATCTTCAGCTTGAGGGTGAAAGAATGCTTTCTACGCCGTCACACTGGGCTTATTTGAAGATAAGTGACGGCTGTGACAACAGATGCTCATACTGTGCAATTCCCCTTATCAGAGGCGGATATGCAGAAAGAAATACGGAGAATATCATCAATGAGGCAAAATCACTTGCCGAAAAGGGTATTAAAGAGCTTATTCTTATTGCACAGGATACAACAAAGTATGGCTTTAAAATCTACGGTGAATATAAACTTGCAGCACTCTTAAAGGAACTTGTCAAAATTGACGGTATTGAATGGATAAGACTTTATTATTGCTATCCCGACAGGATAACTGATGAGCTTATTGATGTTATCGCAAATGAAGAGAAGATTTGTTCCTATATTGATATACCTTTACAGCATTGTAACAGAGATATTCTGCACAGTATGAACAGATCGGGTTCGTATAACGAGCTTAAAGAGCTTATCAGTAAAATGAGAAACAGGATACCTGATTTAGCGCTCAGGACAACTTTTATGGTTGGTTTTCCCGGTGAAACAGAAGAACAGTTTGAAGAACTCTGTTCTTTTGTTAAAGAAATCGGATTTGATAAAATGGGATGTTTTACCTACTCACCTGAAGAGGACACTCCTGCATATGATTATGAAAATCAGATTGATGAGGATGTAAAGAAAAAAAGAGCCGAGGTTCTTATGGATATTCAGTACGGTGTAACTGAAAAATCCAATAAAGATAAAATCGGTAAATCTTATAAAGTTATTGTTGATGAATATTCAGATGGTAAATATAACGGCAGAGCTTATTTCGATTCTCCCGAAATTGACAGCGGAATTATATTTACATCAGATAAAAAAATACAGGTCGGCGAATTTGTAAATGTAAAAATAACAGATTTTAACGGCTATGATTTAATTGGAGTGAAAGTATGAATTTACCTAATAAAATTACTCTTTTCAGATTTTGCTGTATTCCGTTTCTTATGGCGTTTGCCTATATTGAATTTCCGTATCATTGGGTTGCAACACTGATTGTTTACTTTATTGCCTGTATGAGCGATAAGGTTGACGGAATTATTGCAAGAAAAAGAAAACTTGTTACCGATTTCGGAAAACTTATGGATCCGCTTTCGGATAAGAGCCTTGTTTTTGCCGCATATTTGATACTCATTAATATGGGATGGCATACGGATATTTGCGTTATGCTTATGCTTGCAAGAGAATTTCTTGTGGCAGGTATAAGAATGGCAGCCGCAACGACGGGAGAGGTAATTGCCGCTAATGCATTTGGTAAATGTAAAACATTTTTGCAGATGTCAACCACCGGTTTGACTTTTCTTCTTCTGGCAATAGGAGAAGGTGCCGCAGATATTGATATGACAACACCTTGGCTTAATACATATTGCACTGTTGCTTTTTGGATTGTTGCAGTAGTAACAGTTTTAAGCGGTATTATTTATGCAAAAGACGGCTGGCATCTTATTAAAACAAAATAATTGTTGCAAATTTCAAAAAAATATATATAATAGTATTGATAGATAAATACTGTGACAGAGAGAAGTAAGCAGGTCACATTTAATTCAGAGAGCAGGTCCGTGTGCTGAAAGACTTGTATAAAATGTCTGCCAAAATGCACTCTTGAGTTGCCCGGAGGAAATTAAGTATGTCGGGTCGGTTAGCTCCGTTAAAGGCTTAAACTGTGATAATTTGCAGTTGAGAATAAAAAGAGTGGAACCGCAGTTTTTACATTGCCTCTGTCATTTGACAGGGGCATTTTTTGTTATAGGAGTGAGTATATATAAATATGTTTGAATCTTATAAAGAGGATATAAAAAGTTTTATGGACCACGATCCTGCTGCAAGAAGTCCTATTGAAATTGTATTGCTCTATCCTGGTTTTAAAGCGCTTAGAAGTCACAGAAAGGCTCGCTGGTTTCTCGACCACAATATGCCCTTTATAGCAAGATATATCAGTCAGAGGTCGGCGCATAAAACGGGAATTGAAATTCATCCCGGTGCAACAATCGGAAGACGTGTTTGTATTGACCACGGCAACGGAATTGTAATCGGTGAAACGACAGAAATAGGTGACGACGTTATGATTTATCAGGGCGTTACTCTCGGAGGTACAGGCAAGGACGTCGGAAAAAGGCATCCCACCATTGAAAGCGGCGTAATGATAGGCTCAGGTGCAAAGGTTCTCGGACCTATAACGATAGGCAGAAACGCCAAGGTTGCCGCAGGGGCTGTAGTTGTCAAAGATGTTGAGTCAAACGCAACCGTTGTCGGTGTTCCGGGCGAAGTAGTAAGAATTGACGGTGAACGTGTTGATGATCTTGATCAGATAAATATTCCCGACCCGTTAATGAATGCCATTAAAGAAAATGAGGCTAAAATAAAGTCTCTTGAAAATGAAATACAGAAATTAAAGGAGCAGATAAAATGAAGATTTATAACACTATGACAAGGCAGAAGGAAGAATTTGTACCTGTAGATAAAAACGAGGTTAAAATTTATGCCTGCGGACCTACAGTTTATAATTTTATCCACATTGGAAATGCAAGGCCTCTTTGTGTTTTCGATGTTCTGCGCAAATATCTTGAATACAGAGGATATAATGTAAAATTTGTTCAGAACTTTACTGATGTTGACGATAAAATAATTAAACGTGCAAATGAAGAGGGCTTAACCTTTGAGGAAGTTTCAAAAAAGTACATTGAAGAATTCTGGACTGACGCACACGGACTTAATTTCAAAGATGCCACCGTTCACCCTAAAGCAACGGAAAACATTGATGAGATTATTGACATAATTAAAACACTTGAAGAAAAAGGATTTGCATATGCTGTTGACGGTGATGTGTATTTCAGAACTCTGAAGTTTAATGAATACGGAAAGCTCAGCCATCAGCCTATTGAAGATTTACAGTCAGGTGCAAGAATTGCAGTAGGGGAGAAAAAAGAAGATCCACTTGATTTTGCTCTGTGGAAAGCCGCAAAAGAAGGCGAACCTTACTGGGAATCACCCTGGGGCAAGGGCAGACCCGGCTGGCATATTGAGTGCTCTGCTATGAACAGACGTTTTCTCGGTAAAACTATCGATATTCATTGCGGCGGTCAGGATCTTATTTTCCCTCATCATGAAAATGAAATTGCCCAGAGTGAGTGTGCAAACGGCTGTACATTCTCAAAATACTGGATGCACAACGGTTATATAAATGTTGATAATGTAAAAATGAGTAAATCTCTCGGTAACTTTAAAACAGTAAGAGAAATTTCAAACGTTTACGGCTATGAGGTTATAAGATATTTTCTTATTTCTTCACACTACCGTTCACCAATAAACTACAGTCTTGAGATAATTGAACAGTGCCGTTCAGCACTTGACAGGCTTTATACCTGCCGTGACAGCCTTGATTTTGCATTGAAGAATGCGAAAGATATTGAAGATGATGACGAGTTAATAAATCAGCTTAACGGAAGAAGAGAGCAGTTTGTTACCGCTATGGATGACGATCTTAATACCGCTGACGGTATTGCGGCAATTTTTGAACTTGTTAAGGATATTAATACAAAAATTCTTGATAAGGATGTTTCAAAAAATGTCTGTGAAACAGCGGCAAAAGTTTTTGATGAGCTTTGCGGAGTTTTGGGAATTCTTTATAACAGAAAGTCAAATGATATTGACAGTGAAATTGAGGAGCTTATTGAAAAGCGTCAGCAGGCAAGAGCAAATAAAGACTGGGCTGCCGCAGATAAAATCCGTGACGATTTAAAAGCAAGAGGAATTATTCTTAAGGATACACCTCAGGGAGTAACATGGAGTAAGGAGTAATTATGGTAGATAAAAGAAAATTTAAGGATACGGAAGTTTCATTATTAGGTCTCGGTACAATGAGACTGCCTTGCAAAACATCTGTTAAAAGAGAATCGAATCCGCTTATCAGCTACAATAAAGCGCAGAAACTTGTTGATATTGCATATGAAAACGGCGTAAATTACTATGATACGGCGTATATGTATCATGTTGGTAAAAGCGAAAAATTTATAGGAACGGCTTTGAAAAAATATCCGAGAGAAAGTTATTTCCTTGCTGATAAACTTCCTATATGGATGTGTCCGAAGCAGTCGGATATGGAAAAGGTTTTTTCAAAACAGCTTGAAAGAACAGGACACAAATATTTTGATTTCTACCTCCTCCATTCTTTGAACAAAGAGAATTTTGATAAATGTGAAAAATTCGGTGCATATGAATTTATTTCAAAGAAAAGGGAAGAGGGCAAAGTTAAAAATATAGGCTTCTCATTCCACGGTACTATTGAAGATTTGAAGGAAATAGTAGCCGCTCATGAATGGGATTTTGCACAAATTCAGCTTAATTACCTTGACTGGAAAAATCAGCAGGCTGAAGAACAGTATAATATTTTAACCGAGGCAGGTATTCCTGTTATAATAATGGAACCTGTGAGAGGCGGTAAACTTGCAGAGGTTTCAAGTGAAATTGAAAATATGTTTAAAAAAGCAGAGCCGGAAAAGAGTGTTGCCTCCTGGGCAATCGGTTTTGCGGCGAGCCACAGCAATGTTCTGACCGTTTTAAGCGGAATGAACAGTGAAGAACAGCTTTATGACAATCTGAATATTCTTACGGATTTTAAGCCGTTTGATGAGAAAAAAATGCAGATTTGTTTTAATGCCGCGGCTATGATTAATAAAAGTGATGTTGTTCCCTGTACAGGCTGTGACTATTGTGCAGACTGCCCAAAGGAAGTAAAAATCAGCTCTGTATTTTCAATCTATAATAAAGTTAAAACAAATGAAATTTCCTTGGAAGAGGGCAAAAAACAGTACAGTGGTTTGAAAAATAATGCATCTGTTTGCATTTCCTGCTGTAAATGCTCGTCCCATTGTCCTCAGGGTATAGAAATACCAACTCTTCTGAACAACAAAATTTCAGAATTTCTCGGATAATTTTACATAAATAACTTCACTAAACAACAAAAAGGTAAAGTCAAATGACTTTACCTTTTTAATTAATGTCTTTATAATATTTCAATATCATTAATCAGTAATGTACTACCGATTAATCTATAAGCTCTTTCATATCGTAAAGACCGGCTGGTTTTCCTGCCATATATACAGCGGCGTTTACTGCACCGACTGCAAATATTTCTTTACTTCTTGCAGAATGTGAAAGAGTGATTATTTCATCTCTGCCTGCGAAAATAATTTCGTGCTCGCCGACAATTGTTCCTCCTCTTACAGCGTGGAGACCAATTTCATTTTTAGTTCTTTTTTCACGCTTTGAGTGGCGGTCGTACTCATATTTCATAGGCTCGTTAATTTCATCGCACATTGCGTCTGCCAGCATAAGAGCCGTACCGCTCGGAGCGTCAATTTTCTGATTATGATGCTTTTCAACAATCTCAATATCAAAATCATTACCGAGAATCTGAACGGCTTTTTTTGCAAGATTTGCAAGAAGATTGATTCCCATGCTCATATTGTATGTGAAGAAAATGGGAACTTCGGCAGAAGAGTCAGTAATCTTCTTCTTTTGTTCGTCGTTGTAACCTGTTGTGGCAATGACAAGCGGAGTGCCTGTTTTCTTTGAATATGAAATTAAATCATTGAGTAAAACAGGATTAGAGAAATCTATTACTGCGTCGGCATTTTCTTTAACATCGTCAATGGTGGAATATATAGGAAATTTATTGTTAGGCTCAGTATTAAGATCAACGCCTGCGACAATTTCACAGTCGTCTCTTTTAGCGACAATATCCTGAATAACTCCGCCCATTTTGCCGTTAGCACCTGTTATAATTATCTTTGTCATTTTAAAATTCCTTCGGTTGAGATTATTTTACAAGACCGTATTCTTCCATAGTAGCCTTAACATATGCCTTATTTTTATCATCCATTTCAATAAGAGGAAGTCTGCATGGACCTGCATGGAAGCCGATAAGACTTACTGCTTCTTTTACAGGAATAGGGTTTACGTCAACAAACATAGACTTTGCAAGCTTCATATATTTTTCCATAAGAGACTTGCTTTCTTCCTTATTGCCCTCAAGGTATTTGGTCGGAATATCATGAGCTGCCTTAGGAGCAATGTTTGAAAGTACGCTTATAACGCCCTTTCCGCCTCTTTCCATAAGGTCATAAATCTGATCGTCGTTACCGCTCCAGATGTTGAGCTCATCGCCGCAAAGCTCTCTGATTTTTTCAACCTGTTCAAGATTGCCCGAAGCCTCCTTGATACCGTTGATTCTCGGAAGTTTTGAAAGCTCATAAGCTGTTTCGGGGGCAATGTTAAGTCCTGTTCTTGACGGAACATTATAGAGAATAATCGGTTTGTCTGTAGCATCGTGAATTGCTGTATAGTGAGCAATAAGACCTCTCTGGCTTGTTTTATTATAATAAGGGGTAACAAGCAAAAGTGCATCTGCACCGTTTTCACAGGCTTCCTTGCTGATATCAATAGCACAGGCTGTACTGTTTGAACCGGTTCCCGCAATAACGGGAATTCTGCCGTTTACGTATTTTACGCACCATTTGATGCATTCGTTATGTTCAACAACCTTAAGTGTCGAAGATTCGCCTGTAGTACCGCATACTACAATAGCATCAGTTCCGTTTTCAATCTGAAAGTCGATAAACTTTCCGAATTCTTCGTAATTTACCGAGCCGTCTTCGTGCATAGGTGTAATAATTGCAACCGCAGCACCTGTAAAAATAGGTTCTTTCATAAATATCAACTCCTAAAATTATCTGTCCATATAGCCTTCTGCAGCAAGAAGTTCAGCAAGAAGAACTGCTCCGCCGGCTGCACCTCTTAATGTATTATGAGAAAGGCATACGAACTTGTAGTCATACTGTGTATCTTCTCTGAGTCTGCCTATTGAAACCGCCATACCATTTTCAAGCATTCTTTCAGATTTAATCTGAGGTCTGTCGTCCTCTGTAAAGTAGTTAAGAAAATGCTTCGGAGCAGATGGTAATTCAAGCTCCTGTGCTCTGCCTGAGAAGCCTTCCCAAACCTTGATGATTTCTTCCTTGCTCGGCACTTCATTTTCAAATTTCATAAATACAGCGCCGAGATGACCGTTTGATACGGGAACTCTTATACACTGTGCAGTAAAGTTCGGTTTATCTGTTGATGCAATAACATCTCCGTCAATTTTACCGAGAAGTTTAAGAGGCTCTTTTTCGCTCTTTTCTTCCTCACCGCCGATGTAAGGAATAACATTGTCAATCATTTCGGGCCATCTCTCAAAGGTTTTTCCTGCTCCCGAAATTGCCTGATAAGTACAAACAAGAACATCTTTAACACCGTATTTTCTGTGAAGAGGGAAAATAGCCGGTACATATGACTGAAGAGAACAGTTCGATTTTACTGCAATAAATCCTCTCTTTGTGCCGAGTCTTTTTCTCTGAGCAGGAATAATATCAATATGCTCCGCATTAAGCTCAGGTACTACCATCGGTACGTCGGGAGTAAATCTGTGGGCACTGTTGTTTGAAACAACAGGGCACTCGTGTTTTGCATATTCCTCCTCAAGAGCCTTGATTTCGTCCTTCTTCATATCAACTGCACAGAACACGAAATCAACCATAGATGTTATTTTATCAATATCATTTGTTGCATCCATAACAACAATGTCTTTCATATTTTCAGGGATAGGTGTGTCCATACACCATTTTTTGCCTACAGCTTCTTCATAAGTTTTGCCTGCGCTTCGTGATGATGCGGCAAGGCAAACAACATTAAACCAAGGATGGTTTTCAAGAAGAGTAGCAAATCTCTGTCCAACCATACCTGTTGCACCTACGATGCCTACATTAAATTTCTTTTCCATATTTCAGTCTCCTTAAAAAATAGCTTGTAAAACAAGATGATATGCAATATAATACTTTTTAGCGTATTGAACGCCTCGTATTTATTAGATATAATAACACTTATTACATATATATGTCAATTACAAATTATGGAGAATATAATGAAAACTTCTGATTTTTACTATGATTTGCCCGAAGAACTTATAGCTCAGACTCCCATTGAGCCGAGAAATGCATCAAGAATGATGGTTTTAGATAAGAATACGGGTAATATTGAGCATAAAATTTTCAAGGATTTAACTGACTTTCTTGAGGAAGGAGACTGCTTAATTCTTAATGATACTCGGGTTATTCCTGCGAGAATTTTCGGTGTGAAAAAGGAAACGGGAGCAGTGGTTGAATTTTTGCTCTTAAAGCAGCACGAAAATTTTGTATGGGAATGTCTCTGCGGTCCGGGAAAAAGAGCAAAAATCGGAACTGAATTTGTATTCGGCGAGGGTCAGCTTGAATGTACAGTTAAAGATATACTTGATGACGGCAACAGAATTGTCGAATTTCATTGTGATAGTAATATATATGCAGTTCTTGACGAAATAGGTCAGATGCCTTTGCCTCCTTATATTAAGGAAAAGCTCAAGGATAAGGAGAGATATCAGACTGTATACAGCCAGCATTTAGGCTCTGCGGCGGCTCCGACTGCAGGTTTGCATTTTACTGCTGAAATGCTTGATGAAATTAAGGAAAAAGGTGTAAATTTAGGCTATGTTACGCTTCATGTCGGATTAGGCACTTTCAGACCTGTTAAGGTTGATGATGTAACAAAGCATAAAATGCATACAGAGCATTATATTGTGCCGAAAGAAACGGCAGATTTAATAAATGAAACTCATATAAACGGAAAAAGAGTAATTTCCGTAGGAACTACAAGCTGCCGTACTCTTGAATCCGTTGCAACAAAAAAAGGCTGCATCTGTGAGGATGAGGACGATACAAGCATTTTTATCTACCCGGGATATAAATTCAAGTGTATTGATGCTCTGATAACAAATTTTCATTTGCCTGAAAGCACCCTTATTATGCTTGTCAGTGCTTTTGCAGGATATGATAATGTTATGAATGCCTACAATACCGCAGTAAAAGAGAAATACAGATTTTTCTCTTTCGGTGATTCGATGTTTATTAAATAATTATTTTGAGGTTACTGTATGTTTAAACTGATAAAAAAAGAGGGAAATGCAAGAAGGGGAGAGTTTGCAACAGTTCACGGAACTGTTCAGACTCCGGCTTTTATGAATGTTGCAACTTCTGCGGCTATTAAAGGCGGTCTTTCCACAGAGGATTTGAATAATATCGGCTGTCAGGTTATGCTTTGCAATACTTATCATCTTCACGTGAGACCCTCGGATTCTCTGATATATGATATGGGCGGTCTGCATAAGTTTACAAACTGGGACAAGCCTATTTTAACCGACAGCGGCGGTTTTCAGGTTTTTAGCCTTGCCAAGCTCAACAAAATAAAAGAGGAAGGCGTATATTTCAATTCTCATATTGACGGCAGAAAAATTTTTATGGGCCCTGAGGAAAGTATGCGTATTCAGTCAAATCTTGCCTCAACCATAGCAATGGCGTTTGACGAATGTGTAGAAAACCCAGCAGAACCTGGGTATGCAAAAGAAGCCTGTGAAAGAACGCTTCGCTGGCTTGAACGATGTAAAATTGAAATGGACAGGCTTAATTCCCTTGAAACAACAATTAACAAAAATCAAATGCTTTTCGGAATAAATCAGGGATGTACCTATGATAATCTCAGAATTGAGCATATGAAGGAAATTGCAAAAATGGATCTTGACGGATATGCTATCGGCGGTCTTGCCGTAGGTGAGCCAAAGGAAGATATGTACAGAATTATATCAGCTGTTGAGCCATATGCCCCTGAAAATAAGCCAAGATATCTTATGGGAGTAGGAACCCCTGGGAATATCCTTGAAGCAGTCAGCAGGGGAGTAGACCTTTTTGACTGTGTAATGCCGAGCCGCAATGCGAGACACGGACAGTTATTTACAAAAAAAGGTATAATTAACATAAATAATGCCAAATATGAAAGAGACGGCTCTCCTGTTGATGAGGAATGTAACTGTCCTACCTGCAGGCAATATTCAAGGTCTTATATCAGACATTTATTTAAAAGCAATGAAATTCTTGCAATGCGTTTAGCAGTAATTCACAATCTTTATTTCTATAATAACTTGATGAAAGAAATCCGAGAGAATTTAGACAACGGTACATTTTCTGACTATAAAAATGAATTTTGTGTAAAACTTGATACTAGAATTTAGAAAAGTACTTGCAAAAGAGTCTTATATCTTATATAATATGAACACTATGTTTAGGAGGATTACAAAATGGATTTGATTTTATTAATGGCGCAGTCAGGTTCAGGCGGTCAGGGAACAGCAGCAAGCAGTACTTCATATATTATACTTATGGTGGTACTTGTTGCAGTAATGTATTTTCTTATGATTCGCCCTCAGAAAAAGCGTGAAAAGCAGGAGCAGGAGATGAGAAATTCTCTTGAAATCGGCGATGAAATCGTTACAATCGGCGGTATTGTCGGCAGAGTTGTAACTATCAGAGAAAATGATCTTGTTATTGAAACAGGCGCTGACAGAAACAAAATGAGAATTGAACGCTGGGCTGTAAATACTAACAGAACTAAAGCAGAACAGCATCAGAAGGAAGTTGAAGCAGCCAGAGAAGCCGCTAAGGAAAAGAAAAATAAGAAGAAAAATAAGAAAGACGAAACTTCCGACGAGAAATAATATTAAGTTTGTTCTAAAATATTTCCCCCTTGAATATATAAATTTCAAGGGGGATTTTATTATGCCTAAAATTAATACTGCAAATGCCAAAGGTCTGATAATTAAATATCTGCTGAAAATTACAGCTTCAACAGTTGTTTTTGTATTAATATTTAATTCTGTTTTTTCACTGGCGATTCTTAAGTTTGATATTGATTTGAATATATGCAAATATGTCGGTATCGCAATATGTTTTTTTACTTCATTGACTGTTTCTTATTTTTCTGTCGGTGGTTTCAAAAATAATATACTCGCTCTTTCATTTATTTCCGTATTTCCTTTTTTAGTTTTTGTTGTAGTTAATTTCTGCATTCACGGCGGAGACACAGCGATAATAATTATAAAAATTATTGTAATAATCGCCGCAGCTTTTATTTCATCATTGCTGCGATTAAAAGGAAAACAAAGGTGATATTATGGAAGAAAAAATTAAAGAAATAAAAATATCGCCTGAACATAAAAAACTTAATATTGAATTTAACTTTGAAAAAGACAAATATCTTATTTATTCAGCAGTTTTTTATCTCTGCGGACTTTTAATCGGCTCAAGTCTTTATAAGGCTGTCACAAGTGATGTTCTCGATAATATTCTTAAACAGAAAAATGCAACAATTGTAAATTTGTTTTTATCAAATATGTGCCTGTATATGACGCTTTTTCTTATTGTCGTATTTTTAGGGTTATGTCTTATCGGTTATCCTATTATGAATATTGTGCCTGCATTTCTGGGAATTGAATACGGGCTTAAAATTTCATATTTTCTGATTAATTATTCAACAAAAGGGATAGGATATTCAATTTTAACAATCGTTCCTTTTTCTGCAGCTTTTGTAACAATAATATCTTATACTCTTTGTATAAGCGCAGAAATGTCAAAAAATCTTATGGAAATGGCAAAAGAGGGAAGCGGCAGAACTTTTGATATAAAGCCTTACTTAAAAAAATACGGTGTTTTAGGTGCAGTAATAATTGCTGTTTCTTTAGCGGATGCAGGCATAACGATTTTGCTTTCAGGCGTTGTTACCATTTAGATTTCTCATTGGCAAGAGGATTTGAATCAACAGCCTTTTTTGTTGCGTCATTGCTTATATGTGTATAGATTTCCGTTGTGCCTAAATTTTCATGACCGAGTATTTCTTTTAGCAAAAGCAAGTCTGCATTTCCGTGCTGGTACATAAGAGTTGCGGCGGTATGCCTTAATTTGTGTACAGATAAGCCTCTGCCGCCGAGACCTGCTTTCTCAAGATATTTTTCAACAATTTGCTGAACGGAACGTCTGCTTATACGCTGATTTCTTGAGCTTAAAAATAAAGCTCTGTCCTTGACCTTTTCATTAGGTCTTACTTTCATATAATTAGCAATAGCTCTAAGACAGGCATTATTCAAGTAAACTTTTCTTTCTTTGTTTCCTTTGCCGGTAATTATAATTGTTCCGTCTGATTTAATGTCCGTATAATCTATTGAAACTAATTCACTCAATCGCATACCGCAGTTCAAAAAAAGTGTTATAATTGCATAATCTCTTTCTTTGTATTTACCATCTATTACAGAGAGTAATTTTTCCGATTCTTCGAGAGTAAGATATTTTGGAAGAGATTTTTTTATTTTAGGTATATCAAGATTTTTCATAGGATTGATTTCAAGCAAACCTAAATTATCAGTGAGATAAGAATAAAATCTTCTTACGGATATTACACGTCTTGCACGCGTAGCTTCATTGTTGTTTCTGACATTTTTACAATAAATCAAAAACTGGTAAGCGTCTGTAAGCTGAACATTTTTCATAAAATTAATATCTAATGAAGATATATCAATTTCATTATCATCTGTATCCATGGAATACAGACCTTTAAGTTTTGAAATGTATCTGAAAAAGGTTCTCAGGTCGGAAGCATATTCCATTACAGATAATTCGCTGTGACCTTTAATAGCCTCAATGTAAACAAGATATTGCTGTACAAGCTTAGGTAATGTGTAAAATTCTTCTTTTTTCATAATAATAAAATCCTTTAATTATGCGCAAAAGCAGGAATAAAGGTTTTTTTACCTCCCCTATATTGCACAAAATATTAATTTTGTGCAATTATATCATTTTTAAACCGTCCTGTCAAGCCGTTTATCGCCTTTTAGTTAATGGGTGTTAATATTTCATAATAAAAAATACGGTTATTGACTTAACAGATAATCCATTCTGCCCGAGTACATATAACCGTTAAATTTTTTATTTGTTTTTATTTTTCAACTAATGCAGAAAACGCTTCTCTGATATTTCTGACAGGAACGATATCCAGATTAATCTTCAGCTCTTTTGAAAGTGCTTTGTAGTTATGAAAAGGAATAATACAGCGTTTAAAGCCGAGCCTGAATGCTTCTGTTACTCTTTGTTCACAGTTGCTTACAGCACGAATTTCCCCTGCAAGACCTACTTCACCGAATGCGAGAACATCCTCCCCTACCGCTTTGTCCTTAAGTGAGGAAACGAGTGCCATTGCAACAGTTAAATCGGCGGCAGGCTCATCAAGTTTCAAACCGCCTACAACATTTACGTAAGCGTCCATATTATTGAAAATATACCCTGCTCTTTTTTCAAGAACTGCAAGGAGCATACTCATACGGTTGTAATCAAAGCCTGTGCTCATTCTTCTTGGTGTTCCGAAGCCTGTGGTACAAACAAGCCCCTGTACTTCTGCAAGAATCGGTCTTGAACCTTCCATAACGCAGGCAACGCAGGTTCCCGAAGCATTTTTAGGTCTGCCTGAAATCATCATCAAAGATGGATTTAATACCTCTTTAAGACCGCTTCCCGTCATTTCAAAAACACCGATTTCGTTTGTTGAACCGAATCTGTTTTTTACTCCGCGGAGCATTCTGTAGGAATAATTTCTTTCTCCTTCAAAATAAAGAACAGTATCGACAATATGTTCAAGTACCTTAGGTCCTGCAATGGCTCCGTCTTTATTTACATGACCGACTACAAAAATCGGAATGCCTAATCCCTTTGCAGTATGCATAAAGATATTAGTACATTCTCTGACCTGGGTAACGGAGCCTGCCGAAGAGGATATTTCATCATAAACCATAGTTTGTATTGAATCTATTATAACAACATCCGGTTTCTCATTTTTTATTGTTTCAACAATTACTCCAACATCTGTCTGAGGAAGAATAAATAAATTATTTGTAGTTACTTCAAGGCGTGAAGCTCGCATTTTTATCTGTGCCGCTGATTCTTCGCCGCTGACATAAAGTATTTTGTTATTTTTGCCGAGATGCTGACAAACCTGAAGAAGTATTGTTGATTTTCCGATACCGGGATCGCCGCTTAAAAGTATGAGACTGCCTAATACAATTCCGCCGCCTAATACTCTGTCAAATTCACCGACACCTGTTGAAATTCTTTTTTCATAGTCTTCGTTTATTTCACTGAGTGACATAATTTGACTGACTGATGATATACTGCCTTTTACAGCACCTTTTATCGGTACTGCAGGCAGTTCCTCATTCATTGTATTCCATTCACCGCAGCCGGGGCATTTTCCAAACCATTTAGGAGATTCGTATCCGCATTCACTGCAAACATATGTTGCTTTTACTTTAGCCATTTTATAATTCCTCTGTTATGTATTCATTGAGACCGAGCATTATTGAGTATGCAAGTTCACTCTGATATTTTTCATCCTGCAATTTTGCATTTTCTTCAGTGTTGCTCATAAAACCGCATTCCACCATTACCGAAGGAACTTTCGCTTTGTATAAAATATAATAGCTATTGTCTGAAGGCTTGTTTAGTCTCTTATTATCAGGCTGTAAATTTTGCTTTGATATATTCAAAATTTTGTCAGCAAGTATGGGACTTTTGATGTCATTTGGTGAATACCAAATCTGCATTCCCCACTGACTTTCATCCTCAAAATGATTCTGATGAATCGAAATAAGCAGACTGTTATTAATGCTGTTTATGCAGTCAAGCCTGTTATACAGGTCAGAACGGCTTTTATCGTCATTTTCACTATAGACGAGATAATCTCCGTCTCTTATCAAAAAAGCCGATACACCGCTGACCTTGGCGAAATCATAAAGCTTTTGAGCAATTGAAAGGTTAATTACCTTTTCTTCAGTTCCGTCAACTCCTACTGTGCCTGCATCTGCTCCGCCGTGACCTGCATCAATTACAAGATTGATTCTTTTTTCCTTTGAATAATCGCTGACGCTGGCAGTCTTTTCAAGAATTACGTTTATTGCAAAACAGCTCACAAAAGTAAATACAAAAGTCAGGCAAATTATTACCAGTTTTCTCATAATCATCACCGATAATAATATGAATTAATTATATATCAATATGACAAAACTATCAAGGAAATATTGCAATTTATGATGAATAGGGATATAATTTAGACTATAAATATTAATGGCGGTGAATTTATGAAAATAGTAAATTTAGACGGTTGCACAACAAATCCAGGTGATCTAAGCTGGGACGGTATAGAAAAATTCGGAGATTATACTGTATATGACAGAACCGCTCCTGAAGATATTGTTAAAAGAGCTAAAGGTGCAAATGCACTTATAATTAACAAAACAATAATTACAAGAGAAATTCTTGAGAAGCTGAAGCCTGAGCTTGAATATATCGGGCTTCAGTCTACGGGATACAATGTAGTTGATTGCATGGCAGCAAAAGAGCTGGGAATAACGGTATGCAATATTCCCTCTTATTCAACTAATGCTGTTGCACAGCTTGTTTTTGCTTTTATTCTCGAGATAACAAATCAGGTATCTTTACATTCTGACTCTGTCAGAAACGGCGAATGGTGCAGATGTCCTGATTTTTGCTATTGGAAAACTCCGCTTACAGAGCTTATGGGCAAGACTATAGGAATTATCGGATTTGGTTCTATAGGAAGAAAGGTTGCGGAAATTGCAGAAGCGTTTGATATGAACGTGCTGGCATATACTCCGAGGCCAAAGGATAAAGGCAGTTTGAAAAAAACACAGTTTACTGACCTTGATACTCTTCTCAAAAGCAGTGATATTATCACCTGTCACTGCCCTCTTACGTCCGAAACAATGGGATTAATTAATGAAGAAAATATATCCAAAATGAAAAGAAGTGTAATTTTTATTAATACATCAAGAGGTTCTGTTGTAGATGAACAGGCGCTTGCGGACGCATTGAATAAGGGAGATATTGCTGCCGCAGGGCTTGATGTGCTTGAAACAGAGCCTGCAAAAGCTGATAATCCCCTTCTTACTGCCAAAAATTGTTATATCACTCCACATATTGCATGGGCAGCTAAGGAAACGAGAGCTAGACTTTTATCTGTTTTAGAGGATAATCTCAAATCATATATTGAGGGAAATCCGAAAAATGTTGTCAACAAATAGGCTTCAAATAAAAAAACTATTGACTTTATCCGCAAAATCTATTAATATATTTGTTGCACGCTGGTGTGGCGAAATCGGCAGACGCAAGGGACTTAAAATCCCTCGGTAGCAATACCGTACCGGTTCAAGTCCGGTCACCAGCACCAAAGCAGACAGTATCTTTATGATACTGTCTGCTGATTAAATGCCGGCGTGATGGAATTGGCAGACGTGCCGGACTCAAAATCCGGTCCTGGCGACAGGGTGCGGGTTCGACCCCCGCCGCCGGCACCACTGAAAAGCTACTTCAATGTAGCTTTTTATTTTTTGCAATTATTTTTATGTCAATGAGCATTTTGATTTAATTTTTTCGTACACTTCAACCACCTTGAATTTGGCTGTAAATCCACCGCTTACAAGCTCCATTTCATCATCTGAAAGATAATCGCTCATTGATTCACTGCAGGCTGAAAGACATACTGACGGAAAGATAATGCACCACCAGTTATGACCATTCCCCTCCCCTATTGTGATTTTCAATGAATTATATACACCTGCCGGAAGCGTAAAATCATCATATACTCTTGTTTCAAAAAATTCCTCAACTACCTCGGTTTTTACATCGTAATTACTTCCCTGATTTTTAAGATATTCTTTGGAAAGTCTGTTTAATTTTTCAAGATTTTCTTCTGCAATTTCGATATTTTCTTCAAGATTTTGACCGATAAATAAATCTGATGTATTTTCAAGAATATAATTTTTTAATCCGAGCTTTAAATTCTGGTCGTAAGTAGAATCTGAATTTGCAAGAATATGGAGCCTGAAAACCTTATCGCTTATGCTTTCGGAGGTTTTGATAGCGGGCTGAGCAATTCCGAGAATAAGAACAAATGCCATAAATACAGGCAAAAATATTTTAGTTATCTTCAAAAAAAAGACCTGCCTTTCAGCATATGATTGGCAGGTTTTTCCGTTTTTATTCTGTTTTTCCAAATTTTTCTCCGATTTCATTTATAAGGTATTTTCCGTTGCTTTGTTCTGTCAGCTTATTTTGAAGAAAATCCTTCATATCAGCTTTTATGCTGAATGTTACTTTTACATTTTCGGCAAATTCCGTACCCTCGATATTTGCCTTTACGCTGTCTAAAATGATGTTAAGCCTTTCATAAAAGCTGTAGTCCACTGATACTGTAAAAACTTTACACAGCGCCATAGTGATTATATTGCCTGACTCAACAGCAATTTTAGAGCCGTGAGAGTAAGCTCTTATAAGTCCTCCTGCGCCGAGAAGAATGCCGCCGAAATATCTCGTTACAACTACGCAAACATCGACGATTTTTTCTTTGAGAAGTACATCAAGAACAGGTACGCCGGCAGTACCGCTCGGCTCACCGTCATCTGATGAACGCTGAATGTTATTCTCTCTGAGAACATAGGCGGAAACATTGTGAGAAGCGTCCCAGTGTTTACTTTTAATTTTGTTGATAAATTCAGTTGCTTCCGCCTGGGTTTTTACAGGGCATACATAACCGATAAACCTGGATTTTTTCTCGGTAAATTCATCAAAACTTTTTTTTTCAACTGTTTTATATTCTTTATCCATAACGAAATTATAAAAAAACAAGGCAACATAAATTAATGTTGCCTTTAATTTAATCAGCCTTTTTTAGCATATCTCTTGTTGAATCTGTCAACACGTCCGCCTGTATCAACAAGCTTCTGCTTACCTGTGAAGAAAGGATGGCACTTTGAACAGATATCAACCTTCATTTCACTCTTAGTGCTCTTTGTTTCATATGTTGCACCGCATGCACACTTAACTGTGCAGGTGTCATAATTTGGATGGATTCCGTCTTTCATTAACTTTCACCTCTTTGCAAGTTATCTAATTACGCTTTGATATATTAACACAAGACTTAATAAAATGCAAGTGTTTTTTTTAATTATTTATATATACACACCTTTTGAAGGTGGAAAGAATACAAAACTGCTTCTTTGACGGGCATTTGCAGAGTTTTTTCAATGGCTGACCTATAAAAAGAAATTTGCTTTTTATATCTTTCCAAAAGCTCATTTTCGTCTTTAACACGATCGGTTTTATAATCAACAAGAACAAGTTTTCCTTTTTCCTCGAAAACACAGTCGGCAATTCCCTGAATAAGAATATTGTCATCAAAGCCGTTTTTATATATCTCATTTGCTTTAACAAAGGAGGCTACCTTGATTTCCCTGTAAATTTTATCGGAACTAAACATTCTCTCGGCAAAATCCGAATTGAAAAACGACGACAGCTTTTTCCTGTCAAGGCTGTTTGCTTGTTCGGATGTAATAAAGCCGTTAGTTTTTAAGTTCTCTATTTCTTTTCCTAAATCATATTTTGCCTTTTTGTAATCGCAAAACTGCATAAATGTGTGCATTGCAGTTCCTCTCTGGGCAGGTGTCATTTCTGATCTGTTCAAAAAAGCAGGTTTTGCCGACGTTATAAATTCAAAGCCGTTTTCACTGTCATCAAGAGACGATGCAGTCATTTTAGCGTTGATTTTTGAAAGGGGTGCTCTTTCATAATTATATGACAGTTTTTCGGAAATTTCCTGTAATATTTCTTCGCTGTACGGCTCAAATTCAGGTTTAATCTCACTGCTCTCTATGTCAAAGTCGTCTCTTAACTCTATACCCATATCAAAGTCGGAATATAAAGGTTTTTCGGTAAACCCTGCAAAATCTCTTAATTTTTCACCGTCTTTATGAAGCAGACAGCAAAGAAGAAGAAAATCAGCATCATTTGTTATTTTTTTGCAAATATAAGGATCAATGCATCCCTCACAAATATAGCCTGAGAGCTTACTGAGTTTTTTTACAATATCATCACAGGTAACAAAAGTAATAAACTGTTCCTTTGCTCTTGTCATAGCTACATAAAGCACTCTGAGATTTTCGCTCATTAGTTCAAAAGAATTTTTATTTTTAATTACAGAATACGGTATTGACTGAAACTGATAAAGATTTTCTTCGTTATGGCGTTTGAGCCCGAAGCCGTATTTTGTGTTAAGAAGAAGTTTATCACTTAAATCCTGTTTGTTATAAATTCTCGACGCTCCCGCAAAAATACAAATCGGAAATTCAAGACCCTTTGAATGATGAACGGACATAATTGAAACGGCATTTTCTCCAGCTAAAACAGCAGATGCCGACTCAACGGATTTGTCGGAGGCAATAATTTTATCAATATATCTGATAAAGGATGTCAGTCCAACATTATCTCCATTGTCAAAATTTTCCGCGAAAGATATAAGTTTGAGTATATTCTGATATCTTTGTTCACCGTTGCCCATTGCATTAGAAAGAGATATTATGCCCTTGTCCTCGACAATATACCTGATAAAGCCTGCCACAGACATTGTAATGCTTAGCTTTCTCAAATTTTTAATATCACTGAGGAATAATTTAACCTTTTCATTTTCTGAATTAATTACGGAAAAATAAAAGGATTTTTTCTTGCTGTCAATTCTTATTTGAGCAAGTTCATCTGATGAAAAGGAATAAATCGGCGATATCATTGTCGCAAGAAGCGGTATGTCAAGAGTTGGATTATCAATAGTTCTTAAAAGAGATAGAATTATTTTAACCTCATTGTTGTCAAAAAGATTTGTTGAGTTGTCGCAGATAACGGGAATACCGTAATCCGTCAGAATCTGAGAATAATCGTCTACCCTGTTTTTAAGACTCCTCATAAGGATGACAAAATCGCCGTATGTTACAGGACGGTAGCTGTCGCCGTCCTTGATAAGCTCCTTGCTTTTTATCTTTTTCTGTATTGTTTGGGCAATATAGGCGGCTTCCTTTTTTGCGGTATTTTCGCCTTTTACATTGTAGAGGACATTAATCTGTGCGCTCGGAATATCGGTATCTTCATATGAAGCTCCGTAATTCAGAAATTCGTTTTCGTCATATGTAATCTCCCCTACTCTTTCGGACATCAGAACGGAAAATACAAAATTTACATAAGAGCAGATACCTTTTCTGCTTCTGAAATTTTTATCAAGAATTATTTTTGAACTTTCATTATTGTCATTTTCGCAGTAGTCATAATATAATTTTCTTTTTTTGTTAAATATATTAGGCATTGCGAGTCTGAATCTGTAAATACTTTGTTTAACGTCGCCTACCGTAAAAAGATTTTTTCCGTTTGAAAGATATGTGAAAAGAAGGTCCTGCGCCTCATTTGTATCCTGATATTCGTCAACAAGAATCTCGTAAAAATTCGCTGAGAGATTACGGGCTAAATCGGTTTTTATAATTTTTCCGTCATCGTCGCAATCAAACAAAAGCTGTATTGCAAAATGCTCAATATCCGAAAAAGAAAAAGCATTACGGTCGGTTTTAATATTCATCAGCCTGATATCAATTTCACGGACAAGCTCTTTCAGCTTAAGTAAAAGCGGATAAAGGACTTTCATATCATTTTCATATTCATCATTGCTTGAAACGAGAAAGCTCGGAATATCCTCTTTTAAAATCTTTTTATAGATATCTCTTGACTGTTTAATACTGTTAATTAATGAATCTTCGGGGATTTTTGCCGAGCTCGGCATACGCATAAAATCAGCAGGTCTTTCGTTAATAAGGCAGTCCCAAGATTTTTCTATGGCATTTGAAAATCTTGAAATTTCAGTAAAGTCATCATCTGCAAGCGTTAAAAAATTATCCTGCTGTTTTTTATCCTTGTAGGTAAGATTCGTTTTGATTATATTCCGATTTACCGATGCAAGTTTTGATGAATATTCAAGTAAAAAGGAAATTTCATTTTTGAGATATTCAAACCAAACAGATTGTTCAAAGGGAATTTCCGGGCTGTAAAGTTCAGCCATTTTATCAAACCACCGATACGGGAAGGGCTGGGCATAAATAAATCTTAAAATTCTCTTTAATGCAGTTACAATAGCTTTATCATTATTTGGCGCAGTAAACATCTCAATGAGTGAAATAAATTCTTTGTCGCCTTTTTCAAAATAATCATTCAGGACGTTGTCAATCACTCCGTCCTCAAGCAGGGATAATTCATTTTCATCCAGATTTGAAAAATCACTGTTTATTCCCAAATCGTAGAAATTTTCCCTTACAAGATTAATGCAAAAGGAGTCTATTGTGCAGATTTTTGCATTTGAAAGCAGAGAAAGCTGACGTTTTACATTATTGTCCGATGGATTTTCCTTGAGAATATTCTTAAGCGATTTTGAAATTCTGAACTTCATTTCGGCGGCTGCAGCATTTGTAAATGTTACAATCAGGAACTTGTCAATGTCAACAGGATTTTGAATGTCGGTAATCATCTTGATAACACGCTCAACAAGTACGGCTGTTTTACCAGAACCTGCGGCAGCGCTTACAATGATATTTCTGTTTTTTGCAGTTATTGCATTATTCTGCTGCGGTGTCCATTGCGGCATTGTCATCAAACTCCTTTCTCAAATTACTGATTGCTTCGCTGTCGGAAAAATCATCAACAATATTAAATTCAATTAGTTTTTTGTTTGCACATACATCTGAATAGTCGCAGTATTCACAAGTGTTTTTGTTATTTTTATTCTTAACCGGTGACCGTGAAATATCACCGTTATGAAGCTCTTCACCCATTTTTTCAATAAGCGAATTGATTTTTTTATGAATCAGTCCAAGCTCTTCAAGTGTAACAAGCTGACCTGTCAGGTCACCGTTTGCTTTTACCTTGACAGGAATATATTTTCCTTTAAGCTCATGCTCCATTGCGGCAGGTATTTCGCCGTCGTCATCGCAAAGAACAATTCCTTTCATTTTAAAAGAACTGTTTTCTTCTGCTTCAACTGAGCTTTCAGCCTGACGTTTTGAATCAAAAGTAAAAATATTTCTTGCTGCGTGCATATAAAGCACTCCTGCAGGAATACCGTTTAATTTTGCCGATTTATCCTCGCAAAGAGAAAAAAGATAAATAAACATCTGAAGATTTAAGCCGTGCATTATGTCGGAAAGAGCAAAGGTCTTATTACCTGATTTGTAGTCAACAACCCTGACATATGTTTTGCCGTCCTTTTCAAATGTATCCACCCTGTCAATTGAGCCTCTTATTTTAACTGTTCCGCCGTCATCAAGGTTAATAGTTTCGGGCTTAACAGCACCGTCATTGTCAATGGAAAGCTCAAATGCCTTCGCTTCAAAATCGCAGATAGAAAACTCTTTTGCCAGATGTATAACAACACCGTAAACTAATTTAGAGAGTCGTTTATAGTTATATAAAAATCTTTTTGAAGGTTCTGAAACAGTTGACATATTGCTTTTAAAATACTCGTCAATATATTTATCGACAAGAGATTTAATTTCACTGTCTTTCATTTTTGAAAGTTTTTTACTGCCTGTTTCGGACAGTATCATTTCAAGAATGTAGTGAATAAGAGTACCCCTTTGCATCGGGTCAATTTCAGCTTTAGTTCTTGGCTTTGCATTTAAACCGAATTTACAGTAATATCTAAAGGGACAGCTGTAAAAATCTTCAACTCTTGAGGCGGAAACATACATGTCATAGTCAAAAAGACCTGTTGATATCTCTTTGCTCATTATTCTGTCGTTTTCATTTTCCGCAAGAGATTTTACGGCAAAGAACTTTTCATCATTTTCAAAATATTTTTTTAAAGAACTGTAGAATGTGTCTTTATAAAAATATCTTTCACTCATTAACTCAAAAGCGTTTTCCTTAGTTTCAACTAAAGAAATGTCCGAAATATCACTGCAGATGAATTCTCCGATATTCGGAAAAATTGTTTTGATTTCAGTGATAATTTCAGAGGGTGCAGATTCTCTGCCTGTATTGCCGATATACGAAATAAAGAGCTTTTCACTTGGTGAAGAGCACGCCATATACGCAAAATATTTTTCCTGAATGTCAAAAATTTCGTTATAGGAATAAAGTTTAAAATCATTTTCGAGCATTATTCTTCTCTCATTTTCAGAAAGAAGTCCGCCCTCGGATGATGCAAGAGGAAATTCCCCCTCAGAGGCACCGAGAATAAAAACTGCTTTTGGAGAGTCTGTCCTGATTCTGTCAGCCTGCCCGAACTGTACATTGTCAATTCCCGACGGCAGAGTACCTAAATCCTCAGCTGAAATAATAAGGCTGAAAAGATGGGCAAATTCTTTAAGTGAAATTTCTTTTTCAATCGTTACGGCAATCTGATTTAAAATTTCCATAACAAGATCCCATACTCTCCCCTGCTCCGAGGCAAGTGAATAAAAGCCCGAATTTGCTAAATTAACTGCATATTCCCTGATTTTTTCATCAGCTTTAAAACTAATCAAAGAATTGTAAATTGCTTCGCAAATTATTTTTGCATCTTTTGTTTTTGCGGCAGATTTAAAACGCAGAATGGGAGAAATAAGCTCCTCCCTTGTCTTGTTTATCTGTTGAAGTGCTTTTTTGTCGCTGTTTGTAATTTCATCGGTAAAGCCTTTTGTTGAATTTTCAAAGGGCTTTGTCCATTTTGAGCCGTTTATGTTCCAGAGATATATGTAGTTTTCAAGCTCGTTAATTCTGCTGTCGCTGATTTCAGTCAGACCTGTTTTTGCAAGACTTATTATGTCATCGCTGTTAAGAGAGTTATTTACGCATCTTAACAGATACTTAATCATCACAACAAGCGGCTGTGTATTAATAGGCTGTCTTTCATCATTGAAATAAGGCACTTCATATTTCTTAAATGATGATGAAATTTCATCTCTGTATTTATTAATGTCTCTTGTTATTACAGCAATTTCAGAGGCTATATATCCGTTTCTGAGAAGCTGTTTTATTTTTCGGGACACCTGATTACATTCATCTGTTATGTTTTTAGCGGAATATATTTCAACACAATCTGATGGGTTTTCATCATAAGAATCGGTTTTATTATCAGCGAAAATATTTTTTTCAATTTGAATTAACGCATTATTCTTTGCTCTGAAATTTTTATCAAGCAAGGTTACTTTTGTATCAATATTTGCTTTTGATGCTATTTTCTCAATTATTTTTGCAGATTTATTTACATATGCAAAAAGGTTATTACTATTTTCTGTATCATCAAAATCGGTACAAAGAGTTAATGTAACGCTTTCAGACTCCGCAATTATAAGCTCAAGAAACCTGTATTCCTGGGCTACAAAGCCGTTAAAACCGTCAATAAATACAGTTTTGCCCCTGAAATAATCCTTATCAACCAGTTTCAGATAAAGCCTGCTGAGTTCATCTGAAGAGTCAATATATTTACCATTAATGATATTCTCGTATTCATTCATTATTACGGAGAAATCTGTCAGCTTTCTCAGAAGTATATCATTGTCGATACTTCTTGACATATCAAATATTTCAGAAGAAGAAAGATTGCAGGATTTCATTTCATCATAAATTTTTATCATTGATGAAACAAAAGAAAGAGAGTCAAGTTTTTTGTTAAACAAAACAAGGCTGTCCTTAACATTATCTATTGCCTGAGCCATAAGAATTACTTTTCCGCCCTTTGAAAGCACAGGCAGGCCGTCTCCGCCGTATTTTCTTTTTACATCGTTTGATATTCTTGAAAATGAAGAATTATCAACAAAGCTCATTCTGCTTTCTCCCAAATCTGAAAGCAGCCGCCTTTCAGATATAAGAGAATACTGCTCAGGGGTAATGAGCAGTATATTATCATTTCCGCCGGCTGTAAGCTCTTTAATGCGGCTAAAAACATATTCAGTTTTACCGCTGCCTGAACGGCCTAAAACAAGGTTAAGCAAAAAATCACCGTCTATCTTGTAAAATCTTCAGGCTTGATTAAGCCCTCTTTCATCATATTATCATAGGCTTCCGCCCAAAAATGGTACATAGGTCTTGCCGTGTCAAAAGCATATTTCAACTCGTCTATAAGTGCAGGAGTGTTAATTCTTTTTAAATCATTGCTGTAATACGAGAATGACATATTTTTAGCCTTAAGGTAAGGTCTAATTCTTTCGTCCGCATCGGGATAAAGGTCTTTTTTATATTCATCTCTGCACTCATAGCTGAAACCTGCCTTCTTACAGGCTTCCACTGCTTCAATCCATCTGTCGGGATTTTCCAAAATGAGTTTATGAACTTCTTTGAATGCCGAGGGTTTGTAAAGCCAAAAGACGAGACCGTAGCCAAACTGATTAGGGAAAAATTCAAAATAATAAAAAGGAGCACCGGGATATTCCATTTTGTATCGTCTGAAAAACATCCACATATTTTCTCTGTATTTTATTTTACTTCTGTTTCCTCTTGTGTCACGGTAGATTCTTGAAACCGCTCTTACAGGATCGGTCATCATTTTATCATCAATATCATACATAAGACCGCTTAAATCAAGCATAATCTGACGCATGGGAACAGTTATGCCTTGTTTAAGCTTTTCTTTATTTTCTTCATAAAAGGCTTTTGAATCATTAAATCTGTTAATGCACAAAAGATCTATGCTTTCAGGCTTTATTCCCTTAAAATTATACTCACTCATTTTAATAATCCTTTGTTTTCCATTTGCTGTGCAGCCAGCATTGCACATATTTTAGCACTGTGAAAGTTCAGTCCGCCCTGAATCCATGCATAGTAAGGTTCACGTATAGGAGCGTCTGCAGAAAGCTCTATTGACGAGCCGAGAGTAAAGGCACCTGCCGCCATAACTACCTTACTGTCATAGCCGGGCATATCCCAGGGCTCGGGAAGAACAAAGCTGTCAATAGGACTGCCGCTTTGTATTCCCTGACAAAAAGCAACAAGACTTTCGGGGTTTTCAAGACCGAGTGACTGAACGATGTCGTGTCTTGTTTCATTATATTTCGGAGTAACGTCGTATCCGAAAATTTCAAATAAAGCTGAAATATAAACAGCGCTTTTGAGAGCTTCGCCGACAGTGTGAGGCGCATAGAAAAGTCCCATATAAAGTTCTCTGTTAAGACCGAGAGTTGCACCTACTTCCGTACCCAAACCCGGAGTGGTAAGCCTGTAAGCACATTTTTCAACTAAATCCTTTCTGCCTGCTATGTAACCGCCTGTGGTTGCAATACCGCCGCCTGCATTTTTTATCAGCGACCCTGCGATTAAATCGGCACCGACCTCTGTGGGCTCTTTCATTTCAACAAATTCACCGTAGCAGTTATCAACCATAACAATAACGCCGGGGTTTTTATTTTTAGCAATACTACATACCTTCCCAATTTCATCAACGGAAAGGCTGGGTCTGAGTTCATATCCCCTGCTTCGCTGAATGTATACCATTGTAACGGAGTCGTCTACAGCTTTTTCTATTGCCTCATAATCAAGCCTTTCATTTTTTAAAGGAACCTGGTCATATGATATGCCGAAATCCTTTAATGACCCCATTCCCTCTCCCGAAATACCTATTACATTATGGATAGTATCATAAGGTGTTCCCGTAACGCAGAGCATTTTATCATTCGGTCTTAAAACGCCGAAAAGTGCTGTTGCAAGGGTATGAGTTCCGCAGGTAAAATTATGGCGGACAAGGGCTGATTCCGCGCCGAATACCTGTGCCCAAACCTTGTCAAGATCCTCTCTTCCTCTGTCACCGTAGCCGTAACCTGTACTTGTGCAGAAGTGACTCTCTGAAATTTTATTGTCAATAAATGCCTTCTGAACTTTAAGCTGGTTATACTCTGTAATTTTGTCAATTTCGGTAAACTGCTTACCGCAAAGTTCAATTGCCTTTTCAGAAGCATCAAGTATTCTTTTGTCTATATCAAATAAATTATTCATTTAAACATTCTCCATGTTCCGATATTTTTAAAACCAAGTTTACTGTAAAAATTTTCATTTTTATTCTTTTCTCTCATAAGATAGACAATGCCTTTAATGTCGCACATCATTTCACTTACAAGAACAGAGCCGTACCCCAAATTTCTAAATTGAGGAACGGTCCTGACGGATGATAATATTGCATCTTCACCCAAAATTGAAGAAAATATACCGCTTGAAACCATTTCCCCATTTGCATTTAACGCATAAGCTCTTGAACATCCATGGCGTATTCTGTGGCTTAAATCAACATACCAGGACTCAAAATCCGCCCGGTCATAATCCTCAATGTTGAATAAATCCATCAGCTTAGGATAATAGTCAAGTGTCGTATATGAACGGTGAAGCTCTTTTTTATTAACAGCTGACATAACTGTTCCCCGGTCAAAATTATCGTTTATATAAAATCTGTCATCTGACAAAACAGAATTATAACCAAGTGTCAGAAAAAAATCCTTCAGCTCTTCAAAGTCAGCATCTTCGCAGGAGGATAAGGTATAATCTCCGTCAAGTTTTGAAATTATTGAAGTTATATTGTTGTTTTCATCAGTCTGCTTATAAAATACGGCAAAATCATAGCCTGTACCGTAAGCGTTTAAAAGAGACATTATTCTGATTGAATAAATATCTTTTTGTTTATAGTCGGTAAAATCCGATATGTCATCTATCTTTTTAATCATAAAGCTGTGGTAAAAGTGCCTTTAAAAGTTTTCTTGTTTCGTCAATATCCGATTCTTTAACTACGCTTGAGCCTGAATGAATATATCTGCAGGGAAGCGAAACAGCAAGAACCCTTGAGCCCTTTCCGCTTGTCTGAATTGCTCCTGCGTCATTGCCGCCTGCAACAGCTGTTTTTGTTTGCCATTTGATATTGCTATCCTCTGCTGTTTTATGTGCAAGCCTGTAGAGTTCAGAGTCGTAAACTGTTCTGCCGTCCATAAAAGAAACAACAGGTCCGTCACCTAAAACACAGACCCTCTCTCCTCCTGTAACGCCGCATAAATCGGCGGCGGTAGTTGACTCAAGGATAACGGAAATATCACTCTGTACCTGATAAGATGTACAGGCCGAACCTCTCAGTCCTACCTCTTCCTGAACATTAAAGCAAAAATATGCGTCGTATTCAAGATCGGATTTTATAAGCTCAATTAAAAGCATACATCCTATTCTGTCGTCAAGCGCTTTTGATTTGATAAATCCATTGCCGAATTCATACCATTCACTTGAAAAATAAGCATAGTCACCGAGAGAGACAAATTTTTCTGCCTCTTCTCTGCTGTCAGCACCGATGTCTATTCTGAGCTGTTTAAAATCAGGTGCTTTTTTCTTTTCATCGTTTGAAATAAGGTGAACAGGCGGTAGTCCGATTACACCCTTGATACCGTTTATTTCAATAACTCTGTCATATGTTGCCCTCGGGTCAATTCCGCCGACAGGAGCAAATGACAGCATACCGTTTTCATCAATATCGGTAATGATAAAGCCCACTTCATCCATATGAGCGCAGAGCATTATTTTTTTATCGGATTTGTTCTTGCCTTTTTTATACGCTATGATTGATCCGAGACTGTCAACTTCATATTCACAGTCATCTTTAATTTTGTCAATAATATATTCTCTGACAGGCTTTTCGTTACCTGATGCTCCGTTTAAAAGACATAAATTTTTAAGCATTTATTTCACCTGTCCTTTCGGCAATATATGCACATATGAGGTCTGAAACACTCTCTATGTCTTTAATGTCGATAACCTCTATAGGCTGGTGCATATATCTTTCGGGAATAGAAATAAGACCCGTTTTAATTCCGCTTTCAGATACAGATATGACGTCTGCATTTGTTCCTGTTCTGCCTGACATAATTTCACATTGATACATAATATTTTTGCTTTTTGCAATTTCAACAAGCCTACAGGATATATTTTTATCAAGAATCGGAGAAAATCCTATCATTGCACCCTTGCCAAGTTCCTTGCAGTCACTTTTATCACAGCCGTTGCTGTAAGCAAATGATACATCAACTGAAATTGCCTCGTCAACTTTTTTTGAATATGGTCCGATTATTGCACCTCTTGTACCAAGTTCTTCCTGTGAAGAAAACAAAACAGTAATTTTACAGGGCAGCTTTTTAAGTCTGTCCAGACAAAGTAATATTGATGCTATTCCCGATCTGTCATCAAGGCAGGAGGCTGATATTCTGTTATTTAAAAGCGGTGTAAAATTACGCTTAAATGTTATTCTGTCGCCTAAAGAAACAACCATTCTGAGTTCATCGGCGGAAAGTCCCGTATCAATGGAAATATCCTTTATATCGGGCACTTTCTTTTCATCACTTTCATTTTGAAGATGAGGAGGCAGGGTGGAAATTATACCCTTGATTTCCTCTTTTCCCCATACCGAAACTTCATATCCCAAGAGCATTCTGTTGTCAACGCCGCCGCATTTTGCTGCCTTTAAAAAGCCATCGTCCGTGATCTCAGTGACAACAAGACCTATTTCATCCAAATGTGCATCAAGAAGAAAATGATATCCCTCACCGAATGTGCAGTAAACATTGTTCATTGCATCTACGCTTACGTCCCCGTATGGTTCAAGTATTTCTTTAAGAAGTGAAACAATGTTTTCTTCAGCACCCGAAACTCCGACTGCTGATGTTAATTCTTTTAAAAGTTCAACAGTATTTTCCATTAATCCTCAAATCCATTTACTAATTCTTTAAATTTTCTGCCTCTGTATTCAAATGTTTTAAACTGGTCAAAAGCAGGACATGCAGGGCAAAGGGATACAATATCACCTTTTTCTGCATTATCTTTTGCAATATTCAAAGCATTCTCGAGTACATCTGTTTTAATAATTTTCAGTCCCGACTGAGCGTAGCCCGGGTAATTAGTTATTGTATTATAAATTTTATCGGCTGTCGCACCGTTTAATATAAGTAATTTAACATATTTGAAAATATCGGGTACCATTTCGCTCATGTCGTTGCCTTTGTCGGAACCGCCCATTATAACGATTATTTTTCTATTGAATGCTCTGAGACCGCTGATTACACGGGAGGGAGATGTTGCTATCGAATCATTATAATATCTTACTCCATTGTATTCTCTGACAAATTCAATTCTGTGTTCTACACCGCCGAAGGTTTCAGCTGTTTTTTTGAATACTGAAATGTCAACCATTCCCCAGACTGCTGAAATAGCGGTACAGTAATTTTCAATATTATGACTGCCGGGAATTTTTATATCATCGCTTGACATAATATATGTTTCTTTTCCGCTATCACTATAAATGATATCTCCGTTATCATTCATATAACAGCCGTTATTAACTTTATGGTTTATTGAAAATTCTGAAAGTCTGCCTCTTACGTCGTATCTCATATCGTGGTAAACTCTGTTTCCGATTGAGTAATCACAGTCGGCATTGAGGACTGTTCTCTGACTGCTGTTTTGATATATTAAAACATTTCTTTTAGCATCTACGTATTCGTCAAGGCTGATGTGGTGGTCTTGATGGGTACATTCAATATTTGTAACAACAGCAACATCAGGTCTGTTAACCATATTTCCCATAGTGAGAAGCTGGAAGGAGGAAAGTTCAACAACAGCGATATCATTTTCAGTTATTGTATCAAGCTCCGGCATAAGTGCTTTTCCTATATTTCCGCCAAGGTAAACCTTATGCCCCTGCCGTTTCAGAAATTCTGAGATAAGAGTTGTGGTAGTCGTTTTACCGTTTGAGCCGGTAACGGCAATAATTTTTGAAGGACAGTATTTGAAAAATACTTCCATTTCCGTTGTTACCTTCTGACCTCTTTCGATACATTCCGAAATCCATTTGTTTTGAAAAGGAAGTATTCCGTGGGATCTGAAAATAAGGTCCATATCAGGTAAAATTTCAAGATAATTTTCTCCCAGAGAAAATTTTACACCTGTTTCTTCAAGTCTTTTACATATGTCTACGCCGATATATTCTTTGTCTCTTTTGTCGCAGGCATATACTTCTATTCCGTATTTTGAAAGAAATTGTGCACATGGTACATTTGCAACACCCATACCGACAAATGCAACTTTTTTGCCTATCAGACTGTCAAAATATTCTTTAGCTTTTTTATTCATAATATCTCCTTAGTGTATATAGAAATTTCCGTCTTTAAAATCCTTAATATTAAAGCCTTTCATTTTTTCTTCAAGCTCATACTGAAAAGGTAATTTATCTTTGCTTATATACTTATCCTTAATCGGAATGTCACAGTTCATTATGTAATTAGCCGTTAATTTTCTGCAAATGCTTTCTTCGTTTCCTCTGAAATAAACCTTTTTTGTTTCAGGCTCGACAATTGCGATTGAGATTTTAATTGTTTCTTTTTTTCCGAGCGGAGTAATCATTTTGCTTAAAGCAACAGCATCGTCCTGTGCTTTATCAGTTATAAAGCATAAAACCGCATTACCTTTTCTTTTTATATATTTTACGGTTATGTCATAAATCACTTCATCAAGATATGCCACAACATCATTTTTGTCAATCAAGTCAATGTTGGCAATATAAAAAAATTCTTTCTTTTTATATGCCCTTATATCAAAAGTAAAATCATTGACTGTTATATTTTTATCAACGGAAAAATTATTGCTTTTTAAATCATCTGCTACAGCGTTAAGATAATCTTCTCTTGTGCTTTCTTCTCTTGAGGTAATGTAATATCCTGCATCGTTTATTTCATATTCAACAGATGTAAGAAAAGAATCGCTTTTACCGTATTTTGAGTAATAAATAAATATTATCATCAAGTTTACCAGCACAAGGGCATCACAAACATAGTTAATAACTACTGCAAGGATTTTGCTGAAGTCCGCAACATAAGGCTGTGCACCGATATATGCGAAAATAAATACTGCACTGAAAACTATCAGTATTTTCATTATTTTAAACAGTTTTTTCTGCTTTTTTCTAAATTCATTCATATTGATAAAATGCCTTTCAAGTAGAGTATGGATTATTTTATCATATCTAAAAACTTTGCTTCATCAATAATTTCAATTCCCAGCTTGGCCGCTTTGTCAAGTTTTGAACCTGCTTCCTCGCCTGCAAGAACATAGGTGGTCTTTTTAGAAACGGAAGAAGAAGTTTTGCCTGCGAAGGACTCAATTATCTCTGAAGCCTCGGAACGCTTTAATGTGGGCAAAGTACCTGTTAATACAAAGGTCATACCTTCAAATCTGTTATCTTCTACAACATTTGTTGAAAGCATATTGACACCGTAATCTTTCAGCTTTTGGATAAGCTCCTTTGCTGAGTCTGTTGAAAAATAATCGACCACACTTTTTGCCATAACTTCGCCGTATCCGTCAATCTGAAGGATATCTTCAACAGTTGCAGTCATTATTGCATCTATGGATTTGAATTTGTCGGAAAGAAGCTTGGCGGCTTTTGCGCCGATATGTCTTATTCCAAGGGCAAAAAGCAGTTTAGACAAATCATTCTTTTTTGAATTTTCAACGGAAGAAATTATATTGCCTGCGCTTGTTTCCTTAAATCCCTCGAGATTAGCAATTTCAAGAGAATTAAGAGCATAGATATCATAAGTCTTTTTTATCATACCCACATTTACAAATGTCTCAATTATGGCAGGACCCAAGCCTTCAATATCCATTGCATCCCTTGAGCAAAAATGAATAAGATTGCGCAAAAGCTGAGCAGGACATTCGGGATTGATACATCGGATAGCAGCTTCTCCTTCCTCGCGTATAACCTTTTCTCCGCAGGATGGACAGGTTTCGGGGAATCTGAATACCGAATTGCTGTTATGCTCATTCACGCAAAGCACTTCGGGAATTATATCCCCTGCTTTTCTTACAGTAACGGTATCGCCTATACCGATGCCTTTTTCATTGATAAAGTCCTGATTATGAAGGGTTGCTCTGCTTACGGTTGTTCCTGCAAGATGCACACTTTCAAGCACGGCAGTGGGGGTTAATACACCTGTTCTGCCTACTGCAATTTCAATATCAACCAGTTTAGTTTGCTTTTCTTCGGGCGGATATTTAAAAGCAACTGCCCATTTTGGAAATTTGGAAGTCGAGCCGAGAATTCTGCGCTGTTCAAAATCATCAACCTTTATAACAGCACCGTCAATATCAAATTCAAGGTTTCCTCTCTCCTCGCCTATTCTGTCTATTTCGTCAAGAGCATCCGATATTGCATTAACTTTTTTATAGAAAGGGACAGTATTAAATCCTAATTTTTTCAGAAAATCGAGTGAATCTTTATGAGAGCTAAGTTCTGCACCTTCTATCTGCTGAATGTTAAATACAAAAATATCAAGTCCGCGTCCTGCAGTGACTTTGCTGTCCTTTTGTCTGAGAGAACCTGCGGCCGCATTACGTGGGTTTTTAAACGGTTTTTCGCCGTTAATAAGCTGTCTGTCAACAACTCTGTCAAAGCTCTTTTTCGGCATATATACTTCGCCTCTAACCTCAATAAAGGGTATAGGCTCATTAAGTTTAAGCGGTATATTATGAATTACACGAAGATTTCCGCTGACGTCCTCGCCCACATCACCGTCACCTCTTGTTGAGCCTTTTACGAACACACCGTTACGATATTCAAGGCTTACGGATAAACCGTCAATTTTCGGCTCAACAACATAATTCGGAGAAGCAACAACATCTGTAACACGTTTTTCAAAATCATAAATTTCTTCTCTGCTGAAAGCGTCCTGCAAACTTTCCATTCTGACATTGTGGCGTACAGGCTCAAAGGAATTGTCTGCTTTTCCTCCGACTTTTTTTGTGGGAGAATCGGGAGTATCAAACTGCGGATATCTTTCCTCAAGTTCTTTTAACTGACGCATCATCATATCGTATTCATAATCCTCAATTTCAGGTGCATCATCATTATAATATCTGTCGGAATGGTATTTTAATGTTTTTCTGAGCTGTTCGATTTTATTCTTAATTTTTTCCATATTTTTCACCTTTAAAATATTACAGATTATTATAACAAAGAAAACCGTCGTCTTCAAGTGCTGTATAATAAAATATAGGCAAAAATTAAAGAGTTCAAACAAAGCTGAACTCTTTAAACAGTATATTATTTTGTAAATTTATGGAAAACCTTTTTGCCTTTTTTGATAATTACCTCACTGTCAAAAGCGGATTTATTCAGAGAATAAAAGCCGTCGGTAATTTTTTCGTCGTTTACGCTGACACCGCCCTGTGTTATAAGACGTCTGCCCTCTCCTTTTGACTTAATCAGTCCTGCTTTTATCATCATATCAACTACAGTGATTTCTCCGTCTGTGAAATCATCATCCGACAATACGGTTTCAGGCATATTTGAATTATCACTGCCGCCTGCGAAAAGCGCTCTTGCAGCATTCTGCGCCTTAGTTGCTTCTTCTTCACCGTGAACCATTTTTGTAAGCTCAAATGCAAGAACTTCCTTGGCTTTGTTAAGGTCTGCACCCTCTAACTTAGCATATTCGTTAATCTGTTCCATCGGAATAAATGTAAGCATCTTCATACATTTAATAACGTCCAGGTCTCCGACATTTCTCCAGTACTGATAGAAGTCATAAGGTGATGTCTTTTCAGGGTCAAGCCATACGGCATTACCTGCAGTCTTACCCATTTTATTTCCCTGTGAGTCGGTAAGAAGAGTAATCGTCATAGCGTGAGCATCTTTGCCGAGTTTCCTTCTGATAAGCTCTGTACCGCCAAGCATATTGCTCCATTGGTCATCACCGCCGAACTGCATATTACAGTCAAAATTTTTGAAAAGATGATAAAAGTCATATGACTGCATAATCATATAGTTAAATTCAAGGAAAGAAAGACCTTTTTCCATTCTCTGCTTATAACATTCGGCACGAAGCATATTGTTTACCGAAAAACATGCACCGACTTCTCTGAGAAGCTCTACATAATTCAGATTTAAAAGCCAGTCGGCATTATTAATCATCATAGCCTTATTGTCGGAAAAGTCGATAAAATTTTCCATCTGACGTTTAAAGCAAGCGGCATTATGGTCGATGTCTTCCCTTGTGAGCATCTTTCTCATATCGGTTCTGCCTGACGGGTCACCTATCATAGTTGTACCGCCGCCGATAAGAGCAATGGGTTTATTGCCTGCCATTTGCAAACGCTTCATTAATGTGAGCGCCATAAAGTGACCGGCAGTGAGACTGTCAGCCGTACAGTCAAAGCCTATATAGAATACTGCTTTACCTGCGTTAACCATTTCTCTTATTTCTTCTTCGTTTGTTACCTGGGCAATCAGCCCTCTTTCCTGTAATTCCTCATAAACTCCCATTTTTATATCCTCCTGAAATTAAAAACTTTATTTATAAATTGTACCGCACATTCCGTTTTTAATTTTTTCTTCCAAATTAATTCCCATTTTGAAGCAGTAACTCCTTTGCGCTGTTGAGAATCGTGTCGGTAATTTCAAGCCCGCCCATAATTCTTGCCAGCTCATTGGCTCTTCCGTCAAAATCAAGTGAAGCTACGCTTGTATATGTGCTGTCATTTTCAAATTTTTTGCTGATAAGAAAATGCTGATGTGCATTTGATGCAATCTGAGCAGAGTGTGTAACGCAGATTACCTGAGTATTCTTAGCAACAGATTTAAGCTTTAATCCGATTTTCTGGCTTGCTCTGCCGCTGACTCCTGTGTCGATTTCATCAAATATCAATGTACTGATTGTATCATTGTACGCTATAATATTCTTAATTGCAAGCATAATTCTCGAAAGTTCGCCGCCTGACGCAATTTTTGACAGAGGTTTTGGCGGTTCTCCCGGATTTGTTGAAATAAGAAATTCAATATCATCATAGCCTGTTGAGGACATTCTGCCTTTTTCAAAATTAACAACAAATTTGAGCTTTGGCATATCGAGAAATTCCAGCTCTTTTTTTACATTTTTTTCAAAGTCGGAAGCCGTTTTTATTCTTTCCTCCGATAATCTGTCGGCAAGGTTAACGGCTTTTGCAAGCAGTGAATTGTATTCGCTGTTTAATCTTTCAAGCTCCTTGTCAGCGAACATAATTGATTTCTTTTTTTCCTTTGCCTTTTCAAGGAAATCAAGCATTTCTTCTTCAGTATTTCCGTACTTTGAAGAAAATTCATAATAAAGACTGAGCCTTTCTTCAATTCTTTCAAGCTCATTTGGTGAAAAATCTATTTCATTTAAAAGAGATTCTATATTATCCTTTGCATTTTCAAGTCTGTCATCAATATCAGCAAGAATGACCGATACGGACTTTGACTCATCGAAATTAACAATTTCTTTATACGCACTGCCGACAGCAGTCTGAACACCGCTGTTATTTTCGTCTCCGTTAATGATTAATAAAACATCATTAAGGGCGGATGTTAATGTTTCGCTTTTGGAAATAAGGGCTTTTTTCTTTAAGAGTTCTTCCCTTTCTCCCGGTTCAATATTCGCCTGTTCAAGCTCATTTATCTGATAGTTAAGAAGTTCAAGCTCCTTTTCTTTGTCAATTTCGGCAGTTTTTAGCTTTTTCATTTTTTTGTGGACAGATGTCAGTTCTTTAAATACCGACCTGTAATTTTCTAATATGTTCTTATCGGAAAGAAGCATATCTATGTACTGATACTGCAAATCAGGGTTGAGAAGCTGCTGACTGTCGTGCTGACCGTGTATATTTACAAGCATACCGCCTATCTCTTTGAGCATAGATACAGTTGCAGTCTTTCCGTTAATTCTACAGACCGATTTACCGTTGGTGCTGATTTTTCTTGTAAGCAAAAGACTGCCGTCTTCCTCGGTATCAAAATTCAGCTCTTTCAGCTTTTCGGTAACATTTTCTGAAATGTCTTCAAAATAAGCACTTACAAAACCGTTGTCTGCACCGTGTCGGACAAGTTCCCTTGATGTTCTTTCACCGAGTATAGCATTAATTGAATCAACAACAATAGATTTACCTGAACCTGTTTCACCTGTCAGGACATTAAGTCCTTCGGAAAATTCAACCGATGTTTTTTCAATAACGGCAATATTTTCAATGTCAATTGTTTTTAACATTTAAAATCTTCTCCATATTCATCGTGAAAATCTTTGCAAAATCCTGAGTTTTGCAAAGTACAAATATAGTATCGTCACCCGAAATTGTACCTACAACCCCTGTCCACTCCATTGAATCAATAGCTGTGCATACTGCAACAGCCATACCCGGAAAACATTTGATGCATACCATATTCATTGCATATTCAACGCTGATTATTGATTCGCCGAATATTCCGCCGTTACGTTTGACGGCTTCGGAATTCGCTTTTTTCCCTGTGGAATAATAATACCTGCCTTTTTCCGAAAGCTCCTTTACAAGACGCAGTTCTTTAATATCCCTTGATATTGTTGCCTGAGTAACCTCAAAGCCAGCCTTAACAAGAAGCGATTGCAGCTCTTCCTGAGTTTCCACCTCATTGGAATTGATAATTTCTAATATTTTTGCGTGTCTCCTCTTTTTCATCAAACTCTCCTTTCAATTATCTTCTTGTTAAGAATTTCGTAAAAGTTTTCGGGTTTAAGTTTTATCAGTTTGGTTTTCAATTCGGAAACAGAAACGTGAATTTCACTTTCAGGAGACAGATTAACAGCCTCCTGACCGTCAACGGTTAGTATAGGTATATTTCTTACGTCATTTGACGCTTTGATAATCAGCTCTTTATCCGCAGAAAAAATAATACTTCTGTCCATTAATGAGTGAGGGCATATCGGCGTTTCGATAATGCAGTCAGCCTCAGGGCTTACAACAGGACCGCCTGCGGCCATTGAATAGGCTGTTGACCCTGTAGGTGTTGCGATTATAACTCCGTCAGCTCTTGTATTTGAAACGCTTCTGCCGTCACAGATTACATTAATATCAATCAGCCTTGCAAAATTACCTCGTGAAATAACAATATCATTAAGACAGTGATGAACGGATTTCTGAATATCTCCCTCAAAAATCCGTGCTTTAAGCATCATTCTTTCATCGATTTTATATTTTCCGTTTACGAGATTTTCAAGAAGATTCAGCTCGTCACGTTCAATACCGCTCATAAAACCGAGGCGTCCTGCATTAATGCCGAGGACAGGCTTATTCTTTAAAGCTGATTTCTTGGCTACATTAAGTGTCGTTCCGTCACCGCCGATAGCTATGGCAATGTCACAAACAGACATTATTTTTTCATTGTCTCCGTAGGAGATATCAAAGTCAGCGTATGTATCTTTATATTCACTCGGCAGATAAACGTCTGCTTTTAATCTTAACAATGCGTTAATTACATCGTTTGAAATTGGCTTAACAGATACATTATTCAAATTTGGGAAAATTGAAATAATCATAACAATTCCTCGTGTGACTGATTAACAAGTTCTTTGGCACTTAAGGTTAAATCGACTTCAGGAGCGTTTGATTTTTGCAGGTAAATTAAGTATTCAATATTGCCTTCGGGACCTTTAATGGGTGAAAATTCAAGACCTTTAACGGAAAATCTGTTTTCGACAGCCATATCAATTACTCTTTCAACTACTTCTATATGAGTGTTCAAATCGCTGACAACGCCTTTTTTACCTACCTTATCTTTACCTGCTTCAAACTGAGGTTTAATCAGACAAACAGCACTGCCATCGTCTGATAGGAATTTATTAAGGTTAGGCAAAATATGCTTTAATGATATGAAAGATACGTCAACACTTGCAAAATCAATTTTATCTTTTATTTGTTCTTCTGTAGCATATCTGAAATTAGTGCGTTCAAGATTGATAACTCTATCATCCGTTCTGAGCTTCCATGCAAGCTGACCGTATCCCACATCAACAGAGTAAACTTTAACTGCACCGTTCATCAGCATACAGTCTGTGAAACCGCCTGTGGATGCCCCGACATCCATACATATTTTGTTATCAAGAACGATAGGAAATTTCTCCATGGCTTTTTCGAGTTTCAGACCGCCGCGGCTGACATATTTCAGCGTATTTCCTCTGACCTCTATTATATCGTCATCCCTGGTTTCTTTGCCTGCTTTATCGGATTTCTGATTATTTACGTACACAATTCCTGACATAATTATTGCTTTGGCTTTTTCACGGCTGGGTGCAAGCCCACGTTCAAATAAAGCAATATCAAGTCTTGTCTTATTGATTTTTGCCATTGTTTACCTCTTCTATAACCGATTCCGTATCCATATGATATGTTTTCATCTGACTTGCTACACTTGCCTGTTTTACAAATTCATTATCAATTGCAATATGTCTGAACTGAGCATTAATTCCGTTTTCAAGAAGCATTGAGCCGAAGCATTCACCGACCGAGCCTGATCTTATGCTTTCTTCAAAGAAATAGATATTTTTACAGTTTTTCAGATTAATTAAAACGTTTTTATCAATGGGCTTAATCATATTGAGTTTAATTATAAAAGTATCATCAAGTTTTTCATAAGCCTGATAACATTCACCGAAAAGTCTGCCGTATGTTACTATGCAGTTTGAACTGCCGACATCTCCGAAGACGGTAAAACTTTCGTGACTGTATTCATATCCGTCGGGTTTTACGCCTTCGCTTCCTCTCGGATATCTTATGGCAACAGCGCCTTTAATTTTATAAATTGCCTCGTAAAACATTGCTTCAAGTTCGTCATAATAAGACGGTGCAAAAACAGTAAGACCTATTATGGAATTAAGAAATGAAGTATCAAAAATTCCCTGATGGCTTTCACCGTCTTCGCCGACAAATCCTGCTCTGTCAATTCCGAAAATTACCTTTAAATCCTGCATGGCAACGTCATGAACAAGCTGGTCATAAGAACGTTGCAAAAAGGTGGAATATACTGCAAAGACAGGAACCATACCGTTTTTTGCAAGACCGCTTGAAAAAGTTACTGCGTGCTGTTCTGCGATGCCGACGTCAAAAAAGCGGTCAGGGTATTTTTCTGCAAAATCACAGAGACCCGTTCCCTCTGCCATGGCGGCAGTAATGCAGCAGATTCTTCCGTCATTTTCTGCAAATTTGCACATTGTATCACCGAAAGCAGATGAAAAATTTTTTCCTTTGCTGAGAGGCTCTCCCGTGTTGATATCAAATTTTCCTATGCCGTGAAACTGAGTTGGATTTTTTTCGGCAGGAGAATAACCTTTTCCCTTAATTGTATTGACATGAATAAGGACAGAACGGTTATGTGCCTTTGCTGCTGACAGAACATCAATAAGATCATCAATATCGTGACCGTTAATCGGTCCGTAATACCGAAATCCCAAATCTTCAAAAAATGTTGATTTATAAACAATTTTTCTTATTTTTGTGTTAACAAGAGTAAAAAATCTGTTAATACCTGTGCCGATTTTAGGTATTCTTGCAAGTCCTCTCTGAAGTTTTGACTTGAATGTAACATATTTTTTTGAGGTTCTAATATTTGTAAGATTTTTAGCTATTGAGCCGACACTTTTGCTGATTGACATATTATTATCGTTCAGTATGACAATAAGATTGCTGTTATCATTACCTGAGTTATTCAGTGCCTCATAAGCAAGACCGCCTGTCAGAGCACCGTCACCTATAATGGCAATGACCTTGCCTTTCTCCCCTTTTATCTGCTTTGCTCTGGCAAGTCCCACAGCAGCGGAAATTGAGGTTGAGCTGTGGCCTGATGAAAAAATATCGTATTCGCTTTCAACAGGTCTTGTAAAGCCGCTGATACCTCCTTCGGTACGGAGCGTATCAAACCTATCTTTTCTTCCTGTCAGAATTTTATGGGTATAGCATTGATGTCCGACGTCAAAGACTATTTGGTCATTTGGACTGTTAAAAACCTTATGAAGTGCCACTGTCAGTTCAACTACTCCTAAATTAGAAGCAAGGTGACCTCCGGTCTCCGAAACTGTATTAATCAGTACTTTTCTGATGTCGGAACATAATTCGTTAAGCTCATCGGTATTCAGTTTTTTTAAATCCTTAGGTGAATTTACATTATCAAGAACAGACATATTATATCTCTTTTCAGAAAGTTAAATATCAGCTTTCTCTGTTTATCAGACTGTAAGCAAGTTTTTCGAGAAATTCCGTATTGTCAAAATGAGAAAGCTGTGCAACAGCAGAATCGGTAAGAGCCTTAACATCACTCTTCGCCTTATCAATGCCTACAAGGGTTGCATAAGTAGTTTTGTTGTTTTCCGCATCGGAGCCTACAGGTTTTCCGAGTTTGCTTTCGTCACCAACAATATCAAGAATATCGTCCTGAATCTGAAATGCAATACCGAGAGAATACGCAAATTTTGAAGCGGCGGAAAGCTGTTCATCTGTTGCACCTGCACTGATGCAGCCGAGAAGACACGCAGCTGAAATTAAAGCACCTGTTTTCATTTTATAAACATTTACAAGCTGTTTAATTGTCGGGTCTTCACTTTCATATTTCAGGTCAATTACCTGACCTCCGATCATACCGCAAACACCTGAATTCTGAGCAAGCAGACTTACCGCAGCTGAAATTTTATCATCGGAAAGATCTGCTGAAGCGACAATATCAAATGCGTGTGTAAGCAAAGCATCGCCCGCTAAAAGAGCCGTTGCCTCTGAAAATTTTTTATGACAGCTTGGCTTTCCTCTTCTCAAATCATCATTATCCATACAAGGTAAATCATCGTGAATAAGGCTGTATGTATGCACAAATTCAATAGCACAGGCAAGGGGCAGACAGTCGTCTCTTGTTCCGCCGCAGGCTCTTGCAAATTCAAGTGCAAAGACAGGACGCAGTCTTTTTCCGCCGTTTGAAAGGCTGTATTCCATAGCCTGTACAACTTCTTCCTGTCCGTCCTTTGCATCGGGAAGAAAGGACAGAAGACTGTGTTCGACTTTTCTTATATCATTGTTAAGTATATTTTTAAATTCAATGTTATCCATAACTGTAATTACTCCTTGGAAAGTAATGTGATTTTTTGTTCAGCGTCATTAAGCTTTTTTGAACAGAAGGCTGTCAGCTTTGTTCCCTCTTCAAAGAGTTTCATACTTTCGTCAAGAGAAATCTTACTGTTTTCAAGAAGAGAAACAATTTCTTCAAGCCTGCTCATAGCTGTTTCATATGTCATTTCTTTATCCATAAAAACTCCCTTAGCTATTCGGAAACACGGCAATTTATATTTCCGTCGGAAAAAGTAAGTGTAATTTTATCGTCTGTTTTAAGACCTTTTGAGCTCTTTACCACATCACCGTTTTTTTCTGCTATGCAGTAACCTCTTGCTATAGTGGTGAGAGGACTGAGTGCATTAAGTTTTTCTGCAACAGCCGATAGCTTTAGTTTTTCTTTATTTATTTCTGCGGAATAATTAGCTCTAATGTTGTCTGAAATGCTTTGAAGTGCGTCAATTCCGCTGCCAATTTTTTTGGATGCCTCGTTTATAACTGATGATTGTAAATTGTCAAGCCTTTGATATTCACTTTCGGTTCTCTGTTTTAACAGAGAATAAAGCGTTTTATCCATATTATCAAGGAAATCAAAGATAATATTTACATCGGGTACGGCGAGCTCAGCCGCCGCACTTGGCGTAGGGGCACGTAAATCCGCAACGAAATCACAAATTGTATAATCAGTTTCGTGACCGACAGCGGAAATTACAGGCTTATTGCATTCAAAAACTGCTCTTGCAACTTCTTCCGTATTGAATGCCCATATATCTTCAATCGAGCCACCGCCTCTTCCTACGATTATCAAGTCAATATCATTTATGCTGTCAAGTATTTTCAGTGATTTCACTATGTCGGGGGCTGCTTGGATTCCCTGAACCCGAGTCGGAACAATAACCAGCTCACAGATAGGAAATCTTCTTTTGGTAATATTTTTAATATCCTCGACAGCGGCACCCATATCCGATGTCGCAATTCCGATTTTTTTCGGATATTTAGGAATAGACTTTTTATATTGCTCGTCAAAAAGTCCTTCCTTAGACAGCTTATCTTTAAGTTGTTCATAGGCAAGATTAAGTGCACCTATTCCGTCGGGCTGCATATCTTCGACGTAAAGCTGATAAACCCCGTCTTTTTCATATGATGAAATTCTGCCCCTGCAAATTACCATCATACCGTCTTCGGGCTTAAATCTGAGCTTTTCTGCATATGAACAAAACATTACTGCTTTAAGCTGTGATGTTTCATCTTTAAGAGTGAAATACATATGACCGCTCCTGAAGTAATGGAGAAAATTGCTTATTTCTCCTACAACAAAAATATTTCTGAGCGGCATGCTTTCGTCAAGAAGCGCTTTGATATATGTGTTTACCTGCGATACTGTTATAACATTCATAAATTGTTTTCTTTCAGATAAGCATATATTGCAGTGCCTGCGGCATTGTCACAGCTAAATTCGGGTTCTGCAAAATATGCTGAAAATTTTTCTTCCATTTTTGCTTTTATAAGTGTGTTTGACATAACACCTCCTGCAAAAATAACAGGCATTTTTCCGTAAATCCTGAATATATTTTCAGTCATAGCTGAAAGAGATTCATATATGTATGTCAGAACAAACTTTGAAATATCCTCTTTCGGAAAACCGTCCTTATACATCTGTTTTGCTTTGTTTTCAATTCCCGAAAGTGAGCAGTCGGTTCCCTTAACAAACGGTTTAATTTTAAACTCCTTATCGGATTTTTGCGACAATGCGTCAAGCTCTTTTCCGCAGGGAAAATCCAACCCAAGCATTACACCTGCTCTGTCAACAGCCTGTCCTGCTTTTAAATCAGTGCTCTGACCTATAAGCTGTGCATTGATAATTTTATCTTTATCAGGTGTTACAATCAGAGCTTCGGTAGTTCCCCCGCTTACGTGAAATGCGATAAACTCATCATTTATCATATTCAGCTTATCAGCGGAAAAAAGGGCTGCTAAAATATGCCCGGTCTGATGTGAAGTCTTATAAAGAGGAGAATTTGTAAATTTCGATACTGCAGAAGCTGCATTTACTCCAGCAAGAAAGCAGGGCATATAACTTCCCTCAATATTTCTCGGTCTGCTGCTGACGCCGACAGCGTCAAGATTACCGCTGAATTCTATTTTGTCAATGAGTTCGGGAAGATTAACAGTGTGCTGAAATAATGCCTCACTCTGCCTTAAACCTTTTTCTCCTTTTTTTACATTAAGCAGTTTCTTTTCCTGAAATACATCATTACCGTCAAATAAAGCGACTGATGTAGTATAGTTACTTGTATCAATTCCGAGATACATCATTTTTTATCTCTTGAAGCGGCACCGAGAACGCCGTTAATATAAGAAGCATCCTCCGTTGCGGCATACTTTTTCGCCAACTCAACAGCTTCATTAATTGCGACGCTGTCAGGAACTTCGTCAACATAGTACATTTCATACAATGCAACATAAAGAATAGCAAGCGATACTTTAGGCAGTCTTGAGGTCTTCCAGCTTTTGGAATATGTATTTACAGTGTCATTAAGGTTCTCTTTGTTCTTGGATATACCTTTAAACACAGTTTTAGCATAATCTGACAATTCACATACATTTTCAGAATAAAGCTCCATAAGTTCTTCTATGTTTTCACCGTTATCAAACAGATTTTCAAATGCGAGAAAAAATGCCTGTTCTCTCATTTCACTTCTTTTCATATTTTTTCTCCAAACGTAATATATAAAAATAAAAGCCGACAATAGTTTTATTGTCGGCGGATTTTGCTACTCTTCAGTTTCACAAGGTTCATTTGAGCTTTTCGGCTCATCAAAATCAATTCCGGCAACAATAACATTTACCCTTGTAACAAGTTTTCTTGTCATATTCTGTACAGATTCCTTTACAGCATTCTGCACTTCAGAAGCAACAGTTCTAAACTTCTTACCCGGTTCAATGTTGATATAAATGCTGATACTGATATTTTCACCGTCCTGCATTATTCTGACGGGGCTCATTACTTTTAGACTTCCCTGCTTTATTGTGCTGACAACATCAACAGGTTTGCTGTAGAAGGAAGAGACACCGTCTACATCTTTAGCAGCGTTTACAGCAATGGAAGATAAAACTTCTTCCGAAATAACAAGCTCACCCATAGAACTTTTAGCGGAAATTTCCATATCTTTGCCTCCTTGGTTTTGCACTATTATAACACATTGTGAATAAATATACAAGATATTTATATGAACTGCATGTTAATTTTATCAGTTAGACTGAATGATTGTAACATTTTCATATGAGCATCCGAGCTGTGCCGTTGCAATCTCTTTTATCTGAAGAATTACCGTATCGGTCAGCTCATCAACATCAACAATTACGTCCACTTTAGTTCCGTCTCCGTTTATAACTGCAAGACAGTTGTTTACTCCTTTAGCTTTAACAAGAGTTTCAATTTTATTCTCAATGGAAATTATGTCTGATATTGATGCGATTTTTTCAGCAGCTTCTTTGTGTGCACTGTCGCTTTCTTTTGACGAATCAATTATCTTTTGCAATTTTTCAAGGCTTTCATCCCTTGCTGACTGTCTTTCCACTCTTGCATCCGAAAAATAACTGTTTTCGGTTGTTGACTCAGTTGTGGCGTCAACATATGTAGCTTCGCCGAGGATTTTTTCATTGTCACTGGAGACCGTGCTTATTTTGGTTGATAAATCGCTGTTTTCCCAGTACCAGTTTCCTGCTACTCCAACACCGAGAAGAAGTATAAAACAGGAGATTGCCGCTTTTGTTTTTCGGGACTTTCTTTTTTTGAGTTCTTCTTCCGTAAGAACAGGTTTGGCTTTCTTTTCTTTTTTGTTATTTTTACTCATAAAATCACCTTTTATTCTTTAATTTTTGAAACAGATACTCTGTTTGTTGATATGTTGAACAATGATGTAACGGCATTGATAATCTGCTCTTTAATAACTATATCATCACCGCCTGTACAGACCACCGACACACCCTGAATTTTCGGATAATATTCTTTAATTAACACAGGTGTTTCACCGTTATCCGAATCATAGATTACGTATTCATCCTTTGAACTTGATGAGCCGGAGTCAGTTTTGTTTTCATTGTCTGTTGCATAAACATTTTCCTTGGAATTTTCAAGGGTAATCATTACCTTACATTCCCCTACTCCGTCCATTGAAGAAATTATGCCGCAAAGTTTGTCTTCAAGCTCATTTGCATAGTCGGAATAATTTATACTGTCGGATGTTACTGAAACTGTTTCTTTTTCGCTTTTGGAAAATATGTCGGACATGGCAATCAGTATTACCCCGATAAGACCGATTGCAATAATGATTTTCATTCTCCCGGGATTATTTTTTTTCAGATATTCTAAAACGTCCTTAATTTTACTCTCCAATATAGTACACCTCCGCAATCATACCGAGATTGTCATTAATAAAACTGTAAATCTCTTCCTTGCTGTATTCGTCGGGAATATAAACCTTCAGTTCTTTTATTTCAATTTCGGCTTCCTTGTCATTTTTTATTGATATTTTGCAGTCGATATTTACACCGCTGAACCCGGCAATTGTTAATTTTTCTTTTATTTGTGCTTCAATCAGATCGGAATAGGTTTCCTCCTGATTTTCCTGAGTAATAAAATTGTCTGTATCAGGCAGAGCAAACGTAAGCCCCGATTTGGATACGGGCAGAAGCAGAGATAGGAAAATAAACAGAGAAATAATAATTTTGCTGTATTTCCCCATTGTGCCGGACGGTAACAGCAGTGAAATCAGGACAGATACAATCAGAGTAATACAAACTGAAAAAGTCCATTCTTTCATAAATTCCATTTAATTCACCGTTTTTGCCGCAACAAGTATTCCGATTGAAATAATTGTTGTAACCATTGACAATATCAAAATTACATTGATTATCAGCAGACTGTCTTTAAATACCCTTATCATATCCGATGTACCGCCATCGGAAAACATCTGTGAACAAATATCGGCAATTGACAGCATTAATCTCCAGAGTGCCGCTTCTGTAATTGACGGCAGAAATATTGCCGCAACAGCAATAATTCCTACTATTCCCACACTTGTTTTGATAAGGCTTGAATAGCTTTGAATTGAAAGAAGTCCCTCGCTTATTGAGCTTCCGATAACGGGAACAACAGAATTAATTGCAAATCTTACCGATCGAAGCCCAAGTGCATCAGCTCTTGAAGCTACGGCAGTTTTGACAGATAAAATTGAAACGAATACTGCAGATAAAGCAGAAATAATTCTTATAATCAGATTTTTTACGGAGGTTGTTATACCGCTTAAATGCAAATCACTTCTCATTGATGAACAAATGCCCAGAGCAAGGAAACAATTTGTTGCAGGTATGAATATCAGACTTGATATAAAATTGAGCCCCTGAGCAAGTATCAATAAGGTTGTATTGACGGAAAATGATGTCATTGTTCCGCCTGAGGTTGCAACAATAATGCAAAAAGCAGGAAAAAAAGCATATGTAAAATCAGCACACAGTTTTACTGTAGAACAGCATAAACCTATGCAGTCGGTCAGTCTTACCGCAAGAAATACAGATATAATCAAACTTGTTATTGTTTCATAAAAATCTTCTATGCTGTTTTTGTGAAGTTGAAAGCCGAAGGACTTAAACAGCGATGACAGAAGAACAAATGCAATAACTGATATTCCCGATTTAATCGGACCTTCTGCCTTCTTTGTTATTAACTCCGTTAAATACTTTATTACGTTTGTAAATGATATATGCGTGATTTTTTCATAATCAAAATCATCAAGTCCAAGCTCTTCCAGAAGTTTTACGGTGCTGTCATCAAGTTCATCAAAAGCTGTTAAATCAAAAGAATTAAGATATTCACTGTAATCATCAGCGTAACAGCATAAAGGACACAGCATGAGTATTATTATCAAAGTTGTTAAAAATCTTTTCATTTCAACAGTCCTGTCACAATTTTTATTACAGATTCAAAAAGAGGATAAGATATTATAAGAATGATAACTTTTGCGGCAGTTTCGGTTTGGGTAGCAAGAGCACTTTCACCGCTGTCCCGGCATAAATCGCTTAAAAGCTGTGCAATAAGAGAAATCCCGAGAACTTTGAGCATTAAATTTATATACTGTCCTATGCCGTCTACGCTTTCGGTAAGCTCTGAAAAATCCGTGACAACCGTGTGCAAATCTTCTGATATTATTATAAAAATCAGAACGGCTGCACATATTACAATCAGGAGAGAAAATTCGCTTTTGTAATTTCTGAGAAATACAGAAAGCAACAAGGCTATAACTACTATTCCGGCTATTTTTATCATAAGTCAAACAACGATTTTACCGTAGAAAATAAATCATTAATTCTCGGTATCAGCATCATAAGCACAACGATAACACTTGCTAGAGTAGTCAGCATTGCCTGTTCTTCTCTGCCGCTTCTGACAAGCACAATATTTAATACTGCCGCAATTATTCCTATTGCCGCAATTTTAAAAATAAAATCAACTTCCATTTATCCTCCTATATCAGCATCAGAGAAATAAATATTCCTGCCGATAAGCTGAATACAATATACAGTTTGCAATGGGTATTAAAATGCTCCTGATATTGCCTTTTTAAATCTTTGCTGTATTCTATAAATTCCTGTGTATATTTAATTTGCGTATCGGCATCATACCTGCCGATTATGCCGTAAAGCTCGGTTACGTTTGTGTTTAAAGTTTTCGGAAGCGGTGAATTTTTTGAAATTTCTTTAACATTGTATTTGCTGAGCCTCGGTTCATTCTGAAGTTTATTAAAAATAATATCTGTTTCAGGAATTGTATTTTTCAGAAAAATAACAATTCTTTCTCCCATAAATATTAGATCGTCCAAATATTCAATTTGTGATTTTTTATAGCTGACAACTGCCATTCCCGTTAGGAAAGAAAACAGAATTATCATAGCGCTTCCTGCAATTTTCAAGACCTACCTCCGAAATATCATATATTTCAAATTCATCGGTGTAATTTTTCAGTAAAACAATATAGCCAAATTCATTCATATTAATCATATTTTTGATAACAGTTCTTTTGAGCAAATCGTTTTTATCCTTCGCGTGAACGGTTGCGATAAATGATACACCGCTTGAAAATCCGAATTTTATCGAATCAAGCTCATTGTCGTTTCCTATTTCATCACACACAATTATTTCCGGAGAAAGCGTACGTACTGCGGTCTCTATTGCGTCGGCTTTGCTGAAACCTTTGAGTACATCTGTATTTATTCCGACGTTGAAGCCGGCAGCAATTTCTTCCCTTTCGTCTGCAATTACTGTTTTTCTGTACTTACCGGCAAAGCCGCTTGACAATTTTTTTGAGGCGTCTCTGAGAAAGGTGGTTTTACCGCTTCCCGGAGGTCCGGCAATGATAATGCTCGGAGTGGCGGATTTATAAAGAATGTTCAGAACAGGAAGTGCACAGTCGGTTATTTCTCTTGAAACTCTTATATTTAAAGAGGTGATATCCTTAACGGATTTTATTTCACCATCTTTCATAACCGCAGTTGAGGCAATACCCACTCTTATACCGTCTGATAATGTTACATATCCTTTAATCATAGAATTAATCTTTGTATGATAAGAATTATTACATACCATATCTAATATATATTCAAAATTTTCACTGTCTATGCAGAAGCAGTCGTCCGTAAAATGTTCCGACAGTCTTAAACAGCTGTTTATGAAGTAGGGCTTGTTCAGCAAATAAATAACAGCCGGCATTTCTTTTCTTAACCGTATTTCGGTAATTTTTGAAAGAGTAACAGTATCAAATGAAATGAAAACCGCCTGAAGTTCTAATGGAAACAAAGCCGTTATTTTCGATATATTGTCCATAAAATCACCTTGCTTAATACTATGTCGGTGAAATCAGGTTTATAACAAATTATTATTGAACAAATGATTTATATATGGTATATTATCAGTATTAAATAAGTTTTGGTGGGAATTATCATTATGAATTCATCTGAAAAAAGAAAACCGTTTGCAAAAAAATATATTAACGGAGAAACGGTCAGTTATGCTCTTTTTGCCATTATTTCAATCTTTATATTAATTTCGGTAAAGCAGCTGTGTAAAATATTTATCGGGACTTCTGCCACAGTTGGAAGTATGGCAGGACTTATCATTTCAAACATTGTTTTCTTCCTTTTTGAAAAAAGGTTTGTTTTTACAAAGGAAACCCTTTCGTCAAATATTAAACAAATTTTAATGCTTGTTGTTCGTATTGCCGCTGATTTCGGCTTTTACAAGCTGGCAGAATTTTGTTTTCTTGACCTTCTTGATATGCCCGTGTTTTTTGTATGGCTTGTTGCAATAACAATTTCTTTCTTCTTCAATTACTTCTTTGACAGATTTTTGCTGTTTGACTGCAATTATAATGCCTCGGAAATTACCGGCTCAAAAATATACAGGACTTTTTACAGAAACAGATTTGTTGTTTTTTCTGTTGCTCTTACGGCTGTGGCAATAAGCATCATTTATATTGCCTATTCCATTTTTCCATTTGGTGATTCAACTGTAATGAGAATGGATCTGTATCATCAATACGGACCGCTTTTTGCAGAGCTTTATGACAGAATAGTAAATCATCAGAGTCTGCTTTATTCATGGGAGACAGGCGGCGGAACAAGTTTTTTAGGTAACTATCTAAATTATCTTTCAAGTCCTCTTACCATACTTATTTTCCTTTTTGATAAGGAAGATATTTCTTTTGCAATTTCATTTATTGTATCTGTGAAATGCATTCTCAGTGCCGGAACTTTTACATTTTTTATCAGAAAATCACTCAACAGTCATAACTATATTTCTGCTTCATTCGGTGCACTTTATGCCTTTTGTGCTTACTTTATGGCGTATTACTGGAATGTAATGTGGCTTGATGGTATGATTTTACTGCCTCTTATTCTTCTTGGAATTGAGCAGATAATTAATAAAGGTGATATCAGATTATATCTCGGTTCACTTATACTTTTGCTTTTTTCAAATTATTATGTAGGATTTATGACCTGTATTTTTTCAGTAATATATTTCCTTGCTTATTTTGTTATTGCATCCCATTCTGACGGAAGACTTCATCCGGAGGCTGAATATAAAAAATACTCCTTTAAAGCCTTTTATGACATAAAATTTATTAACAGAGGAGTAAAATTTGCTGTTGCAAGTATTCTTGCTGCTGCCGTCTGTGCCGTAACACTTGTGCCGGTTTATATGATTCTTAGAGAAAGCTCTGCAACATCAGATACTTTTCCGACAACATTTTCTTCCTACTTTAACATTTTTGATTTTATTACTTCACATTTTGCAGGCGTTGAAGAAACAATCAGAAGCAGCGGTGACGATGTACTTCCCAATGTTTACTGCGGTATAATAACAATTATTCTGTTGCCGTTATTTGTTATTAATGACAAAATCAGATTTAAGGATAAAACAGCATATATCATTTTGCTTCTGTTTCTCCTTTTCAGTTTTGACAATAACTGTTTGAATTTCATCTGGCACGCAATGCATTTTCCGAATGATTTGCCGTACAGATTTTCATATATGTACTCCTTTATTGTTCTTGTTATGGGATATAAGGCACTTATGAAAATTGATGCCGTTTCCGTAAAAGACATCGGTTTTGTCGGCATGGCATGGGTATTTTTTGCCTGCGTTGCCCAGAAGATGGCAACTGAAAAAATGAGCGAAATGACGATATATATGACTATCGGCTTTGTAATCATTTGGACCGGCTTTCTTATTCTTACAAGAAAAGGTAAGTTATCAAATGCTCTTGTTTCAGCTATGGCGGTTGCGCTCGTTCTTTGTGAAATCACGGTAACGGATACAGGCTCTTTTGTTATTTCACAGGATAATGAAGATTACAAGTCAAATTATGAAACCTACCGTGAAGCAATAGAGTATATTGACGACAATAATGATGACTTCAGCCGAACGGAATTATGCTATCTTGAGACAAGAATGGATCCTTCATACTATGGATATAACGGTATGTCCATATTCTCATCAATGGCATATGAAACCTTTTCGGGAGTTCAGTACAGTCTCGGAATGTTCGGAAACAGAATAAACAGCTATACCTATAATCCTCAAACACCTGTTTACAATATGATGTTTAATCTGAAATATTTAATCCAGACAGACGTAAGCCTTCCTTTATCGGATAATCTGTATAATAAGATTTACACAACAAGTGATGAGAACAGCAATGTTTATGAGAATAAATATTATCTGCCGATTGCTTACTGCGTAAACGAAAAAATTGACGACTGGATTATTGACGAAGGCAATCCATTTATTGCACAGGGCGATTTCTTCAGCCTTGCAACAGGATATTCGGATGTATTTGAAGAGATGGATTATATTTCAACAGATTTTGACGGAATCAGCGGAGATGATGTTATTCAGAACGGAACCTACTGGATTAATAAGACTGACACTGATACTTCATACGGACAGATAAATGTTAATATTACGCCTGTTACCGACGGAAATGTTTATATTTATATTTCATCTCCCGATGTTAAATCCATTGAAATTAATTCCGACAGGGTAGCATCTCAGGTTCAGAACATTGAAGAACCGTATATTCTTGATATTGGCTATCACAAAGCAGGAGAAAATATTGTAATATCTGTTAACGGTGGCGATATGGAGACTGAAAGCGGATATTTCAATATTTACTGCTATACTGTTAATCAGAAGGTCCTTGAAAGTGGATACAATTATCTCAAGTCAAATTCTATTGCAGTAACCTCTCACAGTGACACCGAAATCAGCGGAACAATTAATTGCAAAGAAAACAGCTATATTTATTCTTCAATTCCTTATGATGAGGGCTGGAGCGTATATATTGACGGCAAAGAAGCAGAGACCTTTGAAATCGGTGATGCAATGCTGGGTGTTGCCGCAAGTGCCGGAAATCATGAAATCACATATAAATATTTTCCAAGGGGATTAAAATACGGTATAATCATTTCTTCGGCAGCAGTTATAGCCCTTGCAGGATATTTTATCTATAGCCATAAAATCTCAAAATCAGCCAAAAAAAAGAATAAAGACAGAGATTAAATTGTCAATAAGTTAAAATTTACTGAATTTATTAAATTAATTATTTACAATAACTGTCGTTTGTTGTAGAATAGGCGTGTAATTCTTGAGAGGAGCATTAAATCTTATGGCAAGACAAACTACAGCTAACATTAACTCGATTCCAATTGGGCCTCTTGGCATTATAGGTATGCCCGGTTGTGAAGAATTAACTGATAAGATAGATAAATATCTTGTTAAGTGGAGAAAAACCCAGGCGTCAGAGCATGCTAATTCAATAGCTTTCTTCGGCTATCAAAGAGACACATACAAGATAAATATATCTGTTCCCCGTTTCGGCAGCGGAGAAGGAAAAGGTGTTATTGAAGAAAGTGTAAGAGGCTATGATATATATATTATTGCCGATGTGTTCAATTACAGCTGTACATATAATATGTATGGTAAGGAGGTGCCGAAATCTCCGGATGACCATTTTGCTGATTTAAAGAGGGTTATTTCCGCTTTATCTTCAAAGCCGAAACGTGTTTCCGTAATTATGCCGATGCTTTATGAAGGCAGGCAGCATAAGAGAAGCACAAGGGAATCTCTTGACTGCGCAATGGCGCTTAAGGAGCTTGTTCATCTCGGTGTTGAAAATATCATCACCTTTGACGCTCATGATCAGAGAGTGCAGAATGCTATTCCGGATAAATCATTTGAAAATGTAATGCCCACATATCAGATGATTAAGGCTCTTGTAAATAATGTTGATGACCTTACTGTTGACAAAGATCACCTCATGGTAATTTCCCCTGATGAAGGCGCTCTTCACAGATGTATTTATTTTGCAACTCAGCTCGGTATAAATCTCGGAATGTTCTATAAAAGAAGAGATTATACAAGGGTTGTAAACGGTAGAAATCCGATTGTAGAGCATCAATACCTTGGTGACTCGGTCAAAGGTAAAGACATCATTATAGTTGATGATATGATTTCTTCAGGTGAATCAATGCTTGAGGTTGCTATGAAGCTTAAAAACCTCGGCTGTAACAGAATATTTGTCTGCACAACCTTTGGCTTATTCTGTAATGGTCTTGATGTTTTTGACAAAGCATATAATGATGGTGTATTCTACAGAGTATTTACTACAAACGGCGTATATCAACCGCCTGAACTTCGTGAAAGAGAATGGTATGTCAGCGTTGAGCTTTCAAAGTATACGGCATATTTTATTGATACGCTCAACCACGATATGTCAGTTTCTACACTTCTTGATTCGGCGGAGAAAATAAATAATCTCCTCATTAAAAAAGGATTAAAAAGGTGAAATTTATGTCTAAAACAAATCTTTCCACAGGAAAAAAGATAGCAATTGCTGTTGCGGCTGTTATTCTTGCTCTGTTAATTGCAGGAGGAGTATATTGCATTGCAACAGATCAAAACCCTGTTGAAGCAACACAAAGCATTTTCTCATCTGATGATGAAAAACTTATCGGAAAGTGGCAGAGTCAGAGTTCTCCGGGACTTTCTGCTTATGTTTTCTACGATGACGGGACATATGATTCTTACCTGTCTACCGTTAATTTTTCAGGTAACTATACTGTTAAGGGAAACAAACTCACTCTTGTAAATCCCGATACAAGTAAAGAAATTGTTTATAAATTTAAAATTTCAGGAAAAGTGCTTACACTTACACTTCTTGAGGAAGACGGTTCCGAATCAAAGACAGAAGATATCAGCAAGTATGATTCTGTTGATGAATTAAATCAAAAAACTCTTTCTGACCTTATTGGTGAAGTTGCAGGTCAGTCTAAAGAAGAGAACTCCGAGCAGACTACTGAAGAAACATCAGCTGATGAATAAAAAATTTCCCTACATCTTATTGATGTAGGGATTTGTTATAATTTTTATGTTTGAGCATATACATTACCAAGGAAGGTGAAATTCTTGATTGGTAATGTAGAGAAACGGTGTATTGAACTTGCTCATTATATTATTGAAACTAAATCTACCGTGAGGCAGACAGCCTCGGTTTTCGGTATAAGCAAATCAACTGTACATAATGATGTTACAAAGCGCCTGAGTAATATTAATCCCCTGCTTTGCAGTGAGGTTAAGCAAATTCTTGATGAAAACAAGGCTCAGCGTCATATCAGAGGCGGAATGGCAACAAAAGAGAAATACATAAAACTCAGGGAAAGTGAAAATAAATAACAGCTTGAAAGGATGTTAAAATGAAATTAGGATTTATAGGCTGCGGAAATATGGCAACAGCAATTATCGGCGGAATTTATAATAACAGAAAAAATGATGATGAAATATATGTATTTGATGTTTTTGCTCCTGCGATAAATAAATGCAGGAAGACATACCCTGTCATTGAATGTCAGGATGAATGTGATGTTGTTTCCAACAGTGACATTGTTTTTCTTGCAGTAAAGCCGAATATTATAGCAGGTGTTTTAAAAAGAATTGACAAAACCGTTAAAGAAAATAATACTCTTTTAATTTCAATTGCAGCAGGAAAAACAATAGATTTCCTTTCGGATAATCTCAAAAGCAATGTTAAATTAGTCAGGGTAATGCCGAATATCAATGCAAAGGTCGGCGAAGCAATTTCTGCTTACTGCTGTAACAGTAATGTCAGCGAAAGCGACAAGGAGAATGTTGAAATTCTTTTAAATTGTATCGGCAAAACAATGGCACTTGATGAAAGTTTCTTCCCTCTTTTCGGCGTAATCGGCGGGTGTGCGCCTGCATTTGTATATATGTTTATCGATGCTCTTGCAAGAGCAGGTGTTAAAAACGGTATGAAAAAGGATGACGCATTGAAAATTGCCGCTCAGACAGTTTACGGAAGTGCTAAAATGATTTTGGAAAGTGACGAGCATCCATGGAAACTTATTGACAATGTTTGTTCCCCCGGAGGCACAACAATAGAGGGTGTTATTTCACTTCAGTCTGACGGTTTTGAAACCGCTGTTCATAACGCTGTCGATAAAGCGCTTGATAAAGATAAGAAATTATAAAAACAGAGCTCCTTGATTTTTCAAGGGGCTCTGTTTATCAATAAAGCGGTTTGAACCGCATCGTAGTATGTAAATGTTAAAATCTACTCGTAGGGGCTTGCACTGCAAGCCCGCTTTATTTTCAACGACATTTTTATTCCCATAATCCTTCTGATGACTTACCGCACATACCGTTTGTACCGATAACACGAGGCCATTTATTTGTTTCAATTATTGTTGTTGCATTAATATTGCCTAAATGGGCATAAAAATGTCGAAATTGTGATATAATCATACATAGCCTATTGTTTGAACATCCTTCGGGAATATCGTAAAGCATGTTATCATCCAAACTGTCCAAATATTCCATAATTTTTATTCTGACACAGTTAAGATAATTTTCTAATTCTTCTTTTGAAAGCGTTTTGGTACTTTCTATATCTAATGAATTAAGATAAGGCTCATGAAAATCAGGCTCTTTATATTGCGTTGGATTAATATACCACTGATCGCAGGAATGAAGCATATGATATATATGTTTCCATATAGGCATATCGCAGAGTACAAAATCAAGATTACAAGTTTGCAACATAATTTCTGCATTTTAAAAAAAACATCTGTATTAATTTTTATGGCAAGAACCAAATCTCTTTTCATATAATCATTCCTTCGGATTAAACATTGGATAAGCATATTTATCTTCTTCGGTGATTTCTCTTATAACCCTGCACGGAACACCGACTGCAACAACGTTGCTCGGTATTGATTTTTTTACAACACTTCCTGCGCCGATAACAGTATTATCTCCTATTACAGTGCCTGCAAGAATTGTTGAACCGGCGCCTATCCACACATTGTTTCCGATAGTAATGGGCTTGGCAATTTCAATGCCTGCTTTTCGCTGTTCGGGGTCGATGGAATGTTCGGCAGTGGTAAAACAACAGTTCGGAGCAATGAAAACATTGTCGCCGAAAGTAACCTTTGCACCGTCTGTAATTATAAGATTATGGTTAGAATAAAAATAATCGCCGACAGAAATATTATATCCGTAATCGCACCAAAAAGGAGGAGTTACAACTGTTTCTTTACCCATTTTTCCCAAAATTTCAGAAAGCAGTTTATCCAAATTTTCTCTGTCGTTCGGATTAATCTGATTATACTTATAACACTTATCTTTACACTTTCTGATTTCAGCTTCATATTCAGGATTATAACAGCCCTGAAAAAAACAGTTAACAGGTACTGTCGGTCTCTTATCCATAATATCTTCCTTCCGGTTTAATAGCTGAAATTAATGTTACATATATTTTTTAAGCTCGTCAACCATATCTGTATTTTCCCAGGAAACTCCAAGGTCTTCCCTGCCCATATGACCGTATGCGGCAAGTTTTATATACATAGGCTTTCTTAAATCAAGTCTGTCAATAATTGCAGACGGACGAAGGTCAAACACCTTGTTTACAATCTCACTGATTTCTTCATCGGATTTAACACCGGTATTAAAAGTATCAACCATTACTGAAACAGGCTTTGCTACACCGATAGCATAAGCAAGCTCAACCTCACACTTTTTTGCAAGACCTGCGGCAACAATATTTTTTGCTACCCATCTTGCAGCATATGCGGCACTTCTGTCAACCTTGGTCGGGTCTTTACCGCTGAATGCTCCGCCGCCGTGACGTGCATATCCGCCGTATGTGTCAACAATTATCTTTCTTCCAGTTAAACCTGAATCACCGTGAGGTCCACCTATTACAAATCTGCCTGTCGGATTTACAAAATATGTAATATCCTCATCAATAAGCTCTGCAGGAATTGTTGTTTTAATAACCTTTTCAATTATATCCTCTCGGAGCTGTGAAAGCTTAACATCGGCACTGTGCTGACTTGATACAACAACAGTCTTTACCTTAACAGGCTTATTGTCCTCATATTCAACAGTAACCTGAGTTTTTCCGTCGGGATAAAGGTAAGGCAGAGTTCCGTTTTCTCTAACCTCTGTAAGCTTTACTGCAAGTTTATGCGCAAGGCTGATAGGAAGAGGCATAAGCTCTTTTGTTTCGTCGCAGGCATAGCCGAACATCATACCCTGATCCCCTGCTCCGTTAAGATTGTATTTATCTTCATCACTGTTTTTAAGCTCGTATGACTCATCAACACCCATAGCAATATCTGTTGACTGCTTATCAATTGCAGTAAGAATTGCACATGTATTTCCGTTAAAACCCATTTTATCGTCGTTATATCCGATATCACAGATTATTTTTCTTGCAACGGCAGGTATATCAATCTGTGCGTTAGTTGTTATTTCACCCATTATAAGCACCTGACCTGTTGTACAGGTAGTTTCGCATGCTACGCGGCTCATAGGATCCTGCTTTAAAAGTTCATCAAGTATGCCGTCCGAAATTTGGTCACATACTTTGTCGGGGTGTCCTTTTGTTACAGATTCGCTTGTAAATAAATATTTTGACATATGAAATTCTCCTTTTTAAAATAAAAGCACACGCACCAAGCGTGTGTACAAAGACCTCATCACTCAGTATTCGCAGGTATTAGCACCTTACTAAAAGCAGGTTGCTGTGACGTCAACGGGCCAGTCCCTCAGCCACTCTTGATAAAGTTTATTTTATTATGTGATAATGATACAACAAACAGGAGAATAAGTCAATAATTATTTATGTTTTACGGCGTTCTATATGAAATTTTACAAAAAAGTTTTCATTTGTAAAATTATATTGTCAATAGTGTTGCAATTTGTTTATAATTAGTTTATAATTAGATTGTATATAAATACAGATTTTGCACATTAAGGAGGAAAAATAATGGCAAAGAAAACCGTATTCATTACCGGCGGTACCGGTAATATGGGTTGGGCTGCAGTTAATGAAATGCTTAAGCATCCTAGTGATATCAACATTAAGATGCTTGCAAGAAAAAGCCCAAAAAATGAAGAAAAACTTAAACCACTTATGGCAAAGCCAAATGTTAAAATTGTATGGGGCGATCTCGGCGACTATGACAGCATTTTAGAAGGTGTTACAGGCGCTGATTACGTTCTTCACGTAGGCGGTATGGTATCACCTACAGCTGACTGGAAGCCTTACAGAACTCAGAAAACAAATATCGGTGCTGCTCAGAACATTTGTAAAGCTGGTCTCGCTCAGCCTGATCCTTATGCAGTTAAGGTTTGCTATATCGGTACTGTTGCCGAAACAGGCGGACGTAACTATCCTATCCATTGGGGACGCTGCGGCGACCCGATTAAAATTTCTATCTATGACCATTATGCTATTTCAAAGACTGTTGCTGAACGTACATTTGTTGAAAGCGGCATTAAGAATTGGGTTGTAATGCGTCAGTCAGGTATTCTTTATCCAAACATCCTTAAGAATATGGACCCGATTATGTTCCATGTACCTGTAAACGGTGTTCTTGAGTGGTGTACTGTTGAGGATTCGGGTCGTCTTATGTGTAACCTTGTTCTTGAAGATAAGGCAGGTCATCTTGGTTCAGATTTCTGGAATCATTTCTATAACATCGGCTCCGGTAAAGAATATAGAATTTCAAACTATGAGTTTGAATGTCTCCTTCTCGGCACACTCGGTCTTGCAGGTCCTGAAAAGCTCTTTGATCCTAACTGGTTCATTACAAAGTTTTTCCATGGTCAGTTCTATGCAGACGGTGACAAGCTTGAAGATTATCTCCACTTCAGAGAGAATCTTCCTGTTAAGGATTATTTTGACAGGCTTGCTACTCAGGTTGAATTCTATTTCAAGATACCAAGATATCTTCCCAAGAATCTCGTAGCTGCTTGCGCTAAGCCGTTTATGAGAAAGATTGCTGAGACTAAGGACTTCGGTACTCTTGACTGGGTTAAAACCAACAATGAGGTTCGTTTAAGTGCTTATTACGGTTCTCTTGACGAATGGAAGAAGATTCCTTCTAAGTGGGAAGATTTTGAAATTATCAAATTTGATAAAGATAACAGTGCTGCTGAGCAGTATAAGCTCGACCATGGTTATGATGAGTCTAAGCCTGAATCAGAGCTTGATATTGAGGATATGAAGCAGGCTGCTAAATTCCGCGGCGGTGAATGTCTCAGCGAAACAATGGTTAAGGGCGATATGGCTACAAAGCTCAAGTGGAAATGCGGTCTCTGCGGTGCAGAATTCGAGGCTTCACCTGCGCTTATTCTCCTTGGCGGTCATTGGTGTCCTGAGTGCTATATTCCTCAGAAGGAATGGAATTATGACGCTGTTGCAAAAACAAATCCGTTCTTTGCTCAGGTTTGGTATCCAAGCCACAGAAAAGATGAGAATAATGTATATAAGTTTGATGATATGTTCCAGATTGACGGTGTTAAATGGGACGACATTAAGAGATAAAGCAAAATCTGTATACATAAATAATATAACCCCCTCCTTAACGGAGGGGGTTGTTTTTCATAAAATGAATTATTTAATTAATTCTTCAAGCTGTTCGGGTGAAAAGGAATAAGTTTTATTGCAGAAATGGCATTTAACCTCTGTGTTTTCACCGCTTTCAATCATTTCACGGAGTGCATCCTTTCCTGTTGAAATAAGAGCGCCGACAACCTTATCTCTTGAACAGTTGCATTTATAAAATGCTTTGCTTTCATCAAGTTTTTCAATATTCATTCCTTTCATTGCTCTTAAAGCAATGTCGTCGGCAGTCATTCCCTTAGAGAGCATAGTTGTTACCGGTTCAATATCACTCATTGAAAATTCAATTTTACTGATAATATCTTCAGGACAACCCGGCAAAAGCTGAATAATGAATCCTCCTGCCGCAGAAACAGACAAATCGGGATTTACAAGAACACCGAGTGCGCAAACAGAAGGCGTCTGTTCAGATACGGCAAAATAATTTGTAATATCCTCGGCAATTTCACCGCTGACAATCTGCGTACTGCCTGAATAAGGCTCTTTCATACCCATATCTTTGATAACATAAAGGTAGCCGTCTGTACCGACAGTTCCTCTTACATCGAGTTTACCTTTACTGTTTAGCGGAATTTCCACAACAGGATTTTCAATATATCCTCTGGCGTTGCCACTGCTGTCGGATACTGCTATCAGGGTTCCTGCAGGTCCGCCGCCGTTAATTCTTAATGTAACGCTGTCATCCTCACCTTTGAGCATATCTCCCATCATTGACGCAGCTGTAATAAGTCTGCCTAAAGCGGCAGTATTTACGGCTGAGGTTTTATGAATTTTCTCCATTTCGGATATCATATCGGTTGTATCTGCGGCAATGACAAAAGCACTGCCGTCCTCAGTAATATATCTAACAATTTTTCCCATAAATCAAATTTTCCTTTTACAAACAAAATATAATCTTTCACTGTCTTTTTTTGGCTGTTCATAGCATAAATCATCATAAACCGCAGTTATATCAAAATTATAAAGAACAGATTTTAATTCATCAATTGAATATGCTTTTTCAAAAAATTCTTCACTGTATCTGTCATAGTTTTTACCGTTGAATACAAAAAAGTCGAGTAAAATTCTTATAACATTATTCTCTAAAAGCTCGTTATCCCATGATAAAAAGAAATCATCTTCATCAAATACAAAAGTATTATCGGCAAGAATTTCATTATGCTTAAAAACAGTGTTAACGTCGAAAATAAAAACTCCGTCGTTATTTAACGCATTATATACGCAGTTAAAACATTTTTCGACATCCGATAAATCAGCAAGGTGATTTATACTGTCAAGACAGCAAACACATAAATCAAACTTTTCTTCAAACGAAAAGTCAGTCATATCTCCGCAGAAAAAATTAACACTTCCCTGTGCCTTGCTGTCAGCCACAGAAAGCATTTCTTCAGATAAATCAAGACCGATTACATTAAAACCTTTTTTGCCCAAATTCAAAGCGACAGAGCCTGTTCCGCAGGCAAGGTCAAGTGCTCTCCCCTTTCTATCGGAAAGAGAACCGTAAAGGTGTAATAAATAATCGGTCCTTTTTTCATATTCAACGTTTTCCGTTAAAGCATCATAAAACTCCGCAAATGTATTATAACTGCTCATTTTCTTCCTGTGCCTTAATTCTCTCAAATATCTTGTCATATCCGTCACAGCCGTACTGCAAAGAACGATTTACCCTGCTTATTGTGGCAGTCGATGCGCCTGTAGCATTAACAATATCCGTGTAAACGCTTTTTTCTGAAAGCATTTTTGCAACAACAAGTCTCTGACTGATTGTCTTAAGCTCCTGAACGGTACACAAGTCCTCAAAGAATGCGTAACAATCCTCCTGCGTTTCAAGAGCAAGGATAGCTTTAAATAAAAAATCAAGATTGTCATCCTGTAATTTTCTGCTCATAAATTATCACCTCGTTACAGTACTGATATTGTAACACACTAAATCGTGAAAGTAAAGAAAAATTCCCGAATAAATCGGGAATTTTAATTATTCTTTAATAAGCTCGTCATAAAAATCAAAGCAGTCAAAGGTCGCAAAATAATCCTTTGGAGTCTCTGCTCTGCGGATGAGCTTAAATGAGCCGTCATTTTTAAGCAGAATTTCAGAGCTTCTCAGCTTTCCGTTATAATTATAGCCCATTGAAAATCCATGTGCACCTGCATCGTGAATAAAGAGGTAGTCGCCCATTTCAATTTTCGGGAGCATACGGTCAATAGCGAACTTATCACAGTTTTCACAAAGAGAACCCGTAACATCATACTTGAAATCACAAAGCTGCTCTTCTTTCCCGAGGACAGTAATATGATGATATGCACCGTAAATAGCTGGTCTCATAAGATTAGCGGCGCAGGCGTCAACACCTACATATTCTTTATGAGTATGTTTTTCATTGATTGCCTTGGTTATCAATGCACCGTAAGGTCCGAGCATATATCTGCCGAGCTCTGTAAAAATTGACACATTATCCATTCCTGCCGGAACAAGCACCTCTTCATATACTTTTCTTACGCCCTCACCTATAACAAAAATATCATTCGGCGTCTGCTCGGGTCTGTAAGGAATACCGATACCGCCTGAAAGATTTATAAATGTAATATGTACACCGAGTTTTTTATTAAGGTCAACTGCAAGCTCAAAAAGTATTTTAGCGAGCATAGGATAGTATTCGTTGGTTACGGTATTTGAGCAAAGGAATGAATGAATACCAAATTCCTCTACACCCTTATCCCTCATAATTTCAAAAGCCTTATAAATCTGCTCTGTTGTCATACCGTACTTTGCATCACCCGGATTATCCATAATATCATTAGTGATTTTAAATACACCGCCCGGATTGTAACGGCAACTCATTTTTTTAGGCAGTTTGCCGCATGCCTTTTCTACTGCTTCAATATGAGTAATATCATCAAGATTTATAATTCCGCCCAAATCGTTGCAATATTTGAACTCATCCAAAGGAGTATCGTTTGAAGAAAACATAATGTCATCGCCTACAGCACCTACTGTTTTTGACAGCATAAGCTCAGGCTTGGAAGAGCAGTCACAGCCGCATCCGTATTCGCGAAGAATATCAATAAGAAACGGATTAGGCGTTGCTTTAACTGCAAAATATTCCTTATATCCTTTATTCCAGGAAAATGCTTTTTTCAGATTTTCAACATTTTCCCTGATTCCTTTCTCATCATAAAGGTGAAAAGGTGTAGGATACTTTGCTGCAATTTCCTCGACCTTTTCCTTAGTTACAAAGGGCTTTTTTTCCATAATTTAATCCTCCTGTATCATCACAGATTTCTCTATATAATTTTTAATTCCGTTAATTCCCTGTCCTGTTACGGCAGAAAACGGTATAATATGAACATCTCCTGCAAATGAAAGCTCCTGTTTTGAAAGTTTCAGCCTTTCCTCGTATGCTTTTTTCTTTAACTTATCCGCCTTTGTCATAACAATTATAAAAGGAATATTCATTTCTTTCATAAAGCTAATCATACCCTCATCATCTTTTGTCAAAGGATGACGCATATCAATAAGCTGAACAACAAGGGCAATATTTCTGTTTGTTTTAAAATATCCCTCCATAAGCTCACTGAACCGCCCAAGCTCCTGCTTGCTGAGCTTAGCATATCCGTAACCTGGTAAATCAACAAATTTAATATTATCAACATCATAAAAATTAATAGTTACGGTTTTACCGGGAACTGAGCTGACTCTTGCAAGCTGTTTTCGGTTAAACAGCTTATTTAACAGAGAGCTTTTTCCCACATTTGACCTACCTGCAAATACTATTTCAGGTTCAGCACTCTCGGGAAGCTGTGATAAAAGACCATATGCTCTTTCAAACTGTGCCTTATTATAATTCATAACAATCACCTACTGAGTAACTGATGAAGATTTGTCGGTTTTTGATGAAACAATAATATTCTTTTTTATTTCATCATCCTTTTTTGCAATCGGTTTAATTCTTGTTTCCAAAGCGACAGAAACAACTTCGTCAAAGGTTTCAGCAGTTACAAAATTAACAGAGCTTTTAACCTCATCTGAAATTTCTTCCAAATCTTTTTCATTTTCTTTTGGAATAATGACGGTGTCACATCCTGCTTTATACGCCGCCATCGATTTTTCCTTAAGACCGCCGATAGGCAAAGCCTTTCCCTTAAGACTTACTTCACCTGTCATTGCAACATTTGATTTAATCGGTATTCCTGTAAGTTCACTTACCAGTGCAGTTGTTATTGCCAGACCTGCAGACGGTCCGTCCTTGGGAATTGCTCCCTCAGGAGCATGGATATGTATATCCTTGGTTTTATAAAATGAGCTGTCAATTCCGTAATATTCGGCCTTGGAACGTACATAAGAAACTGCTGTTTTTGCACTTTCTTTCATAACGTCCCCAAGATTTCCCGTAAGCTCGATTTTTCCCGTTCCATCAAGTGCAGAAACTTCAATGGGAAGCATTGTTCCGCCTACGCTTGTCCATGCAAGACCATTTACAGTACCCACAAGATTTTCCTTGCTGACTGTATCTTTTATATATTTTCTTTTTCCGAGATAGTTTTCAATATTGTCTGAAGTTACTTTGAAGGTTTTATCTCCGCTTTCAAGAGCTACAGTTCCTTTTCTGCAAAGGGCAGCGATGTTTTTTTCAAGATTTCTTACGCCTGCTTCTCTGGTGTATGACTCAATAATATCATAAAGAGCATTATCTGTTATTTTAAATTCTCTTCCGCTTAGTTTGTGCTTGTCCGTTTCTTTTTTTATAAGATGCTTTTTTGCAATATTAAACTTCTCTTCAACGGTATAAGAATTAAGCTCCGTAACCTCCATTCTGTCGTAAAGAGGTTCAGCTATAGCGGAAATATCATTAGCAGTTGTGATAAAAAGCACTTTGCTCAAATCAATAGGAAATTCAATATAATGGTCGGTAAAAGTGCTGTTCTGCTCAGGGTCAAGAGCTTCAAGAAGAGCGGAAGACGGGTCACCTTTAAAATCATTACCAACCTTATCAATTTCATCAAGAAGAATAATCGGATTCATTGTTCCGGCTTTGATGACTGCTTCGACAATTCTTCCGGGCATTGAGCCGATATAAGTTTTTCTGTGACCTCTGATTTCAGCCTCATCGTGAATACCGCCCAAAGCTATACGTACATATTTTCTTCCCATGCTTTTTGCAAGGGATTTTACAATTGATGTTTTACCTACTCCCGGAGGTCCTGAAAGACAAAGAATCTGACCGCTGAAATCAGGATTTCTCTTATAAACAGCAAGCGAATCAACTACTCTTTCTTTTACTTTATCAAGTCCATAGTGGTCTTTGTCAAGGATTTTTCTTGCTTTATCAAGGTTGATATTGTCTTTTGTATATTTACCAAAAGGAATTTCGAGACACTTATCGAGATAATTTCGTTCAACAGTACCCTCATGAGAACCTGAAGGCATTTTCATCAGCTTGTCACATTCTTTTAAAAGTTTTTCTCTGATTTCATCTGAGCATTTCAATGCATTGATTTTCTGCCTGTACTCGTCTGCTTCTTCAATGGGGTTGTCACTTTCACCAAGGGTCTCGGCAATAACTTTCATCTCCTCACGAAGATAATATTCACGCTGATTTCTGTCAATTTCCTCCTGAACCTTTTCCTGTATTTCGGCTTCAAGCTCAAGAGTGGCATTTTCTTTCTTTAATGCAACAATAAGTGAAATAAGCCTGTCAACAGGTGTAAGCGATTCAAGAATAATTTGCTTATCGGTATATTCAAGAAAAGTATTTGAACAGATATAATCTGCAAGCTCACCGCTTGTTTTAATTGATATTACCTTAGCAATAATGTCACTGCTGATTTTAGGCATAAGAGATGCGTAAGTTTCAAACTCTTTCTTTACCGCTCTCTGATACGCTCTTTCTTCGTCATTGATGTTTGAATTATTATATCTCGAAAGTACTTCCACAATGCCGGAAAGATATTGTTTGTTCACATCAATATTTAAGAGTTTTCCCCTGTCAATTCCTTCAACAACTACTCTCAGATTTTCACTGTTTGGAATTCTGAGCATCTGTTTTATACTGCAGATAACGCCGATTCCATAAATATCTTCCATATCAGGCTCGTCAACAGATGCGTCCTTCTGACATACGAGAAAAACCTTCTGATCTTTTTCCATTGCAGTTTTAATAGCTTTAACACTCTTTTTTCTGCCGACATCAAAATGAAGCACCATATCCGGAAAAACAACAAGACCTCTTAAAGGAATAATCGGAACTTCATAAATATTCATATCATTATCAAAATTTTCTGTATCTTTTATCATTAAAAAACCTACTTAAACAATATAAATTACAATAAATTATATACTAATACGCGAAAAAAGGCAACTACTATTTTATAACATTTCAGTTATATATACGTAAAAACAGCACACCTTTTAGGATGTGCTGCAAATTTAATTACTTAAGCATTTTTAAGACTGTCAGCAGTAAGAAGTTTAGGCTTTTTGTTGGGATTACGAAGAATAATCGGTTCGTCCCCTTTTCTTACGGAATCCTCAGTGATAATAATTTTTTCAATAGTATAATCACTGGGAGTCTTATACATCAAATCTGTGAGGACAGACTCAAATACACTTCTTATTCCCCTTGCACCTGTATTTCTTTCAAGAGTAATATCGGCAATAGCCTCTAATGCGTCTTTCTTAAATTCAAGTGTAACGGAATCCATATCAAATAGCTTTTGATACTGCTTAACAATAGCATTTTTCGGTTCAGTCATAATCCTGATAAGTGAATCTTTATCGAGATTTTCAAGGACTGTAATTACAGGGATTCTTCCGATTAATTCAGGAATAAGACCGTATTTAACCAAATCGTGCTGAACAGTTTGCTTGAGTACATCGGTTTTATCAACTTTGTCGTTTCCGATATCAGCACCGAAGCCCATAGCCTTACCGCCGATACGCTTTTCAATTATTTTATCAATTCCGTCAAATGCACCGCCGCATATGAAAAGAATATTGCTTGTATCAATCTGAATAAATTCCTGCTGAGGATGCTTTCGGCCGCCTCCCGGAGGAACATTTGATACTGTTCCTTCAAGGATTTTAAGAAGAGCCTGCTGTACACCCTCACCGCTTACATCACGGGTGATAGAACGGTTTTCGCTTTTTCTTGAAATCTTATCAATTTCGTCGACATAAATTATACCGCGCTGTGCTTTTTCAATATCGTAATCAGCAGCCTGAATAAGTCTGAGAAGTATATTTTCAACATCTTCTCCAACATAACCTGCTTCTGTAAGCGTTGTAGCATCCGCTATTGCAAAAGGAACATTTAATATCTTCGCAAGAGTCTGAGCAAGCATTGTTTTTCCGACGCCTGTAGGACCGAGGAGGAGAATGTTACTTTTCTGAAGCTCTATACTACTTGATTTATTTGAACTGTAAATCCTTTTATAATGATTATATACAGCAACAGAAAGAGCCTTTTTTGCATCATCCTGACCGATAACATATTCATCAAGTTTTGCCTTAATCTCTTCAGGCTTCGGCAAAACCGAATTATCAGGAGTTGAATGAGGTCTGTCAGGAGATGAAGTTTCGGCAATTAAATCATAACAAAGCGCAACACATTCATCACAGATAAATACACCGGGACCTTCTATTAATTTATGAACCATTGATTCAGATTTGCCGCAAAAAGAACATCTTGCGACAGCTTTTCTTGAATCGTCACGTGCCATTAAATCTACCTCTAAAATTATCTTTTTTCAATGACTTTGTCAACAAGACCGAATTCAAGTGCCTCCTGAGCGGAAAGCCAATGGTCTCTGTCTGTAGCCTGAGTTAATTCTTCAAGTGTCTTTCCGCAGTTTTCAGCCATAATGGAATTGAGTTTTTTCTTAGTATTAAGAATATGCTGTGCAGCAATTTCAATTTCAGTAGCCTGACCTTCGGTTTTTCCAAGAGGCTGATGAATCATAACCTCTGCATTAGGAAGACAAATTCTCTTGCCCTTAGCACCGCTTGAAAGCAGGAAAGCACCCATAGAAGCAGCCATACCGATACAAATTGTTGATACATCGCATTTGATGTACTGCATTGTATCATAGATAGCCATACCGTCTGTTACTGAGCCTCCGGGACTGTTGATATAAAGGCTTATATCCTTTTCTTTGTCCTGACCCTCCAGAAACAAAAGCTGGGCAACAACAAGTGATGCAGTTGTTGAATTTACTTCATCAGACAAAACAATAATTCTATCGTTTAAAAGTCTTGAAAAAATGTCCATTGAGCGTTCACCGGCACCGGTCTGCTCAATAACGTAAGGTACTAATGCCATTAAAATCACTATCCTTTAATATTTGAAAAAAATATACAATTATTCTTTAACTGCTGAATCAACGATGATGTCAACAGCTTTTCTTGTCTTAATATCAGCTGAAAGCTGGTCAGGAGTAACTGCATTCTTAACCTGTTCAGCCTCCATCTGGTACTGCTCTGCAAGTTTATTTACCTCAGCTTCAATTTCCTCTTCGGTAGCTTCAATCTTTTCAGCCTCGACAATTGCTTCAAGAGCTATTGATGCTTTAACCTGATTTTCTGCTCCTTCTCTGAAGGTTGCCTTAAAGCCGTCCATATCCTGTCCCATATAAGAAAGATATGTGTTAAGGTCAATACCCTGCATCTGAAGTCTGTATGAATATTCCTGAATCATTTCGTCTGTTCTCTTGTCAAACATACATTCCGGAATTTCACATTCCATATTTTCAACAACCTGCTCAATAAGCTGATTTTCAAGATCTGACTTAGCTTTTTCTTCTTTTCTTTCAGCAATCTGCTTTTTCAAATCTTCTTTAAGCTCATCAAGAGTGTCAAATTCGGAAACATCCTTTGCAAACTCATCGTCAAGCTCAGGCATTTCCTTTGTCTTAATTTCGTGGATTTTGCACTTGAAAACAGCGTCTTTACCGCCGAGATCTCCTGCATAATCATCAGGAAATGTTACATTAACGTCAAATTCTTCTTCCGGCTTATGTCCTACAATCTGATCTTCAAATCCGGGGATAAATGAATTTGAGCCAAGCTCAAGAGGATAATTTTCGCCTTTTCCGCCTTCAAAAGCAACACCGTCAATGAAACCTTCAAAATCAATTTCAGCAGTATCGCCCATCTCGGCAGCTCTGTCCTCAACTGATACAAGACGTGAATTTCTGTCAAGCATATTTGTAAGCTCGGAATCAACATCTTCGTCTGTAGCTTCTGTAGGAAGCATTGTTGCTTTAAGTCCCTTGTAATCTCCGAGCTTAACCTCAGGATATACTGTGACCTTCATTTTCATTTCTACACCGTCAGCCTTGCTCATTACGGGAATTTCAAGGTCATATGGTGAATCAACAGTTCTCAGACCAGCTTCTTCGATTGCCTCGGTAACAGCCTGAGGATAAACAATTTCAAGGGCTTCTTCATAAAAAGCGCCTTCACCATACATTTTCTCAACCATTCCCTGAGTTGCTTTGCCTTTTCTGAATCCGGGAAGCTGAATAGACTTTCTCTGCTTCATAAATGCTGATTTGCAAGCATCTGTGAATACCTCAGGAGTAACGGTAACTTCAATTTCGTAAACATTTGTATCAACTTTATTTGATGATTTAAGTGCCATTTTATTGACCTCCCAACTAATTTTTATAATTACCGAAATGGCATTATAACATATATTACCAACAATATCAAGTTATTTTAAAATTTCTTAACAAGGTACGGAACAAAATTAAGCTTATCAGCTGAAATGAGTTTAAAATCAATTTCATTTACTGTATCGTCAACAGAAAATTTTGCTGCCGCACCGTGAAGATGCCCATAATAGCATTTCTTTATACCTGAAACAGTAAGAATATTTAAAATTTCTTCACAAACTTCGTTGGTTGTAATAGGCGGATAATGAAGAAAAACTATTTTCTCGTCATTTTTTGCACAGTCTATTGACGCTTTGATACGCATAACCTCTCTGTTTAAAACCTTTTCGTCCTTAGCTTCTTCACTGTCAAAAAACCAGCCTCTGCTTCCGCAGACAGAAAATCCGTTAAAATCATATGCGTTATTGTGAAGAAAAGAGATTGTATCAAATTTATTCTCGGCAACAAATTTATTCATTTTGGACGCTGTATTCCACCAGTAATCATGATTGCCTTTTAATATGATTTTTTTGCCGTTTAAGGAATTGATAAACTCAAAATCCTTCAGAAGCTCGTCAAAATTCATTGCCCAGCTTATATCACCAGCTATAACAGTATAATCATCAGGCGAAACTAAATTATTCCAATTTTTTTCTAATTTTTCCGTATAATTCTGCCAGCCATCAAAAGTATCCATAGGCTTGTTTGTGCCAAAGGACAAATGAGTATCGGCAATTGCAAAGAGTGACATATTTTCTCCTTATGAAGTAAAATGCGAATCGGATTTTTATGAATAAAAGAAATAAACAAACAAATAATATAAACAGATAATTGAATTAACTTCGGTTATCTAACTTAAGCAAGTGAGATAAAATACCGGAAGGAGTGAAAGTAATGGATAGCGAAATCAAGGGAATTATGTGTGAAGTTAAAAACTGTAAATATCATGACAAGTCAAACAACTGTCATGCAGGTACAATCAAAGTAGGCAATCAGTCTGCTACAAGCGTATCTGATACGGCCTGCGAAACATTTGAATGCAGTGACGGCTGTACTTGCAAGTAAATTACTGATATCCTAAACTAAAAACGGCTCTGAATTCTCAAAGGTTTCAGAGCCGTTTTTTTATAAATCAAGAAGTTTGAATACCATCTGACTCATATCTTCTTTATTGCAGACATTGTTAAATCTTACTGATTTATCTTTAAGGGAAGCAATAGGCTTTGGAATTTCAGCACCTGTTACCTTATTGAGTTCATCAACCATTGAAAATTCATCAAGGTTCGGAGCTTTTCCTTCAAGAACGGCATTTAAAACACTTGCCGAGAATTTATACGGAGAAGCGGTAGAATCAATAACGGTAGGAATATCGTCGTCTGTTTCCTTTACATATTCATCATAAACCTTAACAGCAACTGCCGTATGAGTATCACAAAGATATTTATATTTGTCAAAGTGATATTTTATTGTGCTGTCAACATTATCTTCACTTGTAAATCCTGCGTCAAAGACAGTCTGAATATCGGAAATAAGTTTTTCTGAAACCTTATATTTTCCGCAGTCCGAAAGCTGGGACATAAGGTCTTTTACAAGTATATCATCACAGCCGCTCATATGATAAAGCAGTCTTTCAAGATTTGAGGAAATAAGAATATCCATTGAAGGTGACGTTGTTGTATAGAAAGCTCTGTTCCTGTCATATATTCCTGTTTTAAGGAAATCTGTCAGAACGTTATTTGAGTTTGAAGCACAGACAAGAGTTTTGATTGGAAGTCCCATCATTTTTGCATAGTAGCCTGCAAGAATATTTCCGAAGTTGCCTGTCGGTACAACAGCGTTAATTTCGTCTCCTGCTTTTATTTTACCCATTTCAACAAGATCGCAGTATGCAGAAAAATAATAAACAATCTGCGGAACAAGACGTCCCCAGTTGATAGAGTTTGCAGATGAGAACATCATATTCTTTTCAGCAAGCTGAGCCTTAATATCATTATCTGTAAATATAGATTTAACGGCACTTTGAGCATCATCAAAATTACCGTTAATGGCACATACAGATACATTCTGTCCTTCCTGAGTGGTCATCTGAAGTTTCTGCATAGGTGAAACTCCGTCAACAGGATAGAAAACGAGAATTTTTGTATCATCAACATCCTTAAAGCCCTCAAGCGCTGCTTTACCTGTATCTCCGGATGTTGCCACGAGAATAACAATAGTTTTTCCGTCAGCGGTCTTTTTTGCGGAAACTGTCATAAGGTAGGGCAAAAGCTGAAGCGCCATATCCTTAAAAGCACATGTAGGACCGTGCCATAACTCAAGAATGTTTTTATTTCCGTCTATATTAACTGTAGGAGCAATTTTCTCCGATGAAAATTTATCGGCGGAATATGCACCTTTTACGCAGTAATCAAGCTCTTCTTCGCTGAAATCAGTTAAATATTCTCTGAGAACTGTTTTAGCCCTGTCTATGTAATTCATTGATACCATTGATGAAATTTTTTCAATATTAAACTGAGGAATTTCACAGGGAACAAAAAGTCCGCCCTCTTCACTGATACCCCGGGCTATTGCCTGAGCTGAAGAAACCTTTATTGATTTATCTCTTGTAGATGTATAAAGCATAACAAAATATTCCTTTCTTAAGCAAGAACAAGCCTGAATGACTTGCTTAAATTTACTATATTCTATACTAAGTCAAAAGCATTTTCAAGATGTTTTATTGATTTTATTTTATTATCTTTCGTATATATTTCAATAACATCAAATCTTGGCTGCAAGTCAGTTTTGAAATTTGAAAGAAAAATCTGCGCTGATGCAATTATTTTATTTTGCTTTGACGCTGTCACAAATTCTCTCGGAGAAGCATAAGAATCCTCATTTCTTTGCTTAACCTCAACGAAGCAGATGTATTTTTTATTTGAAACTATTAAATCAATTTCACCGAATCGGGTAGTAAAATTTGTTTCAATTAATTTATATTTTTTCTTCTTAAGATATTTAGCAGCCTCAATTTCCCAAATCTTGCCTTTACTGTTCATTATTCAAAATCTTCTTTAAAAATGTTCTTCTGTGTATTTCGCTTATACCGTATTTTTCAATCATTTCGTAATGAAGTTTAGTACCGTAACCCTTATGCTTTTCAAACTGATATTCGGGGTATTTTTCAGCCATTTCAAGCATATATCTGTCTCGGCTGACCTTTGCTAAAATTGAGGCAGCGGCAATATTTGCGCTTTTAGCGTCGCCTTTTACTATAGTCCATTCATCGATATCAAGTCCGGGCTTTCTGTTTCCGTCAACAAGTGCAATTTCCGGCTTAACATCAAGACCGTCAACAGCTCTTTTCATTGCAAGAAATGTTGCCTGCAAAATGTTGATTTCATCAATTTCTTTTTCTGTTGCGATACCTATACTGTAGCAAATACATTCATCGCATATTTTATTAAAAAGCAGTTCTCTCTTTTTTTCACTTAGCTTTTTGGAATCGTTTACTCCCTCAATTATATGCCCTTCAGGAAGAATGACAGCCGCGGCATAAACAGGTCCTGCTAGGGGTCCTCTGCCTGCTTCGTCAATTCCGCAAATGATATTGTAGCCTTCCGACAAGGCTTTTTTTTCATATTCAAGCCAGTCCATAATTTTATGGTAATTCAAGGGTAATTTTACCCAGCTTTCCTCCTCTGAATTCGTCACAAAGCATAACGGCGGTTCTTTCATAATCAATTTCTCCGCCTTTAATGAGAAATCCTCTTTTCTTCCCTATCAGTTCAAGAATCTCCCAGCCCTGCATATCTTTGTTAATGTCAATCTTGTATCTGTTTACAATTGTATCAGGCTTTGTTCTTGCCAGAACCTCAAGAAGTCTGCAGGACAAAGTCTCAAGGTCTGTTACCTCGTCTTTTACGGCACCTGTAAAAGCGAGCTTGTCACCTACTTCTCTGTCATCAAATTTGGGCCACAGCACACCGGGTGTATCAAGAAGCTCAATTCCTTTTCCCACATTAAACCATTGTTGTTGCCTTGTAACGCCTGCTTTATCAGCTACTTTTGCCTTTGCGTTACCCGCCATTCGGTTTATGAATGACGATTTTCCCGTGTTCGGAATGCCGACAACCATAAGTCTCAAAGACTTTCCGGACATACCTCTTGCTTCATTTTTTTTAATTACTGAAGCTAAGGCTTTATTAGCTGTAGGTATAAAGTTATTAAGACCTTTGCCTGTTCTGCAATCTACAGGGATAGCAAACATACCTTTTGATTTGTAATAATCAATCCACATTTTTGTAGCGGAAGGCTCGGCAATATCACATTTATTCAGCAAAACAATACGAGGTTTATTTTTAACGATGCTGTCAAGCTCGGGATTAGAAGAACTGTAAGGAATTCTTGCGTCAACAAGCTCAACAACACCGTCAACCTTGCTGAGACTTTCTTTAATAATTCTCCTTGTTTTTGCCATGTGACCCGGAAACCACTGAACCGTCTGCTTCTGAAAATCTGCCAATTTTACCACCTGCCTAAGGATAATATTATACAGGAATTAATAATAAAAAGCAATAATATTAATTTATTATCACGCTATGCCTAATCATTGTTGTACGTCGATAACGTTTTCAAAAAGTGAAACAACATATTTTTACTTTCTGATAATATTTATATAAATTCAATGTGTACTCACACATTAATTAATACTTAGCTTCATTGTTATATTTTAATAGTTCTTCGTTAACAATCCATTCTTTATTATTGTTCCAAAGATGAGGAACAACATTTATAACAGCATTTGTATTTAAAAGTCCATAAATATGAGGATATTTTACTCCGCAATTTTTTAAATCTTCCCAAACAACTTTATTTTCTAATTTATCGGTATCGATAATCAGTAATACTAAATTATCAGTTTCGTTTTTAAAGTTAGGTGCCACCCACTTATATGTTGATATTTCAGAACAATGTATAAATCCAAATTTATTTATAGAATAATCGCCATAGTATTTTTGGTTTTTATATTCATTCCAATCACTTTCTTTTAAACTATGTATAATAAACATTTTCTACTCCAAAATAGACTTATAATTTATCTTTTAAAGACATAGTAGGTCGGTTCACATCCACCGTAGATATAGTTTCCCATTCGCCATTCCATAAAAAGATATTCTGTACCGTCAATTTCTTTTATAAAGTATGGAGAGGCTGTCGTTCTGTGCAAACAAATAACAAGTCCTTTCGTCCATTTTTCTTCCCACACCTCATCCATATATTTCTGAATAAGTATGCCGTTGTCAGTGAACTCCAAAGACTTCAAATAGTATTCAGTTTCATCACTGTTAGGAACAAAATCTTCTGCATTTTCAACATAACCGACAGAGTTCCATTTGCCTCTTACTTTTCCATCATCTACAAACGGATAATCAATTTTGTCATGTCTGCCAAGTGTTCCTTTATCATATATTTTATTGTCTTTTTTTAGGAAAACTTCTGTCCTGTCTTCAATATGAAAGAACAAATATTTCTTACATTCAATAACCATTATTTCATATTTATATGTATTAATGGGTTCATCTCCGCCATAATGAATCAGTAAATATCCTTTTGTCCAACCCTCAAAGATCCAATAGGGTTCTCCCTTCGGCAAAAAGTATATTTCATTATATCCGTTACCTTTTTTGATAAGATTGTCTAAAGAATTATGAGCAGGATTGTCAATCCACCCAACTATTTCCCACTTACCGATAACATTTTCATCGTTTATAAATTCCATTCCATTTGCTATTTTCATATGTTACCTCGTAAATTCCCACCGTTTATCTACGATTTGATAGTAGCACAAAACAGGTGTTATTTCAACAAAAAAGCCGCGGTCAAAAACCACGGCTTTAAGTAATCAAATATAATTACTGAATATCTTCCTTAACCTTTGCAGCCTTACCTACGCGGTCACGGAGATAATAGAGCTTAGCACGGCGAACCTTACCTGAGCGGATAACCTTAACATCAACAACATTTGGTGAATGCATAGGAAATACTCTCTCAACACCGACACCGTATGATACACGGCGAACTGTAAATGTCTTGGAAATTCCTGAACCTTTGATAGCTATAACCGTACCCTCAAACATCTGAATTCTCTCTCTTGAGCCTTCACGGATATTTACAGATACTTTTACAGTATCACCGATACCGAACTTTGGAAGTTCAGTTTTTGTGCTGTCTTTTTCAATTAACTTAAGTGCGTCCATTTTTCTTCCTCCTAAATTTTATGAGATGTTCATATCAAAAAGCTGAAAGCGGACCATCTTCTGTAATGCTAAACGCAGGCATTATAACGCGTTGCAAGAGATACAACGGAACAAATGCTGAAATATAATAGCATAGAATAATATAAAATGCAAGTGTTTTATCTGAATTCTTTATAATTTTTATCAAGAAGTGAAATTCTGCTTATGCTTTTCCATTCAAAATCCATTTCCATAATTCTGATAAGCGTATCAAATAAAAGAGAAGGATTGAGATTTCTGTCAGGACCAGCGGCAAGCCGTACATTAAGAACAATAATGTCTCCTCTGATGGAAACAGAATATTTGTCAATAAATTTCTTTATGTCTGTTTCTTTAAAAACACGTTTCCTACCCTGCTTTGCTTTTTTTAAAGCTAAAATTTCGCTGCCTTCAAAAACTTGTTTCATTTTTTCAAGTGCCGAATTATTGTCGGCAAACTGGAATTTATATACATAATCCGAATAAGCAATCTCACGGCAGTCCCTGAAATCGTCATAAACATCAACAATACGCAGACCGTCAGGCAGTACCTCATTTAATCTGCTCTTAATTTCCTTATTTGAAATATCGCCGACAATACGCAAATCAACGCTTTCACAAAGGCTTTCGACACCTAATGAAAGAGGCAGGGAAAAGCTCATATACGGGTGAGGATTAAAGCCCTCTGTATACCAAAGAGGTATTTTTGCTCTGCAAAGCGCTCTTGACATTGCTCTGTTGATATCAAGATGACTGATATATTTGAGTCTGCCCTCTTTGGCAAAACGAAGTCTAACTTCTCGCATCGCAGTTACCTCCGTTCAACTTATTTGCGCCGCAGCCTGCACACTTAATTCTGCAATGGGGAGTGGTTTTATTTTCGTGGGCCTTCCTGTTCTCATTTTCAAGGAACTTTCTGCTTACTCCGAAATCAAGATGATCCCACGGGAGAAGCTCTGAAAAGTCTCTTCTGCGTTTTGTGTAAAAATAGGGGTCAATGTCATTTTCATCAAAAGCCTGCATCCATGCATTAAAATTAAATTGATCATCCCACGAATCAAATTTACATCCCAGCTCAAAGGCTTTTAAAATAACCTTTCCGAGCCTCCTGTCACCTCTTGCAAGAACGCCTTCAAGGAGAGAAGTAGGAGTATCATGATAAGAAATCTTTATTTTTTTAGAGGGTACGTACTCAAGAAGATGTTTTTGCTTAGCGGAGAGAGACTTCATACTGTCCTCAGGCTCCCACTGGAAAGGCGTAAAAGGCTTCGGGATAAAAGAAGCACAGGAAATTGAAACCTGAAGTCCTGTTCCCTTCTGTCTGTTCGGATTGTTATAAAAAGTATTTACTACCTTCATTCCAAGGTCGGCAATGCCTTCTATATCATCCATTGTCTCAGTAGGCAATCCCATCATAAAGTAAAGTTTAACAGAAGTCCAGCCGTTGTCAAATGCCTTTTTGCAGGTTTTTATAACCTCATCCTCGGTAACATTTTTATTTATTACGTCTCTGAGTCTTTGTGTTCCTGCTTCGGGAGCAAAGGTAAGTCCGCTCCTGCGAACCATATTGAGCTTATCAACAAGCTCATCGGAAAAATTATCCACTCTTAAACTCGGAAGCGACAGATTAATATTGTCCTTAGCGGTCCAGTCAATAAGAGTTTCAAGCATATTATTGACATCACTGTGATCTGAAGTTGAAAGAGAACAAAGCGACAATTCATCATATCCTGTTGACTTAATCAATGCCTTACTTTGTTCATTAATTACATCAACACTTTTTTCTCTGATAGGTCTGTAAATAAATCCTGCCTGGCAGAAACGGCAGCCTCTTATACATCCTCTGAAAATTTCCTCAACCGCCCTGTCATGGACAATATCAATAAACGGAACAACAAATTCCTTCGGATAAAAAGTCTTGTTCATATCAGAAACAATAGCTTTTTTTACTTTGGAAGGAGCATTATTAAGAGGTTTAAGTTCCTTTAAAGTACCGTCATCATTATAACTGTCAGCATAAAATGACGGTACATAGACGCCTGTTATATCCTTTGCTTTTAGGAGAAATTCCTGCTTTGACAATCGTTTTGCTTTGCATTCTTTCAGCAAATCAAGGACTTGGTTAGTGCTGTCCTCGCCCTCGCCTAAAAATACGATGTCAACAAAATCTGCCATAGGTTCGGGATTACAGCAACAGGGGCCTCCTACGCAAATAACGGGAGTAAGCTCATCTCTATCAGAGGATTTAAGAGGAATATTCGCCAAATCAAGCATATTCAGTACATTTGTATATGAAAGCTCGTACTGAAGAGTAAAACCGATTATATCAAAATCCTTAATATAATCTCCGCTTTCAAGAGCAAAAAGAGGAACATCGTATTTCCTCATCTGCTCCTCCATATCATCAGCCGGAGCAAATACCCTCTCGCACCAAGCGTCCTCTCTGTTATTCACAAGAGAATAAATTATCTTCATTCCGAGGTGGCTCATACCTATTTCATATGTATCGGGAAAGCAAAAAGCATATCTCAGATCTACTTTTTCTTTATCCTTTACAATGGAATTAAGTTCACCGCCGATGTATCTTGCAGGTTTTTGAACATATTGGAGTATTTTTTCAACTTCTTTTTTCATATTTACCTCAATAATTTAAACTGTATACAGTAAGATATAACGCAATTAAAAGCAATGAAAAAGATTTTTTATATATAATCAGATACACAGAAAGAAAATAAATAAAAATCAATATTACAATATTTACCGCTTTTGATGCTTTATGAAAAAGCAGTTTTAAAATTCTGCCGCCGTCAAGAGGATAGATAGGAAGCATATTTAATACGAAAAGTATAAAATTTATCTCATCTTTTAAAATAAGATATAAAATTAAATTGACAAGCGGTCCTGAAAAAATGACAAACACTTCTTTAACTTCAGAAAGATTGTCAGTATATTTCAGAGCAAATCCATAATACGAAAACGTTATTTTTTCGGCTTTGCCTTTACAAACGGCAAGCATAACCAAATGCCCGAGTTCGTGGAGAGAAGAAAATGTTAAAAGACAAATCAACTCATTTGTACCCGATAAAGCGGCAAAAGCAAGAACAAGTATAAAATAAAAATCAATTTTAACAACGCAGTCCTTAACAGAAAAAAACATATTACCACCGTTACATAATATGAACGGTTAAAAATCTTAATTCTTGTTCTTATCGATGTAGCTTTGGAGAATAATAACCGCAGAAACTGCGTCAACCTCTGCTTTTCTTTTTTTGGAACTCACATTGTTTGATGACAAAATATCGTGGGCAATAACTGTTGTAAGTCTTTCATCCTCATAGTCAATTGTGATATCTGTTTTTTCTGATAAAAGAGAACCGAGTTCTCTGCATTTTTCAGCTCGAAAGCCATAAGAACCATCCATATTTCTCGGAAGCCCTATTACAACTTTTTTCGGTTTTTCCCTGGAAATAATATCAATAATTTTATCAGCAAGTTTAGGCGCATAATTCTCTTTAATGACGCCGTAGGCGCTGGCAAGAATTTCTCTTTCATCGCAGAAAGCAATACCCGTTCTTACATCGCCGTAATCAATAGACATAATTTTCATAATTTACTTAAATAAGCGGAAAACCAGAAAAATCTGATTTCCCGCTTTAACACACATAATATTTTACTGTAAAGGTATTTCGGGCTGTACAACAGGCGCCTCTGTAGCAGGAATATCTGTTACAGGCGGCTGAGTCTCTAAAGGAGCAGTTGTTTCATAATTTTGTGTCTGGGAAGTCTCTGAAACATCGGACGAAGTGTCTTTATTATTCTTCTTAGTTGCAGCTTTGTCATCCTTGTCGTCTTCATCATCGCTGTAATTCGTATAGTGACCGCCGCTGCAATAATCCGGAAGATTATCAACATCAAACCATCCGTAAGCACCGCCGCCTGATGTCAAACCGCCGCAGGAAGTACAATATGATTTTCTGACAATACCTTCACATTCCGGGAATTCTGTATCATATTCAGCATTTTTCTCATCAAGTTTAGCGTAGATTTCCTTCATAACCGTATTCCAAATGGTTCCGCTGGGATTCGGAGAAAGAGAATAAAATACTTCTTTAGGAGTGTCATAGCCGTACCAGGTACCGGCAATATAATTCGGTGTACCGCCTATAAACCAACGGTCCTTATCATCATTTGTTGTACCTGTCTTGCCGTAGCATTCAATACCCGAAAGTTTATAGGTTGTACCTGTTCCCTCAGTCATTACAGTCTGCAGAAGTTTATTCATAACCCATGAATTGTTTTCTGACAAAGCCTCAGACCTGTTTTTATCCGGCTGTTCCTTGCTGATAACGGTATTTCCCATACTGTCTTCTATCTTATAGTAACAGTAAGGCTCATAATAATATCCTCCGTTTCCGAATGACGCATAAGCTGCAGTCAGTTCAAGAAGAGTCGCACCGTTTGTGAGAGAACCGATAGCAAGAGGTCCGTAATCGGCATCACGAACACTGTCAAGAGTTGAAATATGGAAATTTTCGGTAATAAAATCATAAGAATAATCTATTCCGATTTTATCAAGTGTTCTTGCTGAGATTGTATTAAGCGAACGGGAAAGTCCATACTGGAGAGAAACATTCCTTGAGGAATAACTTCCTCCCTCATTAACAGGCCAAGCCTTCCCCTCAACAGTCCTTGACGGGCTGTCCTTTTGAATAGTTGACCAGTAAACATTTGTTTCATCGTCCTCAAGAGTCTTTTCAAGCGCAGGAGCATAAACAGATAAAGGTTTAATTGTTGAGCCGGGAGGTCTTTTGGACTGAGTTGCTCTGTTAAGAGAAAGAGCCTTTTTCTTCTTGCCTGTACCGCCCATAATTCCCATAACTCTGCCTTGATAGTCCATTATGCACATTGCTCCCTGAACTGTTTCGTCAGGCATTCTTTTGTAATTTTCATAAACATCTTCAAGAGCATCCTGAACATCGAAATCAATAGCAGTGTAAATTTTCAATCCGCCGCCGTATACCATATCGTGAGCTTTTCTGCTTGTATAGCCCATTTTAATCAGATCTTCCTGAACAGTTGTAATTACGTAGTCAATGTAATAGCTTGTTATATCATTGCTCTGCTGTACCTTATTTTCCTCTTTTATCTGCGAACCCTTGTAATTTTCACTGTTGGTGAATACCATTTCATACGCTTTTGCTTCATTATATTCACTTTCGGAAAGATATTTAAGGTCATTATCCTTCATTGCGTAAAGGACATCAATCTGCCTTTCCCTGTTGTTTTCGGGATTATAAAGAGGATCATACTTACTCGGATACTGTGTAATAGCTGCAATTGAGGCACATTCAGCGGCATTTAAATCAGAAACCTCTTTGCCGAAATATCTTTCAGCTGCAGTCCTTACACCGTAACATCCGTTAGAAAGATAAATTGTATTAAGATACGCTTCAAGTATCTCATCTTTACTGTAATTTCTCTCAAGATTAAGAGCCCTTAATATCTCATTAAATTTTCTGATATAAGTAACTTTATTATCATCTGTGAGATTTTTAATAAGCTGTTGGGTTATGGTTGAACCGCCCTGATTATTTTGTTTTACAAATACACCGATAGTTCTTATCCAGTCAACACCGTGATGCTTTTCAAAACGCTTATCTTCAATCGCAATAAATGCTTCAGGCAAATACTCGCTCATATCCTCAAGATTTACCCATACACGGTTTTCTTCTCCGTGAAGACTTGCAATTTTAACAATCTTGTCCTCATCATAGCCATAGAGAAATGAAGTCTGATTTTGAGAAAGAGCTTCTTCAGTTAAATCAAAAACAGGGTCTCCGTAAACAACAGTATAGCCGTATATTGCTATAACGGAAAAGCAAACAATACCGACAACACCTATGACCATAATCATACCCAGCAGGATTTTACCGATAGTGCTTCCTGCTTTATTCTTTGGCTTTTTTGAGCTTTTTTTCTTCTTTTTATTATTTTTTGCTTCAAGCTCTCTTTCTATATTTCTGCCCCTCTGAATTTTTTTATTTTTCTTATCAGAGGAGTCCGGAATATCATATGACGCCGGAAGTTTTTTTTCATTTTCTTCACGGTTATTAACATCTTCATTATACGCATTCTGCGAATTATTCATAAAAGAATTGAGTAAATCGTCATAATCCTTTGATGCCATATGCGTACCTCCGTAATAAAAATTATCAAAAACATTATATTACAAAACTAATAATAAATAAAGAGCAAATTTGTAAACATTTGTAATAAGTAAAAATTCAGCAAATATGAGACGCTTTTTTTCTGTTAATTTCAATTAATCTTTGTGATATGCTTACATCGTCATAATTCTGTTTAGCTCTGACATTTACCCAGAATTTTTTTCCGCAGCCTGAGCAAACTCCGATATTTTTAAAAGTATTATTGACAAATTCGTATTCTTTTATAGTATTGACCTTTTCACTGCATTTCGGGCAGGAAAGAGTAACATCATCAATATTAAAATCGCCGTAAACCTTTTTACTGATAAAAAACGGTTTATAAATCAGTCTTTCAAAATAATCGGGAGAACAGTCATATACAAATTTTGAAAATGTTTCTTTAGTAAATACTTTTTTAAAACAGTATGCAGTCATTATACAGTCCTCCAAGGCTCTGTGATAATTTACATCTTCTGCATTTATATTGAAAATTTCAGCACAATTAGAAAGACTGATTTGATTATTGCCCTGCGTTTCAATAAAGCTCATACAGTATTGCTGAGCATCGGCATATTTACTTATAAAATCTATATTAGATGTACCTTTAAATCTTTTAAAATTAGAGATAAGCGTATATAAATCACTTTTTGACCAGCTAAGGAAAATATTGCCTTCTCCCCTGCTCCATGCAGCAAAATCAGAAAATGCTTTATCAAATTCTATTCCGTTTTCTTTAATTTCCTGTGCAGTAATATTTGTAAGATTTTTAAATCTGCTTTGAAGTTTTTTTGAAATACGGGGCTTGATAAGCTGTTTAAAGCTGTCGATAATATCAAGTCTGGAATTGAGTTTGACAGCTCCGATTTCAATAATTTCGTTTATACCCTTTTTTGTTTTATAGTTATAAGCATTATTCCATTCAAGGTCAAAAATAATATAATTCATAATTCACCGCTTTTCTCAAAAAAAATTAACCTTGCTAAAAAGCAAGGTTAATCATAAAATTCTTATCCCACAAAAAGGAAAACAAGAAATGCAGCAAGAACAATAATAAAGAAAAAGACGATCAACCATTTAGTAATTCTTTCAAGTTTAGCCTCTATTGTTCTGCCTTTTGATTTTCCAAGGAAAGTTTCAGCACCGCCGGCAATAGCACCTGAAAGGTTCTGAGAACGACCCTCCTGCATAAGTACAATGATTGTTATAATAATTGATGCAACGATTAATACGGCACCAAACACATAATGATACCAGAGCATAATGTCTCCTCCGTCTATGATAAATTACTAATGGATTATATCACAATAGTCTGAATAATGCAAGTCTTTTTTTTAATTATTAAAATGTCATTTGCTCTGCAATGTCAGCATCACCCGGCAATGCACCTGCAGCTGGTAGATTTTTTGCTCTGAATCTCCATGCTTTTTCAAACTCACCCTCACTGAAAATATGAAGCGAAGTCACTGTTTGATTTTTCTTCAGCTTCATAGCAGAAATACCCTGAGTATCTTTTGTTGTCTTAGGAAGAATAGCTCCAGTGTTTACAAGCAGCATTCTGCCAGCCGAAGAGCAAAGGACAATTTCAGTATCTTCTTTAAGATAAATTGCCTGTGCAAGGGGTGATTTATTGCTGTAAGCGTTAATAAGTTTTTTTCTGTTTGTTTTTGTAGCATAAGCGGAAATATCAACCTTTGCAATCTTACCGTTTTCAAAAGCAAAAATCATATATCCCGTATATTCATTTAAAACAGCCATATAAACTACCTGCTCACCTTCAACCATTTCAAGTTTTGCAGGAACAAATTCACCGAGAACAGATGCTTTTGTATCAATGAAATCATCAACCTTGGCTTTATAAACCTGTTGAAAATTAGTAAAGAACAAAAGCTCGTCCTTATTTGAGCACTCAATTTCGGGAAGCATTTTGTCTCCCTCTTTAACCTTTTGTTCTCCGCTCATACGAAGATTTGCAGTTTTGATTTTTTTCAAATAGCCGTGTTCGGACAGGAATAAAGTAACAGGATAGTCAGTAACTTCAATAACTGTTTCTTCAATCTCATCGGAAACGTCATAAAGCAGTTCACTTTTTCTGCCTGTATCATATTTCTTTGAAACATTGTCAAGCTCGGTAATGATAATTTTCTTCATCTTGTTTTTGCTTGAAAGAATTTCCTCCAAGTCTGCAATATCATTTTCAAGCTGTTCAATATCTTTAATTCTTTTTAAAATATACTCACGGTTCAAATGACGAAGTTTAATTTCGGCAACATATTCAGCCTGAACTTCGTCAATTCCAAAACCAATCATAAGATTAGGAACGACCTCAGCTTCACTTTCCGTCTCCCTGACAATCTTAATTGCTTTGTCAATATCAAGCAGAATTTTTGAAAGACCTTTTAAGAGATGAAGCTGTTTTTTCTTTTTATCAAGGTTGAAATTGAGCCTTCTTCTTATACATTCAAGACGGAAATCTATCCACTCAAGAAGAATATCTCTTACACCTAAAACCATAGGTCTGCCTTTAATAAGAACATTAAAATTACAGCTGAAAGAATCCTGAAGAGGTGTGTACTTATAGAGCTTAGCCATAAATTTATCGGGATCAATTCCTCTTTTAAGATCAATTGTAATTCTTAAACCCGACAAGTCTGTTTCATCACGGATATCATTGATTTCTTTAATCTTATTAGTCTTAACAAGCTCAACAATTTTATCAATAATAGCCTCTGAGGTTGTTGTTGGCGGAATTTGAGTAACATCAATACAGTTATATTTCTTGTCATAAGAATATTTTGCACGAACCTTTACAGCACCTCTGCCCGTGGAATAAATCTTTTCAAGCTCTTCTTTATCATAAAGGATATAACCTCCGCCGACAAAATCGGGAGCAAGCAAAGTATCGCTGACAACATGATCGGGATTTTTCATTAAAGCGATTGTTGTATCACATATTTCTTTCAGGTTAAAGGATGCAATGGAGGAAGCCATACCTGCGGCAATACCTGTTGTTACATTACACAGAATTGACGGAAATGTAACAGGAAGCAAAGAAGGCTCTTTCATTGTGTTATCGTAGTTATCAACAAAATCAACAGTGTCGGATTTTATATCATCAAAAAGCTCGTGGCAAATAGGTGCAAGCTTTGCCTCAGTATAACGCGAAGCAGCATACATCATATTTCGGCTGTAAGCTTTACCGAAATTTCCCTTTGACTCAACATAAGGATAAAGGAGTGATTCATTACCCCTTGAAAGTCTTATCATTGTTTCATAAATTGCAGCATCACCGTGGGGATTCAACTGCATTGTACGACCAACGATATTTGCACTTTTTATTGTTCCCCCCTGCAGAAGCCCCATATTATACATAGTGTAAAGGAGCTTTCTGTGAGATGGTTTAAAGCCGTCAATTTCAGGAATTGCACGTGAAAGAATGATACTCATTGCATAAGGCATAAAGTTACCTGTAAGAGTATCTGTTATAACTTCGTCCTGAATGCTTCCTGCACCTTTTATATGAACATTTGCGGAAAGGGAGCTGTTTCTATCCTCTTCGGTATTTTTTCTTCTTTTCGGCAAAATAATTCCTCCCTTAGCTTACATCGGCGGCATCAAGATAAAGATGCCCGTAATCCGAAATATATTCTTTTCTGCCTTCAAGGTTATCACCGAGAAGCAAATCAAACATCTGAGATGTTTTTTCTGCGTCATCGGGAGTTACTTTAATAAGTCTTCTTGTGGCAGGATTCATAGTTGTCAGCGCCATCATTTCAGCCTCGTTTTCACCCAGACCTTTTGAACGCTGAACAGTAAATTTTTCATTGCCTATTTCTTTTTTGATTTCATCCATTTCCGCTTCATTATATGCAAAATAAGTCTGATCCTTACAGGTTACCTCGTAAAGCGGAGATTCGGCAATATAAACCTTTCCTGCCTCAATGATTTTAGGCATAAGCCTATATATCATAGTAAGAATAAGCGTTCTGATATGAAATCCGTCAACATCGGCATCAGTACATATCAGTACTTTTGACCAGCGAAGATTGTCCATATCAAACATTGACAAGTCCTTTGCGGCTTTGCTCTTGACCTCGACGCCGCAGCCGAGAATTTTAATCAAATCGGTTATAATCTCGCTTTTAAAAATCTTGTCATAATCAGATTTTAGACAGTTAAGAATTTTACCTCTGACAGGCATTATAGCCTGAAAAGAGGCATCTCTTGCCTGCTTGCAGGCACCGAGAGCAGAGTCACCCTCTACTATAAATACTTCCCTCTCATTTACATCTTTTGACCGACAGTCGACAAATTTCTGAATACGGTTTGTCATATCCATTTTTGACTGCAATGAAGTTTTAAGGGTTTTTCTCGTATTTTCGGCTTTGATTCTTGCACGCATATTAATGAGAACCTGATTTGCTATTTTATCTGCATCCATTTTATTTTCGATAAAATAAACCTCAAGCTGTTTACGAAAGAAATCAGTCATTGCCTCCTGAATGAATTTATTTGTAATAGCCTTTTTTGTCTGATTTTCATAAGAGGTCTGAGTTGAAAACGAAGAAACGACAAAAATTATGCAGTCCTCAATATCCTGTGCATTAATCTGACCGTCTGTCTTGGTGTATTTATTATTTGCTTTAAGATAAGCGTTAATCTGATTAACAAATGCACTTCTGAAAGCCTTTTCAGGTGCTCCTCCGTGTTCAAGAAAACTTGAATTATGGAAATACTCTTTAAGCTGTGTTTTCAGAGAAAAGCAAATGGCAGTTTTAATTTTCAGTTTATATTCGGGCAGGTCATCTCTGTCCTTGCCCTTTCTTTCACATTCCCAGTATTGCGGAGTTGTAAAAGCCTTGTCATCTGCAAGCTCTTTTACATAATCCATTATACCGTCGTTATAACAGTATTCGATATTTTCAAACTTTGCAGCGGAAATCTGATTTTTTAAAATGAACTTAACACCGTCATTAACAATTGCCTGACGTTTTATCGTTTCTTTAAAATATTCAAGAGGTATATTTATATCGGTAAAAACCTCTAAATCAGGCTTCCATCTGATGCGTGTACCCGTATCTTTTTTGTCATATTTTTCTTTATTAAGTCCGCCGATATTCTCGCCTTTTTCAAAATGAAGAGTATATCTGTATCCGTCTGTATGAATCTCAGCATCCATATATTCGGAAGCGTACTGAGTTGCACAAAGTCCGAGACCGTTTAATCCAAGTGAAAATTCGTAATTTTCTTCACCGTTGTCATATTTACCGCCTGCGTACATTTCGCAAAACAACAGTTCCCAGTTATACTTATCTTCATTTTTATTATAATCAACAGGTATGCCACGTCCGAAATCCTGAACCTCAACAGAACCGTCAAGAAATCGTGTTACAACAATTTTGTTACCATAACCCTCTCTTGCTTCATCAATTGAGTTTGACATAATTTCAAAAACAGAATGCTGACATCCTTCAAGACCGTCCGAACCGAAAATAACGGCTGGTCTTTTTCTTACTCTATCGGCACCTTTCAACGATTTAATACTATCGTTGCCATATTCTTTCTTCTTTGGCAAATTTATCCCTCCGAATTGAAGTTTACATTCCGTGATATTATATACTATATCTTGTAGAAAAGTCAAGATTACATTAAAAAAGACGGTAGCAATAGTGCTACCGTCTGAAAATTTGTACTATATATTATCTGTTTCTTCCGAATCAGAGCTGTTAATATCATTTACGACATCGGGAATTTCTTCAGTTATGTGAACTTCAGGCTCACTTTCGTTTTCATCAGAATTATCAATAGTACCCTTTTCAAGAAGAGAAATAAATTCTTCGGAATTGAGCTTTTCGTTTTTAATAAGAGTAGTTGCGACAAGCTCAAGTTTATCAAAATGTTCTCTGAGGATTTTCTCGGTTTTCCGATAAGCCTCGCGCATCATTTTTTCAATTTCACTGTCAATTCTTGCAGAGGTCTGCTCACTGTAATTATTAACGTGACCGTAGTCCTTACCGAGAAAAACTTCATTATTTTCATCGCTGTATACAACAGGACCTATCTCATCGCTCATACCGTATTTTGATACCATATCACGGCAAATGTTTGAAGCTCTCTGAAGATCATTTGACGCACCTGTGGAAATATCATCGAGGGCAATAGCTTCGGCTACACGACCGCCTAAAAGAGAAACAAGGTCATTGAGCATTTCATTCTTGGAATTATAATTTTCCTCCTGAGGAGTGTACCAGGTATAACCGCCTGCACCGAGACCTCTGGGAATAATGGAGATTTCTTTTACAGGGTCATGACCTTCGGTATAATACGATGCAACTGCGTGACCTGCCTCATGAAAAGCAGTAAGTTTTTTAGCCTTCTCGCTGAACTTGTGTGACTTTTTCTCCATACCGAGTTCAACTCTTGATGTAGCGTCTGAAATATTTTCGGCAGTCAGTGCTTTTTGCTTCTTTCTTGCGGCAAGAATTGCTGCTTCATTCAAAAGATTTTCAAGATCGGCACCTGTAAAGCCTGTAGTATCCTTTGCTACCTCTTTTAAATCGACGTCGGGAGCAAGAGGCTTATTCTTTGCGTGTACCTTAAGTATATCCTCTCTGCCCTTCATGTCAGGTCTGTTAACAGTAATCTGTCTGTCAAATCTGCCGGGTCTCAAAAGAGCAGGGTCAAGAACATCAGGTCTGTTGGTTGCGGCAATAACAATAACACCACTGTTTACACCGAAACCGTCCATTTCAACGAGAAGCTGATTAAGAGTCTGCTCTCTTTCGTCGTTTCCGCCGCCCATACCTGTTCCTCTGTGACGACCTACTGCATCAATTTCATCAATGAAAACAATAGCCGGTGATTTTTTCTTTGCCTGATCAAACAAATCTCTTACACGTGAAGCGCCGACACCTACATACATTTCAACAAAATCTGAACCCGATATGGATAAAAACGGCGCTCCCGCCTCACCTGCTACGGCTCTGGCAAGAAGTGTTTTACCTGTACCGGGAGGACCCACAAGAAGTACGCCCTTTGGTATTCTTGCACCAAGCTGTGTAAATTTATCAGGCTCTTTAAGAAATTCTACAAGCTCTTCAAGCTCTTCTTTTTCTTCATCGCAGCCTGCCACATCTGCAAAAGTTGTCTTTCTTTTTTCATCATCTACAAGACTTTTTGCTCTGATTTTTCCAAAACCCAAGGTTCTGTTTGTTTCGTTCGTCATTGCACCGTTCATCTTTCTGAACGCATAGAAACCGAGACCAATAATAAGAACAAACATAATAAGAGTCGGAAGCATACTTAAAATCCAAGCATTTGAAGTACCTGCCTTGTAATCATAAATAATCGGCTGCTTTGGATTTTTTTCGTTATATTCCTCAACATCGTCTCTTATATCATCAAGAAAATATGAAACGCTCGGAACAGAATATGACTGCTCGGTATTTGGATTATCAAAAGTTTTATATATAAGATTACCGCTTGAAAGATCAAGAGTAAATTCAGAAATCTTATCGTCCTTAAACATTGATACAATCTCTGAATATTTCAAATCGACCTTTGTCTGCTGATTTGCAAAAAATACAACAGACACAATCAGCAGTACGGGAATCAAAACATAAATCAGTATTGACTTCCAATTTTTAGACATATTTTTCATTAATTAATCCTCCGAAGGAAGTTTGATTGACAAAATTTTTTCAGTTGAAGAATCAACCTTAACACGTTCATCTGCACATATGCCGGCAACACCGATGATACCAAAATCATCACAGACAACGACAGGAAAATTTCTTTTTTCAACAGGAATGGAAAATTCATTAAACAGCTTTTTCAGCGTTTTACTGCATCCCCTGCCGGCAGGTTTAATGCAATCTCCAGGCTGTCTTGTGCGAATTATAACACTTCCGACAATTTTATCACAGTCACAGTAAAAATCAATATCTTTTGGTATAAATTCATTAATATTTAAAATTTCTTTAATGAAACCGTTGCCATCTTTACATCTGCCAAAATCAGCAATATGTAAATATTTTCTGTTTGAAACTGCAAAAATGTCACCGCTTATCTGTACCTTTTTAGGCTTATAAACTGCTTCAAAAACATTTTCAATATGAACTCTGTCAAGGGATAAGCCGTTATTATCAAAAAATTTAATTATGATTCTTTTAACAACGGCCTTTTTGTATTTTCTTAATTGTTCAAGATTAAGCTGATTTTTTTCAAAACATCTGGAATAAGCATTATCAGAAACAGATTCAATGAAGCCGTAATCATCTTTGACATCACTGATAAAACTGCATATTGCATTTTCACAGGAAGAATTTATATTTTTTGCAAGAGGCAAAATTTCATTCCTTATAACATTTCTCGAATAATCATTACAGGAATTTGTACTGTCATTTCTGTATTCAATATTGTTATCTCTGCAAAAATTTCTGATTTCTTCAGAAGTGATTTCAATAAGAGGTCTTATTATCTTATCCCTGACAGGCGGAATACCGCACATTCCTTTCAAACCCGTACCTCTGATAAGACGGAACAAAACCGTCTCGGCATTATCAGAAAGATTATGGGCTGTTGCAATTTTATCACATGGGATAGAATAAAAGAACTCATACCTTGCTTTTCTCGAGTATTCTTCAATCCCCATTGAAGCCTTTTCGGCTTCTTCTGGTGCATTTATATGCCTGATTCTAAAATTGACATTATGTTTTTCACAGTATTTTTTTACAAAATCGGCGTCTTCTTTTGATTCTTTTCCTCTGATGCCATGCTCCATATGAGCAACAATAATCTGAAGATTATATATATCTTTTACCGACAGCAGAAAATCAAGCATCGCCATGGAATCTGCTCCGCCAGAAACAGCAGCAACAACTGTATCACCGACAGAAAGCATATTGTATTTTTCAACTGTTTTTAAGGCTTTATTATTCATAATGCGATTTATCAATAGATCTGAATCTTGTAAATTCCTTATCAAATGTCATTTCAATAGTTCCTGTTGCGCCGTGACGGTTTTTTGCAACAATAAGCTCTGTTTTATTAGCGTCAATGTCATCCTGCTTTTCATCGGCAACATCATTTCTGTAATAATCTTCACGGTAAAGGAACATAACGATATCTGCATCCTGCTCAATAGAACCGGATTCACGAAGGTCTGCAAGCTGCGGCTTATGATTTTTTCCGTGACCTTCAGTTCCTCTTGAAAGCTGGGCACAGCAGATAACGGGAATGTTCAAATCCTTAGCCATCATTTTGAGATTTCTCGTTATTTCGGAAACCTCCTGAACTCTGTTTTCTTTTTTTACAGCAGAAGAGATAAGACCGAGATAGTCTATAATTATGCAGTCAACGTTTCTCATTCTTCTGACTCTTGATTTAATCTCGGGAACAGTGATTGATGAAGTATCATCAAGATAAAGCTCAACATCATTAAACTGACCTGCTGCATTGCCCAGCCTTACCCATTCGTCATTAGTAAGTTCACCTGTTTTTAGCTTTTGGGATTCAACACCTGCCTGAGCTGACAAAAGTCTTTCGGCAAGCTGTTCCTTAGTCATTTCAAGGCTGAATACAACGCACTTTTTCCTTGCATCCATAGATATATTCTGTGCGAGATTCAAAGCGAAACTTGTTTTACCCATAGCAGGTCTTGCTCCGATAAGAATTAAATCGGATCTGTTAAGTCCTGTAATGTATTTATCAAGCATTCCGAATCCTGTGGGAATACCCTTGTACTTCTCTTTATCTTCGCCAGTAATCAGAGTAAGTTTATTATAAACGTCATTTACAATAACTTCGCTTACTTTAACAGGACCGTTCTTTTCCTTACCCTGACGGATGTTATAAATTTTCTGTTCAGCACTGTCAAGAATTAAAGATGCGTCAGCCTCTCCGCCTGTAGCCTGCTCAATAATTTCCGTTGAAACATTCACAAGCATTCTCAGATAATACTGTTCTTTAACTATCTTTGCATAATACTCAACATTTGCAGTCGAGGGAACAGACTGTGCAAGCTGAAGAAGATAATCCCTTCCACCTGCAGTATCATAAAGCCCCTCTTTTGTAAGAGTATCTGCAATAATTACAGGGTCAATTGCCTTTGAATTTGTATACATCAGCATCATTGCGCTGAAAATTGCCCTATGCTGAGGAAGATAGAAACAATCAGCGTTAATCTGAGAAACAACCTCCTCCATAGAAGAAGGTTCAACAAGAACACAGCCGAGAACAGACTGTTCAGCCTCAAGGTTAAACGGCATATTAACACCTGTTGTATTGATGCTCTCCGACATTGCTTAAGCCTCCGAAACCTGCACAAACACCTTTGCGGAAATGCCCTGGTAAACCTTTATTTCCGCCTGTACCGTGCCGAAGGTTTTGATATCGTCCATAACAATTTTTCTTTTATCAATGTCAATACCGAGTTCATTTTTAATCTCTTTTGCAACATCTTTTGATGTTACAGAGCCAAAAAGCTTTCCGTTTGCTCCCGCCTTTGCCTTGAGCTTAACGGTCTTTCCGTTAAGCTTGTCAGCGTCTGCCTGAGCCGCTTTAATTTCCTCTGCCTTATGGAATTTCTTTGCTGACTCTTTATTGTTAAAATCATTCATTGCGGCAGAATTTGCCTCAATAGCAAGACCCTTTGGAAAAAGAAAATTTCTTGCATAGCCGTCAGAGGCATTTACCAAATCTCCCTTTTTACCGAGACTTTTTACATCTTCTTTAAGAATAACTTTCATATTTCATTCTCCTATATTTCCATCAGAATCGGAAGCACCATAGGTCTGCGCTTTGTCTTTTCATACATAAGTTTTGAAATTTCATCACGCAGCCTTGTTTTTACGCTGTTCCAATCCCTGTAATTTTTATCATAGCTTTCATCAATTACCCTGCATGCCATATCTCTTGCAGAATTCATGAGAGCTTCGTTTTCCTTAACGAAAACAAAACCTCTTGAAACAATATCAGGGCCGCTGACGGTATATCCTGTTGAACTGTCAATAGTTGCAACAATAATTATAATTCCGTCCTTTGAAAGGTGCTTTCTGTCGTTAAGAACAATATTTCCGACATCGCCGACTCCGATACCGTCAACATAAACCTCGCCTGCCGTAACATTGCTGAGAGGCTTAATACCATCATACGAAACATCTATTCTCTCACCGATATTGCCGACATAGATATTTTCCTTAGGAATTCCCATGGCAATACCGAGATTTGCATGTTTTTGCAGATGCTTCTGTTCACCGTGAACAGGAATAAAATATTTCGGCTTAACGATGCCGAGCATCAGCTTCAGCTCCTCCTGACAGGCATGACCCGAAACGTGAACGTCATACATTTTTTCATATATAACTTCTACTCCGTGTTTCATAAGCTCGTTTACGACATTGCTCACCATTTTTTCGTTACCCGGAATAGGTGTTGCGGAAATGATGACAAAATCATTTGGAGTAAGCGAAACCTTTTTATGCTCATCAAAGGCAATTTTTGTCAGCGCAGACATTGGTTCACCCTGAGAACCTGTTGTAATAATTACCAGCTTGTCGTCAGTATAGTTTTTGATTAAATCAATATCAATCAGCACACCATCGGGTATATTGAGATAGCCAAGCTCACAGCCTACTTTTACAAGATTTTCAAGGCTTCTGCCTATGACAGCAACCTTCCTTCCCTTAGACTTTGCAACATCGACAATCTGCTGTATTCTGTGAATATTTGAAGCGAATGTTGCAACAACAATTCTCTTCTTCTTTGCCATATTAAAAAGATTTGCAAATGAGTCGCCCACATTTTTTTCACTTGTTGCGAAGCCGGGTCTTTCAGCATTTGTTGAATCTGAAAGAAGTGCAAGAACACCTTTTTTTCCGTACTCGGCAAATCTTGTAATATCAATCATATCCCCGTCAACAGGTGTTGTGTCTATCTTAAAATCACCTGTCTGAATTATTACACCTGCAGGGCATCTTATCGCAAGACCTACGGCATCCGGAATTGAATGATTAACATGAATAAACTCCACATTAAAACTGCCTAATGTGATATTATCCTTAGGCTTAACCTCTATCAGTCTGACAGATGAAAGAAGTCTGTGCTCCTCAAGCTTTCCCTTAATGAGACCTATTGTCAGTTTAGTTGCGTAAACAGGAACATTTACTTTTTTCAAAAGGTACGCAAGAGCACCGATGTGGTCCTCGTGACCGTGCGTAATTACTATACCTTTAATTCTGTCTGCGTTTGCCTCAACATAGGAAAAATCAGGAATTACCAAATCAACACCGGGCAAATCGGAAGAAGGAAATGCAAGACCGCAGTCAACAATAAACATGTCGTTCTTGTATTCATAAAGAGTCATATTTTTTCCTATCTCGTTAATACCTCCGAGAAAAGCAATACGTACAGACTCTTTAGGTACAGGCGGTTTGGGCTGCCTTTTTTTATTTGTCTTGCGGTAAGATACATAGCGCTTTTTGGAATTCCGTTTTCCGTAAAAGCTCTTACCGCTCGACTTATTTTCATTTGTCATTAAATAATTAACCTCCGTAATAATTTATTTTTCCGAACTATAAAGTTAGTATATATAATAAAATATATTAACCCTTATGTCAAGTCACTTATATATTGATTATTACCGTTTTTGGTGGTAAAATATGTATTCATAAAAAATTTTTTGAGGTATTTATGAAAAAAATTGAAATATACACCGACGGTGCCTGCAGCGGCAATCCCGGCAAGGGCGGCTGGGGCGCAGTTCTCGTCTATGGAAAGAACGAAAAAGAAATATGCGGCGGTGCCGAAGAAACAACAAATAACAGAATGGAGCTTACTGCTGTAATCGAAGCGCTTTCAGCTCTTAAAGAACCATGTGAAGTAACCCTTACCACCGACTCAAAATATGTGTGCGATTCGGTTAATAAAGGCTGGGTTTATTCCTGGAAGCAAAACGGCTGGAAAAAAGCTGACAGAAAGCCTGCTCTTAACATAGATTTATGGGAAAAACTCCTGCCTTTACTGGAAAAACATAAAGTAGAATTTGTCTGGGTAAAAGGTCATAACGGTCACCCTTACAACGAAAGATGCGACAAATTAGCCGTAAACTATTACCTGAATTTATCGTAAAATAAATCTTTATCGATATATCCTACACCAATACCGAGTTTTCCGCCGTTTAAAATATGGTTTTTAGCGGACTTCTGCAAAGATGTTTTTTTGTCATAACGTGATTTTATAAATTCCCTTTTTCCGAAAATTCTTTCAATTGCCTGATTGTCGATATCTAGTGAATATGCCGTTTCAAACAAATCGGAAAATTTAATAATATTACTGTTTGGATTCATAAATTCAGCATTACCCTGATAAAGAAGCCAGCTTTCGCAAAAGAAATATTTGAATTTATAATAGGGAAAATATTTTTCAAAGAAATCCGTTGCCGAATTTATAGAGCTTATGCAATCTTCTCTGACAAGTTTTTCACCCTGAGGAATATGAATGTAGACAAGATTATCTCCTAAACCGAAAGGCAATTTGCCGTAATTAAGAGTAATATTATCACATTTTAAGATTTGAAATTGTAATCTGCCTATTTTGAAAAGCTCTGCTCTTATATGATTTCTTATCCAGTTATAATTTTTAAGTCCCTTGTTTTGGTTATTACCGCACCATATTCCTATGTCTTTTACAGTATCGGCAAAAATTTTATTATCGATACCGAGCATGTCATATTTTTCTTTAGTATATTTTAACGACTCCGTAACAACAGCAAGCCTTGTTAAATCATTATGATTAACAAGGCATTTGTTATTTCCTTTTGCAAACTTTTCTGCAAGTGAATTTATTTTATTATATTTAGCTGATGGTATATTCAGGACCCTGCTCTTCAGACAGGGGTCAAGACCTAATAAATCTATATAATCAAACATTATTCTGCAGTTTGAGAAGGGGCTTCTGTTGCAGGAGCTTCTGTAGGTGCTTCGGTCGCGGCAGGCGGGGCAGTGGTCTCATACTTTGAAACAAGACCTGATGAAACTATATGAGTTATTTCATATTCCATTTCATAATCGGAAAGCATGGAAAGCACTTCAAAATTAAGAAAATTACTGTCAGCATTTTCATCCTGAACAATAAACTTTGTACCCTTATCCATATATTTAATTTCTCTTTCAAGACCTTTTATTCCGTCAATTTCAGCACCTTCAAAGAAAAGATAAGTACCCTTAACAGTAATTGTATCCGAAAATGGATTTTCAATCTGTGAAGTATATGATTTTTTCGGCTGTGTAGTTGTTTCCTTAGCTCCAAAATTAATTATCCCGTTATTCACAAGAACAACAATTATAATTACAGTCGCAGCTATAAGTCCGATAAGCACAAACGGCCACTTCTTTTTCTTCTTCACTTTTTTAAAACGATGACGCTCAAGTGTAGGCACATCCGAATCGTCATCAATATGAGTAGTTTGCATACCGCCGTCAGTTGCGGTCTCCTGATATGAAGCGTCGTCAGGTTTATGTACTACAAGAGGACTGTCAAGTATTTCTTCTCTGATATCTTCTTCCATATATAACTCCCAAATAATTAGTTTTATGTCACAATAATCCGACTTATATTATAATAACATAACGCTTTACGATTTTCAATAAGTATTGATTTAAGTATTGAATTTATATACAAATACTGTTATAATAAAAGTAAGTTAATTGTTGCTATTTTCGGAGGTAAAAATATGAAAATTCTAGCTTTTGATATCGGCGGAACAAATATTAAATATGCACTTTGCGATGAAAATTTTGTTATATCGGATAAACACACAATACCTACCGAAGCGAAAAAAGGCGGTCAGGAGCTTGTTCAGAAAGTTATTTCAATAATAGAGGAATATAACGACCTTGACAGAATTGCAATTTCAACAGCCGGTCAGGTTGACAGTAAAACAGGTATCGTTGTTTATTCAACCGATAATATCCCCTATTATACGGGAATGATGGTTAAAAAAATAATTGAAAATAAAACAGGAATTCCTACTTTTGTTGAAAACGATGTTAATTCTTTTGCACTTGGCGAAGCAAGATTCGGAGCAGGTAAAGGATTTTCTGATTTTCTTTGTCTTACATACGGAACAGGCATCGGCGGTGCCCTTTTTCTTGATAATAAACTTTATAAAGGTCTTGGCTCTTCAGCAGGTGAATTCGGCCATATGATTACCCATGCAGGCGGCAAGCAATGTACCTGCGGCGGCGAAGGCTGTTATGAATGCTATGCATCAACTAAAGCTCTTGTAGAAGCTGTGAACAAGGCTAATTCAACAAATCTGAATGCTTTTCAGATCTTTGAAAAGGAAAATTTCTGCAAGCCTGAAATACGTTCCGTTATTGATAAGTGGATTGATGAAATGATTATAGGTTTAATTAACATAATTTATATTTTTAATCCACCGCTTATAATTCTCGGCGGCGGCATTATGAATGAAGACTATGTTATAGATTTGATAGACAGAAAGATATATAATCTTCTTATGGATAATTTCAGGGATGTAAATATTGTCCGTTCAAAACTCGGCAGTGACTCTGCCCTTCTCGGTGTTTCTTATGAAGCATCAAAGTTATAAAATTAACCCCGATTGTTCTTTCACACAGCAATCGGGGTTAATTTTATAAATTATCAAGAAAACACAGAAATAACATACTCCAAAGATAAGAAATCCCCGAAACCTAAATTTCGGGGATTTTTGTTTGGAGGCACCACCCAGATTTGAACTGGGGCATAAAGCTTTTGCAGAGCTCTGCCTTACCACTTGGCTATGGTGCCATATAACAAAAGGCTTCTTTTTGGAAGCCTTTTTTATTTTGGAGCGGATGACGAGGCTCGAACTCGCTACCTCAACCTTGGCAAGGTTGCGCTCTACCGGGTGAGCTACATCCGCAAATTGTGGTGCTTCCGGACGGAATCGAACCATCGACACGAGGATTTTCAGTCCTCTGCTCTACCGACTGAGCTACAGAAGCACAAATGGCGACCCGGAACGGGCTCGAACCGTCGACCTCTAGCGTGACAGGCTAGCGTTCTAACCAGCTGAACTACCGGGCCATTTGTGGTGGGAACAACAGGGCTCGAACCTGTGACCCTCTGCTTGTAAGGCAGATGCTCTCCCAGCTGAGCTATGCTCCCACGACTGCGTCGTTCTTGCGACTTGTATATAATACATTAAGTTATTTAAAAAGTCAATACTTTTTTTAAGAAAATTTTAACTTTTTATTTTTTTAATATATGACTTAAAATAAAGCAGGATACAACTGCAATTTGTTACATCCTGCTTACTGTTATTTAATATTTAGAATTAGTCGTGTAGTTCACCTTGCCGTCAACTGAACGCTTCAGAGTAAAGTTATTTCCGTTTTGCTTAACATTAAGGTTTACCTTTTTCGGCTTAGCTTTCTGGCAGGTGTAGAAGGTACATGTTATCACACCGTTTTTAACAGTCATTTCAACTTTTATTGCATATTTAGTATTATTAGTCCACTTCAAGTCTTCGGCTGTTCCGTAAATAGCCGAATCTCTTCCAAGCGGAACATATGAAACCCTCTGGCTGTGCTGGTGTCTCTCATTAACTGTTACATTTGCCTTTAATACACAGTTAAACATTGTTGAAGCAACTTGGCATATACCGCCGCCCAAGCCGTTTTCAACGCCGTTTCCGCCTGTAAATACGGGAGCTTTCTTATATCCTTTTGAAGCTGTTCTCGGTCCGACAACATTATTAAGTGAAAATGTCTCTCCGGGATTGACAATAGTGCCGGAAATAGCCTTGCTTGCAATTTTCAGATTTGTCGTTCTGTTGGCATTATTTACATAATTTGAAGAATATGTTGCATAAACATTTGAAAAGTATGAGCTTACAACGCTACTCTTTTCGCCGTAATACTTATTATCGTTATAGCTTGAATAAGCACGTACTTTTACATAATAGCGTTTAGATTTATCAATACCTTTAATTTTACAGCTTGTTTTTGATGATGAAACGTAAAGCGACTTAACATTCTTTTTTAATTTCTTGTCTGTTGAATAAAAAATCTGATAGCCCGAGCAATTAACCTTATTCCAGTCAACAGTCAATTTATTACTTGCCTTTGTAACTGAAATAATTTTAACCTGAGCTGGACTGATAAGTGTTCCGACTTCTTCGCTGTATTCTCCGAATCGTTTTTTATCGTCAATAGTTTTATAAGCTCTTACCTTAAATTTATATGTTTTTGCAGAGCTGAGTTTACTGATCTTATACGAAGAATATTTTGAAGGAACATAAACGAAGTGCTTAAAACTGTCTTTGCTTTCATCATATACGGCAATGTCATATCCCGATACCTTGCTGACCTGACCCCAGTTAATTACAAGAGATGAGGAAGTAACATTTGATACAGATACATTTGTAACGGCAGCAGGAACTATTTTAAAACTTTTACTGATTGTACCTGTGTAATTTCCGATACCTGTTATTTTTGCCTTTGCAGTTCCTATAGAGCTGTTATTTGAATAAGATACAGTATAATCAATATCCTGTACAAGATACTGTGCACCTGCGTCTGAACCTTTGTTATAAGAAACATATACAACAGGTGTTACTTTTTCGCCGTTATAAGGAAAAGAAGTTCTGTCAAAAGAAACTGTTGCTTTTCCTTTGCTTGCAATATTCAATCTCTTAATTGTAAAATCATTTGTAATTTTTCCAGTAAAGTTTCCGATACCGTTTACTTCGACCTTACCTATTCCTGCGTTTACGTTGTTGGAATAGGATACAGTATAGTCCTTATTTTCAGCCAGTACCATACCGCCGTATGTAACTGTTACGGCAGGTGAAATTGCTTCTCCTGTATAGTTAGTAGAGGTATATGGCATTGTCACCTTAAAATTACTGTCAGATGCAATATTACAGCAATTTATATCAAACTGCCTGCTGACTGTACCTGAATAACTGTTAATACCTGTTATTAAAACTGTGCCTTTCCCTGCATTAACATTATTGCTGTATGAAACAGTATAATCCTTTCCGTTCGTCAAAACCGTTCCGTTATTAATAACACTTGTTACATAAGGTGTTTTTGCCTGACCGTCGTAATAATATACTGCGTCACTGATGGTAAATGACGTATTGCTGTCGTTGATAACAACAGTATCATCAGCATAAGCAGAAACTGCAAAAACTGAACATATTGTAAAAATTAATACTGATAAAATTAAACCTGAAACCTTTTTCATAATTACACTCCGTTATTTTTGTCCGTAATAAGCATTTTTTCCATGCTTTCTCTGATAGTGCTTATCAAGCAGATACTGTTCAATACCGATATTGCCCAAACTATCAAAAGCAGAAATCTGTTCGGTCTGATAAGCCATTTTTGAGATTTCCTCAAGAATCAAAGCATTCTCAACAGCCTTAAACGGATCCTTCCCCCAAGTAAAAGGACCGTGTCTGTGAACAAGAACAGCAGGACACTCATCGGGACTAATATTCCTTTTTTCAAACTCTTCAACGATTACCTTACCTGTATTAAGCTCATATTCGTTTTCAACTTCTTCTCTTGTAAGTCCTCTTGCACATGGAACACAGCCGTTTGCAAAATCCGCATGTGTAGTGCCGTAAGCCGGAACATCTCTGCCTGCCTGTGCCCAGGAACAAGCCCAGGAAGAATGAGTATGAACAATTCCGCTGATATTTTTGAATTTGCGGTAAAGCTCAAGATGGGTCGGAGTATCGGATGAGGGATTAAGCTCTCCCTCAATTTTATTTCCGTCAAGATCCACAACAACCATATCAGATGCTTTCATTGTATCATATGGTACGCCTGACGGCTTTATTACAAAAAGTCCCTTTTCTCTGTCAATACCCGAAACATTTCCCCATGTAAGAACTACGAGACCATATTCAACAAGTTTTAAATTCGCTTCAAAAACTTTTTCTTTTAACTCCTCTAACATAATTTCTCCTTACATACCGAGCTTATATGCAACATCGTTGTAAAACAGTTCCTTTTTAAAGGAATTAATTTCGGTATCACTATTGATATAAATAAATTCAATACCCATAATCTCAGCAAAATCTCTCATATGCTCAGCTGTAAGTGAATATGAAAGCACAGAATGATGCGCTCCGCCTGCATAAATCCAGGCTTCAGCAGATGTTTGCAGACAAGGAAGAGGTTTCCAAAGAACGCCTGCCACAGGAAGTTTCGGCATATCGTTAAGCTGTTCTTTGCATTCAACATCATTAACAATCATTCTGAATCTGTCGCCCATATCAACAAGGGTAACTACAATAGCCTTACCCGCCTGAGCTTTAAATACAAGCCTTGCAGGGTCTTCCCTGTCACCTATTCCGAGAGAATGCACCTGAATTTTCGGCTTTGAAGATGCTATTGTAGGGCAAACCTCCAGCATATGTGAACCCATAAGCATTTCATTACCCGGTTCAAAATGATATGTGTAATCCTCCATAAAAGCAGTTCCGCCGTCCATACCATCAGCCATAAGTTTCATAATTCGGGTCATTGCGGCAACCTTCCAGTCACCCTCTGCTCCGAATCCGTAACCCTGTCTCATAAGGTCCTGAGCGGCAAGACCCGGAAGCTGTCTTAACTGCTGTAAATCCTCAAAATTTGTATGGAAAGCACCAAATCCGTTTTTATCAAGGAACTTCTTTAAAGCAACTTCCTCACGTGCCTGATATCTGACAGCATCAATGTTATCGGTATCCATATCGTAATACTTTTCATATTCCGCCATCTGTGAATCAATTTCAGCTTCAGTGACTTCATCAACAGCTCTGATAATATCACCGACACCGTAATGATCTACCTGCCATCCAAATTTAATCTGAGCTTCAATCTTATCACCGTCAGTAACAGCAACATTTCTCATGTTATCAGAAATTCTCAAAACTTTGAGTTTTCTTGATTCAGCGGCGCCGACAGCTGCTCTCATCCAGACAGCAATCTTATTTTGGAAAGTTTCATCCTTCCAGTAACCTGCGGCAACCTTAACCTTTTCTCTCATTCTTGCGTGAATATAGCCGTGCTCTCTGTCACCGTGGGCAGACTGATTAAGATTCATAAAATCCATATCAATGGTATCCCATGGTATATCACGGTTATACTGAGTATTTACGTGGAGGTAGGGCTTGTTAAGTGCATTAAGACCTGCAATCCACATTTTTGATGGCGAAAATGTATGCATCCAGGTAATAATACCGGCGCACTCCTGAGTATTGTTTGCCTGCTCAATTACAGACAAAATTTCCTGAGAAGTTTTTACACAGGGTTTTGCAATAACTTTGCAGGGGAGCTTTTCTGTCCACTCTCTGCACATATCTTCAGCGTGTGAATTAATATCGGCAAAAATCTCTTCACCGTATAGATGCTGAGTTCCAACTAAAAGCCAAAATTCATAATCTTTAATAACCATTTTTTCTCCTTATATGTTCTCAGCAGCTGATTTCTCAACTGCAAGTCCCGATTTGTATAATTTCATATATTCCTCAAAGCCCTTTACATCTTCTTCGTCAGGTTCAATAACCGTACTTTCCAGTTTACTGAAAATATTTATTTTAAGATAATCATCAAGGCTTAAATTCTTACTGTTATATGCATAGCATGCAAGAACGGCAATTCCCCAAGCACCGCCTTCAGCTGCTGTTTCAAGTACGGAAACAGGGGTATTCATTGCAGCAGCCATAATTTTCTGACCGACAACAGGAGTTTTAAATAAACCGCCGTGACCTGTCAATCTGTCTATTGCAACATTTTCTTTATCAAGAATTTCCATACCGATTTTCAGCGTTGCGGCAGACGAATAAATCAAAGAACGCATAAAATTTGACAGATTGAAATTACTGTTTTCACATCTTACAAAAAGAGGTCTGCCTTTCTCTGTTTTTGTTACAGGCTCGCCAGAAAAATAGTTGTATGAAATCAGACCTCCGCAGTTTTTTTCTCCGTCAAGCGCAGTATTATAAAGCATATCATAAAGGCGAGGCTTTGAAATTTCCATACCTGATAACTTTGAAAAGTCATAAAAGATATTCACCCAGTAATCAAGGTCAGTACAGCAGTTGTTGCAGTGGACCATAGCTACAGGTTTGCCTGTCGGGGTAGTTACCATATCTATTTCTTCATAAACCTTAGAAAGCTGTTTTTCAAGAACAACCATTGAAAAAATTGAAGTTCCTGCCGAGATATTGCCGGTTCTCTGTGAAATGCTGTCAGTTGCAACCATACCTGTACCTGCATCTCCTTCAGGGGGGCACATCAATGCTCCCGCCTGAAGATTACCTGAAACATCAAGCAATCTTGCTCCTTCTTCAGTAAGAAATCCTGCACTTTCTCCTGCAGTAAGAACCCTTGGTAGAATATCTTTTATATTCCATTTATATTTTTTAACTTCTTCAAGGGAAGAAAATTTATCAAGCATATCTGAATCAAAATCGCAGGTATTACTGTCAACAGGAAACATACCTGATGCTTCTCCCACGCCAACCGTTTTTTCCCCGGACAGCTTCCAGTGAACATATCCTGCCAGAGTCGTCAGATAAGAAATATCCGAAACATGTTCTTCATTGTTTAATATGGCCTGATATAAATGAGCGATACTCCATCTTTGAGGAATGTTAAAATTAAACTTTTCTGTCAGTATTTCAGATGCCTGAGAGGTCGTTGTATTTCTCCAAGTGCGAAATTCAGCAAGCTGATTTCCGTCCTTATCAAAAGGAAGATAGCCATGCATCATTGCGGAAAAGCCTATTGCAGAAAGGCTTTTTATCTTAGTATTGAATTTTCTTTCGACTTCTTCATTAAGTTTATTATAAGCATCCTGAAGACCCGACCATATATCTTCCAAATGGTAAGTCCATATTCCGTTTTCAAGCCTGTTTTCCCAGCTGTGACTTCCCATAGCAATAGGTCTGCAGTTTTTATCTACAAGGACTGCTTTTATTCTTGTAGAGCCAAGCTCTACGCCGAGAATCTCTTCCCCTGTAACAGCATAATCAGCCATTATTTTTCCTCCGAATAGATATATACTATATTCTACATTATTAAGTAAATTTTTTCAATATATGTATCAAGAATATTTATATACTTATTTATTCTGAAAGTCAAGTAATAATTAAAACACAGTATGAAAACAGTCTTACATTACTTATATATTTAATAAATTCACTAAAAAAAACAGTCTGCTTGCTATTAGCAAACAGACTTAACAATTATTTTTTCTTTTTATCTGTAATTTTACTTTCAGTGTGATTAATTAACTTAACAATATTATGTCTGTGAGCAGCTACCACAATCAAAGTAAAAACAAGTGCAATGGCCGTAATCGCGATACTTCTGTGAAAAGCATATATAAGCACAGGATAAAGGAGAGCCATTATTATGCTTCCCAGTGAAACATATTTTGTAACTAAAACGACGACAATAAATACTGCGAGCAAAATCAAAGCAATTCTCCAGTCAATCATAAAGACCATACCGCCTGAGGTTGCAACACCTTTACCACCTTTAAATTTAAAAAAACAGGGAAAAATATGGCCTAAAACACAGAAGAAGCCTGCAAATGATTTGATGAAAATAGTTTGATCAACATTGCTCATAAAGCTGTCATAAAACTCCTGATTCAGTAATGCAACAGGTGTACTTTTTAAAATTGCTAAAGCAATCAGAATCGCTACGCCGACCTTAACCATATCTCCGATTATGGTAAGAGCAGCATATTTTTTACCGTAATTGCGAAGCATATTTGTCGTTCCGGCGTTACCGCTGCCGTAATTTCTCACGTCATCATTTTTTATTTTATTTGAAAGAATTACTCCGAAGTTAAGGCTTCCAAGCAAATAAGATATTACTGCTATGAGAATATAAGCAAGTACAATCATTATTTTTTGTTCTCTCCTCTTTCGCGGATAATAAATCTTACAGGAGTTCCGTCAAGACCGAAAACCTCTCTTATCTGATTTTCAAGATATCGCTGATAAGAAAAATGAAAAAGCTCAGCATTATTTACAAAGAATACAAAGGTTGGAGGTCTTGTTGACGCCTGAGTCATATAATAAATTTTTAATCTCTTGCCCTTATCGGTGGGCGGCTGAACTCTTGCAGTTGCGTCTGCAAGCACTTCATTAAGTTTGCCGGTTGATATTCTCATTGAATTTTGCGAATGAACAAAAGAAATAAACTCAAACAGCCTTTCGAGCCTTTGACCTGTTTTAGCAGAGATGAATATAAAAGGAGCGTAGCTCATAAAAGAAAAATCATTCTCAAGTTTCTTTTTAAATTCATTCATAGTGTTTCCGTCTTTTTCAACGGCATCCCACTTATTAACAGCAATTATACATGCCTTTCCCTGCTCTATTGCTATACCTGCAACTTTTGAATCCTGTTCGGTAAAGCCTTCGGTCGCATCAATCATTATTACGCAGACATTTGCTCTTTCAACAGCCATTCTTGCACGAATAATGCTATATTTTTCTATAGCATCATCTACACGGCTTTTTCTTCTCAATCCTGCAGTATCAATGAAATTAAATTTGCCGTACTGATTTTCCACAAAAGTATCTGTGGTATCTCTTGTAGTTCCTGCTATATCTGAAACAATAGCCCTGTTTTCTCCGCAGATTTTATTTACAAGTGAAGATTTACCGACATTCGGCTTTCCGATTACGGCAACGCTTATAATCTCATCGTCATCCTCTTCATCGGAATAATCGGGAAGATATTTAAAAACTTCGTCAAGCAGGTCACCTGTTCCGTGACCGTGAGATGCGGAAACAGCAACAGGATCGCCTAAGCCGAGGTTATAAAACTCATAGAATTCAGGAGCAGGTTCACCGATACTGTCACACTTATTTACACAAAGTACAACGGGTTTACCGCTTTTCTGAAGCATTGACGCAACCTCATAATCACTTGCTACAACACCATCACGAATATTTGTCACAAGGATAATTACGTCAGCCGTATCAATGGCTATCTCAGCCTGAGTACGCATTTGCTTTAAAATTATATCGTTAGTATCAGGTTCAATACCGCCAGTGTCAACAAGGAGTAATTTTTTGTTAAGCCATTCACAGTCGCCGTATATTCTGTCACGTGTTACACCGGGTGTATCATCAACAATAGACATTCTTGTACCTATCAGCTTGTTGAAAAGAGTAGATTTGCCTACATTAGGTCTGCCGACAATAGCAACAACAGGCTTTGCCATAAGAATTCCTCCTTTTAGAAATAAAAAACAGAATAAGAAGAAAGGCGGACACAATGTCCGCCGTGCCAACAACTAAAATTAATCCTCGTCCTTAGCGATAACTTCTTTGCCGTTATAGTAACCGCAGTTGCCGCATACTCTGTGAGCAACTGTGTAACCGCCGCAGTTTGAGCACTTAACAAGTGTCGGAGCATCCATCTTCCAAACGCTTGATCTTCTCTTGTTCTTTCTTGCTTTTGATGTCTTTCTTGCAGGTACTGCCATTTTAATTGCCTCCTTTATATAAAAGCATTTTATTCTTCATCAAGCAACTGCAAAAGCGCCGACATTCTCGGATCGACATCACTTTTACAATCACATTTTTTGACGTTCAAATTAGCTCCGCATTTTGGACAAAGGCCTTTGCAGTTATCCTTACACAAAATTTTGCTGGGAAGGCACAATGACACCTCTTCGCTGACTAATTCATCCAAATCAAGTTCCCTGTTATTAACAACAATGTAGTCGTCATCATCATTTTCGTTTTCCAGCTTTTCAACAACAATTCGCTTAACCTTAAATTTGAAATCCTTTTTTACATCCTCTGTGCACCTGTCGCAAAATCCGAAGAAATCAAAGGAAATGTCAATATCAAGATAAACAACATCCGCCTTGCTGAAAAGAGAACCTTTAACAATAACATCGTTTTTAATAGGATTATAGGTACTGTAGATGAGATTACTTAAATCAATCCTGTAATCAATATCCTTTTTGCTAACGCTACCGTTAAACAAATCCGTCAGGTCAATTTTCATAAAACCACCTCGTACTACGCTTTAAGTATTATATATATTATGTTGCCCTTTGTCAATAGAAATTTTCAAAAATCGACATTGGAAAAAATTTTTTAACTGTAAACACAATATTTATTAAGTGAATTATTTGACATTTTTATTGAATTTAGAAAAGAGATGATGCCTGCCGTCCCGGTAATCCGAAAGAAACAAGCGTTGATGAAATCAAAGAGCCTTATCTTTCACTTATGTAAAAGATAAAATATTCAGCGGACAATTCAAATGAACTGTCCGCTTTTTGTGTTATTTAATCGGTTCAGCTTCAAAAGTAAATTTCAAAGGCGAAGTATAACCAAATTTAATCATATGCTCTTTTGACGGAATAGGACCGCAGCTGCCTGAACCTGTACCTCTTACAAAACCGTCAACAGCAGTAAAGGTTGTATCTGTATCAGGTAAATCCTCAATATGCTTTGCAGCTTTAAGCTGACCCAATGTAAAGTTGTTGGCATTGAAATTAAAGTAATTTTCAATAGCTGTGAATTTGAAACCGACACCGTTTTCATCAGTAACCGTACTGAAACGAGTATCTCCCCTGTTACCTGAATCCTGCGGTTTAATATACTTATGAGCCATTTTTGATACTGTCGTTTCATAAAGTCCCACAGGAGAGTGCTCCTTAAAATCAGAGTAATTCTCAACAGGACCTCTTCCGTAGTAATTAACAAGTTCAAATTCTTTCGGAAGCTCAGCATGAACGCCGAAACGAGGAAGCTGATCTGTAAGCGGACATACTTTTTTAAGTGAAGCCGAAACAGTCATTTTACCGTTTTTATCAAAATAGTAATCAACTTCAGCTCTTGCAAGAACAAAAATACCTCTTGTAACAAAATCGAAAACTGTGTTTACACATTCAACGCCGTTTTTGTTTTTAACACCGCATGAGACAAAATTTGTCTCAGCGCAGTCAATTCCGATAATTTTCCAGAATATTACCATATACTGGTCATTATCAAGTCTGCCCCTGTAAAAATGCGGAACAAAGCCGTTTTGCTGATCTAACGGATTAGTATTAAGATATTCTTTGCCGTTAAATTTATAGCTTACAAGTCCTTTTTTCTTATCAAAGAGAGCGTTGCCGTTTTCAAAAGATACGCTGATTGAATCCGGCTTATCTTCAATATTTGCAGGCTCGGAAATACATGAACACTGAACATTTGCAAGTGAAACAGTTACTTGCTCAACAGCAATTTCTCTTCCGTCATTTTTATCCTTGTAGATAAAGTTAACAAAAACATCTGTATCCTTTTCGGAAATCAAAGGAGAATTAATCTTAATCTTCTTTCTCGTCAGAGGATTGATTACAGAATTTACTTTTCCTTCTTCTGCAGTTTCTCCGTTTTTAATAATTTCATATGAAATTTCTATATCAGAGCTGTCATTAAAGCATTTTGTATTTGTAAGCTCAAATATACCGTTGCCTGTATATTTAGCTCTTATAGGTCTGTAGCAGACCTTCATTTCAAGAGCACCGCTTGAAGGCTTACGGTCGGGATAGAACAAGCCGTCAACGCAGAAATTGCCGTCGTGGATAGGTTCATTATGGTCTCCGCCGTAGGTCCACTTATATTTTGCGTTTTCATCATAAACGCTGTGGTCTGCCCATTCCCAGATACAGCCGCCCATAAACTGCTTTGATGAATAGAAAAGCTGAATATAATCTTCAAGTCCTCCGGGTCCGTTACCCATTGCGTGAGCATATTCACACTGGAAAAATGGTTTACCCTTGTACTTGTTTCCTGCCGTGCCCTTAAGCACTTTTCTCATAAGATCCGGCGTTGCATACATTCTTGAAACAACGTCATACGCCCAGCGTTTGCTGCGGTTTACACCCTCATAATGAACAGGTACCTCGGGATTTGCCTTCTTAAGAAAATCATAACAAACATCCTGACATTTATATCCGCCTGATTCATTTCCGAGACTCCACATAGTAATACAAGGATGGTTTTTATCCCTCTCGTACATTCTTTTAACTCTGTCAAGATAATGAGAAGCCCATTTAATGTCGTTACTGAGTCTGTTGGGATTATAGGTGCTGTAAGGAATAGCATAAAAGCCGTGAGTTTCTATATCGGCCTCATCAACTGCATAGAGACCGTACATATCACACATTATCAAAAATACCGGATCAGGAGGATAATGAGAAGTACGAACAGCATTACAGTTATACTCTTTCATAAGTTTGATATCAAGCTCTAAATCATCAAGAGAAACTGCATAACCCTTTGTCATATGGGTATCATGGTGATTGACACCAAGCATCTTTATTGCTTTTCCGTTAAATAAAAATACTTCTCCGTCGATTTTAATATTCTTAAAGCCAATATAAGTACGTACAGCCTCTATCACTTTGCCTTTTTCTTTAAGTATGATTTTTACTTCATAAAGTTCAGGTGTTTCAGCGGTCCACTCTTTAACCGTCAGTGAAGAAACATTGATTTTTCCGGTTCCGTTTAAAACAACATCAAAGAGTTTATCACAGGAAATTTCAACTGTTGAATTATCCGTGAAACTGCCGTCAACGCTGATTTTCAAATCATAAGTTCCGTCGGAATTCTTTTCAGGTCTCAAAAGAAAATCATCAATATGACTTTCCTGTTGATTAATAATATAAACATCACGGAAAATACCGTTTTCTCTGAACATATCCTGACACTCAAGATATGTGCCGTTGCTCCACTTATAATTAACAGCAACAATTTCATTGTCTCCGTCGCAAACAAATGATGAAAGGTCAAATTCGGCGGTATTATGTGAGCCTTCGGAATATCCAATATACTTTCCGTTAACATACAGAGCAAGAGCGCCTGCAACACCGAGGAAAGAAATAATCTGACGCGGATATTTTTCGAGTTTAACATTTTTTTTGTAAATGCCGACAGCCACATCCTGGGGAATGTGCGGAGGTCTTTTTGGGAAGGGATAACGTGTATTTATGTATGCAATCTGATCATATCCGTTTCTCTGCCAGGTAGACGGCACTTTCAATTTATCAAACTTAGCACTGCCTGTATCAAAACAGTCGGGTACTTCGCTTAACTTATCAAAATAAGAGAAATCCCATTCACCGCTGAGCATAACTACTCTGTCGGAATTATAGCGTTCATTTTTATAATCTGTTTTATCAAGTGTTTTTTTGCAGGAAAAAGGAATAAAGTAGCTTCTTGCCGGAAGCTTATTTTCTTCAAATACATTAAAATCCGTATGTATTTTTTTGTTTACGGTATAAATCATACTGTCTCCTTCTTTCTTTTATAAACGTATTTTTTCCTTTTTTTATTTTAATTTCTTCGCCATTGATTATTAAGGTATAATCCTCGCCGTTAAGGACTGAAATATTAAATATCTCACCAAGAAGTAAAATATTATTAATTTTAACCTCATTCCACTTTGACGGAAGATTAGGCATAATCTCAAATGAATCAAAACCTATCGGTCTGTAGCCGAGCAGTCCCTCTGTAATTATACGCAGATAAAGAGCGCTTTCTGCTGAAAGCTGTGCCGAATTTCCCTCAGGAAAAGCCTCAACAGGATACGGTGGATGACTTCCAAGCAGTCTCTCATTTGTATAATTTTCAAGAACCTGACAGGCAGTATCTGCCTCACTGGAATAAAAAATACCCCTTAAAGTGTAAAGTGCCGAACGATCCCAGTAAGTTTTTTCACCGCTTCTTGTCAAAAATCCGCCGTTTTTATACAGCTTATCTGAAAGAAGGGCTTTTAATGTTTCATCTTTTCTGTCAAAAATTCCTATAGTAAGAGGGAGACATATCCACGAACGCAAACGGCTTTCTTCATTGCAATACTTATATGTATCAAAACCTTCAACATTTGCGCCGAAATAATTTTCTATTCCATTTCTGATTTTTTCAGAAAGTGAGAAAAATTTATCAGCTTCTTTTTCATCTCCCAGTTCTTTGTAAAGATAACTCAGGGAAAGAAAAGCGTCATAAGTTATACAGGAAACCGAAAGGTTAGCTTTTCCGCTTTCAAATCTGTTTTCAAGCTCGTCACTGTCACTTTTTACAATTCCGTCAGCAGTAATATTTTTAATAACATATTCCGAAGCTGACCTTATCGAAGATAAGAACTCCAGAGCAGTCTCTCTGTCTCCTGCTGTTAAAAGGAAACGGCTTAAACCGTAAAGATACATTGATGTATCTCCCCTGTCGCCTGCATCGTTCCAGATATCGTCACCGCAGGCAATAATACTCGTCGGTATTGCGGTATCGGGATTTGCAAATTTTGAATATAATTTATAGCAATTTAAGCTCTGTTCAATACCCGCATCATATCCGAGATATGCAAACAAAGGATTTGCATATTCGCACTGATCATTAGTCCACAAAGCACCGTAATAGTTACCGCCTCCCGGAGCGTGCATTAATCCGTTTTTAGTATTAAAAATACTTTCACTTGCTCTTATTTTACAAAAATCAAGCATACGGTTAATATTCTCATCGGGAGTAGTTATTTTCATTCTGTTTTTTGACTCAGCAATGAAATTATTTCTCTTTAAAATCTGCTCGCATGCAGTTTCGAAAGTAATACGTTCTGCACCATAAGTAACCGTAAAGTTAATCCTCTCCGACGGTGCTAAAACAAAATCCCTTGACTTATCAATAAGAAAACCGTCGTCAAAGAAAACATCGGTAAAAACTGACTGAGCCTCATCACCCGTAAGATAACTCTTTTTAATTACATTCTGAGGGCAGTTATTTTTTACGGTAATACGTTTATATTTTTGCCTTCGTTAATAACCTCAATCTTTTCGACAAGAACTTTTTTATCATAACCCGGAGAAAATCTATGAACAATTTTAACGCCGTCACCCTGCTCTTCAATAGCTAGTGTACCGTCTATGCATACGCTCTTAACGATTTTATCAGCTTTATAAATACTTATATCAACATTTTTGAAGTGATATGTTAGGCTTCCCCTTGTCTCATTAGGGATAACTCTTATCTGAGGAAAAACGCAAAAAAGGTAAGTTTTCAGCCTGCATTTTTTGTCAATCTGATAACTTATTATTGACGACATTTCAAATCCCGTCATTTCAATATGATTGAAATAAGGGAGCATTGACTTCTGAGGAATAAAGCATACTCCGCCATCATTCAGTTTTTGAAATCTTTTTCCTGCGTTTTTACTGTCAAATTCTGCCCAAACGGGAAAAATAGAAGGGTTATTATATTTCAGTTTCATAAAGTCATCCATTTCCTAATTTTATTTCGAAAGAAAACTTAGCGTTATCTTCATACCAAAGCGGGAAATTAGTACCCCATACATTATCATAAAGCACATATGATATTCCGTCAGCTGCACAATTCTCTATTTTATTATCATATTCAAGAATTTTACCCTGTCCTAAAGAGAAAAGCGGTGAATCAATATTTTTTATTTCAAAGATTTTATCCGAATTTTTAAATGTACACTTTTCAACTGCGTGCAGATTTCTTCCGCCCATTGAAACAACTTTATTATAATCAATTTCACAGCCTAGCTTTATCAATGAGAGTTTGTCAAATTCAGGATACAGATGAAGAAAAATTGCTTCGGTAGTTCTGTTCGCATCCTTATCAAGCCAGATAACATCAAAGTTGAGTCCGCTTTCGGTAAGAGTATAAATCGCCTGAACTGTTCTCGGTGCACCTGCTTTTTCACAAGGCGCATTATCACACCTCAGATTTGCAACAATTTTTATTGATGTGTCAGTCTTTTGCAAATATGCGTCAATCAGCTTGTAATAAAAACGTCCTGCAGGATATTTTCCGTCAGCATATTTAAGAAGCGGTCTGCCGAAATCGGGATAAGCCCAAACGCCGTTTTTATCCATTTGCCGTGAATAGTGAGTAAACCAAAAATCGTAGTCCTCGCTTGTATATGAACGATACTCTAAAAACGGTCTGTCATTATTTTTTATAACGTCCTTACCGTCACAGACAAGCCTGCCTATTCCGCCGAAGCTGTTAAGCTCAAGATCATAGCCGAATGCACTTACAGTGCCATTCAATTTATCAGGATGTTCAAATATAACAGTCTTTTTCGGAATAAGACTTTCAAGCACTTTTTCAGCCTGTTTCTTATGCTCATCATCAAGAAAGCTGACAGCCTTTTCAATATACTTTCTCTGCTCATACCAGCTTTTTTCAATAATGCTGTACGAGGTTTTATATCTGGTTTGATTTATTATGTTCAGTATATTATAAGGGAAATCTCTGAACGGATGCTTAATTATGATTTTATTTCTTCGTCTTGCCTTTGTGAAATCAGGCTTCAGGTAATTTTCATAGTCTGCAAAATGCGTCTTTACATCCATACCGCAGGTATGCTCAGCTATACATAGCAGATTATCTGTAAAACCTGTATATTCAGCTGTACCCTTTTTCATACTGCCATCGTCAAGCCATTGTCTTTTAAGATTCATAAGCTCACGAAGTGAAGCAGATTTATAAGGATCAGCCGCACTTCCGTGAATCCATGTATCACCGATTTCATCATCTATAACAGGCAGTTTATCCTTAACCTGCCACAATGCTTCGGCATAATCGTCAAGTGAAGACGCCTCAACATCGTAGCCAGGAAATTCATTTTTAATTTTTTCTAACTTTTCAAGTACCTTTTCGGGAGAAGGTGCTCCGTGATTATCAAGAGTATGGTCAAAATATAAAACCTCATCAATTAAATCACACTTAAATGCTCCGCCGTAATCGCCTGAATATATTACGATAATTTCCGATTCACCGTTTTTCCACAAAAAACAATCAGGAACATCAGGCAATGCAGAAGCACCGTTTACACCGATATGCAAAAGTTTAATACCGTGTTCAGCTAAAAACGGAATAAGTGCTTTTGTGTGACCCGGAACGTCTGTCATTTTTGCCGCAATAGTTTTTCTGCCTCTGATTTTATCAATTTTATCAACAATTGAAAGCCCGTAATTAAGGGTGTCACTGTCAAGAAGCTCGGTATGGGTCGTAAAAGGATATGCATGAGGAACAATATCTCCTGATTTTATAGCATTTTTCAGCTTTTCTTTCTGCTCAGAGCTTCCGTTTTCGAGAGCTTCCTTTAATAACCAAGATCCTGTAGTCCAAACAAAAGATTTTCTTTTACCAGTATTAACCTTTCCTGCAAGATCAACAGCGCTCGGAATAAACGTATTGATATATTTCTGTCTGATATTCTCGGAATAGTCGGTAAAACCTAAATCCAAATGCGTTTTAGAAACCACAAATACCTTTTTCATAAACAAATTTTCTCCTTGCTATGCTTCAACAGCAGCACAGTTATCGCTTTCTGCACCCCAGCTGTCAACAGCATATATTTCATACTTATGTTTACCTTCGGAAATATTAAACTCCAGGGTAACATCTTCTCTCATACTATCAATTCCGTTGTAAAAATCGCTGAAAAAATACTTAGTTTCCTTATCGTCAATTACAACTTTATATGAATGTACAAAATCATCATCCTCGCCTGCTTTGAATGACAAAGTAACTTCTTTACCGCTGACATCTGCTTCTGCATCAGTGGCTTTCATTACAGGGGCTGAGTTTAAAGCCTTCCTGCTGTCAAAGGAATATTTTCCGTCATTCTCATATGGTAAAGAAAAATTCCACATTTTATCTGATTTTTCCTCATATCCTGTTTCATCCGCAAAATTCATACGATGAAATTCAATACTATCGTCAGAGAATTCCATAATATAACCCATCGGGGTTGCAGCGGCATTTGGAGGAATAGTTCCGTTCTCCTTGCCTTCTTCAAGCTCTGTATAAGAAAGGGACTGAGTATTTATAACAGTATATTCGCCCTGCCAGATTGAACGCTCATCAAGAAGAGAATAATGAACATGACCGCTGAAATCAATAACATTTGGATATTTTGACAAAACCTTATTAAGAGTGACATCACCCCAATCTTCGCTTCCGTAGCTTGTATTTTTAGGTTGGTTATGAGTCATTACGAAAATAGGCTTTCCGTCTGAATCCTCACTCGCTTTCTTCAATTCCCTATCAAGCCATCTTGATGTGAGCTGATAACCCGCAGACATACTGCCGTAGTTCGGTGATGCACCTATAAAATGATATCCGTTTACGACATAATGTGTCCAGGGTGAAGAGCCGGTTACGCTCTTAAATGCCTTAATATGATTTATTGCAGATTTAGCATTTTTGTTCCAAAAATCGTGATTGCCCATTATTGTTTGAATGATCGGCTTATTATCACCATAAACCTCATCAATTACACTTTCGTAGGTTTCAAAAGCAAAATATGTGCCAAGGTCACCGATATCTCCTGCAAACAAAATCATATCAACATTATTGTTTTTCAATACTGTAAGAGTATTTTTAAAATTTTTAACATAAGTATCGTCCTCATTCAGAGCCTCCTCTGTTGGAGGAAGCTGTGTATCCGAAATGATTCCGACATTAAAGGAAGAGTTACCGGTATTGAACTCCTGAATATCAGTTTTTCCTATAATGAATCTGTCTGCAAAACAGAAAAGAACTGCTAAAATAATGCATATAACAAGAATAATTGAAACTACAGTCACGGCAATTTTCTTCCCTTTACTCATTTACTGTTTCCTCCTTGCGCAGCGGCAAGCTCATTCAATTCCTCAATCATTTTTCTTTCTTTTTCTTCACGGAATTCTTTCAGCTTGCCTTCCTGTGCTTTTTCATCAAACTTATAGAAAAGCATAGGAATAACCTGTAAAATAAGACCGACTGCACCGAAAGCGGTAAGCATAAAGAATATAACATTAAGAAGTGTAGTATAGTTAATTCCGCCGACAATGGTTGCCTGTGTTGTGCTTTCAATCAAAGGCTTTGCAAGGTTATTTGTTATCTTGGACATAACATCAGCATCATAACCAAAATTGTCAACTACAGCGAGCATAAGAACATTACCAACGGCAATTGCTAATTTATTAAGAAGGCTTCTGAAAGAGAAAACAGTTCCTTCAAGTCTCTTACCTGTTCTCATTTCAATATCATCAATAACATCCGAGAACATTGCCGCAAACAATACTGTCATTATGCCAACCGGGAAGTTTGTAAAGAATCTTAAAATTGTGTATGTAACTGCACCTGCTACAGTATTATAAGGAATAATCCATACGCCGATAATAAAGCAGGCAATGTCTGCAATAATACCGAAAACCGAAGTGCCGATTAAAAGAGTCTTTTTGTCCATTTTCTTAAGAAAAACAGGGACAAGAGCCATTGAAAGCATATATGAAGCACCGCTTCCTACCTGAAGAAGAGGAGTAAGCAAGCCTTCACTTGTAAGCTGAATTGAAAGACCGAATGTGTTATAAATCCAGTTGCACAAATCATCAATAGGTATGACGCCTGCGCAGTTCCATTTTGCAAAATAAGGCAAAAACATCGCACCCATATTTACAAGTGCAGAGAAAAAGAAAGCTACAACAAGGCAGATGAATTTTTTATCCTTAAATACAACCTTCAAGCCGTCAATATACTTTTCCTTTTTAGGCGGAATGTAAACTTTTTCCTTGATACCGAAAGACGCAAACACCATCGGTATACCGCCGAGAATAGCAAAAATAAGTGCGGAGAAGAAATAGCCAGAACTCTGATTTTCTCTTCCCCAAAGACCTGCTATTGTAAAAAATAACAGTGAAGGAAGAACCGAACCGAGCGAACCAATAATATTACTGAACGAAAGAGCTTTAACCCTCTGCTTATCATTCGGAAATACCAGCGGAGCAAGACCCTGATAAGGAATATCGAGAGCTGTATATACTGTATAATAAATAAGATATGCAATTATAGCATAAACGAAGTTACCCTTTTGACCGAAATTAACCGGAGCAAAAAGCAGAGCTGTTGCAAGAATTACAGGAACAGTCATCCATAATATATATGGTCGACATTTACCCATTTTAGTATGGGTTTTATCAACAATCATTCCCATAAGAGGGTCATTTACTGCGTCCCATATTCTTGTGGCAGACAGTATAATACTTGTCATTGCAAGCGACAGCCCCAGAACATCTGTAAAATAAAGATTAAGCGCCGTTGCCATAATACCGTAAATTGTACTTGTACCAAACGGAATCAAAGAAAACGCAAGTATTTCTTTGAAGGTTTGGTTTTTTAAAGGTTTGCTCATTTGTCTTCCTCAATTTTCTTGAAATAACCTTTTTTGTTGATTAAAAAAATTAATCCATTTATTATGCTTTTGATATAATTATCAGAAACTTCAAATTTCGGAACAGCAAAATCAGGAATATCCCTTACAGCTGTTTCAAAAATCTGACTGAATTTATTTTGACGTTCAGACTTATAAAAAACGACAACATCGGGGTTAATGCAAATAATTACATTGCGGACAATTTTTGCAGGATAAGAAATGCCCATAATATTTTTACGAACATCATTTACATAACTGACCTCACCTGCAAATCCCGAACTTCCCTCAAGAGTATGACCGTTTGCCATTTCACCGACACCTATTCCATTGTGTCCGATTTGCACAGTAACAATATTCTTGTAATTTTGTTTGCTTACCGCACTTTCCCCCATAACAGTAAGCTTCATATCATTTTGGACTATAACATTAACTCTGTATTTTTCTTCAATATTTTTTTCAATATCAAAGCCGGTTAAATTTTCATTATAATACCAACTGATAATTTTTCCATCCTTAACAACAGCAGGAATGGAAAGGCATACTGTTCCGATATCAAATTCACCTATGGACATATCTATAGATCTGCAAACCGCTTCAAAATACCGATTCATTTCAAAATGCACAGAAAGCTCTTTAACACATTTAAAAGCAAAATCAAATATTTTGCACAGAAGCTCATCATTATCAACAATCAAAAACAAAAAGTATTGATATTTTTCATTAATAAAATACTGTTTTGCTTTTCTGCCGCCTGTGGAATCTGCAACATCACCTTCAATAATCATACCGTTTTCCATTGCCTGATTTACGCATTTTTTTACGGTAGTCAATCCGCCGTCAGTATTATCTGCAAGAGTGGCAATACTGCAAACTCCTTTTTCACGAAGGACCTGTAATATATCCGACACATTTTTATTTCTAATGCCTTTCAATGCATCTTGTTCAACCAAATCAATTCCTCCAACTTTTGTTACAGGGTGTCATAAGTTATTATATACCTATACAATATGAATGTCAACAGACTAAAGTTCATATATAACACAGATATAACAAAAAACAAAAACGCAACAGTTTTAAAATTTAAAACTGCTGCGAATATTTATTCTGTAATTATAAAATTTTCGGATTAAAACTCTTCGCAATAATCAAAAATCTCAACAGGCAAATCTTCCTTATCACAGCTGATAGTGAAATAGAAATTAACGTCTGTTGCCTCTGAAAGCTCTGAAAGCATTTCAAAAAACTGAGGGAGCTTCTCATATTCTCTGCCGACAATTTTAAATGTAGCGTCAACGAGGACATCTGTTACGTCATAATTACCGGCACAGATACCTGCAAGGAAACCATAAAATGCCTTATGACCGTTAATAAGATAAGTTTCAGTTTCAAGCAAACGAGCCTTTGATGAAACATCATATGTAAGTTTAGGCTCCTTTTCAACGCAAACAACATTGCCGTCCGAAGCCTCAACGCAAACATTAACCTGATCAATAAGTTTCTTTGTCTTACCTGAACCTTTATTTCCAATGATAAGTTTAATCATTATAAAATTCCTCCAAGGTGATTTATTTCAATTACATATTAACATATGCCGAGACGTTTTTCAAGACTTTCTTTTTCCTTTTCATATCCGGGCTTTCCGAGAAGAGCAAACATATTCTTTTTGTAGCTCTCAACACCGGGCTGATTGAAAGGATTAATACCAAGAATGTAGCCTGAAACCGCACATGCTTTTTCAAAGAAATATATCAAATAACCGATTTCTTCAGGAGTAATCGAATCAGCTTCAATAACAAGATTTCCTACTCCTCCGTCTGTATGAGCGAGAAGTGTTCCCTCTCTTGCTTTTTCATTAACAAAGCTCATAGACTTACCGCTCAGGAAATTAAGACCGTCAATATTTCCTTCCTGCTCGGTAATAAGGAAGTCGTTTTTAGGATGATTAAATTTAACAGCCGTTTCAAACATAAGGTTTGCTCCGCTTTCCTGAATAAACTGTCCTACAGAATGAAGGTCGGTTGAGAAAATACAGGAAACGGGATAAAGTCCTTTACCGTCTTTACCTTCGCTTTCTGCAAATAACTGCTTGAGCCACTCATTGAACATTGCCATACAAGGCTCATATGAAATGAAGCATTCAAGCTTAGCTCCTTTATTGTATAAACAGTTACGTACTGCCGCATATTTAAGAACATCATTTTCTTCAATATTTTCACTGCAAAAGGCATCCTGCGCTTTTTTTGCACCTGCCATAAGTGCATCAATATCAATTCCTGCAACTGCTATAGGCAAAAGCCCAACTGCAGTAAGAACAGAATAACGTCCGCCCACATCGTCAGGTACCACAAATGTCTCATAACCCTGAGAATCAGCAAGCTCTTTTAAAGTGCCTTTAGCTTTATCTGTTGTGGCAAAAATTCTCTTTGCTGCTTCCTCTTCGGAATATTTGTTATAAACAAGATCTCTGAAAACACGAAATGCAATAGCAGGCTCTGTTGTTGTACCGCTCTTGCTGATTACGTTTACACAGATATCCTTACCCTCACAAATTGATATAATATCGGTAAGTGCAGACGGACTTATGGAATTTCCGATAAAATAGATATCGGGAGTATTCTTTCTGAGTGAATTATAATTAGGAGAAGTAAGAGCCTCTATAACTGCTCTTGCTCCGAGATATGAACCGCCGATACCTATTACAATGAGAACATCTGCATTTTCCTTAATATATTCAGCAGCATTCTTAATTCTTACAAATTCTTCCTTGTCATAATTTGAGGGCAAATCCACCCAGCCTAAAAAGTCACTGCCCTCACCTGTTTTGTTATGAAGTGTATTAAGTGCACTGACTGCTTTCGGAGTGATTTCCTCAATATCCCCGGCAGAAACAATATTTTCTGCATGCTTCGAAATAAATTTAATAGCCAAAATAATCGCCTCTGTTTCTGTAAATTTAAAAGATTATCCAACCAGAGCAAATATAATACACCATTTTGGAAAAATATTCAATATTTTTTTAAACATTATTGAATAAAACAGCGAAAATGTAAGAAAAAGTTGTTTTCTTTATATCATTTTCAGCAGTAAGCGGAACAGATGCCATTTCTTTATCACTGCACTTTACAACTATTTCGCCGAGAATGTCTCCTTTTTTCACAGGAGCTTCAACTTTTTCCTTTACTCTGTAATCGTATGTAAAATTATCTGTTCCTTTCTTTACGAGAACACTGTCTCCGTCGGGGAAAACAGGCTTAACTGATTTAACCGCACCGTTTTTTACCTTTACGGTTTTTATTTTCTTTTCATCAATTTTAATTTTATTTATCTGATAATTAGCAAAACCGTAGTCAAGAAGGCTGACTGATAAATCAAATCTGTCTTCACTTGTATCTGCACCGAGAACTACGGAAACAAGGCTCATTTTATCCCTGGTTGCAGTTGCACACAGGCAAAACCCTGCATTAGAAGTTGTGCCCGTTTTGAGCCCCGTTATACCATTATATTTATTTATCAGTTTATTTGTGTTATTTAATTCGGTTTTTCCGTTTCTGAGAGAATCAAGCCATATTGTTGAATAATCTTTTACTAAATCATGCTTCATTACTTCACATGCAATAACAGCCAAATCATAAGCACATGAATAATGATTTGTAACACTGTCATCAAGCCCTGTACAGTTCTCAAAATGAGTATTTTCAAGTCCAAGCTCTTTAACTCTCTTATTCATCATATCAACAAAACCGCTGTCACTTCCTGCAATGTACTCGCCTAAAAGTGTACAGGCATCATTTGCAGATGCAATAATAACAGCTTTTAACAAATCATTTACACTCATTTGCTCTCCTACTTCAAGCCAGATTTGAGATCCGCCTTTTGATACTGCATTTTCACTTGCCGTCACCATATCATTAAGGCTGATTTTTCCGCTGTCTATTGCTTCCATTATAAGCAGTATTGACATTATTTTTGTTACAGATGCAGGAGACAAATGCTCATATGCGTTATTTTCTTTAATAATTTCTCCTGTATCCATACACATAAGTATACTTGATTTGGCGGTAATTTTATCGGATTCATCGGTTTTTGCGTAAATTTTTACCGGCATTGCTGCAAGTATTGATAATGATAAAATAAATATTATAATTTTTTTCATACTATCACCTAATAAATACTATTATACTTATCTTGTTTTAATAACATTTTTTTGATATAATGTATAACTGAATTTCATTAATAACACGGAGGCAAAAATGAAAGCTGCATTCTATACACTTGGATGTAAAGTCAACCAATACGAAACCGAATATATGGCGGAGCTTTTGAAAAAAGCAGGATTTGAAATAACAGGCTGTAAGGACGAAGCTGACTATTACATAATAAATTCCTGTACGGTTACTTCAACCGCCGACCAAAAAACCAGGCAGAATGTAAGGAAATTCAAAAGAGCTCATCCTGATTCTGTAATTATTCTTACAGGCTGTATGCCTCAGGCTTTTCCAAATGACGCTGAAAATCTTATTGAAGCCGACATTGTTATTTCCAACAAAAGCGACAGTGATATTCTGTCTGTTATCAACGAGTACAATCTTAATAAAAAACGGCTTATAAGAATTGAAGAACATAGAAGCGGCGATAAATTTGAAGAATGTTCAATAAATCATTTCAGTGAAAGAATAAGAGCCTTCGTTAAAATTGAGGACGGATGCAACAGATTCTGCAGTTACTGCATAATCCCCAAAGCAAGAGGAAGAGTGCGTTCAAAAAATCCCGAAACACTGAAAAATGAAATAAAAAATCTTGCCGATAACGGAATAAAAGAAATTGTACTTGTCGGCATTAATCTTTCCGCATACGGAACGGGAGAAAATTTTGACATTGTGGACGCTGTTAAAATCTGCGCCGAAACAAATGGTATTGAAAGAGTAAGGCTCGGCTCTCTTGAGCCTGATCATATTACCGATAATATTATTGACAGACTTTCAGAAATTGATAAGTTTTGTCCGCAGTTTCATCTTTCTCTTCAAAGCGGCTGTGATAAAATCCTAAAAAGTATGAATAGGCATTACACGGCAGATGAATATAAAACTCTCGTTGATAAGCTGAGAAAAACCTTTGACGACACAAGCATAACAACCGACGTTATGGTAGGCTTTAACGGTGAAGAGGAAGAAGATTTTAACGAAAGCCTTGAATTTGTTAAATCAACGGGATTTGAAAAGGTCCATGTTTTTCCTTACAGTGAAAGAGAAGGCACTGCTGCTTCAAGAAAAGGAGACGACGTTCCTAAAAATGAAAAGGAACGCCGTGCTGAAATTATGATTAAAGAAACAGAAAAAATCAGAAGTGACTATATGAACTCCCTTATAAGTCAGAAAAAAGATGTATTATTTGAAAGTCTCGTCGGAGAAAATATTTATCAGGGATACACTAAAAATTATATCCCCGTCAGGTACAAAAGCAGTCAGAACATAATCGGAAAAACGATAAACGTAACAATCACCGGCTGTTACGACAGAGAATTCTGCATAGCGGAATAAAGATTATTTGTTTCATCATTATCTTTAAGCGAGCTGTAGGAAAATATATAATATCCTTTAACATTATCAAGTTTTGACAGATATGTAACCTGTCTTGCAATTATATTGTTATTTTTGATAAATTCATTTTTACCTGATTCTCCTGCAAATTCATCTTCTTTTCCCGCTTTATAAAGGGGCAGAGCCACATATAAATCACATTTTGAGGCTGCACACCAGCTTTTTACTGTTTTCATAAATGGCTGATTTTCATTTTGAAAGCCAAAATATATCTGAGGGCATATGTAATCAACATAACCCTCCTGTGAACACCATTTTTCAACATCCGCATAAAGTGATGAATAGTCATTTTCAATATTTGAGGCAGGACTTATTCCGAAGGATATATTGCTGTTTACGGATTTAACTGTTTTGTAAACCTGTTCAACCATATTGCTTACATTATCTCTGCGCCAATTCTGAAGGCTTTTGTCTCCCCCATCGGTTTTATATTTTTCATACAAACTTTTATCTATGGTCGCATCCTTTGACGGATAGAAATAATCATCAAAGCAGATTGAATCAACATTATAGTTCTCGGCTATTTCCTTTACTCCGTTTGTTATAAGCTCTGTTACTTCTTCACTTCCCGGATTAAAGTAAATTCCGCTGTCTAACACAATTAAATTATCTGAATCTTTCCATTTTACTGCCATATTGCTGTCACACAGCTTTGAGAAATCGTTGTCACTGCTTACCCTGTATGGGTTTATCCACGCTTCAAAGGACAGTTTGTATTTATGAGCGGCGTTAATCATTGTTTCCAACGGGTCATATTCAACGCTTCCTCCCTGAACCTTACAGCAATATGCGCTTAACGGAAAATAAGATGACTTATAAAAAGCATCTGCATAGGGTCTTACATGAACCGTAACCCTGTTAAAACCTTTTGACGAAATCATTTTAAATACCTTTGATATTTCTTTTTTAAACTCACTTTCTGTTTTATCAATAATCATTGACGAAAGCTCGTAATAAGTAATCCAAACGGACTTAACATACTGTGTTTGAACTGTTTTTTCTGTTTTTTCTCTGTTGATGTTTTTGGGAGGAACAGAGCAACCGAGAAGTCCGAAGATTAATAATATCGGCAATATTGATGAAATAATTTTTTTATACACTTGAACACTTCCTGTTTTTATAGTAAAATATATGTGGTGATTATTATGGAATACAGACTCGGAAATTCATTAAGAGTTAAATCAAGAGGAGAAACAGTCAATCTCACTTGTCCTAACTGCAAAAAAGAAGTTAAGTTCGGCGTGTTTTCAAACTTTGAAAGACGTCTTGCTCCTAAAATTACTCTGCTTGACTGCAATACTGTTTATTTTCTTGTATGCCCCGAATGTGCATCAATTTTTACGGTTGATGAAGCTAAAGGCGACAATTTCAAAAAAGGCGAAAAGCTGTCAATCGGTAACTTTGATTTAAAATATCTTAAAGAATTTAAGGAAAATATTTAATGCAGTACGCTGTTATTTATTTTTGTGCAATCAGTTTTATATCGGTTTTACTTACCATAGCTGACAAATACAAGGCAAAGAGAAATAAATGGCGTATATCCGAAAGCACTTTACTTATTGTGGGGCTGTTGGGCGGTGCTTTATGTGAATACATAACAATGAGAATTATTCGCCATAAAACACTGCACAAAAAGTTTATGATAGGACTGCCTGCTGAAATAATTTTTCAGATAATATTAATAGTTTTCATATATTTAAAGACCGCACAAATTATATAGTGCGGTCTTTTAGTTTTAAAGTATAATACAGATTAAACCGTTACATCCCTCATTTATAACTCTCTCAATTGTTTCTCTGAACTTATTTCTTGCGTCTATAGGCATACGGTAAAGTTTATTGTTAAGTCCCTCGCTGACAAGCTCGTGAAGGGATTTTCCGAAAATATTTGTATTCCATATATCTGACGGATTTTCTTCAAACTCCTTAAGCAGATACATAACAAGTTCCTGACTCTGACTTTCACTGCCCACTATGGGTGCAACTTCTGTAAAAGTATTGCACTTTATCATATGAATTGACGGAGCCTCCGCCTTGAGCCTTACTCCGTATCGTCCGCCCTGTTTCATAATCTCAGGTTCACCGAGAGAAAGCTCGTTCATTTCAGGCATTACAATGCCATAGCCGGTTTCTTCAACCTCGCTCAGTGCTTTTGAAAAGCGTTCGTACTTACGTCTCATTTGGATTAACTCCGTAAATTCAGACAAAAGCTCTTTTTCATTTTTAATTTCAACCTTGCAGTTTTCGGAAAGTACCTTATAGAAATAAGTGTTGTCTACATAAAGTTTTATGCTTACCATACCTGTTGAGAGGTCAAGAGAATTAACACTGACGGACTCTATGTATTCATTATCCTTCAAAGCATCTGCAAAAGAAGAAACACTTCTTATATTTGTTATACTTACGGCGCTTTGTCTGATTGATGCAAAAATGGAGGATTTCAGGTAATTGTCTTTTTCAAGGCTGTTAATCCATGACGGGAAATTAATGCCTACATTTGATACGGGAAATTCGTACAGTACATCTGTAAGAACATCTGTAATCTCCTGCTCCGTAAGTTCAAGACAGTTAACCGGCACTACAGGAACGGAATATTTTTCCGTAAGTGATGTGCAAAGACTGATTACTGAAGCCGAGTTAGGTTCAATGCAGTTCATCAGCACTACAAAAGGCTTTTTAAGCTCCTTTAATTCATTAATTACTCTCTCCTCTGCCTCCTCATATTCATCACGCGGAATTGAGCTGATTGAGCCGTCTGTCGTAATTACAAGACCTATTGTAGAATGTTCGGTAATAACTTTTTTAGTGCCGATTTCAGCCGCCATATTAAACGGAATTTCCTCGTCATACCATGGAGTTCTCACCATTCTCGGCTGGTCCTCTTCGATATATCCCACTGAACTCGGAACAATATATCCGACGCAATCAATAAGGCGCACTCTCATTTTGATATTGTCGCTCATATTAAGCTCTATGGCATCCTCGGGTATAAATTTCGGCTCTGTAGTCATAATTGTTCTGCCTGCGGCTGACTGAGGAAGCTCATCAAGTGCCCTTTCCTTAACAAAGCTGTCGCTGATATTCGGAATAACAAGCGTATCCATAAATTTCTTGATAAAGGTTGATTTACCCGTTCTTACAGGGCCGACAACCCCGATATAAATATCTCCGCCTGTTCTTTTGGAAATATCGTTATAAATGTCATTATACATAATCTAACCTCACATTCCGGGAACAAGCAGTACTCTTCTGTCATCAATAATTTCTGATGTCAGATCGTTTTCTTCCATAATCAACTGCATTGCCGTTGAAAAATTTTTGGCAATATCCCAAACGTTTTCATTTTTATTAGCAAAATACAGAGTAAGTTCGGGAGTATTAATAGATGATTTTTCTCCGTCTTCCTCAATATCAGTTAAGTATTTTAATGTATTGCTTTTGTACAGATATGCGCTGTATTCAAAGTTAAGCCTGAGAGAAATTTTATCTGCGCCTTTAATAACATAATCGTAAGACTGCAGGTTTGCTGTTCCCTCTCCTTCAAGCTCGTTATCATTCAGAGCAAATGAAAATTCACAGCTTTTTTCAAGATAACACAACTGTGAACTGTCGTCGTAATATACGGCGAAGATAACAGCCTCAATATACATTACCGATTTCTCTACTCTGCAGGAATAAAAATCAGCCTTTAAATCAACAATTTCTATAATATTTTTGTCACAGTCAATGCTGATTTCAGATGTCTTATCGTCAAAATAAAACATGGGATTGCATTTAAGCTGAATATTTTTGCTTTCTATCTTCGCATTATGATGAGGAATATAAGAATCTGATACAAGGTTCATTTCGGATACGGCATTAATTTTATATGTTATCGAAATCTTGCCTACCGCCTCAATATCATTGAGCATATTATTTGAGTCGCTTTTTGCTTTAACATAAAGCTGAGACACTTTTGAAGAAATAAAAGCTGTGTCATTTTCGTCACATTCCGATGTTTCAATTATTTTACTGACGGAAAAAGTATGCAGACATTTTTCAAGCGAATTATTTTCATTTACATATACTATTGAAATTTCATTTCTGATTTTCACAAGCATCTTGTCTTTAATAATTTTTTTATCTTCAACTATTGAATTAACAAAGGCGTTAATAATATTTTTTATCTGATAATCATTTTTAACTATCGGAAATGTCTCATCAAATTCTGCAGAACAAATTCCGGCGTTTTTGTCGATAAGTGACGGAATATTTATTTCTTTTATAAATGCATCTTTACAGCCCGAAAGGCACTTACAGGGTTTTTTACAGTAAACGTCAATGCAGACTCCGAAAGAGCTATGCACATCAATTCTTCTTTGATTAATAAGTCTGTGGTTATAATATTTTGTTTTAGTGTCAATTTCGGCAAAGTAAAAATACTCGCATTCTGACAAATCAAAGGATTTATCAAATTCCTCCTCAAACTCACAGGAAAGCGGACAGCTTTCACTGTTAAGATACAAAATGCTGATAATGCTTTTTCCGAAAATTTTAATTGTGTTGCCTGTAAATTCATAGTCGCACACAACATTTTTCACACAGCATTTTACCAGTTTTTCAATATCATCAAGATACTGAGGCAAATTCAGCTGATAATCAACATCAACGCTTTCTCTTATTTGCTCCGTCTTTTCATTACAATTCATTGATTTGTATTCTTTGCATAGCTCCATAAAGAATCTCCTTTACATTTTCTAACAATTACTATGCAAATAATAATAAGGATATGACAAAAACACTAAAGCAATGTGATTATATGCGGGCGATTAATAATCGCCCCTACAGCAGTTTCTTTCATTTAGTAATTTGTTAATAGGGTAAACTGCCGTAGGGGCTTGCAATGCAAGCCCGCTCGTATACACAAAAAAGCAGTCACGAAGACTGCTTTTTTGTGTATTATTTTGTTTTAACTGATTTAACTTTAGACCAAGAAGAAAAAACTTTTGTCATCTTACCATTTACTTTTATATTTTTATATGTACGGACACGTAGGTAATATGTCTTCTTTGACTTCAGCTTTTTGATTGTTGCCGATGTACTGCTCTTCTTTGCGGTTACAGTCTTATTATTTTTCTTGAATTTTTTATCGGTTGAATACTGAATCTGGTAGCCGCTGATACTGCTTGCCTTTTTCCATGTTACCTTGAACTGCTTTTTACCCTTTGCCAGCTTTTTAATTGATGTTGATTTAGGTTTTTTAACAGACTTCGTTCTCAATATATAAATTTAGTTTTGAAACAGCATATAGACAAAGAAAAATGACAGGCTTTGTACCTGTCATTTTATTTATTATCTCTTTTCAATCAAGCACACTGAATGGGCGGCTATACCTTCTTTCGCACCTGTAAAGCCCAAACCCTCTTCGGTGGTGGCTTTAACTGATACGCAGTCAAAATCAATATTGCAGGCGGCGGCAATATTTTTTCTCATTTCTTCAATATAAGGCGACATTTTAGGAGCCTGCGCAAGAATAGTTGAATCGATATTAACAATCACATAGCCTTTATGATTTACCTGTCTGACTACCTCCTCAAGGAGCTTCAGGCTGTCTGCGCCCTTCCATTTATCGTCGGTATCGGGAAAAAGATGACCTATATCGCCCATTGCGGCAGCGCCGAGAATTGCATCTGATACTGCGTGAAGAAGGACGTCTGCGTCACTATGACCCAAAAGACCGACCTCACTCGGAATATTAACACCGCCGATTATACATTTTCTGCCCTGCACAAGCCTGTGCACATCATAGCCGTGACCTATTCTCATTACTGCTCACCTCTCATTTTTAAAATGCTTTCAGCCATCGGAATATCCTCAGGGGTGGTTATTTTAATATTAGTATATTCGCCTATAACAACATTAACCTTTTTTCCGAGATTTTCAACCAGTCTGCAATCATCGGTAAAATCTTTACCCTGTTTTTTTGCAAGGTCAACTGCCTTACAATATTGTGAAAAATCAAATACCTGAGGAGTTCTGATTGAGATTAAATTTGACCTGTCAGGTGTACCGACTATCTGTAGTTTTTCATCAACAATTTTTATAGTATCCTTCGGGGTTACTCCCACTGCGGCGGCACCTGTTTCTTTCGCCTTATTTATGGTATCAGTAATTTCATTTTCCGTAACAAGAGGTCTTGCGCCGTCGTGAATAATGATTAAGTCACATTCATCAATAGTTTCAACAGCATTCATAACACTTTCCTGTCTCGTTGCACCTCCGAAGCAATAGGAAAGCTCATACTTTGAAAGATGTTTTTCAAAATCTTCAAAGTCATTTTCACGAATAACGACAATTATTTCATCAACTGCACTGATTTTTGAAAAGGTTTCAACAGTTCTTTCAATAACTGTTTTACCGTTTATATCAAGAAGAAGTTTACTTTTATCGCTTTTCATTCTTGTTCCGCTTCCTGCGGCAAGTATTACTGCAACATTATTCATTTTTCAGTTTCTCCGTTTCTTCAAGAGTAGGCGTTACATACTCAGTTTTGTAAGGGTCATATATAACATAGCCGGGCTTTGCACCGTTTGGCTTTTTTATATTTTTAACAAGAGTGTAATCAACTGCAACATTTGATGATTCTCTTGCCTTACTGAAATATGCGGCAATAACAGCGCAGTCGTGAATTGCTGTGTCCGTTATTTCAGTCCCCGATGTTTCACAAATAACATGACTGCCGGCAGTGTCCTGAACATGAAACCATGTATCATAATTTTTAGCTGTTTTCAAGGTCAGTTTGTCATTCATAAGATTGTTTCTGCCTACCAAAACATTAAAACCGTCTCTTGTTTTAAACTGCATAGGTTTAAGTGATTTAGTATTTTTATTCTTATTCTGGCTTTTTTTGATATACCCGCCTGCTGCAAGCTCCTCTTTAATCTCCGATATTTCGCTGTCTGTTTTCGCCCTTGACAATTCGTCAATTACAGTATCAAAATATTTTGCTTCAGCCCTCGCCTGAGAGATAAAGTCATTCAGCTTGCTTTCGGCAATCTGCTTTTTTCTGTATTCCTTATAATATTTTTGAGAATTCTGCGACGGAGTTAAAGTAACGTCAGCAGGGATTCTTATAATTTTATTATCATCATAATAATTTTCAAGATCGTAATAAGGCATACCTTTCTCAAGTCTGTACTGATTTGCACTGATCAGATCTCCGAAAAGCTTATATGTGTCTTTATCCTTACAGCTGTCAAGTTCATTCTGACGGTTTACCGCTTTCCTGACTGCCCTTTCCTGCAAAATTGCAAGAGTTTTAAACAGTTCGGAGGAACGAGCCTTAATTCTCATCAGTCGAACCTTTTCATAGTAAAATGAATCAAGCAGCTTTGAAAAGCTTTCATATATCTTTATTTTTGCAATATTTCCATACTGCTTAACGTCAATAAATGTAAAGTCCTTCGGAGTTTCAACGATAACGGCAACAGGCACGGGATTTTCCGCCATTTTCTTAAATTCTTCAACAGTAAGTCCGTTTTCAATTTCCCTGCATACTATTGGCGAAACGCCTTTTACGGTTTCCAGAAAAGCTTTATAAATACCTTTATTACTGCTCAATATTTTTTCTTTGATAAGCGAAATATCATCAGTAAAAATATTCATTTTATTCTGAAGGGGCGGAGCAACATATGTTACACCGGGTAAAATCTCTCTTATATGAGATTTGCTTTCATCTACTCTTTTAAGAGAATCTATAATTTTATTATCCCTGTCTACGAATATTATATTTGAATATTTACCCATTATCTCGATAATAAGAGAATAGCTTGTTTTATCGCCTAACTCATCAGTACCACTGAAATTTATTCTCAGAATTCTTTCAAGATTATCCTGCTCAATAGCAGTTATCCATGCACCTGTAAGCCTTTTTCTGAGCATAAGACAGAACATGGGAGGCTTAGGAGGATTTTCAGGAGCAAATTCTGTAAAATGTATTCTTGCAGAATCTGCATTACAGGACATCAGAAGTTTTTTATTTCCCTCTCTTGAGCGAAGAGAAATAACAATTTCATCCCTTGAGGGCTGATGTATTTTATCAACTCTGCTATCAACAGCAAAAGAAGCAATTTCATTTTTTAAATGATATAAAAAAATTCCGTCAAGAGCCATAATTATATTTCACAGACAGGATTTTCAACAGGTGCAATAAAAAATTCAACATCTGTAAAAGCCTGCTCAAGTCTTTCTTTAAGCATTAAAAACGGAACATTCTCCGTTTCATAGTGGCCGGCAGAAATAACTGCGAAGCCGTTTTCATTAGCATCAAGCATTTCATGATACTTTAAATCACCGGTAACAAAGCAGTCGGCATTTTCCATAGCATCAGAAATATACTCGCCGCAGCTGCCTCCTCCGACAGCAACATGTTTGATAATTTTATCCGTATCTGTGTATCTAAGACCATGAGTTCCGAGAATTTCCGCAACGTATAAAGCAAAGTCGTCTACACTCATCTCTTCTTCCAAATCACCGACAACAATCATTGTGCCCTCAATATGTCTTGCATTTTTAAGACAAAGAAGCTCTGCAAGATTATCATTTATGCCGCCGATTGCTTTATCAAAAGATGTATGGGCACTTATTGAAGCAATATCGGAATTAATAAGTTCATATACAGCTGTACCGCTTTCAATTTTTTTAAGCGGATTAAAAATTATCGGATGATGTGTTAAAAGCAAATCTGCACCGATACTTTTGCCATAGGCAACAGCCTGCTTGCACGGGTCAAGGCTCATAACAACACGCCTGACCTCTTTATCCATACTGCCGATAAGAAAGCCCGTATTGTCCCAAGGCTCAGCATTTTCAAAGGGTGCAATTTTATCTATGTAGTCAAATATATCTTTTACTGTAGTCATATGATTTTCTCCAAAGCAAAAATTATATCAGAATAATCTTCACCTGATTTTGATTTATTTCTAAAATAATTAAGCAAGTGCTCAAAATATTCCTTATTTGAATAATCGGTTATATTGCCAAGATAATAGTCAATTCTTCTCTTTTCATAAACTGTTTCTGTATAATAAGCGTCAAAAACAGAATAATAATGTCTGCCGTCTTTAACTATGATATCATTCTCAATTTCAAAACCGTTATCATAAAGAAACTTTCTTGCCGTTTCGGGATGGGTCATAGGCTGAAGAATGATATGCTTATATTTAACAAAACTGTGACGTGAAAGAATATCGGCAATAAGCTCTCCGCCCATTCCTGCAATTATTATTGTGTCAAAATCTTTTTCGTCAAGACTGTCAAGACCGTTTGAAAGTTTTGTTTTTATAATATTTTCAAGTCCTTTTTCTTTTACAAGTGCTATACACGAATTTAAAGGTCCCTCATTTATATCCGATGCAACGGCACTTTTTATAACTTTCTTCTCAGCAAGATAAACAGGAATAAAACCGTGATCTGTTCCAATATCAGCAATAGCAGCATCCTGTTTAACAAGAGCTGCTACTGATGATAGCCTTATTGACAGTTTCTGCATCAGGCACCGATATGAGCATTAAGTTTTTCAACAAGCTCGTCAGCATCAGTACCGTGAACTACGCATGCGTCTGCTATTGACTCACCTCTTGAAGAAGGGCATCCGAGACAATGCATACCAATCTCAAGAAAAAGCGGAGCAGTGTCCGGGTAATTATCAAGTACGTCTCCGATTATTGAATCTTTTGTGATTTCCATAATAAAATCTCCTTTAAACATCATTAAATCTTTAAGATATTTATAACACAAATAATCTTTTATTGCAAGTGAGATTAAAATATGTTAGTATATTTAATCTAAGAAGGTGATTAAGTGGATAAAGAATTTAACCCAGCATTGCAATTTGACGCTTTTACCGCAGGAATCGAGGACGGCGGTTTAAGGTCAAGCACATCTATTGAAATTCTATCCTGTTATATTCTTGCCAACTGCAACGAAAAAATTACGGCAAAAAATATTGTTGATGCTCTTGTTGAAGGAAAAATAGCAAATTATTTTGAAATATCAAACGCAATCAGCAAAATGATAAAAATGGGAAATTTTTCAGAGGATGAAAATGGATTTCTCCACATCAGCGAGGACTGCAGATATTCGGTTGATATTGTTGAAAATGACCTGCCTATTACCATAAGGGAAAAGGCAGTTGAGCTTGTAAGAAAAACAGTAAAATATGAAATTAATAAAAAGGAAAACAGAACGGAAATCACTAAAGAAAACAACGGTTTCAAGGTAACTATGCACGTCAGTGATAAAAGCTCCGATTTTATGGTGCTTTCCCTTTATGTACCGACTGAAGCTCAGGCAGAGGTTATAAGGAATAAATTTCAAACCCACCCTGCCGAGGTTTACGAAAATCTGATAAATTCAATATTCGACTGAAACAGCTTATTCTTTGCGGTATGGTTTAACTATACCGCTGTTTTTATATTCTTTTTCAGACGAAATAAAAATATAAAAACCGAGTGCCTCAAAATCAAAACACCCGGTAAAACTTATTATAATCAAATTAATATTGAAAAATCAATCGTTTGGAATAAATGCCTTATGAACAGCTGTAACTGCTCTGTCAGCAGACTCAGAGTCAATAATTACAGAAATCTTAATTTCAGAAGTTGAAATCATCTGAATATTGATATTGCTTTCATAAAGAGCTTCAAACATCTTTGATGCAGTACCCGGATGAGATTCCATACCTGCACCTACGATTGATACCTTGGCAACCTCCGTGTTGCAGACAATTTTGCAGTCATCAAGCATATCTTCAAGCAGCTCAACAGCAACAGGTCCGTTACTCTTGCTTACAGTGAAAACAATATCCTTTGTACCGTCGCGTCCGAAGGACTGAAGAATAATATCTACATTTATATTCTTAGATGACAGCTTAGAGAAAATTTTGAAAGCGATACCGGGAGTATCCTGTAAATTCAATATTGAAACAAGTGCAACGTCCTTATCTTTTGTTACACCTCTGATTAACATTTTTTCCATTTTTGTTACCTCCTTAACGATTGTACCCGGAACGGGATTTAATGATGAAAGAACTTCAAGCTCTACGCCGTATTTTTTAGCCATTTCTACAGAACGGTTATTAAGCACCTGAGCACCGAGTGTTGCAAGCTCAAGCATTTCATCATATGTTATTTCTTTAAGTTTTTTAGCATTTTCAACTTTTCTCGGATCGGCAGTATAAACACCCTCAACATCTGTAAAAATCTGGCATTTATCCGCTTTAAGAGCCGCAGCAATGGCAACTGCCGATGTATCGGAACCGCCTCTGCCAAGAGTAGTCAAATCATCATAACGGTTGATACCCTGAAAACCTGCAACAACAACGATATTACGCTTTGCAATTTCTGCCTGAAGTCTGTTCGGCTTGATATTTTTTATTCTTGCAGAACCGTAAATAGAATTAGTATTAAAGCCTGCCTGCCATCCCAAAAGGCTGATAACGGGATAGCCTAACTTTTCAATCGCCATTGCAAGAAGTGAAATTGAAATCTGCTCCCCTGCTGTAAGAAGCTGGTCCATTTCCCTGTTGGCAGCATTTGGATTAATTTCATTTGCCTTTTCAATCAAGTCGTCTGTCGTATCGCCCTGTGCTGATACAACTACAACCACATCATTGCCGTTCTTATACGTATCTGTTACAATACGGGCAACATTCATAACTCGTTCGGCATCAGCAACAGATGAACCGCCGAACTTTTGAACAATAAGTCCCATAGTCTGTAATCCTCCGATTAATAGTTTGTAACTTTTATTGTATTGATAACATTGATCTGTGAAAGTTTTTCCTTAAGCTCTTTCTCAGTCATAATATCCGTAATAAATGCAACCTCATCAGAAGGTTGACCCTGTCTTGAAAGATATTTTACCTCGTTGAAGAGAGAATTGATTTTAGTACAGTTAGCCTTTGCTCTGACATAGAAAGGCATTTTAATTCTGCTTTTATAATCAACAACATAGTCTTCTGAGCCTTCACCCCAGCCAAATATCTTCTTTCTGTCGGTATGCTTTGCACAGTCAATTATATCTGCTGCAACAGCAGAAGCGGTAGGAAGTTTTCCTGCACCCGGACCATAAAAGCAAACATCACCCACAGCATCTCCCCTAACAAGAATTGCGTTAAATACATCCTTAACAGATGCAAGCTGAGAACCGTTATATACAACAGCAGGGCTGACAAAAGCCGCAATTTCATCATTATTTATATAGATAACCTGACCTAAGAGTTTAATCACTCCCCCTGCTGAATTAATGTATGAAACATCCTCAAGTGTAATATTTGTAATACCCTCGGTTTCAACCTGATTCGGATAAACGTGTTTTCCGAATGCGAGAGAAGCAAGAATACAAACCTTACGGCATGCGTCGTGACCCTCAATATCGGCTGTGGGGTCCTTCTCAGCATAGCCTTTTTCCTGAGCAATTCTGAGAGCTTCCTCAAAGGACATACCCTCTTCAATCATCATTGTAAGAATAAAGTTGGTAGTACCGTTTAAAATACCTGCGATACCCTCAATATTATTAGCGGCAAGGCACTGAGTAAGAGGGCGGATAATAGGAATACCGCCGCCGACAGACGCTTCAAAAAGATAATTAGCGCCGTTTTCCTCAGCAGCCTTAAGAAGTTCAAGACCTCTCTGAGCAACAAGCTCTTTGTTAGACGTTACAACACTTTTGCCTGCTTTAAGCAGCTTCATTGTAAAATCGAAGGCAGGATTTACGCCTCCCATTGTTTCTGCAACTATTTTAATTTCATCATCATTTAAAATATCGTTGAAATCTTTTGTGAACAAATCTCTGTGAGGATCGTCGGGAAAATCACGCAAATCAAGTATGCGTGAAACCTCAAGAGTTTTTCCGCCCGTTTTTTGGGGAATTGTATTACTGTGCTTTTCAATTACCTCAACAACACCGGAACCGACTGTTCCGTATCCCATTACAGCAACTTTCATATATATACCTCCTATGATAAAGACACGGCAGTTACACCGTCTATTACTTTTATTGAATTAACAAGCTCAGCGGATGAAACGGTCATTTCTGCAATTCTGACGGTAACCGAAACGTCTGCTACAGAATTTATGGGTGCACTCTGATTAACGGAAAGGACATTTGCCCCTGCCTTATAAATCTCATTCATAAGTGCCGAAAGAACACCTGCATTATCTTTTAATTTAGCATTAATAGTTGCAGTTTCATCACTGTTTTGCGTGTTGTACTCAAATATTGCATCCTTATATTTATAGTATGCGCTTCTTGATATACCCGCCATTCTCACTGCCTGACTGACAGAAGCTGCTTCACCCGATGCCAAAAGATTTTTTGCTGTTATTACTTTTGGAAAAACTTCGGGTAGAATGCTGGAATTAACAAGATAATATTTAATCTTATCCATCAATCTGTCCTCCATTCGCTTACAATTGTTTTACTGTGAGAAACATTTTACTTATATTAACAAAAATGTTTCCATATATCAAGTATAAATCAAAAAAAATTATTAATTCTATTAAAATTACTTGATTAATAATGCACATTGAATTAAAATAATGTATAAAATGACTAAATAATTGCGAAGGAAGTTAACATCATCATGAACAGTAAGATTGAAAAAAGGCGGGCAACCATAATAAATATTGCATACACAGCGGTTATTCTCGCTTTAATTTATCTTTTTTTCAAATACTGTTTCGGAGTTGCCGCTCCGTTTCTGCTTTCGTTTTTCTTTGCAGTTTGTCTTCAGCGTCCTTTGCGCTGGCTTGACAGGAAAACAAAAAATAAATGCCATACACTTTGGTCGGTCTTACTTGTACTGCTGGTTATAGCAATTATCCTTGTTCCTGTCTGTCTTATCATCGCTTCAATTATCAGAGAAGTCGGCAGCTTTGTATCGTATCTTTCGGAGCAGCTGAATGACCTGCCTTCTTTTCTTGTTACTCTTGAAAAAGAAATTTTAAACCTTCTTGAATTTCTTCCCGACGGTATTTACACAAGTGTTTCCGACAAGGTGACCGAATTCTTCGGAAATCTTATCAATGATTTTGATTTATCTGCTCTCGGAATCAACACACAGTCAATTACAAGTGGTATTTCAAGCGGCATTTCAGGCATCTATAATGTTGCTAAAAACGTACCGTCTACTCTTCTTGCGGTAGTTATCGGAATTATTGCCTGGATATTCTTTACCAAGGACTACAGAAGAATTGTTAACTTCATTAAACTCCAGCTTCCCGATAACCACAAAAATCTTCTCAGCGAAACCAAGCAGGTGTTTTCTTCAACAATTCTTAAAATGATCAGAGCATACGGAATTATTATGTTTATAACCTTCTGCGAACTGTTCCTTGGTTTCTCAATTTTAAATCTTATCGGTGTTATGAATAATAATTTCGCCTTTATTATTGCTATCTGCATTGCAATATTTGATATTCTGCCTGTTGCAGGCTCAGGCGGTATATTGATTCCTTGGGCAATAATCAGCTTGATTACCGGCAATGTTGGTCAGGCTGTCGGACTTCTCATCATTTATGCAGTTATAACCGTAATAAGACAATATATAGAACCGAAAATTGTGGGCGATTCTCTCGGAGTTCATCCTCTTGTAACCCTTGCCGGTCTTTATTTCGGACTTAAACTCTTTGGATTTATGGGAATGTTTATCGTCCCCATTAGCGTTATGATTGTTAAGGCATTTAACGATACGGGAAGAATTCACCTTTATAAAGCCCCTGAAAGGAATTAAATATATAGTTTAAAGACCTCCATTTCGGAGGTCTTTTTTAGTTAATTCAATCTATACCGTAAAAAAATTTTTTAATTTTTTCAGCATCAGGATAATTATACTCGTTAATTTTATCAACTACAATTTTTGAATCATAGGTAATATTCTTTTGAAAAAAAGATACATTGCTTTCAGTTATTTCAAGAATTCCGAATCTTGCTATGTTTTTATCCTTTGCAGGGCAGCCCAATGAACCTGCATTTATATAAAATTTCTGCGATTTACATATATTTTTAAAATGATTATGACCGTATAAAATAATGTCACTGTTTACGTTTTTAAAAATTTTATTCAAATCATTTTCATTTGGAAATAATTTTAAATTAACATATCTATTTTTACTATCCATAGGATAGTGCATTACTGAAATTCTTTTTCCCTCAATAATCATATCAATTCTATATGGTAGGCTTTCAAGAAATGCTTTCGAACTTTCAGTCAACATACTATGCTCCCATAAATGATGATTTTTTTCATTCTCATCCATTTCTTCCAAATAAGAATCAACACCCTCCAATAAATACCTTTCGTGATTACCCCTAACAGCAATCAGATTTTCTGTTTTCATCATAAGCTGTACTGTTTCTTCGGGATAAGGACCTATGCCGATAATATCACCGCAGCATATTATTTTGTCACAATTCTCATTGTGAAAAAAGTCAAGAACTCTTTCCAAAGCAATAAAATTGTTATGTATATCACTGATTATTCCAAATTTCATAGTTAATCACCATTAAATTCTGACCGATTTTGATAAAACATCAAAGCTCAGAATTGACGTATTCTCTTTTTTTATCTGATTTGCAAGAGCGGTTTTTCCGCATCTCGGTGCTCCTGTTATATAAACCAAATTACACATATCTAATCCCTTCTGAATATGTCAAGCATATGAATTGAAAATCCAACCAAATCTTCACGCTCATATATCGTTGACAGGAATTTCATATACTCCTCAAATTCTCTTTTATTAAGTCTGTCTAGCTTATTGTTGAATAAATATGACAGCATATCAACGCCCACAAAATGCAGCCTTGTGACATTATAGCTTTTCATAAGCTCGTCAATATCAGGCTTTCTGTACAGTTCAAAAATCTCATTTTCAGTTGAAATAGCGTGATAGTCTTCCCTGATTAAGCCTTTATCAAGATAATCAAGTATCCTTTTTTTGTAAAACATTTTATACATAGTTGTATCGTTATTGACATAGGAGGCAAAAATTACACCGCCCTTTTTAGCAACTCTTATCGCCTCGCTGATTGCTTTATGCTTATCCTCGTCATTGAACAAATGATACATAGGTCCGAGCAGTAAAACAATATCGTATTTTTCACTGTCTAAAAATGATAAATTACAGGCATTGCCTTCGTATAATTTGATATTGTGGTTAGGCTTAACCTTCTTTTTCATAATTTCAATGTTATGAGGTACAAGCTCGACGGCAGTTACATCATAGCCTTTATCCGCAAGTGCTATAGAGTATCTGCCTGTACCGGCACCAATTTCAAGAATCTTTGAATTTGGCTTTAAGTATTTTTCAATATATCTCATAGTTATAAGATATTCAGGCAAGTGACTTTTTCTTTTCAGTCTTCCGTCCTCATCATAATTGTTATAGTATTCAATTATTTCATTCATAATTATAACCTCATTCTTTTTTTATTGTAAAATAGGAAATGTATAATTTGTGTTTAATCGTAAATTCTTCCGGACATTCAGAGAGAAATTCTTTATGCATTTTCTCCCATTTTTCATAAGAATCTTTGTCCATGGAAGCTAATGTACCTCTGCATGCACACATTCTTCCGTGCCAGCTTTCACGGGTAAACGGTATATCACAACAAAAAGATTCTGTCACTCTGCCGTCAAACAAATCATCAAACATATCCTTTGAACCGCTTGCTTCAGGCGTCCAGCTTGTATTGATTTTCTTTACGAGATTATGGCTGAATGATGCGATTTCGTCATCTAATGTGTAAGTCAAATACACCTTAATAAATTTACCGTCAGGTTTTATCATTCTTTTTATTTCAGAAATCATTTTATCACGGTCAAAATACCAAAAACATTGTGCAGCAGTAATGCAGTCAAAACTATTGTCAGGCAAATTTGTCTTTTCGGCAGGAGCAACAATATAGTTTATATTCCAGCCGTTTTCCTCTGCTTTATTTTTTGCATAAATTATTTGCTCTTCAGTAATATCCACAGCTGTTATAATGGCTTTTTCATTATATAAATTTTTTGGTAAAACACCTGTACCCGTTCCAATATCAAGCCAAGATGTACCATCATTTGCAACGCCTAATTCACGGAGCCGTTCATAAAGTTTTTCGGGGTAAATATCTCTGTATTTTGCATATGCGCTGCTTGTATGTCCCCAGTCAAATGCTTTTCCGTTATCAATATTCCTGTTAAACAGCATAATTAAAACTCCTTTTTAAAAGTAAATAATGATAAAAAACCGCTGACAAACATATATGTTCATCAGCGGTTTAGATTATACTAAAATCATATTAACTCATTAAACCTCTATGAACACAACGCAAATAAGCCCATGGATAATACATAGGCTGCTGTGGATTCATATAAGATTTTGAGCTAAAATTCAACATATTTTTATACCTCAACTTTTTATCACAATAACACATCAGTAAAAATATGTCAAGAAATAATTTATTTTTTTATTGCCTTAATGATTAAAAAACTCGGTTTTATAAATTCCTTTTCAAGTCCTTTTCTTTGAGATATTGCGCTCTCGCTCGGTAACGGCTCCTCAGCTTTTTCAACAGTAAATCCGGTGTTTATGACTGTGTTAATTATTTGAGAAAAAGTCCTGTGGTATTTCTCAACACCGTCAACATACCAAAAGGTTTTGCGTTTTCCCGGAATTGAATAATCAGAAATAACATAAGAACAGGGAGTCCCTTTTTCGTCCTTTATATAATAATTACTGTCATCAACAGAGCAGGTAACTATAGGATGCTCCTGAGAAAAAAGAAGTGTTCCGTTGCGATTGAGCAAATGAAAAATGTCATTCATCAGACCTTCAAAATTCTCAACATAATGAAAAGCAAGTGAGCTGTATACCAAATCAAAGGTATCTTTCAGACTTGAAATCTCACTCATACTCATATTTATGTATTCAATTTTTTCATCACTGTTGTTTTTCTTTGCAAGATTTATCATATTCTTTGATATGTCAACACCTATAACTTTTTCAGCTCCGTTTTCAGCAAAGTACTTGCAGTCTGAACCAAAGCCGCAGCCTAAATCAAGAACTGTTTTGCCCATTAAATCAGGAAGCAAATTCATCATTGCAGGTTGTTCAAGCAAGTTGTTATAATTATTATCGGTCTCTCTCAAAGCAATATATTCGTTAAAAAACATATCATTATCGTAAATATTCTGCATATAATATCTCCTATTTAATAGGGTTTAAAATCGCCGTTAATTAATTCATATGCATATTGAGAATTTTCAAGGGGTATAAACTGTTTTGTCTCAATAAGTTGATATATTTTCTCCTTGGAGGCCCACATAGCATCGCAGGTTTCATCCTCCTGAAAAGTTATTTCGTTTATGTCACAGCTGTAATTAAAAACATATACATCGCAAAAATCATGGTATACGTCTCTTCTGATTGATTTATACAAAAATCCACTGTTTTCGGGCAGTGATATCCCAAGCTCCTCCTTTACCTCACGCAATGCAGCAGTCAGACTGTTTTCACCCGCAAAAGCAGAACCACCCGTCCATTCCCAAAGAAGCGGATAAGATTTGTTCGGTGTTCGTTTAGATAAAAGCCACTCCCCCTTATCATTTCTTATCCAAATGTGAACCGCAAGATGATAAAAATTTTCGGGAAGTGAATCCCAAATACGCAAACATTCTTCCCTATAAATTGTTTCACCGGTCAAATTTCTGTTTTCATCATAAATATCCCAAAGCTCAGGCATTATTTATTCATCCTCTCTTGTTATTTTATTTGTTTCAAAATGTCTCTTTATAAATTAAGTGCAAAATTAATTGTCTTTTCAAAGAAAATTTCTCTGATTTCCGGTAACATTGTCCATTCCCACTTTGATTCTTCTTTGGAATAAGGGTGGACATCGGAAACGATAAGTACAGAAACAACTTTTATTCCAAGATATTTTCCAACGGAAAATAATGCAGATGTTTCCATATCAACACCGACTGCTCCTTTATTACGCCATAAATTTTCCTTATAAAATGTTTGACGATAAACCGCATCTGTAGTTACAATAGGGTAATTTTTTCCATTTATAATACTTTCTAAAGCATAATTCATCAAAGTCTCATCAGGACAAAAAAATTCAGCATTTTCATAATAATGGCGCGATGTTCCCTCTTCTGAAAAAGCCTTTGACGGAATAATAATATCATTTTGCTTTAAATTTTTACTGAATGCGCCTAACATCCCGACTGACACTATTTTTTAACGCCTAATACATTTAATGTCTCAACAGTATCTGCTGACTGCGGCGCACCGTAACCGCCATTTAAAAAGCAAAGATTATTATGTCCTTTTATCCGATAAACAGGACAGGCATTTAAAAATCTCGGAAACCTTTCGGTTAAGCATTCGGTGTTATAGTTTTTTGTTAAAAATTCAATACCTCCGTTCATGTAAAATAATAAAGCAGTTTCGGAAAGTTTTAAATTACTGCGTCTGTGACAACCTGCAATATGATTTCCGGCAGTTATTACAGGCTGTGTTAAATCATCTTTATATTTAAACATATCAATACTCTCTGTCAGTTAAAATTTCAAAGTGTTCGGGCAGGCTGTTAATTCTTTCTTTAATAAACAACGGATAGATATACTGCTCACCAAGTGTTGCTGTATTGAGCCAGTAAAATACCTCATTATGCTTTGATTTCCTTGCAGTAAAAACATCAGGAGTGTTAATCAATTTTGTTTTAGATATATCAACAAGATAATAGATACATATTTCGTGAAATTTTTCGCCGGTTGTATCTTCTTCAAAAAAGTCTTGACACAGCCAAAGAGGTCTGGCAATTTCGGCATCAACACAAAGTTCTTCCATAATCTCTCTTGCTATCGCATTTTCTGCCGATTCGTGGAGCTCAACTCTTCCTCCCGGTAAAAAATAGTAAGGCGAATTATCATTTTTCATTGCAAGAATTTTACCGTTATTCATTATTATCGCACATACACGGTAGTTAAAAATACCATTTTCCGTTCTAAATGTTAAATCCATTGTCAGTCTCCTCATTCAAATTTTCCAAATATTTATCTGCTTCAGTTCTTGAATTAAAAGTTATCACCTTTTTGTCTGAATATTTCTCAATTAAATTCAAAATAATAGGTTTTACATCCTTATCAAAATTGTTTATAAATCCAATAAGCTCATCATCCACAGGCAGAACGCAGGGAATTTCTTCTCTGTTTTTTCTCTTTTTTACGCCATTAATACAAATTTCTTTAGGTATATCAAAAAAATAAATCAATTCAGCCTGCTCAAAACGCAGCTCAAGAGTGTTTCTGAAATTTCCGTCAATTATCCAGCTTTTGGTTTTAAATATCTCTTTTTGTTTTTCAATAAGTTTTTCCCTGCTGATATGTGTTGCATCAGGCTTCCACCAAAAAGTATCGAGATTATAGAGAGGTGTGTCTATAATCTTTGCAAGTTTTCTTGAAAATGTGCTTTTCCCTGCACCCGAGCAACCGATTACAATAATTCTTTTGTAATTAAAATTTGACATATTGTCCCTCCTAAAATAAATTTAGGCAAAAAAATCCGAACACATTGGGCAGTCAGGATTTTCACCTACGCCACTGTGTTCGGAATGTAAACAGCGTATTCATCGGCACAACCGATTTATATATTCAAAATAGCATATAAAAAAATATTTGTCAAGATAAAATCAAATTTAATTAATTTGTTTTGACAAATGGAGTTCACCATCATCATTATATCCCATCTTTTTATACAAAGCCTGTGCCGCGTTATTTTCAACACCTGTCAGCAATTCAAAATGAGTAAACTTGTAATGTTTTTTACAGTATGACTCCGCAAAAGAAATCATCTCACATGCAATACCTTTTCTTCTGTAGATTTCATCAACAAAAACTTCAGTAATTTCAGGAATAATATTGTTATAACAAAACGACTTTTTAAGCTGAACACAAACAAAACCAACTAAAATTTTCTTTTCTTCAGCAACAACAACTATTTCCTGTTTATTGTTTTCAAGTGATTTTACAACATTTTCAATTGTAGTTTCACCCTTGCCGTTGAATTTATCATTTAAAATCATTAGATTTTCTGCGTCTGATATTTCTGCTAAACGTACCATAGTATTTTCTCCAATTAAGTTAAAACAATATCCAAAACATCTAAAGGACATTCCGCATTTGAATATTTATCGCTGATTTTATCTCTGTAAAAAGGTATATTTTTTATGTACCAGACAGCCTGAACGGCTTTTATTCCAACTTTTTCAGCACCCTCAAGCTCACAGCTTCCGCCGTCGCCAACGTATAAGCACTCATCAGCACGTAAATTTAATCTATTCAGGCACAGTTTAAAAATTTTCTCATCCGGTTTCTTTATGCCTTCCTCATAAGAAAAGCATACAACATCAAAATAATTAAACAAACAGCTGTTTCTGATAACCTCAACCTCTTCAGAATAACAATTTGTTATAAGAGCGATTTTAATTTCTCTTTTCTTTAATTCCTCTAAAAGCGGAATAATTTGCTCATTAAGATGATTGAAATTATCTTTTTTTGCCGTCTTTCTTTTATTAGATATTTCATTCATCAATTCATCAGTATAGCGGTTATTTTCTTTAAGAATTTTAGAAACTGCGTCTTCAAAAGTCATTTTACCGATAGTTTTATCATATTCGGTAGTCTCCCAAGATTTCATAAAAACAGATTCTTCTATGTCAGCATCCTTTGCAATATGTCTCCCAAAATACTGAGGATTATTGTACTGAGTAATCAAAGTTTCATACATATCAAAAATAATTGCTTTAATCATAAAAAACTCCAAAAGGCTGAATAATATTATCAAATAACATAAATTTTCATTAAATATATTTATTCATATTAATCCATCAGCAATGGGATAATCTGCTTTGAAACAATTTCAAATCCAGCAGCATTTGGATGCAATCCGTCATATGTATATTTTTCACAAAACCCGCCTTTATCATTTAAAAGAAGGCTATGAATATCCAAATATACAGCTCCATACTTATCACATACGGCTCTAATTTTTGAGTTAAGGGAAATAATATTTTTATTTTTCTTTCTGTTTTTATAGGCAACAGGATATACGGATTGAACTATTATCTTTTTTACAGACGAAGAAGCAGCAGCTTTCATCACGACATTCTCAATATTATTGCAAACATAATCAGTATCGGAAACAAGCGACAAATCATTTGTACCGATAAGTAACACCAACTTACTCGGTTCAAGACTCATAACAGTCTCATCAAAGCGCTCAAGGAATCTATCGCTTGTGTCGCCGCTGATACCTCTGTTGTATACAAGATTTCCGCTATTCTTCACATAATAATTGAACAGCTCCATATTAAAGATTTCAGTTATTGAGTCACCTGCTATAACGGTTTGCCCTTTCAAACAATAATTTTCATTAAGAAAAATAAAGTTTTTTCGCTTATTTTCTTTTTCGGCATTATATTCTGTCCTTTTTCGGTATGATTTTAAATTCATATAATCCCTCCAAAATCCAATACAATATTAACAAAGAAAAAAAGGAAAGTCAACAAAAGAAAAAACCACTAACATCGCAGTTAGTGGTTTAAAGAAGAAGTCGGCGAAGACCTATTTTCCCGGGAAGCTGCCCTCCAAGTATTTTCGGCACGAATGAGCTTAACTACCGTGTTCGGGATGGGAACGGGTGGACCCTCATCGTAATAAACACCGACTATGAACTGTAACAACGGTCACAGTTATTTGTAAGACCTGTTGGTTTCCCATAAAGGTCGTGGTGACCCGTAGGAGAATCGAACTCCTGTTTTCGCCGTGAGAGGGCGATGTCTTAACCGCTTGACCAACGGGCCGCTGATGGTACACCATCAGGGACTCGAACCCTGGACACCCTGATTAAGAGTCAGGTGCTCTACCAACTGAGCTAATGGTGCATAGCTCACTCAAGGAATATACCCTGAAAACTAAATACAGATTAATGCTTTGGAAATTAACTGCTGACACATAATTTCTTAAGGTCAAGCCCTCGACCTATTAGTACTGGCTAGCTAAATACATCACTGCACTTACACATCCAGCCTATCAACCTCGTAGTCTACAAGGGGTCTTAACTGAAACAGTGGGATATCTTATCTTGGAGACGGCTTCACGCTTAGATGCTTTCAGCGTTTATCCGATCCGCACATAGCTACTCGGCCGTGCCATTGGCATGACAACCGATACACCAGCGGTGCGTCCATTCCGGTCCTCTCGTACTAGGAACAGCGCTCCTCAAATATCCTACGCCCACGACAGATAGGGACCGAACTGTCTCACGACGTTCTGA
>CAZHSE010000002.1:0-159316 GCA_964535085.1 uncultured Bacteroides sp.
CGCGGGGGATTGCTCCCTAACTGATTTCGAGTCAGCCCCGTTATGACCACTTCGATACGTCTCCGTATATAGCTGATATTTAAAATTAAGAAATATTTTGATATCTTTTAAATACGCAAATGATTTTACCATTTTATAAAGGTTTTGTCAATGTATTGAAAGAAAGAATATTTTGTGATAGAATTATGTTATACAAGCTTTGGAGAATAAAATATGATTGCAATTATAGATTACGGTGCGGGTAATCTTTCAAGCGTTAAAAAGGCGCTTAATTATCTCGGCGCTGAAAGTGAAATTACACAGGATAAAAATAAGATATTATCTGCTTCTCACGTTATTCTTCCCGGAGTAGGCTCTTTCAAAGATGCCATGGACTCTATGAGTGAACGAAATCTTGTTGTCACAGTTAAAGAAGCCGCCTATACAAAGCCCTTTCTCGGCATCTGTTTAGGTTTGCAACTGCTTTTTGAGAGCAGTGAAGAAAGCCCTGATACAGAAGGTTTAGGCATTCTTAAGGGCAAAATTGTTTCAATCCCTAAGGATAACGGGCTGAAAGTTCCTCATATAGGATGGAATTCCGTAAAGTTAAAACAGCAAAGCGGAATTTTCAGCGGTATTGATGATGAAAGCTATTTTTACTTCGTTCATTCATATTATCTTAAAGATACTGATGAGGACGTTGTTGCTGCTGAGACGCAATACGGTGTTACCATTCAATGTGCCGTTCAAAAGGACAACCTTTGCGCAACACAGTTTCACCCTGAAAAAAGCAGTAAAGCAGGCTTAAAGATACTTAAAAACTTTATCGGGGAGGGTTAATAATTATGTACGCAAAAAGAATTATTCCCTGTCTCGACGTTAAAAACGGAAGGGTTGTAAAGGGCGTTTCATTTGTAGATTTAATAGACGCAGGAGACCCTGTTGAATGTGCGGCAGCATATGACAGACAGGGTGCAGACGAGCTTGTGCTTCTCGACATAACGGCTACCCACGAAGGCAGAAGCACTATGCTTGACGTTGTAAAAAGAGTTGCAGAAACGGTATTTATTCCGTTTACCGTGGGCGGCGGTATTAAAACCGTTGACGATTTTAAAGAGCTTTTAAGAGCAGGCGCCGACAAAATTTCAGTAAATTCCGCAGCTGTTAGAAATCCCGATTTAATTAATGAGGCGGCGTATAAATTTGGTTCTCAGTGCGTGGTTTGCGCTATTGACGCTAAGAGAACAGATAACGGCAACTGGGAGGTTTACCTCAACGGAGGCAGAATACCCACAGGCATTGACGCTGTTAAATGGGCATGCGAAGCCGAAAAACGCGGAGCAGGAGAAATCCTTCTCACCTCTATGGACTGTGACGGTCAGAAAACCGGATATGACATTGAACTGACAAAAGCGGTAAGCGAAAACGCCGGAATTCCTGTTATTGCTTCAGGCGGAGCAGGCAAGGCTGAGCATTTTTACGATGCATTTACCGAGGGAAAGGCAGACGCTGTTTTAGCGGCAAGTCTGTTCCATTTTAATGAGCTTCCTATTCCCGAACTAAAAAAATATTTAAAAGAAAAAAATATTTCTGTGAGAATTTAATTAAAAAAACGGAGGGGTAATATGGCACTTGGTGCACTTTTCATTTTGGAAATCGTTATCGTATTTTCATTCATTATCACATCAATTTTTATGTTTCTTCCGAAAAAAGAAGAAGCAGTACATAAAATTTTCTTCGCACTGTCGGTAATGCTGGGAGTTCTTGTGACAGTAATCAATGCCACCTCCCTACCGTCAAATTATACAACTCAGATTATCATTGCCTGGATGGGGCTGATTCCTGTAGCAATAGGAATTATCATTTCTGTTTCCAAAGGCAAGCCTACAGCTCCTGCAAAAATCCTTGCTATGCTGACAACAATCATTGGTGTAATGGAATATCTGCTTTTTTGATGTAAAAATAAAAAAGGACACAATATTGTGTCCTTTTTTTCGTACCATTAATCACAAATCATTTACAGCTATTTTCTTTCGTGCTATGATAAAATCAGAAAGGAGATATAGATATGGACGAAGATCAATTATTTATGATGGAGCTTGATGAAGGACTGATCGGTTCAAGCGGCGGTTCGGGAGGATTGTTCAAATCACCTATAGGTATTCTGACTATATGTTCAATTATATTTTTGGCATCAATGGTTTTTTTATCAGATATCCTTGATATTGCGGTTATATGCTCTGTAATTTTTATTGGATTCTTAACATTCTTTTTAATTAACCTATCTGACAACAAAAAAGCTGTATTTACTGCAATTCTAATAATCGGTATACTATTATTGATAACGGCTGTAGTTTTATCTTTCAAATGCAACGATTTAATTCAGGAAGTCCTATATAGACAATCGTTGGACCGTGAGCTTAAAGAAAATGCCAGAGAGCTTGCAAGGCTTACCGGTCATCATTATGAATACTCTACCTATCAAGATTCAAGTGATGTTGCTATAATGACACTTATCTTTATGCTTTATCCCGTTTCATTAATTTATATCATCATATCCTCTGTAAAGCTAATCATAAATTCAAAAGTCACTAAAAGGCAATAAAAAAGGACAGTCAAACGACTGTCCTTTTGATTTTGAGATAAAAGCTTATTTAAGCTCAATCTTTGCGCCAGCTTCCTCGAGCTTAGCCTTGAGAGCCTCAGCGTCAGCTGTTGGCATAGCCTCTTTGATTGTTGAAGGAGCACCGTCAACGATTTCCTTAGCTTCCTTAAGACCGAGACCTGTAGCCTCACGAACTGCCTTAATAACCTGAATCTTGTTTGCGCCAACGTCTGCGAGAACTACGTCAAATTCTGTCTTCTCTTCTGCAGCTGCTGCACCGCCTTCTGCAGGTGCTGCTACTGCTACTGCTGCTGCAGCGCTTACGCCGAATTCTTCTTCTACTGCTGATACGAGCTCTGAAAGCTCAAGAACTGTAAGAGTTTTAAGCTCTTCTACAATTGCTGTAACTTTTTCTGATGCCATTTTATTTTCCTCCGTTTAAAATATTAAAAAATAAGTTGATTTTGATTTAATTATTCAGCTGTTTCTTCAGCCGGTGCTTCTGCGGGAGCCTCTTCTGCAGGAGCTTCTTCTGCTTTTTCCTCAGCAGGCTCGCAAGCCTCAACTCCGCCCTTATCAACGATTGCCTGAACTGCACGGGCAAAAGCTGCGATAGGAGCATTAAATACGCTGCAAACTGTAGCAAGGAGAACTTCTCTTGATGGAAGCTTTGCAAGAGCTACAAGCTTTTCCATTGAGATAATCTCTCCGTCAAGATAACCGCTCTTAAGAGAGAAATTATCATGAGTGTCAGCGAACTTCTGAAGAATACGTGCTGATGCTACATAGTCATCAGCTGATGTTGCGATAGCTGTTGTTCCTTCAAGAACTGGCTCAATTCCCTCAAGACCTGCATTCTCAGCGGCTCTGCCGAGAATAGAGTTTTTAACTACAGTGTATTCAACGCCTGCTTCACGAAGCTCTCTGCGGAGCTTTGTATCATCCTCAACATTGATACCCTTGTAATCAACAACTACACCTGCGCAAGAATTTTTGATTCTCTCTGAAAGGTCAGCAACCATCTGCTTTTTCTTTTCAAGAACTGCTGTACTTGGCATTTATTTTACCTCCATAATTATTTGCCGTATTTCTACGGACTTGAAGGCTGTTTAGCTAATAACAAAAAGTGCATCCCGAAAACCTCGGAATGCACGTAACAAACGAAATAACAAAGTTATCTGAATGTTCATTCCTCGGCAGGCGGTAAACTTACGCCGTATGGCACCTGCTGTCTTTGGCTGAACAGCGAATGTATTTTAACACAAGGTTAATCCCTTGTCAATACCTTGTTGAAAATTATTCAGCTGTAGAAACACTACCAACCTTGTTAGGATTGATTTTGATTCCGGGGCCCATTGTTGAAGCCACTGCTACTGACTTAATATACTGACCCTTTGATGAAGCAGGCTTAGCCTTGATGATAGCATCAAGAAGAGCATTGAAGTTCTCAAGAAGCTTATCTGTACCGAATGAAGCCTTGCCGATTGGGCAGTGAATGATGTTGGTTTTATCAAGACGGTACTCAATTTTACCTGCCTTAGCATCCTGAACAGCCTTAGCAACATCCATTGTAACTGTACCAGCCTTTGGTGAAGGCATAAGACCTCTTGGTCCGAGAACCTTACCGAGACGGCCAACGAAGCCCATCATATCAGGAGATGCGATAGCAACGTCGAAGTCCATCCAGCCGCCCTGAATTTTCTGAACAAGGTCAGCATCGCCTACGATATCAGCGCCTGCTTCTTCAGCGGCTTTAGCAAGATCTCCCTTTGCAAATACTGCAACCTTAACGTCCTTACCTGTACCGTTTGGAAGAATAACTGCGCCTCTTACCTGCTGATCAGCATGACGTGAATCAACGCCGAGACGGATATGAGCCTCAATAGTCTCATCAAACTTTGCTGTAGCAGTTTTTACTGAAAGCTCAAGAGCTTCAGCTGAATCATATAAATTTGAACGGTCAATAAGTTTTGCACCGTCTGTATATTTCTTTCCGTGTTTCATAATTTAATACCTCCAGTGGTTAATCGGATACTTCCTCCCACAAGGGAATTAGTCTTCTACTACTATACCCATGCTGCGTGCTGTGCCGGCGATCATTGACATTGCTGCTTCAAGAGACGCTGCATTAAGGTCAGGCATCTTTGTCTCTGCAATCTTCTGAACGTCTGCTTTTGAAATTGTAGCAACCTTGTTCTTGTTAGGAACACCTGATGCTTTGTCAATTCCGCAAGCCTTCTTGATAAGAACTGCTGCAGGCGGTGTCTTTGTAACGAATGTAAATGAACGGTCCTCATATACTGTGATTACAACAGGAATGATAAGACCTGCGTCATTCTTTGTTCTCTCATTGAACTCTTTTGTGAATGACATAATGTTTACGCCGTGCTGACCGAGTGCAGGACCAACAGGCGGTGCCGGAGTAGCTTTGCCGGCAGGAATCTGAAGTTTAATTAAACCTACTACCTTCTGTGCCATAATTAATTTCCTCCTAATATTGTGGTAAATGGCGAAGCCTTTGCTTCTCCCACCATTATCCGCAGACAGGCAAGGTCTGCAAACAATGATAATAAGCAGATATACTGCGAATTACTGAATTAATCTTCTTTGACCTTTTCAAGCTGGTCAAGCTCAAATTCAACAGTGTTCTCTCTTCCGAACATTGAAACAGTTACGGAAACGCTGTTGTTTTCAACATCTATTTCGTCAACAACACCTGAGAAGCCCTCCAGCGGACCGTCAATAACATTGACCATATCGCCCACTTCATAGGAAACCTGAACGCTTACTCTCTCAAGGCTGTTGTTTCTTACCTCTTCGTCAGTAAGAGGCTGAGGCTCTCCCTCAGGACCTACAAAGCCTGTGCATCCTCTTGTATTACGGACCACATACCAGCTTTCATCGGTCATTACCATCTTGATAAAAACATAACCGGGCATCAGTTTTCTCTGATATTCCTTTTCCGTGCCGTCTGCTTTAAGCTCTTTAACTGTTTCAGTAGGGATAGCAACCTCCTGAATAAGGTCATGGAGATTACGGTTCTCTACAACTATTTTTATGTCGCTTGCTACCTTATTCTCATAGCCTGAAAAGGTATGGGCAACATACCATTTTGCTTCTTCCATACAAGCCTCCCGAATAAAAGTTTAGTTTTTTATAAGCCTAATAACAATTATTCAGCTGCTGTGGTTGTTTCCTCTGATTCAGCTTCTGTTGTTGCTTCTTCAAGGGCATTCTTTGTAGTAAGTTCGCCTTCCTCCGAAACAGAAGTTGTGGTCTTTGCGTCCTCAGCGAGATTTTTAATTCCCTTCATTCCGAGAGAAAGAAGTGAATCCACTCCATAGATACAAACGCCTACGATAAAAACAACTATGAGAACGATAACAGTGTTTTTGAGCACGTCTTTTCCGTTTGCCCAAACAACCTTTTTGCCCTCTGCCTTAACGCTTTTGAAGAATGATGCAATGGATTTAAAAGGATTTTTCTTTGACTTCTTTTTCTTAGGCTTATTTGACTTATCAGTCTTTTCAGCTTTTTCGGCTTTCTTTGAAGTCTTCTTTTCTTCAGCCATTTGCTTATCCTCCTGTTACTTTGTCTCTCTGTGGAGAGTATGCTTCTTGCAGAAAGGACAATACTTATTCATTTCCAGTCTGTCAGGTGTGTTCTTCTTGTTTTTCATTGTGTTGTAATTGCGCTGTTTGCATTCAGTGCAAGCTAAGGTAATCTTAACTCTCATAAATAGCACCTCCGTTAAAATTTCGATAATTAATCTCCCTCGTCCGCCACGCAAAGCGAAGCAGGCAAAAAAATAAGGCCCTTCGGCACTTTCAACCTACTACGAGGTAAGGATAATATAACACATAGTCAAGTAATAGTCAAGCATTTTTTATAAAAAGTTTGCATTTGGCACTATTTTATATTATTATAATGTAAGCAATCTAAAAATGACAGAATATATTGTGCAGGATGATGGTTATGACCACAATTATTATAGGCGGCGGTGCAGGCGGACTTGCCTGTGCCGTAAGATTAAAACAGAATATTCCCGATTCAGATGTAATCATTATCGACAGAATGAATACAGCCGGCAAAAAAATTCTTGCCACCGGAAACGGCAGATGCAATTTTTCAAACATCAATGCAGAACACAGCGGAGAAGTCCTTGACTTTTTTCACGGTTTGGGACTGATTGAAAGGTCAGACGAGGAAGGCAGGCTTTACCCTTACTCAAACCAGGCATCAACTGTTCTTGACACGCTGACGGAAAGCTGCAAAAAGCTGGGGGTTGAAATTATAACCGACTGCACGGTGACGGGAATAGACAGAGATTTATGTGTGACGACAGACTGCGGAATTTTTATGGCAGATAACATAGTCGTTGCCACGGGCGGTAAAGCACAAAAAAATCTCGGCTCTGACGGGAGCGGTTTTTCTCTGCTGAAATCTATCGGTCACAGAATTACGCCTTTGTCCCCTGCCCTTGTTCAGCTCACCTCATCAAGCAAATATCCAAAAGCCCTGAAGGGTCAGAGAGTAAAATGCAATATGTCAATACTTCTTGACGGCGAAACATCAGACAGTCAATTCGGGGAAGTTCTTTTCACAGACTATGGACTTTCCGGTATTGTAACAATGAATCTGTCGGAAAAAGTCAGCGAAAATTTCTCTTTGGAAAATCCGAAAAAATGTACTGCATCTCTTGATTTAATACCCGATATGACAGAACAGGAGATATTAAATTACCTTAGAAAGTTCAAAAATTTAAACGGTATTCTCGGCAGAAAAATATCAGATATAATAGAAAAGCAGTCGTCGGAAGATTTGGAAAAGTCAGCACATATTGCAAAAAGCTGGCAGTTAATAATTACAGGCACTAAGGGTTATGACTTTGCGCAGATTACAAAGGGCGGCGCCGACCTGAATGAGTTTGACGGCTTTCAGTCAAAAAAGGTTAATGGTGTTTACGTCTGCGGAGAAGTGCTGAACAGACAGTTTCCCTGCGGAGGCTTTAATCTTAACTTCGCTTTTTACAGCGGTATAAAAGCAGCAGACCAAATTGCAGAAAAATATATTAATTCAAAACAGGTATAAATTATGATAAGAATTAACGAAATTAAATTATCTCTTGACGAGGATGAGTCTCTTTTAGAAAACAAAGCGGCAAAAATTCTCAAAATCAATAAAAAATATATCGAGAGCTGTACTATCTACAAAAAAAGCGTTGACGCAAGAAAAAAAGACGATATTCATTTCACATATTCCCTTGACATAAAAATCACTCTTGACGAAAACCAAATTGCAGAAAAATGCAAATCAGGCAAGGTTCAGGTTGTTAAGCCTTACAAGTATGAAATACCTGAAAATAAAAGAGTAAGTCATTTCAGACCTGTTGTTGCCGGCTTCGGTCCTGCAGGAATGTTTGCAGGTCTCATTCTTGCACAGGCAGGTTTAAAACCGATTATTCTCGAAAGAGGAAAGGATGTTGACTCCCGTCAGAAAGACGTAAACAAATTCTGGAAAACAAAAGAGCTTGATGAAGAGTCAAACGTACAGTTCGGTGAAGGCGGAGCAGGTACTTTTTCCGACGGAAAGCTGACTACGGGAATTAAAAGCCCCTATATCAAAAAAGTCCTTCAGGAGCTTTATGAGGCAGGTGCTCCCGAAGAAATCTTATATTCGGCAAAACCGCATATCGGTACCGACAGACTTACGGTTGTTGTAAAAAACATACGCAGAAAAATCGAGTCTCTCGGAGGAGAAGTCAGACTTGAATGCAAGCTCGAAAAAATCATAAAGGCTAACGGATTTGTTCACGGCATAACCTATTCAAAAAACGGTGAATTTTACGATATGGAATGTGACAGCGTAATTATGGCAATAGGCCACAGCGCAAGAGATACCGTCGAAATGATGTATGATATGGGTGCTGAAATTATACAAAAGCCCTTTTCGGTAGGCGCAAGAATTGAACATCCCCAAAGTCTGATTAACAAGGCACAGTACGGCGGATTTGCAAATCATCCGAAGCTTGGAGCCGCAGATTACAAGCTTGCCTGCCACGGTCTCCACGAAAGAGGAGCATATACATTCTGTATGTGTCCCGGCGGAACGGTTGTTGCCGCTGCCAGTGAAAAAGAAGGTGTAATTGTAAACGGTATGAGCTCCCTTGCACGTGACGGCGAAAATGCAAATTCTGCTTTGCTTGTGGGAATTGAGCCTAAGGATTTCCCGTCAGACCACCCGCTTGCAGGAATATACTATCAGCGGGAGATTGAGCATAATGCATATGTTCTCGCAGGCAGTAATTACAATGCGCCTGCACAGCTTGTAGGTGATTTTCTAAAAGGCATTGAAAGTAAGGAACTCGGAAACGTCAAACCCACCTGTCCCACAGGTATTACGCTGACAAATCTTGATGAATGTCTGCCTCAAAAGGTTTCCGCCACAATGAAATCGGCAATCGTTGAAATGGATAAAAAGCTCAAAGGCTTCAACCTTTATGACGCTGTGCTTACTGCTCCCGAAACAAGGTCGTCAAGCTCGGTAAGAATATTGAGAGATGAATTTATGCAGTGCAGTATCAGAGGTGTTTATCCCTGCGGGGAGGGAGCCGGATATGCAGGCGGCATAGTATCCGCCGCAGTCGACGGAATAAAATGCGCTCACGCAGTTCTTGAAGATGAACATTAACGGCTGAATCAAAATCACTGTGAGGTATGGCAAATGAGAATGAAAAGGAAGAAAAATCTTGACGAGAGAATCAACGCTTCGTCGGATTATCTTGTAACTATGAAAAACGACTCTTTAAACTATAAAGATGCCGTAAATGAAAATCATATTATTGACTTCAGAAAATTATTTAAAAATGACAGGCCTGTGTATCTTGAAATAGGCAGCGGCAAAGGACAGTTCGGCTGTACCTTTGCAAAGGAAAACCCTGATAAAAATATTCTCTGCGTTGAGAGAAACAGGAATGTTCTTATTCTTGCTATTGACTCAGCAAGAGAAATGAGACTTAACAATATTATGTTTCTGTGCGGAACGGCAGAATATCTGCCATCATACATAGAAAAGCAGTCCGTTGAAACAATTTTTTTGAATTTCTCATGTCCTTTCCCTAAAAACAGGCATGTCGCCCACAGGCTTACAAATCCTCGTTTTCTTGAAATTTACAAAAGGATACTTAAGCCTGACGGCGTAATATGCCAAAAAACCGACAATATGCACTTTTTCGAATATTCAATTGAAGCGTTTTCCTCCTGCGGTTTTAAACTTTCAAACATTTCCCTTGATTTGCATAACAGCGGTTTCGAGGGAAATATTGTAACGGAATATGAGGAAAAATTTTCTTCCCGGGGCTTGCCCATTTACCGCCTTGAGGCAAAGCTGTAAATAATATTATTGAAAAACAGTAGGGACAGGGGAAGCTCAGTGCAAGCCCGATTTTATACCCTGGCACTTCGCTGAATTATAATTTATAAAAATAAAAGCACTTGTGACATTCTGCATCACAAGTGCTTTTGTCTTATATTATCACATCAAATCTACGACTGCGTCGGAGAATTCAGTGGGGTTTTTCAGGTCAAGACCTGCAATAAGTCTTGCCGTATTGTAAAGAAGTTTCGTATACTTAACTACTGTTTCGTCATCTGAAGACTGCAGCTTTTCTGCTATCGGGTGGTTTGAATTTACCTCAAGAACCATCTGGGCCTTTACTCCCTGATTTGCACCCGGCATCGAATTAAGTACCTTTTCCATTTCAAGAGAAACATAGCCCTCTGCGGAAAGGCTTACAGGGTGCGAGCCAAGTTTATTTGAAAACTTAACGGCAGTCACTTCTCCGTCAAGTGCATTCTTCATTTTTTCAAGAAGGTCCTTTGCATACTCATTCTTCTTATTAATTGCTTCCTTTTCTGCATCGGTGCTCAGGTCAAGATCGTCTTTACAGATATTTACAAAATGCTTGCCGTCATATTCCATAAGCATCTGAATCGCAAATTCGTCAACCTCGTCTGTGAAATAAAGCACCTCATAACCCTTTTCCTTAACTGCCTCTGTCTGAGGAAGAAGCGCTATCTTCTGTGCATTTTCACCGCAGGCATAATAAATATCCTTTTGACTTTCTGCCATTCTGCCAACATATTCTTTAAGGGTTGCAGGCTTATCATCTGCCGAAGTTTCAAACAAAAGCAAATCCTTTAAGCCGTCTTTTTCCATACCGTAATTTGCATAAACGCCGTATTTCAGCTGAAGTCCGAAGGTTTTGAAAAATTTTCCATACTTCTCACGGTCATTTTTAAGCATCTTTGCAAGCTCATTTTTAATTTTCTTATCAATAGCTTTTGCAATAATTCTTACCTGGTGGTCGTGCTGCAGGGTTTCACGGCTGATATTAAGAGAAAGATCGGCACTGTCTACGATGCCCTTTACAAAGCTGAAATAATCCGGAAGCAGATCACCGCATTTTTCCATAATCAATACGCCGTTTGAATAAAGCTGCAAGCCTTTTTCATATTCCTTTGAATAGAAATCATAAGGTGCATTTTCAGGAATATACATCAAGGCATCAAATGTAGCCTGTCCTTCTGTCTTAGTATGAATTACGGCAAGAGGGTCACTGTAATCCATAAACTTCTGCTTGTAAAATTCGTTGTAATCCTCGTCCTTGATTTCACTCTTTGACTTTCTCCAAAGAGGCACCATTGAGTTAAGAGTATCTGTAGTTATCTCTGTTATATATTCACCCTCTTTGTCAGGGTCGGGAACCTGATGGCTCATTTCCATCTGAATAGGATAGCGGATATAATCACTGTATTTTTTAACAAGCTCATCAATAGTATACTCTTCAAGATAATCGGAGTAATGTTCGTTTTCCGTATCCTCTTTGATATGGAGAGTGATTACCGTTCCTGCGTCATCCTTGTCACACTCTTCAATAGTATATCCGTCAACACCTGTTGACACCCATTTATGAGCGACAGCGTCGCCGAAAGCCTTTGACACAACCTCAACCTTATCAGCAACCATAAAGGAAGAATAAAAGCCTACACCGAACTGACCTATTACGGAAATATCATCTGCGTTTTCATTTTCGGCATTTTCTTTTTTGAAATTAAGAGAACCGCTTTTTGCAATTGTACCAAGGTTATTTTCAAGCTCTTCATCTGTCATACCGATACCGTTATCGGTAATTGTAATTGTTCTGCTGTCCTTGTCAAGATCAATATTAATCTTAAAATCATCCCTTGACAGTTTCACACTGTCGTCTGTAAGTGATTTAAAATACAGCTTGTCAATAGCATCACTGGCGTTTGAAATAAGCTCACGAAGGAAAATTTCCTTGTGGGTATAAATAGAATTAATCATCATATCCAGCAGCTTTTTTGACTCTGCTTTAAATTGTTTCTTTCTCATTTCTGTCACCTTATTTCATTAATTAGCACTCTTTGCTCCTGAGTGCTAATTACTATTATAGTCAATATTTTCCCTTTGTCAATAGCTTAACAAAAAATTCATAAAGCCTTAATGGATATTGACCTTTTTACATTTGTATAGTAAAATATTACCAAAAAAGGGGGGCGTTTCTTTATGGAAACAACAATTACTGAAAAAAAGAAAATGAATAAGCATTTAAAAAGACTTATCATCTTAACGGCGGTAATCGCCGTCATTGCAGTTATTTTGACAATTCTGGGAAATTATAAATCAAATCCCGCAGACGTTAAATCTTTTGAGACAGACAATCCCTACATATTAGAGGAAACGGACATTTCAGGACACAGAAGCGGAGGCGGTATTGCTCCCGAGGAAACTATGATGGCTTTCAAAAACTGTGCTGAAAATTCTGATTTTTCCATTGACGTTTTTGAATTTGACCTGCATATAACAAAGGACAATCAGCTCGTTCTTCTCCACGACGACACCCTTGACCGCACCTCCGACAGTGAAGAAATATTCGGCGAGAAAGATGTACGTCCCGAAAGCAAAACATACGATGAATTGCGTCAGCTTAATATGGGTGCAAAATTTGAGACAGATGACGGCAAAATGCCTTATGCAAATCTCAAAACCGACGAAGTTTCAGATGATTTAAAAATTCTTAAGGTTGAGGATGTTCTCGATTACCTTATGTCAAAGGGAGATTATAAATTTATCATAGAAATAAAGAATGACGGTGACTTAGGAAAAAAAGGCGTTGACATTCTCTATAAAATTCTTGAAGAAAAAGGCATCATTGACAGAGTTATCTTCGGCACTTTTCACAAAGAGGTCAGTGCTTACGTAGATGAAAGCTATCCTCTTCTGGCCAGAAGTACATCTATTCCCGAGGTTCTCAGCTTTTGGAAGGCAGCACTTACCGACAGTGACGCTTACGAACCGCCCTGCAGCGTTCTGCAAATTCCCTACTGTGCCCCTTATAAAAATTTAGGTCTGAACATAGGCACAGCAAAGATTATTAACTACGCCCATAAGCACAATATGGCAGTTCAGTATTGGACAGTTAATGACGAGGAAGATATGGAATATTTAATCAGTGTCGGTGCCGATTGCATTATGACAGACTACCCCGATAAACTTTATAACGTCAAGCAAAATCAGTCTGATAATTAATTCAGAAGCAAAAAATTCCCGTATCAAACGATACGGGAATTTTTTTATACATTGAACATTTTTGATAGCTTTGCGTAATCTTTAGCATTAATATAACCGTCACCTGTTACATCAATCACAGAATCATAATTGACGTCGCCTGTTTTAGCATTAATTAATGTCTTAAAACTTACTGTATAACCATTTTTGCACACACCGCATGAAACAGTTACCAAATCTCCGTCAAATGCAGTAATTGTATAAGTGTGGCTGTCACGCCATACAGGATAAACGCTCATATCGGACGTTACATTTTCAAGGCTTTCACTCCAGCCGTCAAGGGCTTTGCACTGAGGAATTTCGGTAAGCTCCGGTGCCGTAGCCGTTCCTCCCGAAGCAACAAGACTTTTTCCGGCTCTTTCGGACAAATCATCGGAAGTGTAGAAATCCACCTGATAAAAATCTCTTATTACATCAATATGAACGCCCATATTTTCGCTTATTTCAAGAAGCGGATAACAGGTATAATCAATTCCGTCTGCTATTTCTGCCACATCATATGCAGTAAATTTACTGTAATCAAAGCCTGAACCGTCATCATAAATGTCAAGAGAACAGGAAACAAAATTATCTGCATTAAGACCGCTGTTCGGGAAATCAACAACAATGGCATTATCACGAACTACCGCAGACAGGGTTATATTTTGTTCGCCTATCATATAATCCGTAACCTCACCGAGCAAAGTATTTTTACTCAAATCGAGAGAGGTCAGCATATTCTGTGAACAGTTAAGAGCTGTCAATTTGGTGTTTTTCGTTAAATCAAGAGAGCTGATATTATTCTGGTCACATCTGAAATCCTCGAGATTTATCAGCTGCGTTACATCAATTTGTGAAAGGCTGTTAGCGTAGCAGTGAAGCATTTTCAGCTGAACATTTCCCGAAAATGACATACTTGTCAGCTCATTATCCGAGCAGTTAAGAAGCTCAAGCATCGGGTTAAACTGAAGTGAAAGCTCCGTCAGATTATTACCCTGGCAGGAAAGGGATGTAAGTTTAAGCAAAACCATAATATCGAGCTTTTCAAGTCCGATACCGCCGCAGCGGAGAATCTGAAGATTCGGGAAATTTTCTATACCCTTTAAATCTTTGATTGACTCTGTTTCCTCATCAATCATACCTGTAACCGACATAAAGGTTACATTTCTCTCTTCCGAGTTCAGATAACCGTCGCCGTTGTCATCATAATTTTCGGAAATTGCATTACGGAAGGTTGCATCCGGAAAATTAGTTTCATTAATTGCAACTAAATCATCGGCATATGCTACTATTCCCGTCAACGAACCTGCCGCAAGCACAAGGGCAAGAAGGATTGATAAAAGCTTTTTTGAAAATCTTTTCATATTCCTGCCTCCTTATGCTCTCGTAATTGTCAGATTAACGGCGGCTGAAACAGTTGTTCCGTCTATATTTGTCACAGTGCAGGTTATAGTCGTTTCATTTTTTGAACGAATCTTTCCTGCCGTTGTAAGTGAGATTACACCGCTGTCGTTGATTGTTACATAAGCTGTTTCGGAAGAAGTATAGCTTACAGATTTAATTGAATTAGCATCAGACGGAGTCTGAACATAACCCATTTTAAGATTAAGCTTAGTGTAGGCTCCTCCGCAGGAATATGTAAATGCAGAGCCGCTGACAGTTGTATTATTCGCTGTAAGGGCTATTGATGTTACAGGAATAATCTCATCAACTACAGATACAGAATAGCTCTTTGTTGTTACTCTGTCATAGTCATCCGTAACATTTACATTAATTGTAAGGCTGCCTGTATCTGCCGTCTTTGTAATTATAAGACTGTTTCCGACTGCTTCTGCCTCTACACCGTTCTTATTTGTTGTGCTGATTTGTACTGTCTTAATCATTGCACCGTCATTGATTACAGCGTCAAGGACTGCTGTGCCGGACTGGGAATTAACCTGAACCAGACTGCCGTTCTCAATAATATTTTCGCCCTGTATAAGAGTAACTTCAGGAGCAACAAAGTCGTGACCTTCAAGATTGGTCATAGCCTCTGTCAAAACTACGCAGGCTGCGTCAATTTCATCCTGAGATGCATAAACATTGTTATAAACTGCTACGGCATTGTCATATGCGGTTTTGAATGGCATACCGTAGTCATAAGCATAATCAGTATATGTAATTGCTGATGCTGTATCTATTGCGGCTTTCAAAGCAGTTGTGTCCCAAGTGGTATATGCTGTAATAGTTGCTTCGTAACCGCCGTCAAGAGTTGTTGCCGTAATTGTTGCACTGCCCTGTGAGACAAAGGTTACAACACCGTAATTATCAACCGTTGCTACAGCCGTATTATCGGATTGATAAATACAATCTTCAACAATGGCCGTTGACAATGATGAATTATTTGAATTTTTAATTTCGGGAGAAAGAATAACCTTCTGAGCAGGAGCACCGAATACTTTTTCGTCACTGAAGCTGATACCTGTCGCTCCATATCTTACGAATGAAACATAAGCAGAATCGGTAAAGGTTTCTCCTTTAACATTTTCTACCGTGCATGTTACCTTTGTAACTCCTGCAACACCTCTGGTATTAGTAAGAGTTCCGTTTTCGTCAATTGTAATATCGGGATTTGATGACTCCCATTTTACAGATGTATAAATTGAATTTTCGGGAACAACCGCAGGAACAAAAGAAATTGTTCTGCCGCTCAGAAGCGAATCGGTGTAGCGGATAAATCCGTCATTTACGGTAGAAATCTTCGCATTTTCTTCATATCCTACACTTACTCCCTCAGTCGCAACATAGAGCACGAGAGAGTTATAAGCATCAACAAGTTTTTGCTCCATAGCGTTAGCTTCGGCCTGAGTAGCCTTTCCGTCGTTAATCATAACCTGTGCTTCGGCAACATAGGTGCTGAGAACATCAAGGCTTTCCTCAGTATAAGTATAGGAATCCTTAACCGACTGAATGAGATTATAATATTCAGTCTGCTTTGATGCAAGAGAACTGAAATCGGTCTGTACTTCAATAGTAACAGTATCCGAATAACCACCGTCAAGAGTCTTGCCTTTTATAGTTGCTGTACCCTTTTCTACAGGAGTAACAGCACCGTTTGCATCTACAGTTGCAACATTCTCATTTGACGAGGTCCAGATAACATTATTAAACTCTCCGCTTCCCGATAAGCTGTAGCTAAGCTGATAAGGTGATGCGGTTGCAAGCAAAATCTTTGAAGATTCGCTTATGTCAAAGCCTGTGCAGGTATCGTCTGACATTACTACGGCAATGTTTCTTGAAACTGTTCTGTCATACTTATCGGTAAGAGTTACATTGAGCTTTGCCCAGGCACCTGATGATCTTTCCTTAGGCGTAAGTGTAATTTTGTCACCGCTTGTCGAAGAATCCATACTCTTAGATTCAATTACGCTCCAACTTACCGACTTATACATAGTATCAGAAGTATTCGGAGAAGGATCAAGAGTTACATCATTATAGTTGTTATAATTTGAATATTTAGAAGATAAATTAACCGAAAGTGAATCATTTGAACCTATCGTACCGCTTGCCACCTGGGAGGAAGAACCAACCAAAGGTCTCTTATAGGTTGTATATGAAACATCAACTGTTTCGGCAAGTGTAAACGGATGCTGAAGCATTGCCTCATAAGCATTTATAAGATTATTTGCAGCTGTATCAATCTCTTCCTGACTGAGTGTATTGTCAGTCATCGCAACATTTGCCGCATCGTAAGCAGACTTGAATGCCATACCGTAATCGTATTCATAATTCCTATAGTCTACATTCTTATAATCTTCAAGTGCTTTCATAAGAGCAGTTCTGTCACCCATTGAAGATACAATACACTCCGCGTATATACCGGCATCGTAGGAAACTGCACGAACTACTGTTGCACCTGCGCTTACAAAGGTCACAAGACCGTTCTGGTCGATTGTTGCAATATCTTCGTTATCGGATTCCCAGAAATAATCCTGGATGCTTGCAGCACCTATATGTGTCAGTGATGTACCCGTAGGATATACCGTACAGGTAAGCTGACGGGTCTCGCCGATTTCACCCGAAATATTATCTGCCGAAAGCTCGAGAGATGTTACAGGATAACGGGAGAAGGATACCCAAACAGAATCGGAAAACTCATTTCCGTAATGGTCTGTAACGGTGCATGTAATCATACCGTAACAGCTATCATTAATAGTCGGTGAGCACTGACCGTCGGTTGTTACGGAAATATCCGTAGTTGATGACTTCCACTTAACGGACGCATATGAACCGTTATTCGGATAAAGCCTTACGTTAAGGTCCAGCATAGCATTCTTATAGCTGATACCTTCTTTAAGAAAACTTAAATCATACTGATAAAATTCTTTTGTGGGCTCACCGTCAAGATAAAGCTCTACTCGCTGAATATAATTATATTTTTTCAGAGAATTATAAGAATTTTCAAGTTTGGCATACATTGCGTCAACTTCGTTTTGAGAGTATCCGCCTCTGTCAATCATAGCCTGAGCTTCATTCATTACCGACCGGAAATTCTCCCATGTATCGGGATAATAGTTTATTTCATTAAGCGAAAGGTCATTATACTGCTGAATAAGAAGACTGAGCTTCGAATAATTCGTAACAACATTAACAGCACACTTTGCAGTAAATCCGCCGTCATATGTCACGCAGTAAACAGTACAGTCTCCGCCCTCTTCAAATTTTACAAGACCGTTTTTGTCAACAGTTGCAATTTCTTCGTTATCTGAATACCAGTAAACATCAGTACAGCTTGCTCCGCCGACAACGCCTACAGGCTTAGGGTAAACCGTGGCAGAAAGCTGCTGAGTTTCGCCTATCTTTCCTCCGCTTATGCTGTCTGTGTTAAGAGTTACTCCCGTGACAGGCGTACGGGAAAAAGCAACATATACGCTGTCTGATATTTCCGTACCCATATAGTCCTTTATCGTACAGGTAATCATTGCAGAGCAGGGATCATTCGAAGCAGGCCAGCATTTTCCGCTTTTTTTGTCTATCTTAACGGAATCATTTGAAGAAGTCCATTCTATTTCGCTGTACATTGCGTTAGCCGGAGTTACCTTGTAATCAAAGTCATAGCTCTTTTTTGTATAATTTGTTGTAGAACCGACTTTTACAGTGACATAATTGCTTGAAAGCTGAGTTTTGTTAGTACCGAGAATGTCAATTCCCGCAATTCCTACAAAACCGCCCAGTTTATAGAAAGCATAAAGAAGTTCTCTTGCATATGTATCGCAGGTAGTCTGAGACGCCATAGGCTGATCGTAAAGAACGGTGTAAGCAAGGTCAAGCCTTCTCATATACTGATTGTACTGCGTTCTGTTTTCGCTCGTACGTTTAATAACTGTTTTATCGCAAAGTTTAACAATATTTCTCAGATATGTCTTATCGGGATATACTGTTACTTCAGCTGTATCGACAATACCTCCGTCGGCAGATACGCAGTAAAGGGTTGCCTTACCGACATCGACACCTGTAACGGTTGCATCCCTGTTATCATTATTCTTTGTCTGTACGGTGAAAACAGATTCATCGCTTGAATACCAGTTACATTTGTAGCATGCATAAGCCGTGCCTGTCCAGCTTCCGTCGAATCCCATTGTGTGGGTTGCATCAGCCTGATAGCCTCTTGTGACCTCAATTTTGTCTTCGTTTATTTTATTGCTTGTAGCATAGTTTCTCGTAACGCAGAAGGTAATTGTATTTGAAACAACCTCCCCGTCCTCGGAAACTGCGTAAATATTAAATGTATCGGCAACCTCATGACTTGATTTTTGTGTTACAGTCGCTGTGTGAGTGTCACCGCTGATATCCTTATCATAATGTCCGTTATCAACTACCCAGGTTATGTTCTGATTTGTGGCGTTTGAAGGATAAATTGAAGCTGTAAAAATGCCTCCGTTTTTGAAATATGCTTCTCCCACTCCTTTATGAACGGTAGCATAGGTATAATCCTGTCCGTTTATTGTGACAGTATTAACTTTATTCAGGGTTCCGTTTGATGTAGCGCCTGTAGCGGCTATTTCAATTTTTTCAATAGGGACACCGTTTTTAACTTCAAAGGTTCTGGTAAATGAAGAAATTTCATAAAAACTGCCGTCTGATAAATAATATCCTGTCTGTGCCTTAACAGCTATTGTACAATAACCGCCCTCTGTCGCCGTGTAGTGACCTGACGATGTGATTGTACCTATACCGTCTGTTGCAGGAGTTTCGGTATCGGCCCAAATATATGTGGGATTTCCGTCCTCATCCTCACCGTTTTCAATACCCCATGTTATATACAGGTTATCCGATTCAGCCACTCGCTGAGGAAAAACGGAATAGGTATAGTCTGTTTCCTTACCCATTTCAATGGTGCTTTCCCCGACTATTTCCACATCTGACAGATATTTACCCGTTTTACCCGTAACGGTAATACCGTACGACCTCTCAACATTATTAGTCTGAGATACTGCATAAATTGTACAAGTCTGGGATGAAAGGTTACCAAGTGAACCGCCTGCGTCACGTCCTGTAATAACGCCGGTTACAGGGTCAACACTTGCGATTGAAGGGTCTGATGATCTCCATACGATATCGCTTGTATCACCTACTGACGGTACAACATCCGTAATTTCAAGTTGAATCTGTGTGCCTTCTTTCACCTTGTTTGCACCTGTGATTTTAAAATCTTCTACAGGCTTTCCTTCAACAACATTAAATGTAATTGTATCATTATATACAAACTGAAGAACAAGATTTCCGATTATTTCAACCGCTGTTGCGGTAAGCTGAACAGGGTCTGCGGCGTCGCCTACAATATCTTTAATAGCAAAACATACGTCAAGCAATGCTGCAAGAACTGTTCTGTTCATATCAATTCCGATATAATCGATGAGTATTCCTGCAAGTTTATCGGTATTTATCGTTCCTGTATTTTCAAGTTTATAAAAATAGTTTACAAGTTTCAGTATACCCTGAATGATTTCCTCCGTATCGGGAGAAACCATAACTGTTACAGTACCTGTGTTTTTAAATGTAACCAAACCGCTGTCGTTTACGGTTGCAACAACCTTGCCCTGGTCAAATACAGAAGTACTCTTTACGGAATAAACAACACCATAGTGAAGTCTTAATGGAGTAGTAACAGCATAAAGCTGAGCAGTTGAACCTACTGCGACAGTAGTATTAATCTGAGATTTATTTGTGATATGAGTACCGTTGGGAAGGAAATTTGCATACCATTCTTCACTCTTAAGAACACAAATATTAACATAGTCGTCATCAAGAAGAGTACCGTCTGAAGAATAAAGCTGGCAGTGAATATTCGAATTGATATTATCAAGATAATAGCGAAGCGAATCTATAAGCTCTCCCTTATATGAATCCACCCATTTAGCAATAGGAGAATCAGAGCCGAAAGCAGCCTCAACCAAATTAATAATCTCTTCTGTATCCATTGAATCAAGGTCAACATATTCATTAAAAAGAACCTTCTCAATAGCAGACGCTATGATGCTTCCTACGAGAGGAATAGTCTTAACCTCATTATCAATCCATGTATGGATAACAGCACCTTTTGATGAGTCAAAAGCCTTTACTACGCCGTTCTGATCTACGTCAACAAGGGTAGGAGTTTCGCTGTACCATTTTATATATCCGTTGTCAGGCATAGGAGTATCAATGAGCTTATATGTAAGATTGAGCTTTTCGCCCTCGTGCAGATACTCAACATAAGCCTTCTTTTCACTGTCAGGCACCGTGTCGTCAATATAAGTAGGCACAATAGTATCCGTGTCCTTATAGAAAAGCTCAAGGTCATAATAACCTTCTACACCGTCCCCTGCAAAAGCACTGAAAGCAGGTAAGCTTCCCGTAAATGCAATAAGAACGGAAAGAAGTATACTGATCAATTTTTTACTGTTCTTCTTCATAATGAGCACTCCTGATTATTTTTCACAAAAGTATATGAAATCATTATACAATTTGTTATTTTTGATTATACTATTAATTTAATTATACTTCATTAAGACGACATTTTCAATAAAATATGTTCAGTAATGTTTAACAAACTTGTTTTCTTTGTTTTGTACATTATCTACAAAAAAACAGACCGTATACTGACTCGGTCTGTTTCATTCATATTTAATTATTGATTTTCTGTATTTTCGTCCTGTTCAACCGGTGAATAATAATTTGAATTATTATCGGCTGAGGGCTCTTCTTCTGCATATTCACCCGAAACTCCGTCACCCTGAGGCTGTGCATAAGAATAATCTGTTTTACCTGAATTATTTGTTTGGGCATATGACTGATTCGGCTGATAGTAATAATTCTGATGTGTATCACCCTGCTGAGAGTAATAATTCTGTCCCGAAGAAGAAGAAGAATCAGTATTATACTGTCCGTTCATATTTGGATTATAATAATTTCCCTGAGTATTATTTGCAGAAGCATATTTTCCTGCCAGCTCTTCAGCCGAGAGGAAATCGCTCTCATTTACTCTTCCCTCTGCAAGAGCTCTCAAGCGGAAATTCTCATAATAAAGCGCCTGAGTTGTGTAGTAATAAGGGATTACATAAATAGAAGCTATACCGCATGTAATTACGCAAAGCAGGAACCAAGGAATAAAACTTACATCCAGCCAGAAAAGCTCCGACCTGTTACCTCTGACAATCTTCCTTGAAAGTTTAAATGCTTCGGTAGGTTTAAGATTCGGGTAGTCATTCATTAACTGGAAAGCAAAATAAGTGCTGTAATAATAAATCACACCGGGAACTATCAAAAGCACGGACAAAAGTGCAATAAACAGAAGTAAGAGAATATAGCCCAGAAGTTTTTTAAAGAAAGAGCTGTCAAATGATTTCCTAAAAAGATTTTTAAGCTCTGTTCCCAGCTTAAGCTCCTCCTCGGGATTTTTCCTTACAATCATAAGGTAAAAACCGCAGAGAGTAACTGCCAAAGGCGAGAAAATAACGCTTACTACCGCACCTATTGAATAACCCCTGCCGTCACCAATGTCAATGTTGTTTCCTATTATATTTACATCGGAAGTTTCGGAATTATAGCTCTGGGGTGTGCTTTTGCCGAAGTTTTCCAGAGGATTGTCGCTGCTGTTCTGCGAACCGCTGCCATCTGAAAACTGGTTAAAATAATCATAATAGTCACTATAATCATCGAGACTGTTGTCATCACTGCCGCTGTAATCGCTTCCGTTTTTTATTTTATTATAGCTGTCCTCCACACTTGTATACACGGAAACACCGTTTGTCAAAACAAGTGCAACAGCACTGACGATGAACAAAATGAATATTTTATCTTTTATAATTTTTTTAGCCTGGGATTTTACAAGAACTCTGTTAATATTATTCATAATAATTCACTCTTTTCAAATAATCAGAGAGCCGAATTTTATTATACTAAAACTCCAGCTTACTCTCAATAAACGAAGCAAGCTCGTCAATGGAAATTCTTACCTGCTCCATTGTGTCTCTGTCGCGTACTGTTACGCAATTATCCTCAACAGAATCAAAATCGTATGTTATGCAGTAAGGTGTACCGATTTCGTCCTGACGGCGATATCTCTTTCCGATTGAACCTGCATCGTCATAGTCAACATTAAATTTCTTTGAAAGCATTGCAAATACTTTCTCTGCCTGTTCACTGAGTTTCTTTGAAAGAGGAAGAACAGCCGCCTTAAACGGAGCAAGAACGGGATGGAAGTGCATAACAACTCTTTTATCGTTCTTTTCTTCATCAATCATTTCCTCGTCATAAGCCTCGGTAAGCAGAGCAAGGAAAAGTCTTTCTACGCCAAGGGAAGGTTCAATTACGTAAGGAACATACTTTTCGCCTGTTGTCTGGTCAAAATACTCAAGGTTTTTACCGCTTGTTTTGATATGCTGTGTAAGGTCGTAGTCTGTTCTGTCGGCAACGCCCCAAAGCTCTCCCCAGCCAAACGGGAATTTATACTCAAAGTCAGTTGTCGCCTTTGAATAGAAGCAAAGCTCCTCAGCATCATGGTCACGGAGACGGAGATTTTCCTCCTTTATACCGAGAGAATAGAGCCAGTCACGACAGAAGCCTCTCCAGTAATCAAACCATTCAAGGTCCGTACCGGGCTTACAGAAGAACTCAAGCTCCATCTGCTCAAATTCACGTACTCTGAAAATGAATTTGCCCGGAGTAATCTCATTTCTGAAGGACTTACCGATCTGAGCAACACCGAAAGGAATTTTCTTTCTTGAAGTTCTCTGAACATTTGCAAAGTTTACAAAAATTCCCTGAGCCGTCTCGGGACGGAGATAAATTTCATCCTTTGCGTCCTCGGTAACACCCTGGAAGGTTTTGAACATCAGGTTAAACTGACGGATATCGGTAAAATTATGTGCACCGCAGTCAGGACAGGGAATGTTATGCTCTCTGATATAATCAGCCATTTCCTCATTGCTCCAGCCTGCAACATTAGTACCGTCAAAGCTCTCAATAAGGTCGTCGGCTCTGTGTCTTGTTTTACATTCACAGCAGTCCATAAGAGGATCTGAAAATCCACCCAAATGACCTGAAGCAACCCAAGTCTGAGGATTCATAAGAATTGCACTGTCAAGTCCTACATTATAAGGATTTTCCTGAATAAATTTCTTTCTCCAGGCCTTTTTGATATTTTCCTTAAGCTCAACACCGAGAGGGCCGTAATCCCAAGTGTTTGCAAGACCTCCGTAGATTTCCGAGCCTGCATATACAAAGCCTCTGCCCTTGCAGAGAGCAACCAGCTGTTCAAGTGTCTTTTCTGTATTATCCATATGATAAACCTCCGAGTAATTATACGCATTTTATTTTACAATGTTTTATTAAATAAGTCAATAAACTTGTTATAAAAAAACAAACCGAAAGATTTCTTTCTTTCGGTTTGTTGATATCATATTAATTTTACCAGCCAAGTCTTATTATTGTCAGAGTACAGCTTCCCGTTCCGTAACGGAAACAAGCCTTGTGACCTTCGGGAGTAAAAATATCAACTCTTCCCTCTGCCGAAAGACCGGAACCGCCTCTGTCAACAACTGTATAGTTTGTTCCGTCAATATTTACTACCGAACCGAGGGGAAGCCAATTGCAGGCGATATAGTAAGGATCCTTCATTCCGTTGCTTACTTTTTTACCACTGGCAGTTCTTCCTGTTCCCGAACCGCATATACCGCAGGCACAATAGTGAGTATATCTTCCGTCAATTACCTGTCCCACTTTATATCCGTTTTTAGACTTAACGCCGTTTGCTTTAACCTTTGTATTACCTGATGTCTTTTTTGCACCGACCTTGACAACCTTATTCTTTGCTTTTTTTACAGTCTCTCGGGAAACTTCCTTCTTAGCGGTTGCCTTGCCGTTTACATATTTTACTTCGTATGTGACATCTGCTTTGCCGTTGCTGCCCTTTGAAACAACTGTTTCAATTCCCTGATAGGCAGTCGTATCTTTTTTTGTTGTTGTCTTGTATGATACCTTCTCTGTCTTTGTCTTCTCCCTGTATTCAACTCTGTATACATTTACAGTCATGTCCGAAGTAACTTCTTTGTCAATGGCAGGAACAGTATAGTCGTCCTCATCAAGAGTTACATTTGCAATTTCAAGAAGGTCCTTTACAGTACCGCTGATAACAGGGCACTTGATTTTTTTACCGTCAACTTTCAGGACAATGTTTTCGGACGGGCTCACTTTGATAATCATTCCGTCAGCTATCGGGTCAGCCAAGGAATAATTAACATTCTTTTGTCCGCCGTATACAATGCCAAGCTCGTCAAGAGCGTCAGCCACAGTATTGGCATATACCTGAAATGAACTGATTGTTTTGAAAAACTCGATGTTTACTGTCTTAAGCTTATTAATACGGATTTCTCCGCCTTTGCCTGCTTTAAAATCAGTAATATCAAGTTTATCGCTGTTTTCTAATGAAACATTTGCTTGTGACAAGATTTTGATTGGTTCCGTCTCATTTGTCGTAATTGTAAAGCTACTGTCATCAATGCGTATATTTACACTGTATGTTGAAACAAGCTGGGCAAATGCCGTTGTAGCACATACTGCAATAATGACAACAAACGCAACTACTGCCGTTATGACTGCACGGCTTACACCTTTTAAGCCACCGGCAACTGATTGGTTCATATCTTAATCTCCTTTGTTCTTCGGAAATATTAGGGTTTCAGCTTTGAAACATTGTTCCTAATATTGATGAAAAGTAAAAATTTTCTTCATCAAGCAGAATTTAGTTTTTTCTGCATTACCGTTATTATTTCCCCGAGCGATTGACATTATAGTTACAAGTGCATAAGATGTCAACAATTCAAGAAGTTAATTTTTGTATAAATTGCACAACGGTCGAATTTCAAATATGTATATTTAAAGACCTCCATACTATATCTTGTGGTTATAAATTTTAACGATGTAATTCGCTAAAGTATATTTTTGTAAAATCGATAGAAATGCCCAACAAAATTCTTACAATTTGTAACTTTTTTATTTCAATTGTTTACAAAATACAAGATATTGATGTAATTTTGTAATAATAAAAAAACACCTACAAGATACATAAATTGTTCATTTAACGTACTGTTCATTGTCGAACATTTTATTATCTCTTATCGAGATATATTTTCGTTCAAATTCTGCCGTCATCTATAAAATCTTCTTCCTCTATAATAATATATAATTTAAAACTATTATATATGGGCAAAAAAACAGCAGTCACGACGGACTGCTGTTTGATATAATATATTGTAAATTCAATAACTGTTATTTTTATCCTGTTTTCTGCTGAGAGCCGTATTTGCCGCTATAAAACCTGCAGCAAGTATTACGCCTGTTATCATTAATATTATAAAGATACCTCTGACGGCACTGTCTGACGCCTGAGCATAAATCTGAGGGTAAATATCAAAAGTGCCCCACTTAAATAAAAGTCCTGCCGCTCCTGTTAAAACCAGTGTAATGCCTTCGGCAATAAATGCCGAAAAGACAATCAGAAAAATATTATTTGTCTTTTTATACAGCAAAAACAGAAGAACTATAGGAACAATTATCATCAAAAAACTTATTGATAAAAGCCTTTCAAAACTACTGCCGAAGCTGTTGATAAAACTTACCAACCCCTCTGTGTTCTTCAGTCCGAAGCTATCGGCATAAATTTCAGCCGCCTCTTCAGCCGTATTATGCACAAGGGCTTTATCGTATTTTATTGAATTTCCCTCAAGATATTCTGTACAGAGCTGTTCAAATCTTTCAACAGCATCCATAGTGTAAAGGGTTGTATCATGACCCCCAAAAAGCCTTTTCACAGGCGAGTCGGATTTAATTTCCTCAAAATTAACTACGGCCTCAAAGGCTCTGACAGGTATACCGCTTTTTTCTGCCAGGGATTCTATTCTGCTGTCAAAATTTTTCCGACACTGCTGTAAGACCTTATCAGATGCAAAATATCTTTGCATATAGCTTTCCGAACAAACCGTACACCGCAGTGTTAATGTTCCCGCAAAAATACAACCACCTGCCGCGATTATAAATATAAAAATAACAGAAAGGATTTTTCTTGTAGATTTCAGTGACATAATTAACCTCCTGCACGCAATAAAAGCAATTTAAACCGCAGTTAAAATTGCTTTTTATTACCTGACCTTACTGCCTGATATCATCTTGCAGACACAGACAAATTTTTCATCACTTATGCCGAGTCCGACGCTGTTATCGGTATAGAGCACAAGAGCTCTTCCCACACCTTCACCGCAGTGTGAAAGCTGAGAATCGTTTGAAACAACCAGCGTTTCAGTCACTTTGAACTCATAAACCGAATAAAATGTTGTCACGGTAATAACATCACCTTTTGAAAGCATCTTAACCATGGCACTGTCATTTTTATATATTTCTGCAAATGAAACGCCTGTTTCTCCGATAAGCGTGTCATTTTTTATATTAAATTTACCGGAGGCATTTACATCATTTGCATTGTAGATAACAGGATAATCGGAGTTTCCCACAGAAATCTCCCCGATTATGGTATTATCCGTGATACAGGAAGCAATATTCTGCCTGTTTACTGTTTCTCCCGTCGAGCCGTTAAACTCTGAGGGCTGTTTAATGTCCTCTGCCTGATAATCGGCAAAACGAATCCCCCCTTTTGTAAAAGGATAATAATTTTTTGCCAAAACAGAACAAAATACGACACTGAGCAAAACAGCAACAATCACAGGAATTACCGCTGTGTATTTCACCAGCCTCTTTTCATTGTCGGTCATTCAGTAATCCTTCTTCATCTATAATTTGCTTTTATCTGCTGAAATTATCTTTGATTATTCTGAGCCTGCAAAGCATTCTGCATAAAGTTATTCTTTTTCTTAGGCTTGTACGGAGGCGGATTCTTCAGTTTCTTTGTAAGGCTGTTATTCTTAGCCGTAATTTTATTGATTTCGTGAACAGGACCTGACATATAGTCCGACATATACTCATCAGCAACAGCCATCATATCCTTATCATTTTTCATTTCCCCGAGTATTGTTACTCCGATAATATCCTGAACCTCGTTTGTTCCGTCCTCGTATACCTCATTAAGCATTTTGAAAAGTTTTTTTCTTTCAGCCTCATTGCCGTTTGCAATAATATCAAGAACCTTTGCAGTACCGTGCTCAATAAAAAACGTCTCCGGCAGAAATTCACCGTACCTGGCAATATTAGCCCTGATATCATCCTTCATTTCAGGATACAGAGTACCGAAACGGTTTGCAAGAGAATCGCTGTCGTAGCTGGTAACTCCGTTCTTTGCCTTTGTTCTTGAAACTGCCTTAGGCATCTTAACCTTTTCAAGGTCAACCTTCTTTTTCTTATTGAAAAGTCCCATGATTTCATCTTCAATTTCATTTGAAAGGGACTTCGCATCTCTTTCGTCATATGTTTCAGCATCAAAAAGGCTGCGTGAAACAGTTTTGAAACTTTCATCGCTTCCGTCATATTCATACGCACAATCAAAGACAACGGTGCTGTTAGAGCTGTCATATGCAACTCTGTAGGCTCCTTTTTCACCCGCAAATGTTATGCTTGTTTCAGTCATATTTTCTTTTCTGAAGCCAAGTTTTTCATTTGCATCCGACAGCTGTTTTTCAACAAGGTTTAATACATCAATAATCTCCATAGAAAAGTCTCCTAAAAGTTATCATACTAAATTTTTTTCTATCTCATATTCCATATCACTGTTTCTCAGCTTTACGGAATAATATCTGTAATTTGAAATAAATATTGCGGCTCCTGCTGCAAGCATAACCGCACCGACTGCAATAATTATCAGGCAGGTTCTGCCTGCCGCATTATTGATTGCGCTATTGTATGCAGGAATATTTGTAAGACACAAAGCAGAAAATTTCATTTTCATAAAAGCCATTGCAGGCAAAACCACTGACATTCCGCCTGCTGCCTCCAGTGCCATGGCAATATAATTCAGAGAGCTGTGCCTCCTGCCGCTTATAAAATATACCGCAGCAGCCATAATTACCGAAACAGCACAAAGCATTACAAAGCCCTTTGTCGATAACGAAAAGAAACGGGAAACGGAAGAAAATTCATTTGCATTAGCCACTGTATAGACGCTGTCAAAGATTTCTTTTACATCATCAGAAAGCTCTGCTGTTTTTTTATCCGAAAGTTTTTTGCCTGTTTTCTGCTTTTCGTTAAATTTCGCAGCTGCATTTTCACATCGTATCTTAACATTTGACGAACTGCTGACAGGAGTATAACGGCCGTTATAAAGGGAATTCTTAGCCGTATTCTGAACTGTAACACGATAGTCATATGAAAATGCATTTTTCAGTATATCCGCATCAATACCGTATTTATCCGCAGCAGCATCAAGCCTTGTATCCAGTTCTTCGGAAAGCTCATTTGTCACATCTGCAGACGAAAAATATTTCTGTACATAATGCCTGTCGCCGACGGTTAAAGAAGAAATCAGCAGCATATTGCTTCCCAGAATCGTAAACGCCAGCAAAACCGAAAGGCAATAACATATAAATCTCCGCAGGTCAAAAACTCTGTTACTCATTCTCAATCGCCTCAGTCTGTACTGTCTGACCGTCAGGATTATTACCGTTCGGAAGAGCGTTCTCTATAAACGGAAATGTCATATAAAACATCATCGCAGACAAAATAATTATAATCAGCGGAATTATAATACTTTTTACAACCATATTAGTTTTAAATCTCTTAAATTTTTGAGGTGCGTCCATAAAAATTCACCGTACTTACAAAGTTTATCAGCATAATGTCAAATGATATTTCGTAATATTATAACATTACAGAACACATTTGTCACTAAAATTTTTAATATTATAATATTAAGAATTTACTCTATTGATTATTATTACCTCTTGTGATACAATATTGAAATTAAGAAACGGTATTGAGAAATACATTTTTACACATCCAATCATATATCCTACGGAGGGTTTTATTATGAATAAAATTACTCTTGCTGTCGTATTCGGCGGTGTATCATCCGAGCATGATATCAGCTGTATATCAGCAAAGTGTATAATATCAAATATTGATATTGAAAAATATAATCTTGTACTTCTGGGAATTACAAAGCAGGGAAAATGGTACATCTTCAATGATGATATAAACCTTCTTCCAAACGATATGTGGCTTAATTCACCCAACCTTGTACCTGCCTTTATTTCTCCAGATGCGTCTGTTCACGGTATCGTCACTGCAAAGGGTGATATCATAAGACTTGACGCAGTATTCCCTGTTCTCCACGGTAAAAACGGCGAGGACGGAACTATTCAGGGGCTTTTTCAGCTTGCACAGATTCCTTTTGTAGGCTGTAATTCAACGTCATCAGGCGTTTGTATGGATAAGGCAATAACAAATGCGGTAGCCGACACTGCGGGAATTGCTCAGGCTAAATGGTGTGCCTATACAACATATGATTATAACAAAAATCCCGACAGATGTCTTGATGAAGCAACGGAAAAACTGGGACTTCCCATATTTGTAAAGCCTGCAAATGCAGGTTCATCTGTAGGAATATCAAAGGCTCATACAAGAGAAGAGCTGAAAACAGCTATTGCAAAAGCCTTTAAAGAAGATAAAAAGGTTGTACTTGAAGAATTCATAAACGGTCTTGAAGTGGAATGTGCCGTTATGGGCAACGAAGAGCCTGTGGCTGCCGAGGTGGGTCAGATTATTTCATCTGCCGAATTTTACGATTATGATGCCAAATACAATAACCCGTCACAGACCTGTATCCCTGCAAATCTTCCTAAAGAAAAAAGAGACGAAATACGTGAAATTGCTGTCAGAGCATACAAGGCAATGGGATGCGAAGGACTTTCAAGAGTTGATTTCTTCGTAACGGCAGATGAAGGAAAAGTCCTTTTAAATGAAATAAATACAATCCCCGGTCAGACTCCTATCAGTATGTATCCCATGCTTTTTGAAGCTGTGGGAGTTCCATATAAAGAGCTGATAAACAGACTTGTTGATTTATCAATTAAACGAGGCGGAGTAATATAACAAATTAAACAGGAAGTAAAAATGGATAAAATACTTTTGGAAATAACAGGAACCCAAAGAATAGACGGACAGAAGGACAAAACAGAACTTACAACCGTCGGAACGATAGAGCATACAGACGACAGCTATATCGTCAGATATACGGAGCAGCAGGATCCGCCCTTTGCTCCGATAGATGTTACTGTCAGAATTTCAAAGGACGAAAAGCTCGTTGAAATGACTCGCAGCGGAGCCTGTGAATCACGTTTGGTAATTGAAAAATCAGGCAGAAATCTCTGTCACTACGGTACCGAGTACGGAGATATTCTTATGGGCATTGCAGGTCATTTTATTGAAACTCAAATAAATGAAACCGACGGAAAATTTACATTTTGCTATGACATAGATTTAAACGGTGCTCTCGCTTCGAGAAATGAAGTAACAATGGTATACAAAAACAAACAGGAGTAAAACAATGTCTAAAATAGTTAAAGAAACAGAAAAAGCATTAAGGGATATAATAGCAAAAGCAATAGAAACTGCTATTCAGGCAGGTGAGCTTCCTGAGGCGGAAATTCCCGAATTTATTATTGAAAGACCCTCTAACAAAGCAAACGGAGACTACTCGTCAAATGCCGCTATGGCAGGGGCAAGAGCTTTCAAAAAAGCTCCGAGAGCTATTGCCGAAAGCATATTAAGTCATATTGACCTTTCGGGCACACTTTTCAGCAATGCTGAGATTGCAGGACCGGGATTTTTAAATTTCTTTCTTTCTCAGAATTATTACAGCGAAATTCTGAAAGATGTTTTTGCCTGCGGTGATGATTACGGAAAATCAGACTACGGTCATGGTAAAAGAATTCTTGTTGAATTCGTATCTGCAAATCCCACAGGACCTATGCATATAGGAAATGCCAGGGGCGGTGCAATCGGAGACTGTCTTGCTTCTGTTCTTGACTGGGCAGGCTATGACGTCAGCAGAGAATTTTATGTAAACGATGCAGGAAATCAGATTGAAAAATTCGGTCTGTCTCTTGAAACAAGATATCTTCAGCACTTTGACAGCAATGTTGAAATGCCCGAGGACGCTTATCACGGCGCTGATATTACGGAACACGCAGAAAATTTCATTAAAGAATACGGTGACAAATACGTTTCCGCTTCTTCTGAAGAAAGAAGAAAAGCTCTTGTTGATTATGCTCTGCCGAAAAACATTGCAGGTCTTGAAAAAGACCTGGGCAGATACAGAATTAAATATGACAAGTGGTTTAAGGAATCAACGCTTCACAATGACGGTTCTGTAACTAAAGTTATTGATGCGCTCAAAGAAAAGGGCGTAACATATGAACAGGATGGCGCATTATGGTTCAAAGCCTCTGAATTTGGCAATGATAAAGATATAGTTCTTATCCGTGCTAACGGACTTCCCACCTATATTGTGCCCGATATCGCCTATCATTACAACAAGCTCGTTACAAGAGGATACGACAAGGCAATAGATGTCCTCGGCGCAGATCACCACGGATATGTTCCGAGAATGAAGGCGGCGCTTACTGCTTTGGGACTTGACGCATCAAGGCTTGACGCTGTTATTATGCAAATGGTAAGACTTGTAAGAGACGGCGAAACTATCAAGCTCTCAAAGCGTTCAGGCAAAGCAATCACATTGAACACGCTTATTGATGAAATTCCTCTTGACGCCGCAAGATTTTTCTTCAATCTCCGTGAACCCAACTCTCATTTTGATTTTGATTTGGAGCTTGCCGCTAAAAAATCAAGCGAAAATCCTGTTTACTATGTGCAGTACGCTCACGCAAGAATCTGCTCTATAATCAAAAAGGCTGAAAGCGAAGGTATTACTTTAAGGATTCCTGCGGACGAGGAGCTTGCTCTTCTGTCGTCAGACGAGGAAAAGGAGCTTATCCGCCACCTTTCAATGCTGACTGATGAAATAATTTCAGCCGCCAAAACATACGACCCTGCTGAAATTACACACTATGTTATTGACCTTGCCACTCTTTTCCACAAATTTTACAATGCACAAAGAGTTATGGTTGATGACGAAGGCTTAATGCAGGCAAGGCTCTATCTCTGCAAAGCAGTTAAAGACACAATCAACAATATTCTTACAATGCTTAAAATAACCGCTCCGGAGGTTATGTAAAGGAGTAATATATGTCACAAATTAAGAGCAAGGCACTTCACCTTGTAGGAGACAACCTATTTAAATACATTTACAAAAATCCTGAAAGGAATATGCTTAAGCTCATAAAAATAGGCAAAGTCTTTGCAGGAAAAATGTATCCCGAAAGCACTTTTACAAAACCGATTGAAATAATTTCAGATAAAAACAATATCTGGCATCAGTTTCTTTTCAGAGGCCTTGAAGAAGTTGATAAAGACCTTTTAAGAAAAGCCGTTCTGACATTCGGAATTGATTTAGGACTTATCGGCACTTCAACCATTCGTAAAAAAAGAGAGATTGAAAACTGCAATATTCCGTGGGTAATTCTTATGGACCCCACATCTGCCTGCAATATGAAATGCACAGGCTGCTGGGCTGCTGAATACGGTCACAAATCAAATCTTACTCTTGATGAAATGAGAAAGGTAATTCGCGAAGCCAAAGCCCTCGGAACTCACTTTTATATGTACACAGGCGGTGAGCCTCTCATCAGGAAAAATGACATATTAACCCTTGCCAGGGAAAACAGGGATTGTATCTTTTTAGCCTTCACAAATGCTACCCTTATCGATGAAAAATTCTGTGAGGATATGAAAGCCTGCGGAAATCTTGCTCTTGCAATTTCACTTGAAGGAAACGAAAAAACAAACGACGCAAGACGCGGTAACGGCGCCTATCAAAAAACCGTTGACGCTATGAGACTTCTGAAAAAGCATAAATGTCTCTTCGGTACATCCGTATGCTATACAAGTCAGAATTACGAGACTGTTACGTCTGATGAATTCTACGATTTTATGATAGAAAGCGGTGCAAGATACGCATGGTATTTTCACTATATGCCCGTGGGAGGCAATGCGGATACAAACCTTCTGCTGACTCCCGAACAGCGTGAGCATATCTACAGAAAAATCAGAGAAAAAAGAAATTCAAAGACCGGCAAACCGATTTTTACAGTTGACTTCCAGAATGACGCCGAATTTGTAGGCGGCTGCATTGCAGGAGGAAGGAATTACTTCCATATCAATTCAGAGGGTGATGTTGAGCCTTGTGTTTTCATTCACTATTCAGATTCAAACATCAGAGAAAAAAGCGTTCTTGAATGTTTGAAAGCTCCACTTTTCCGTGAATATTACAAGGGTCAGCCCTTTAATGACAATATGCTCCGTCCCTGTCCCATGCTTGAAAATCCTCAGGCGCTCAGAAATATTGTAAATAAAACAAGTGCGAAATCCACAAATCTGATAAAAGCGGAAAGTGTCGAGGAGTTATGCTCAAAGTGCGATATGTATGCCAAAGCATGGACACCGAAAGCAAAAGAAATCTGGGAGGAACAGGAACGCTTCCATCCATTTACACAGTATTACAGAGATACACCCGAAGGCAAAGCCGAGCTTAACAAATAAAAAACGACCTCAGAAGAAATTTCCTTCTGAGGTTATTTTTTTACCGTTTTCAAATGCAGTCTTTTTAAAGAGTTATATAAAGCTAAAACTTACTTTGCAGGCTTTTTATTTATGAGATACCCTCCGGCATTTCTGTATGGCTGGCAGAAATACATCCAGTATCCGCTGTCCTCCATATTTCCTGTCTCCATAAGATACCATTTACCGTCAATTTTTATCTCGCACCAGTAATGGCTCCATTTATCCTTCATACTGTAGCCTCTCCAGCCCTGTATAATTCTTGACTCATATCCGAGATAAGTTAAAAACATTGCATAGGCACCGTTATACTGCAGGCACTGACCGCATTTTTTACTGAATATCGCTTCAACATAAGAACATTTTGCAATTTTATTGTATTTTCCGCCGTAGGCATAACGGACATTTTTGTTTATCCATTGAAGTGTATACTGTGCTTTCTGACAATCTGTCCAGCCCTTTTTAAAATGCTTTTTTGCAAAATTATCAAGTATCTTTTTATCTTTTTTAGTTATCGTAACAGTCCATGCCTTACTGCTTTTAGCAGGTCTTGTATTCAAAACAGTAACTGTACTTTTTTTCTTTTTGCTTCTTTTCGCCGCTCTCATACGGGCTTCGCCGTCTGAAGAACTGACCTGATATGACTTACTGAATTCACAGGAATTTTTTATTGCGGCAACATAATAATAGTAATCCTTTTTATAATTATTTACATTTTTAACTGTATAAGAGGTTTTACTTCCTGAAACAACAGCAAGACATTTCATTTTTGAATAAGACGTACCGCCGTAAACAGCATAAGAGTCCGCACCGTCAACCTTCTGCCATTTTATAATTTCGCTCTTGGTCTTGGTTGTAAGCACAGGATCCGCCATATATACCTTGTATTCATCATATTGCGTAAAATCGGGATTACTGTAAGTTATTCCTCCCAAAACCGTATAACTTGCAACAGAAAATCTGTAGGTCGCAGGTGTATTTGGCAGGCCTATATCAACGCCATACACATAATCTCCGTATTTATTAACAGCGGCTGACATTGCAGGCACCTGTAATACAGGGACAAATTCACCGCCGTTTGTACTTTGGTAGACAGTAAATCCGTCAATACGGTTAAGAATATCACTGCCGTAACAGCTCCATTCTACTCTGATTTTTCCGCCGCTTTGTTCATACGCATAACAGTGTGGCGTTATATCTTCATAAACACTGACCGAAACAATATTTGACGGAGCCGATTCTTCGGCAGGATAATATACAGAATGGTAAATATCATCATCGTCATAATAATAATCATCCCATCCCTCTGTTACCGAAGTAACATAGTAATAATAAATGCCTTTAGGCGTATCATACGGGATAGTATATTCATTATAATAGGTAGTCTGTAAAACCGAAAAGTTTACGCCGTCTGTGCTGACATAAATATTGTAATAGTCATATGTGCCCACGTTATCCCAAGCAATACTTTTATCGCCCCATTCATTAGTTTCACATCTTAAATTACCGGGCACATCTGCCTGAGCAAATACGCTTAAAGGCATTGAAGTTAAAACCATAACCAGGCACAAAAAAGCTGAAAATATTTTAGTGACCTTTTTCATTTATTCTCCTTTAGAAAAACTGCCGTTTCCCCAGTCAGAAAACGGCAGTAAATTTTTATGTAACTTATACGTTAATTTCTACATCAATACCGAGCAAATCTTTTTCTTCATCAAGTATAGGTCTGATAACTTCATTAAGAAAATCTGCCGTCTGTTCGGGAGCACGACCGACAAAATTCTCCGGCTTAAGAATAGCGAGAATTTCGTCTTTAGTTGTCATAAATGCAGGGTCAGCGGCAATTCTGTCAACCAAATCGTTTTTACCGCCCTCAACCTTAACAACTGCACCTGCTGCCATTGAGTGCTGACGTATTTTTTCGTGAAGCTCCTGTCTGTCTCCGCCCTTCTTTACGGCATCCATCATAATATTCTCTGTCGCCATAAACGGAAGCTCGCTCATAAGCCTTGCTTCAATCACCTTAGGATAAACCACAAGACCTGACGTGATATTAATATACAAATCAAGTATTCCGTCTGTAGCAAGAAAAGCCTCGGCTACAGATACTCTCTTATTTGCAGAGTCGTCAAGAGTTCTTTCAAACCACTGAGCAGAAGCTGTCCAGGCAGGATTGAGGGTATCAATCATAACATATCTTGCAAGGGACGCAATTCTCTCGCTTCTCATAGGGTTTCTCTTATAAGCCATTGCAGATGAGCCTATCTGATTTTTCTCAAACGGCTCTTCAATTTCCTTAAGATTCTGAAGAAGTCTTAAATCGTTTGAAAATTTACAGCAGGACTGGGCAATAAGTCCGAGGCAATTACAAACGATTGTATCAAGTTTTCTTGCATATGTCTGACCGCTTACGGGGAAGCAGGATTTAAAGCCCATCTTCTCCGCAATCTTTTTGTCAAGCTCCTTGCATTTCTCATGGTCTCCGTCGAAAAGCTCAAGGAAGGAAGCCTGTGTTCCTGTTGTACCCTTTGAGCCTAAAAGCATAAGGCTGTCAATAACATGGCAGATTTCCTGATAATCAAGCACCAAATCCATAAGCCAGAGAGTTGCTCTCTTACCTACTGTTGTAGGCTGTGCAGGCTGAAAATGAGTAAAGCCGAGACAAGGCATATCCTTATATTCATCGGCAAATTTTGCAACAGATGCAATAGCATTTACCAGCTTTTTCTTGATAAGAAGGAGAGCCTCTCTCATTGTGATTACATCTGTATTGTCGCCTACGTAACAGCTTGTAGCACCCAAATGGATTATAGGCTTTGCATTCGGGCACTGCTCACCATATGCGTGAACATGGCTCATTACATCGTGGCGGAACTTTTTTTCATATTCCTGAGCAACCTCATAATTAATATCATCTGCGTGAGACTTCAGCTCGTCTATTTGTTCCTGAGTAACATTCAATCCCAGCTCGTGTTCGGCTTCCGCAAGGGCAATCCACAGCTTTCTCCAGGTTTTAAATTTAAAATCGGGAGAATAAATATACTGCATTTCCTTTGAAGCATAACGGGCGTTAAAGGGTGAATTATAAGTATTATTAGGCATTAATCCAAACCTACTCTCTTCATCATTTCAGCATATGCTGCTTCTACACCGCCAAGGTCACGGCGGAAACGGTCCTTATCAAGTTTTTCGTGAGTATTGATATCCCAGAAACGGCAGGTATCAGGACTGATTTCATCAGCAAGTACAATTGTGCCGTCTGAGGTTTTACCGAATTCAAGTTTAAAGTCGATAAGCTCAACTCCGATTGAAGCAAAATATTCTTTAAGAACATCATTAACGGCAAATGCCATTTTCTTAATTGTGTCCACATCCTCCTGCGTAGCAAATCCGCAGGAAACAGCATGATAACCGTTGATAAGCGGATCGCCAAGCTCATCATCCTTATAGGAAAATTCAATAGAAGGACAAACGAAATCCATACCCTCTTCAAGACCTAATCTCTTACAGATTGAGCCTGCTGCACGGTTACGGATAATAACCTCAAGAGGAACGATTGTAACCTTCTTAACAGCGGTTTCCCTGTCTGAAAGCTCCTCGACAAAATGAGTGGGAATACCTTTCTTTTCAAGAATCTGCATAAGATAGTTTGACATCTTGTTGTTTACAACGCCTTTACCTGCGATTGTGCCTTTTTTAAGACCGTTAAATGCAGTAGCGTCGTCCTTGTAATCAACGATTACGATATCGGGGTCATCTGTTGCCCAAACCTTTTTTGCTTTGCCCTCATAGAGCTGTTCTTTCTTCTCCATAGCTTTATATCTCCTTTGACATAATTTGTGTTTTATTTTTTATAAACCTTTTTAATTCTTTCAATAGCCTCAACCGTTTTTTCTGCATTACCGAAAGAGGTCAGTCTGAAATATCCCTCGCCAGCAGGACCGAAGCCCGAACCGGGAGTGCCGACTACCTGACACTTTTCAAGAAGCTCATCAAAGAATTCCCATGATGTGCAGCCCTCGGGAACACGAAGCCACACATAAGGTGAATTTACACCGCCGTAGCATTCAAAGCCTGCATCGCAAAGGCCGTCATAAATAACTCTTGCATTCCTCTGATAATAAGAAAGTGTTTCCTTAATCTGCTTCTGACCTTCTTCAGTATAGATAGCCTCGGCAGCTCTCTGAGTAATGTATGAAACGCCGTTGAACTTTGTAGCCTGACGTCTTGCCCAGAGAGGATTAAGGCTTGTCCCGTCAAAAACAAGCTCCTTGGGAACAACTGTATAGCCGCATCTCATACCTGTAAAGCCTGCTGTCTTTGAGAATGAGCGAAGCTCAATAGCACAGGTCTTAGCGCCCTCAATTTCATAAATTGACTTCGGAATATCATCCTCAACAACAAATGCTTCATAGGCTGAATCAAAGAGAATAAGTGAATGATGCTCATTTGCAAAATCAACCCATTTCTTTAACTGCTCCTTTGTAGCAACCATACCTGTAGGATTGTTAGGGAAACAAAGATAAATTACATCAGGGATTTCATCCGGAATATCCGGCGTAAAATTGTTTTCAGCGGTACAGGGCATATAGATAATGTTTGACCAGAGTCCCTGAGCGTTTTTGTCACCGCTTCTGCCTGCCATAACATTTGTATCAACATAAACAGGATAGACAGGATCGCAGATTGCAACCTTATTATCTACCGAAAAGATATCACCGATATTACCGCAGTCTGATTTTGCACCGTCGGAAAGGAAAATTTCGTCCTTTGCAATATCAATTCCTCTGTCTGCGTAATCGTGCTTCTGAATAGCGTCAAGGATAAAATCATAGCCGTACTCGGGCGGATAGCCTCTGAATGTCTCCTCATTTGCCATTTCGTCAACTGCCTTGTGCATTGCGTCGATAACAACAGGGGCAAGAGGCTTTGTTACATCACCGATTGAAAGGCGGATAACGTCTGCCTCGGGATGAGCTGCCTGATACTCTCTCTGCTTCTTTGCAACAGTTGAGAAAAGATAGCTTGATTCAATCTTTAAAAAGTTTTCGTTAATCTTCATATATTTTAATCCTCCAAATTGTTTACATCAATTTCACCGCTGAAAACGTAGCTTGCAGGACCTGTCATAAATACGCTGTCCTGCTCATTTCCGCTCCAGCTTATTTTTAAATCTCCTCCGAGAAGATGAACTGTTACTTCATTGCCGGTATAGCCGTTGAGAATGGCGGCAACAGCAGTCGCACAAGAGCCCGTACCGCAGGCAAGGGTTTCGCCTGTTCCTCTTTCCCATACACGCATTTCAATATTTTTCCTGTCAATGACATGGGCAAATTCCGCATTTATCTTTTTAGGAAAAGCTGAATTGTTTTCAAACAGCGGACCGAAATGCTCAAGTTCAAATTCTCTCGGGCTTTTATCAATAAACATAACTGCGTGGGGATTACCCATGGAAACGCAGGTCATATTGAATTTTCTGCCTTCAATTTCAATCTCTTTATTTATCGTTTTTTCGCTGTTGCCGGCAACGGGAATTTCATCGGATTTAAGTATCGGCACACCCATATCCACCCTGACGCCTTTTACGACATTATTTTCAAGGTCAAGGGTGATATACTTAACCTTCCCCATTGATTCTATGGTAAATTTTTCTTTATCCGTGTATTTTTTGTCGTAGACATAACGAGCCACACATCTTATTGCATTTCCGCACATTTCGGCTCTTGTGCCGTCGGCATTATACATAACCATTTCAAAATCGGCAGAAATACCTTTCTTTATCAGTACAAGACCGTCACCGCCGACTCCGAAATGACGGTCGGAAAGTTTTTTTGCGGTTTCGCTTCCATTTTCCACAACTTCCTCAAAACAATCTACGTAGATGTAATCATTGCCGCAGCCATGCATTTTTGTAAATTTCATAGAGAACACTCCTGTACCGAAAAATTATGTAAATCACACAAAGTCGTTAATTATTTCCTGTGCAAGTCTAACAAGTTTTTTACCTGTTTTCATACTTTCGTCTTGAAGATATTTATGTGCCTGAGTTTCAGTCATATTCATCCTGTCCATAATGATGAGCTTGGCATTTGAAATTATCTCGGCATCACCGTTATCACGTCTTGTAAATGCAGAAGTGCTGTTTGCAAGAATTGACACAGTGCTGATAAACTCACCTCTGTTTACAGGCAGGGGCAGATAGATGAGATTGCCCATATAGCTTTGAGTTCCGTTTTTTGATAATGCCACCACGTCGAAATCAGGCGGAAGATGCTCCGCAATACTACCTGCACTCATATCACTGAGCATTTCTGCACAAACGATAACTCCTTCTTTCATATCCTGAGAAATGCTCAAAACACTGGAGCCCATTGCACATATAAAGGAAACGTGGAGTCCTTCGCTTTCCAGCATCAAACGAAGTTTTAATGCGACGCTCTTAACAGGGTATGCGATAATAATGTCACGCATTGCGTTTCTTCTCTTTCTTACACGATAGACTTGTTTCACATAAATTACACATATTATATCATATGCAAGGTTTGATATACAATATCAAATATTACAAAATTTTACGGTCTTCAGATTATATTTTTGATATCAATAAAAATTACCGTGTTTTGCTTTCAAAAGAAAATATATACAACAATCTTGCTTGAATTTTGTACAGTTTTAACAGTTTACACATATTTTGCAGAATTTTAACTTTTTTTTGTAACAAACTAAACAAAAACCGCTTGATTAATTTACGCAAAGGTGATATTATGAAGTCATATTATAGGATATTGTTATCCGATTCTCAAAAAGGAGATGAAAAGATGGCGAAATTAAAAAAAGAATATGAGTTCCCGCTTTATATTTTCCACTCAGGAAAAAATTATAAGGCATATGAATTCTTCGGCTGTCATAGAATTAAAGGCAGTACATTTGTTTTCAGGGTTTGGGCTCCCCACGCCAAAGCCGTTTCGGTTGTCGGTGATTTCAACAACTGGGATGAGCTTGAAAACAAAATGGAGAAGATTTCAGATGGAGTATGGGAGGCGGTTATTGACGAAATCGAAATCTATGACTGCTATAAATACGCTATCACAACAGCAAAGGGTACCGTAATTTTAAAATCGGATCCCTATGCTTTTCACGCCGAAACAAGACCGGGCACTGCTTCAAAGGTCTATGAAACAGGCGGATATAAATGGACTGATAAAAAGTGGTATGACGATACAAACAAGGGCAATATCCTTGAACGTCCCGTAAATATTTACGAAATTCATTTCGGCTCATGGAAACAGCATGAAAACGGCGATTTCCTTTCATACCGACAAATGGCGGATGAGCTTATCCCCTACGTTAAAGATATGGGGTACACTCATATTGAAATGATGCCGATTATGGAATATCCCTTTGACGGCTCCTGGGGCTATCAGGTTACGGGATATTTCGCTCCGACATCAAGATACGGTACTCCCGATGATTTGATGTATTTTATCGATATGTGCCATAAGGCAGGTATCGGAGTTATTCTTGACTGGGTGCCTGCTCATTTTCCGAAAGACGGCTACGGACTTTACGAATTTGACGGAGAATGTACCTACGAATATTCCGACCTGAAAAAAGGCGAGCACAAAGAATGGGGCACAAGAGTATTTGACTACGGAAGAAACGAGGTTAAATCCTTCCTTATATCCTCTGCTATGTACTGGGTTGATGAATTCCACTTTGACGGGCTGAGAGTCGATGCCGTTGCGTCAATGCTCTATCTTGATTACGGCAGAGACGACGGTCAGTGGACCCCTAATAAAAACGGCGGAAGAGAAAATCTTGAAGCAGTTGAATTTTTTCAGGATTTGAGCAAAGCAATGTTTACCGAGCATCCTCAGGTTATGATGATAGCCGAAGAATCAACTGCATGGCCTATGATTACAATGCCACCAGATTTGGGCGGCTTAGGCTTTAACTTTAAGTGGAATATGGGCTGGATGAACGATATGCTCCGCTACACATCCATGGACCCGCTTTTCAGAAAAGGAAACCACAGCTGTATAACCTTCAGCTTCTTCTACGCTTTCAGCGAAAACTTTATTTTGCCCATAAGTCACGACGAGGTTGTTCACGGAAAAGCAAGTCTGCTTAATAAAATGCCCGGCGACTACGATATGAAATTTGCAGGGCTTCGCCTGTTCCTTGCATATATGTTTGCACATCCGGGTAAAAAACTTTTATTTATGGGCAGTGAATTCGGTCAGTTTATTGAGTGGAATTACAAGCAGGGGCTTGACTGGGTGCTTCTCGACTATGACAAGCACAGAAAAACTCTGGAATTTACGAAAGAGCTTAATAAATTTTATAAAAATACTCCTGCTCTCTGGGAAATTGATTACAGCTGGGAGGGCTTCCAGTGGATTTCAAATGAGGATAACGCAAATTCCATTATCGCATTCAGAAGAATTGACAAGAGCGGTAAAGAAATTATCGGCGTGTTCAACTTTACTCCCAACAGCTTCAAGGACTACAGAATCGGTGTTCCCGAAGCAGGAACCTACAAGGTTGTGTTTGACACATCACTTGAGAAATACGGCGGTGACAAAGCTAAAATTTCAGGAACCTACAAGTCGAAGAACCTGCCTATGCACGGACTTGACCAGAGTGTAGGTCTTAAATTAAACGGCTTATCGGCAATTTATATTCAAAAGGTCGAAGACAAAACTAAAAGCAAAACGGCTTCTCCGAAAAGCGAAAGCAAAAAAGCAGACAAAAACTTAACTGCACCTTCCGAAATCAAAACCGCCGAAAAGAAGAATGTGACAGTTAAAGAAGCTCCTGCACCTAAAAATCAGAAACAGACAAAAACAAAACAAGCAAAAAATAAGGAGATAAAAAATGGCTCACAAAAATAAAATTGTTGCAATGCTGCTTGCAGGCGGTCAGGGAAGCCGTCTGGGCGTACTCACAAAAAATATTGCCAAGCCTGCAGTTCCCTACGGTGGAAATTACAGGATTATAGATTTCCCTCTTTCCAACTGTGTAAACAGCGGTATTTATACCGTGGGCGTACTTACTCAGTATCAGCCCCTTGAATTAAACGACTATCTGGGCAACGGTCAGCCGTGGGATCTTGACCGTCAGGACGGCGGTATTCATATTCTTTCACCTTACGAGGCAATCGGAGGTGCAGAATGGTACAAGGGTACTGCAAATGCAATTTACCAGAACATCAACTTTATCGAAAAGTATGACCCGGAATATGTGGTTATCCTTTCAGGCGACCATATCTATAAAATGAATTATGGCAAAATGGTTGATTTCCACCAGAAGAACAATGCCGACTGCACTATTGCAGTGCTTGAGGTTCCGTGGGAAGAGGCTTCAAGATTCGGTATCCTTGCAACAGACGAGGAAAACAAAATTTACGAATTTGCCGAGAAACCGAAAGAGCCTAAAAGCAATAAGGCTTCTATGGGCGTTTACGTATTCAGCTGGGATAAGCTGAAGAAATATCTTATTCAGGACGAAAATACGGAAGGCTCTTCCAACGATTTCGGTAAAAATATTATTCCTTCAATGCTTGAGGCAGGAGAAAGGATGTTTGCCTTCCCGTTCAAGGGATACTGGAAAGACGTGGGAACTATCGACTCTCTGTGGGAGGCTAATCTTGATATCATTAACCCGAATGTTGACCTTGATTTAAGCGATAAAAGCTGGAGAATTTATTCACGCAATCCTATGGCTCCGCCTCATTATATCGGCAAAAATGCCGTTGTTGAAAACAGCTCAATAAGTGAAGGCTGTGAAATTGAGGGAGATGTTGATTACAGCGTAGTATCCTCAAACGTAACCATTGAAGAGGGTGCAGACGTAAAATACAGCGTTATTATGCCGGGCGCAGTTATCAAAAAAGGCGCAAAGGTTTATTATTCCATAGTTGCGGAAAATGCAGTTATTGAAGAAGACGCAAAAATAGGCGAAATTCCCGAGCTTCTCGAAAAGCCTGAGGAATGGGGCATTTCAGTTATCGGCGCAGAAGCTGATATTACAAAAGGCAAAAATGTTGCACCCGGGGTAATGGTAAATGCAGGAGAGGAGGTATAAGCATGAACGGAAAAAAAGTTTTAGGAATTGTATTTGCAAATATTCACGAAGAGGCTCTCGACTCTCTTACAGCCATGAGAACAATGGGCTCTGTGCCGTTTTGTTCACGCTTCAGGCTTATTGATTTTCCTCTCTCAAATATGGTGGAGAGCGGAGTTACAAAAATAGGCGTTGTAACAAACGCTAACTTCCAGTCGCTTATGGACCACGTAGGAACAGGCAAGCCCTGGGATTTGAGCAGAAAGACTGACGGTCTTTATCTTCTTCCTCCCTTCTCAGTTGGCAGCGCTTCAATGTGGGGCAACAGAATTGACGCAATTTACGGAAATATGAATTTCCTGCATCAGTCAAATCAGAGCTACGTTCTTATGTCCGACTGCAACAATGTACTCAACATTGATTATTCAAAATTCTTCAATGCTCACGAGGAAAGCGGAGCAGACATTACACTCCTGGGTGTTAAGGGCAAAATGCCTCAGAATATCGGTTCTGTTCTCTCCTTTGATAAGGTTGACGGAGACGGCAGAATCACGGAAATGAGCCTTGATAAAGATACTGACGGCGAAGTATTTTATTCCTGCAATATTATGATAATGAAAAAATATCTGCTGGAAACTCTTGTTACTTCCGCCCATTCAAAGAATGAAATTTCTTTCCAGAGAAATATCATTATGGCTAATGTCAAAAACCTTAAAATCCACGCTTATGACGCTACAGACAGCTTTGTGGGAACTATTGATTCCGTTCAAAGCTACTATGATATTTCAATGTCTCTGCTTGAAAGGGAAAATAGGAAAAAGCTGTTCTCTTCCCCTATTTCCACGAAGGAAAGAGACGATATGCCGACCATTTACGGTCCTGACTCAAATCTTAAAAATTCTCTTGTTGCAGACGGCTGTATTATCGAAGGAACAGTTGAAAACTGCATAGTTTTCAAGGGTGTTAAAATAGGCAAGGAGGCAGTTGTCAAAAACTCAATTCTTATGCAGGATACATCTATCGGCGACGGAGCAAAGATAAACTGCATTATTTCAGACAAAAATGTCAGCATTAAAAATCATGCCGAGCTTTCGGGCGCAGATACCTTCCCGATTTGCCTGACTAAGAACACGAGAGTATAACATAAAGGAGGATAAAATAATGAAAGTTTTATATGTAGCTTCGGAAGCTCTTCCCTTTATGGCGTCAGGCGGTCTCGGCGACGTGGCAGGCTCACTGCCCGTTGCTTTGAGAAAAAGGCTTATCGGCTGCCGTGTTGTAATGCCTCTTTATGACGGCATTAAGCAGGAATTTAAGGATAAAATGAATTTTATCACTTCAATTTCCGTTCCTGTTTCCTGGAGGCGTCAGTACTGCGGTATTTTTGAAGCAAAGGCAAACGGCGTAATTTACTATTTTCTTGACAATCAGTACTACTTCAAGCGTGACGGCATTTACGGTCATTATGATGATGCGGAGAGATTTGCATTTTTTGCAAGAGCCGTTCTTGAAATTATCCCGGCTATAGACTGGAAACCTGATATTATCCACTGCAACGACTGGCAGAGTGCATTGACACCGCTTTATTACAGCTGTTATTATGCAAACAGAATGGGATTTGAAAATATTAAGACTGTTTTCACAATTCATAACATTCAGTATCAGGGAAAATACGGTACGGAGCTTTTGAATGATGTTCTCGGTATTGCACCTGAGCATAACAATCTTATTTTGTACGACGGACTTGTAAACTTTATGAAAGCAGGTATTGAATGTGCAAACAAGGTGACTACCGTATCCCCTACCTATGCAAGAGAAATACTCGACCCTTGGTTCAGCCACGGTCTTGACCCGATTTTAAATCAGAGAAGCTGGAAGCTGTGCGGTATTCTCAACGGTATTGACACAGATAACTATAACCCGGAAACCGACAGGGACATCTGGGCAAATTACAACAGCGAGGACTTTTCAAATAAGGCAGTAAACAAGGCTGAGCTTCAGAAAATGATGGGGCTTGATATTGAGCCGAACACTCCGATAATCGGAATTGTTACACGTCTTGTAGGCCACAAGGGTGTTGACCTTATGAAAACAGTTCTTGAAAAGAGCCTTTATGAGCGCAACGTTCAGTATGTTATTCTCGGAAGCGGTGAATGGGAGTATGAAAACTTCTTCCGCTACCTCCACGACAAGTATCCTAATAAGGTTGGCTTGACCTTAGGCTTTGTTCCCGACCTGGCAAGAAAAATTTATGCAGGTGCAGACTTATTCCTGATGCCGAGTAAGTCAGAGCCCTGCGGTCTTTCTCAGATGGTGGCTCTCAGATACGGCACCCTTCCTATTGTCCGTGAAACAGGAGGTCTTAAGGACTCTATAACAGACTGCGGTGACGGAGAAGGGAATGGCTTCACCTTTAAGTCATATGACGCTTACGATATGCTGGGCGCTGTTTACAGAGGTGTTGACGCATATAACAGCGACGGCTGGGCTACACTTGTTAAGCGTGCCCTTGACTGTGATATGAGCTGGGGCAAAAGCGCAAATGAGTACATCAAAATGTACCGTTCCCTTCTTAAGTAACTGCACACTGACATATTACTGTAATAAACTATCGTAGGGGCTTGCAGTGCAAGCCCCTTATTATGTATGATAATTTACCGCAAAAAAAGCACAGCCAAAGCTGTGCTTTAAAATGTTTATATTAAAGATGGAAGATAATATCATCGCTTTTCCAATTAAAGAAAATTATACCCACAACAAGTGCACCTACTGATACAACAACTGCGTACAGGAGGAGCTTTCCGCTCATAATATATCCGTATAATACGCACTGTCTGAACAGCTCTATCATCGAATACAGCGGATTAATTTTAATTACAACAACAATCCACGGAGTAGTAATTCTCTGAAGAGGATAAATAATCGGCACCATATAGAACAGCAATGTGCAAAGAACGTCCCATATATACTCAACGTCTCTGAAATAAACCGCTACAACCGATAAAATAAGTCCCACACCTGTGCTGAACATTAAAAGAAGAAACATCGGTATAAAGCACAAAAGGGCATACGGCGTAATTTCAAGCCCAGCGCCTCCCTGAAGCCCCGTAACCTTGAAGAATATCCATACGCAGATAAGACAGAGTATTGATATTGCAAAGGTTACGAAATTTGAAAAAATAGATGACAGGGGGTACATATATTTAGGGACATATACCTTTTTTATAATTCCCGCATTTCTTCTGAAAGCGGTCATTGCCTGCTTTGTTGACGAAGTGAAAAAGCTGAACAGCAGACGTCCCGTAAAAATAAATACGGGATAACAGACAATAAATTTATTATGTCTGCCGAAAATTCCGCCGAATACTACGGAAAGAACTATCATATTAAGAAGGGGCTGAATAAAGCTCCATAAAATACCCAGCCATGAATTTCTGTATTTAAGCTTAACATTTTTTGCCGTCAGTTCTTTAAGCAGGTTTTTATACCTCTTAAACATATCGACGTCATGCTGAAGCTCTTTTTTCTTTGATTTATCCATATAACACCTCTGACGATGCAGTGCTTTATACATGAAAAACGAGTTGCATTTCTTTAGTATCCCTACAGCGTTTCCACATTATAGCACAAAATTATACCTTTTTCAACCATAATTATGTTAACGAACTTATCTGAACATATCTGCAATTTCAATGGCAGTCTTTCTCGCAGACATATTTCCGTCAATAACAATATCGGCAGCTGAAAGATACTTTGACTTTCTTTCGTCGTAAAGCGCCCTTGCTTTTTCCTTATCCTGAAACAAAGGTCTTGTCGTTGAATCGCCTATCCTGCTGCATATAACATCAAAATCTGCGTCAAGAAAAACCACCTTCCCGGAGCCTTTGACAGCGTCAACATTCCGCTGAAAGGTCATCGCACCGCCTCCTGTGGAGACAACGCAGTTTTTCATATCGGCAATTTTTTTACAGCATTCAAATTCCAGATCCCTGAAATGCTCTTCGCCGTAGGCGGCGAAAATAGCTTTAATTGCAATCCCCTGCTGTTTCTCTATCATTTCGTCGGTATCGACAAATTTTCTTCCCATTATTTTAGCAAGCTCATTGCCCACAACTGTTTTTCCGCTTCCCATAAAGCCGCATAATATTATATTCATAGCTTTTCCATTTCTCTTTCCGTTATATTCAAAACATTTCTGATATCTTCCGTTTCAAATTTTACACCGAACCAGATTTCCTGAGCAACAGCCGCCTGCCACACAAGCATAGGCAGTCCGTTTGAACATTTTATTCCTGCCTCTTTCGCATATTTAATCAGCATTGTTTCCCTCGGATTGTATACAGCGTCGAAAACGGCTTTGCATTTCTGTACCTTTTCTTTCGGCAAAACGCAGGCATCTGTTTTCGGAAACATTCCCACAGGCGTTCCGTTTATCAGAATATCATATTCGCCGTCAATTTCATCGAGTCTTTTAACCTGAACGTCCTTTGAAAGCCTGTCCTTAATTTCTTCCCTGATAAGCTCAGCCGCCTTAATATCATCATCACGGACGGCAATGGTCAAATCCGCACCTGCAAGCACGCTTTCAAAAGCAAACATTCTTGAAACTCCTCCGCTGCCGCAGACAAGAGCTTTCCCCCCGAGGGTAATGCCTGCCATATCAAGCGCTCTGAGAAAGCCGTAGCAGTCGGTATTGTGGCCTTCTGCCCTGCCGTCTTTAACATCAACGGTATTAACTGCGCCGAAAAGCTCCGCCCTGTCCGATAATTTATCCAGACACGGAATTATTCCTGTTTTATGAGGAATAGTAACGTTAAAGCCGTCATACTCCTTCAGTAAGTCAAAAGCCCCTGTCAGATTTTCTGGTGAAATCTCTTTAAGCTCATAGCCTGCGTCAATATTTTTGATTTTAAAAAGCTCTCTGTGTATAACCGGAGACATCGAATGACCTAATGGATAGCCTATTAAACAAAATTTTTTCAATATTTTTACCTCGTATCATAAATATTTATTGACAACTCAAAAATAATTATATAATATGATAATAACATAATGATTCAATATTAACAACATTTTTTTGAGGTGAACGTGTTATGGTATTAGAAAAGCTCAAGTTAATTCTTTCCGAACAGCTTGATATTGATGAAAATTCTATCACTCCCGATAGTCTCCTTGTTGAAGATTTAGGAGCTGACAGTCTTGACGCTATTGATATAGTTATGTCTGTTGAGGATGAATTTAAAATTGAGGTTCCCGATGAAATTATCGATAAGATTGAAACTGTCGGCGATATTCTTAATTATGTAGAAAACAATATTTAGTTACTTCATAAAATTATCTAATCACACTTTTGTATATTGTTTAAACAAATTGTGAAAGCAGTACAAAATTTTATTTAAAATTTTGTATGTCATTGACATTATTTAATAAAAGAAGTAAAATAAAAGCAGGTGAATGCCTGCTTTTTATTCTATTTATTGCATATCAGGCAATGGAAAACAATCCGAATCATTTGATTTAAACTATGGTTGAATTACTGTTCATTAAAGCAGGCGCACAAACAAAAATGAGAGGGGTATATTCATATGGCGGAAAAATATGTTATGGCTCTGGATCAGGGAACCACCTCCTCCCGTGCCATCATTTTCAATAAAAAAGGCGAAATAGTTGCTAAGGCGCAAAATGAGTTCACACAGTATTATCCCAAAAACGGCTGGGTTGAACACGACCCGATGGAAATTCTGTTTTCTCAAATCAGCGCTATTCTCACCTGCCTGAGACAGGAGAAGGTTAATCCTAAGGATATTGCAGGTATAGGAATAACAAATCAAAGAGAAACCACAATCGTATGGGACAGACACACCGGAAAGCCTGTTTACAATGCTATCGTTTGGCAGTGCAGAAGAACCGCTCCAACCTGCGAGGAGCTGAAGGCTCAGGGACTTTCGGACTATGTCAAGGAAACTACGGGACTTCTTATCGACGCATATTTCAGCGCAACAAAGATTAAGTGGATTCTTGACAATGTTGAGGGAGCAAGAGAAAAGGCTGAAAACGGCGATTTGCTTTTCGGTACCGTTGACACCTGGCTTATCTGGAATCTGACAGACGGTGAGGTTCATGTTACCGACTATTCAAATGCCTGCAGAACAATGCTTTTTGATATCGACAAGCTCTGCTGGGACCCTTACCTCTGCGAGGTTATGGGTATACCGATGAGTATGCTCCCCGAGGTTAAGCCGTCAAGCTGTATTTACGGAGAGGTTGCTAAAATCACAGGTATTGAGGATATTAAAGGAGTGCCTATTGCAGGCGCTATCGGCGACCAGCCGGGTGCTTTGTTCGGTCAGGGATGTTTTAAATCCGGTCAGGCTAAAAATACTTACGGAACAGGCTGTTTCCTCTTAATGAATACAGGCGACAAGAGAGTTAATTCAAAATCAAATCTTCTTTCGGGTATCGCCTGGGGTGTTGATGACAAAATTACATATTCTCTTGAAGGCTCTGCATTTAACGCAGGCTCTGTAATAAAATGGCTTCGTGACGAGCTTGAGCTTATTCAGTCTGCTCCCGAATGTGACAAATTCGCAGAAATGGTTGAGGATTCAAACGGGCTTTATTTCGTTCCTGCTTTTACAGGTCTCGGCGCACCGTACTGGGATATGTACGCAAGAGGAATTATGATAGGCCTTACCCGAGGTGTAAACAAAAAGCACATCTGCCGTGCAGTTCTTGAAAGCATTACATATCAAATGACGGATCTGCTTGAAGCAATGATGGGGGATTCGGGAATTGTTCTTAAAGATTTGCGTGTAGACGGCGGAGCTTCCGTTTCCGATATTATGATGCAGATGCAGGCGGATATAACAGGCGTAAATGTTAACAGACCTAAAAATGTTGAAACAACTGCTCTCGGCGCTGCTTACTGTGCAGGACTTGCCACGGGAGTCTGGGAAAACTTTGAAGAAATTGAAAAGAACAGAGCCGTTGACAAAATATTTATTCCGTCAATGGAAACAACATTAAGGAACAAAAAATATTCTGACTGGAAGCGTGCAGTTGAACGCTCACGCAACTGGGAAAGATAATTAGCAAAGGAGACAAATATTATGGGAAAAATGGTATGTCCTTGGGATACTCTGATTAACTTCATCACTGATGCTTTTGTCGGATACGGTATTCCCGAAGAGGACGCAAAAATTTGTACAGACATTCTGCTTGAATCTGACAGAAGAGGCATTGAAAGCCACGGCTGTAACAGATTTAAACCCATCTACCTTGACAGAATCAAGGCAGGTATCCAGAACCCTGTAACAAATTTTGAAATTGTTAAGGAAACTCCTACTACTGCCGTTATCGACGGTCATGACGGTATGGGTCAGGTTATCGGCTACAAGTCAATGCAGATGGCTATTGATAAGGCTAAGCAGTACGGTATGGGTATGGTTGCAGTACGTAATTCCTGCCACTATGGTATTGCAGGCTATTATGCTACCATGGCAACAAAGCAGGGCTGTATCGGTATGACAGGTACTAATGCCCGTCCCTCTGTTGCTCCTACCTTCGGTGTTGAGGGTATGTTCGGTACAAATCCGCTTACAATCGGTATTCCTACCGACGAGGATTTTGACTTTGTAATTGACTGTGCTACTTCAATTACTCAAAACGGTAAGATTGAATATTACGAAAGAATCGGCGAGGATGTTCATCCGGGTACGGTTATCGGTCTTGACGGTAAGGGTATTGAGGGTGACGCAGGCGTTGCTCTTAAAAAGATAAGAAACGGCGAAGCTGCTCTGACTACCCTCGGCGGTATCGGCGAAGCTCTCGGCGGATACAAGGGCTACGGCTACGCAATGGTAATCGAACTTCTTTCGGCAGTTCTTCAGGACGGCAACTATGGTAAAGCTCTTAACGGCAAGGATGAAAACGGAAATCTTGCTCCGTATCATCTCGGTCATTTCTTTATCGCTATTGACACAAACCACTTCCTCGGCGAAGATATCACAAGAAAGAAAGCAGGAGAAATTATCCGTTCTGTCCGTGATTCGAGAAAGGCTCCCGGCTGTGACAAGATTTATTCCGCAGGTGAAAAGGAATGGCTTGTATGGCAGGAGAGAAAGGACAGCGGTGTTCCTATTAATGAGTCTGTTCAGAAGGAAATGACACAGGTTCGCGACGAGCTGGGTCTCACTCAGTACAAGTTCCCCTGGGACTGATAAAATAAAATCTACAAACTACAGAGGTAAATATAAATGGATTATCGTAAAGAATCATTAAGACTTCACGGAGAATGGAAGGGTAAATTAGAGGTTACTGCAAGAGCAAAGGTAGGAGACAAGGACTCCCTTTCTCTTGCTTACACCCCCGGCGTTGCTGAGCCTTGTCTTGAAATTCAAAAGGATTACAACAAGAGCTGGGAGCTTACAAGACGCTGGAATATGGTTGCCGTTATTACAGACGGAACTGCTGTTTTAGGTCTCGGCGATATCGGACCTGAAGCAGGTATGCCTGTTATGGAGGGTAAATGCGTACTTTTCAAGGAATTCGGCGACGTTGACGCTTTCCCGCTTTGTGTACGTACAAAGAATGTTGACGAATTTGTTGAAACAGTTTATAACATCAGCGGTTCCTTCGGCGGTATCAACCTTGAGGATATTGCCGCTCCGAGATGCTTTGAAATAGAGGAAAAATTAAAGAAAAAATGTGATATTCCTATTTTCCACGATGACCAGCACGGCACTGCTGTCGTAGTTTCTGCAGCTCTTATCAACGCTACAAAAATTACAGGCAAGGCCCTCTCAGACTGCAAAGCAGTAATCAACGGCTCGGGCGCTGCAGGTATTGCTATTGCAAAACTTCTTATGACTCTGGGACTTCGTGATGTTATTCTCTGCGACAGAACAGGCGCAATCTATGAGGGCAGAGAAAAGCTCAACGAGTCAAAAGAAACTATTGCAAAGGTAACCAACAGAGAAATGACAAAGGGTACTCTTGCCGAAGCAGTTAAGGGTACAGATATTTTCATCGGCGTATCTGCTCCGGGCGTACTTACAGAAGAAATGATTAAAACAATGAACTCTGACCCCATTGTTCTTGCAATGGCTAACCCTGTTCCCGAGATTATGCCTGACAAGGCTAAAGAAGCAGGAGCAAGAATTGTCGGCACAGGCCGTTCGGACTTCCCGAATCAGATTAACAACGTTGTTGCTTTCCCGGGAATTTTCCGCGGTGCTCTTGACGTCAGAGCAAGTGCAATTACTGAGAATATGAAAATTGCGGCAGCTTATGCTATCGCATCACTTGTTGATGATGACAAGCTCAATGAGGACTATATTCTCCCCTATGCTTTTGACCCGCGTATCAAAGATACTGTTGCAAAGGCAGTTGCTGACGCGGCAGTTAAAGACGGCGTAGCAAGAATTTAACAAACATACATAAAAACAGCCGAGGAAACGGAAATTTCTTCGGCTGTATATTTTTATATGATAATTTAGGCTTTTACCTTTTTGTATCTCAATGCAGAAAATGCCGCAATGAAGAAAATATAAATTGCCGACCAGCAGAAATAGCTTTTGCTGATATGGAAGCCCTGTACTGAATAAATAGCAATAATGCTTATTCTTCTTGCAAGATTTACAAAAAGAGCAACTATTGTATAATCGCATAATAATTCCGCATTGATTTTATTGCTCTTAGATGCATAAAACAGCGTTACAAACATTGTAAGAGAATAAAATGCGAAACAAATAAAATATTCGTAAACTCTGTTTCCTTTTGCATAACCGTTTACAAATTCGCCGAGAACTGCCGCAATTTCATTTGTAAAAGGAACAGCGGTAATCAAAAACAGTATGGGCAGGACTTTAATCTTCTGCTCATATTTTTGTTCTCTGAAGAGCTTGATAATCGCAAAAGCAAATATAACAACTGCCGCCTTTGCAACTATGTAATAGACAATATCCGCCTCGGGAGAAAGAGACTTTAATGCAAAAATGTCCGGAGGCATCATTTTAAAACCTAAAATGGAAATAAGTATTCCGTAAAACGGCTCTTTGGATTTTGTTACAAGGAAATATACAACTGCAACAAAAATGCTGAATATCATTGCTTCGATGATAGCAAAGTTTCTGTTCACGGAAAATGAAGCAGCTGTCAGCTTCTGGACTGCATAGCATCCGATTATAATTATCGCCGAAGCCATACAGTAAATCTTTCCTCTGTCGGTTTTCTCTTTCATAAAATTCACTCCTTTAAGTAAATAATACATTATTTTCTTTAAAAGGTCAATTTTTCTGGATTAAGTTTTATTAATATGTTATACTTGTTTCAGTAAAACAAATAAATGAGGTAATATTATGAAGCTCAAAAACAAAATTGATAAAGTTATTCAGGCTGTATCTCAGAATTTTTCGGGAGGCGGAGTTTCGCAAAAGGAAAACACTGCCGCAGGTGAGCAAAAGCCTTTCGGCAATATGCCGCAGCTTGTAAGGCAGGCGGGAGCAGAGGGTATTGTTTTGCTTAAAAACATCAATAACACACTGCCCTATAATAAAAAAACACGTCTTGCAGTTTTCGGCAGATGCCAGCTTGACTATTTTTATGTAGGCTACGGCAGCGGCGGAGACGTTAATGCTCCTTATACCGTAAATCTTATTGAGGGGCTAAAAAATAACGGCGCCGATTTAAACAAAGGACTTCTTGGCTTTTACGAAAACTGGTGCAGGGAAAATCCTGTTATCCATGGCTTTTGGGGACACTGGCCCATGTGCTACGATGAGGCTGAAATCGACGAATACACCGTAAAAACCGCCGCTCAGGAAAGCAATGCCGCACTGGTAGTTATCGGCAGAGCCGCAGGTGAGGACAGGGAAAATAAGCTTGTCAAGGGCAGCTATTATTTAAACGACGAAGAAATTAAACTTCTCGACACCGTAACCGACTGCTTTGATAATGTTACGGTTGTACTTGATTGCGGAAATGTTATTGATATGAGCTGGAAAGAACGCTATAACGACAAAATCTCCGCAATAGTTTATGCATGGCAGGGCGGTATGGAAAGCGGTAACGCTGTTGCCGATGTTCTTTACGGCAGGGTTAATCCGTCAGGAAGGCTGACTGATTCCATAGCGATGTGCTATGAGGATTATCCATGTTCAAACTCATTCGGAAATAATGATTATAACTGCTATTCTGAGGATATTTTCGTTGGCTACAGATATTTTGAAACCTTTAACAAAGCTCCTGTTTTATACCCTTTCGGCTTCGGCTTAAGCTATACCGATTTTGAAATAAAAATCAATGATTTTAAATTTAACGGAGAAAGTGTAAACATAACCGCACAGATAAAAAACGTCGGAAAAAGAAGCGGTAAAGAGGTTTTACAGATTTATTTTTGTCCTCCTGTGGGCAAACTTTCAAAGTCCTCAATGAACCTTGCTGCATTTGAAAAAACAAAAATGCTTGAACCTGATGAAAGTCAAATAATAGATTTTAATATTCCGGTATATTATCTCGCCTCTTTTGATGATACGGGTGCAACAGGCAATAAATTTTCATACATTCTTGAAAAAGGCGAATACAAATTCTTTGCAGGAAAAAATGTCAGGGACAATACCGAAGCAGGAAGTTTTATCCTCGGAAATGACAAGGTACTTGAAACGCTTGACGAAATCTGCGGTGTAAAAGAGCCGTTTGAAAGAATCAAATCAAAATATGTAAACGGCAGACCTGTCGCAGAAAAAGAAAATGTCAAAGCATCCGAGCCTTATCTTAAAAACAGGATAAAAAGCAATCTTCCTGCCGAAATCCCGCGCAGTAACAATAATTATAATTTCTCACAGGTTTTGTCAGGTGAAATCAGCGTTGAAGATTTTATTTCCTGCCTCAGTTTTGAAGAGCTTGAAGCTCTCACAAGGGGTCAGGGTTATATGAACAGCGAACAGGGCGTTGAAGGAAACGCAGGCGCTTTCGGCGGAACAATTCAGTCTTTAAGAGACAAGGGTGTTCCTGCTGTTATAACCACAGACGGTCCTGCAGGAATAAGGATTAAACAGTACACTTCACTGATACCCTGCGGTACGGCTCTTGCTTCCACCTGGAACACGGAGCTTGTTTTTGAACTGACAAAAGAAATGGGCAGAGAACTGTCGGAGAGAAAATCAGATGTTCTCCTTGCCCCCGGTATGAATATTCATAGAAATGTTCTGTGCGGAAGAAACTTCGAATATTTTTCCGAGGACCCTATACTGACAGGAAAAATGGCTTCAGCCTTTGTAAAGGGTATTCAGTCCTTCGGAGGCTCTGCCTGCCCTAAGCATTTCGCCTGCAACAATCAGGAGACTAACAGGACGAAGAATGACTCCCGTGTATCTCAAAGAGCCTTGAGGGAAATTTATTTAAAGGGTTTTGAAATCTGCGTAAAAGAGAGCAAACCTCTCACTATTATGACAAGCTATAATAAAATAAACGGTGTCTGGAGCCATTACAATTACGACCTTGTAACAACGGTTCTCAGAAAGGAATGGGGATTTACAGGTCTTGTAATGACTGACTGGTGGATGAGAAAATCAAAAAGTCCCGAATTTCCGAATCTCCGTGACAACGCTTACAGAGTGCGTTCTCAAGTTGATGTACTTATGCCCGGAGGCATAAAAAGAACTGATAATAAATACATTGTTGACCCGTCGCTTTTAGAAACTGTGGAAACAAGAAACGGTCTTACCGTCGCCGAGCTTCAGAGAACTGCCAAAAATGTCCTGAATACGATAGCTGCTGTTAAAACAAAACAGGCAAATCAGGAATAATGCCTTCCCCTTTTAGAGTTGATATCAAGTATAATTATAAAACAGCCTAAAATCATAATTACGGACAAGGCAATGTTCACGCTTGAAAATTCCACAGGTACGGCGCTGTCGGCAAATACTGCAAGCTCTATCGGGAAAATTTTTAAAATTATTTTGCAGACTGCAAAGGAAAGCACAGCTGAGATAATTCTGAAAATTAAAAAATCCCAAAGATTTATACCCAGTTTTTTAATAATGCCAAAAAGCTGAAAATGTATGCAAATTCCGCCGAAAGCGAGATATGCACTTATCTCCGGCAGGGAAAAATTATTTTTTGAACAGACACCGTTTGTAATTTCAATCAATGGCATAAAACGGCTGTCAACAGAAATAATCTGCGAAACGGCAGAAAATAAAATAATAAAAGCCGTGATATTCAAAACAGAGCCTACCGCTGATGATGTTGCGTCCGAAAGGGCGTCGCCGAAATTCTCTTTTTCAGTAAAAGAATAGAATTTTTCGGTTGTTCGTTTTTGAGTAAAGGAAAGAGCAAATCCCACAATTACACAGACAATAACATTTGAAGAAAAAAGAATTATTCCTGCTTTTGTATTTTGCATAACAGAAGTACCGACAGCCGTAATAATAAAGCCTGCTCCGCCGCAGAAATTAAAGCGGAGCATTCTTTTTGCCTGATTTTCTTCAATCTCTCCGTTTAAAAAAAGCTCTCTTGTAAGGAGCGCCCCTGTGGGATATCCGCCCAAAAGTCCTAAAAACAAAGCCGGAAAAGTAACATACGGCAAATTGAAAACATAGTAAGAAATAAAACCGAAGCATTTGGCGAGAACGTCCTTTGCTCCGGTTTTCATTATTATCAAAAATATTATCAGCAAAGGTGTAAGGCTCGGTATAATAGTGTTTTGAGCAAGGATCAGTCCGTTTAATGCGCCCTGCTTTGCATCGGCAGAAAAAATTATTAAAACACCTGCGCACAGCAGGAGAAATATGAGAAGAAAAAAATCTTTTGTTTTCATGATAATTCATATCCCTATTTCAGAAAGTTACAATTTAATTTATATGATTCTTTTATGAAAAGAGTAATTCCGCTGACGCGGGGTCTTTCATTTCTTTCGTGTTGCGAAAGAAACGAAACAAAGAAAGCAAATCAAGGGGAGAAACATCTGCGATATTTTAATTCCCCCTAATAACCCCCTCTGATTCGTCGGCACGCGCACAATACGCACTGTGCCGAGGGAGCCTATGTTTATTAACTTTTGGCTTCGGTAATGACATCTGCAGTTTCCGGAGAAATAAAAATGTTTTCGTCAAAAGAATAGAAAGACTTTGCTATTACGCTGATAAAAACTATATATAAATTTTACTGATAAATTATATGAAAAAATAATTACCGATATTATAGTGATTTTATTTTACATTTTTTTCATTATTGCACATATATAATACATTCGGGACGTGTATAAAATGAAAATATCTCAAAAAATTAAAATCAAAAGCAAGAAAGTTAAAAGCGACAATAAAATATATGTATGGATACAGCGCATTTTATGGCTGGCGGTATCTTTTGCAATGAGTTTTTCATCTGTAATCGGAGGATGCTGTCCTTTTGCAATCTCGCTTATAACGGTTTCCAGCAAAAAAAATTTCTTGTTCTCTGCTGTGGGAGCAGGACTTGGCTACATACTTTTTTACTCTCCCGAAAATGCAGTAAGATATTTCAGTGCAGTTTTAATATCCGCTTTGGGAACTTTTGCACTAAATCTGTTTAAAGGGAAAAAAGAAGCATTTCTTCCCATGATTATTTCATTTCTTTCCGTGCTTTCCACAGGATTTGTTATGAATGTTAAAAGCGGAGCAGGTGCAGGCGATTACGCCCTAACTCTCGGAGAAGCAATACTTGCTATGGGAGGAAGTTTCTTTTTCTTCAGGGCGGTAAACTGCAATATAAAACGGCTGAAATTCAAAGCTCTGCCTATTACCGATTTAACCTGTGTTATTGTTTCCGCATCACTTCTTCTGTCAGGACTTTCTTTCATTGAGATAAAAGGCGTTTCCGTGGCAAGAATATTAGCGGTTTTTATTATTTTGTCATCTGTCCGTTTTGGCTCACAGAGATGGGGGATGATAATTTCACTGTGCCTTGGATTTTCACTTGGAATCAGCAGGGAAAACAGCCTGTTTCTTCTCGGAGCATATGCTTTTTCCGCCCTTGTCAGCAGTCTGTTCACCTCCTTTTCAAGTCTCGGCATAGGCTTCAGCTTTACGCTTTCAATGGCATTTTTTGCCGTTGCGGCAAATATGGGCAGTTTTTCCGTCTGCTGTGTTATTGAAAGCCTTATTGCATCCGTAATATTAACACTGCTTCCCGAAGCGGTAACTGAAAAAATGTCACGGATATGGGAAAACGGTGCCGATATTGCACCTGAGGGAAGCCTGCGGCAAAGTCTTGTTGTAAGGCTCCGCTTTGCATCATCGGCATTGGCACAGGTCAGTGAAAGCGTCAGAGACGTTAGAGAGAAAATTAATATGCTCGGAAGAGGAGAACCTATGGAAAGTGAACTGAGAATGGTAGCGGCAGATCAGTTTTTCTCTATTTCGGATATGCTGGAGGATCTTGCCTTTGAATTTGATGAAGCGGAAAATTTTGATTTTAAATCCGCAGGCAGAATAAGACGTATGCTTGGTGAATACGACATTTATCCCGAAAACATTTCAGTTATTGCTGACAGGTTTGACAGGCTGAGAATTGAAATTCTTGCTCCGAAGGAAACAAAAGGGCTTGACAATCCCAGAATAAAAAATGAAATATCAAAAATCTGCAAGCGTGAATTTGAAAAAGGCAGGATAAATATTTCCTCGGCAGGACAAATGCTCTCAATGATTGAAAAAGCAAATTATAAAATGAGTATCGGCTTTTCTCAATACTGTGCGGAAGGAAATCTCTGCGGTGACACAATAAAGACCATCAACGATTCTCGGGGACATATAATACTCATAATAAGCGACGGTATGGGCAAAGGCAGCAGAGCTGCTCTTGACGGAGCAATGGGGGCAGGACTTTTGTCAAAGCTTCTAAATGCAGGCTTCGGCTTTGACTCCTCATTAAAGGTTGTAAACAGTGCTCTGCTTGTAAAAAGCAGTGAAGAAAGCCTTGCAACTCTTGATTGCGCAAGCATTGATTTATTTACGGGAAAATGCGAATTTTTCAAGGCAGGAGCGCCTGCGTCGTACATTATGAAACGAAACAGCCTTACCAAATGCGAGCTTTCCTCCATGCCGGCAGGAATACTCAGAGGAATTGAATTTGCAAAACGAACAACTGTTCTTTCAGTGGGAGATGAAATTATTATGATGTCCGACGGAATAACAGATATAGGCGGAGAATGGCTTGAGCAGTTTTTAAAATATGATGACAGCGACAACCCAAATGATAAGGCAAAAGCAATACTTGACTTTGCTGTAAAAAATTCAGACGAACGTCACCGTGACGATATGTCGGTAATAGTGGCAAAGCTGATTAATAACTAAAATGAAATTATTAGTATTATTATTTTTCTACAGACTGACGCGTTGAAGTTTTAAAACTTCAACGCTTTTGTTATTTAAAATACATCAAATTAAGCCAGGATATTAATTATTTGTAAAATTGCCGTATCTTTTCGTTTTTGGCAACGGCTATCAGACCGCACCTAGCAACCAACGCTATATATATGACGGCAACAGCCGTCATAAGAAAATGCTTTTTCATTTTTTTATTTCTCCTAAGGCTTCTTGAGGGTTGAGCCGATAATCAGCCCTATTCCAACAGTTTTCTACTGTCCTAACCAAATTAGGTTTTGATTTGAGGCAACTTAAAATGCAGGCTTTTAAGGCACACCTGAGCAGGTCTGGTGAGCGTACTATCGCTGAGCGTATGTAAAGATATCGTTATGCGTGAGAGTCGTAGGGATGAGGATTCCTGCGGTATCTAAACAACAGATTTATGGTTTATATAAATCTCAGTGAATATTTTAATGAAAAAATTGATGACATTAAAGCTGAAATTAAAGATTACAAAGAAGCATTACAGACTGAACAGAGGTATGGAAATTAATTTCCATACCTCTGTTCTCATTAAAATATTAAATTAATCGCCGAGACCTTTTTCGTCAAAGTTAAGAATTGTTGACATAATAACCTCGTAGCCTGTTTTAATAGCCTCGGGAACAAGGCGGTCGTAATTATCACGGCGGTTATGATAATAATCAGCCGGAGCCGGATCCATAGCCGCAAGACAGGTTGCCGTAATTCCTGCCTGAGTAAATGCAGCAGCATCCGATGAGCCGAAGAAAACATTTGCAAACTTCAAATCATCATGACCTGCTTCAATGGCAGAATCCATAACAAGTTTACTGAACTTTTCGTTATGCTTAACCGTGCCTGTCATATCTCTGTTATAAACATTGAGATATTCAAGATCCGTAAGAGTATCAACACAGAGTACCGCAGTTTCAACACCGCTGTTTACATACTCGTCGTAATGGTCCTTTGCCCACTGCTTACAGCCTCTGAGTCCTGCCTCTTCACCGTCAGTAATCATTGCGCAAACCTCGGTGTTTTCAAAATCAATACCTGCCATATCAAGCATACGCAAAGCAGAAACAGCCGCATAAGTACCCGTAAGATTATCATTAGCACCGGGGGAAATAGTTTTAAAATCAATGAAAAGAAAAAGTGTAACCATTGCAAGAGCCGTAAAGAAATGGAAGAAATAACCGTAATCAGTCATAAATTCCCCGAAAGCGCCCATATCTGCAAAATGAGCAATTACCGTAATTGCAGAAATCACAAATGAAACAATGGCGCCTCCGATAGTACAAGCCATAAGAATTGTCATAAGAGGAAATTTCTTTCCGTAATATATATGTCTCCACTCATATGCCGCATCAATATGACCGCTGATAATAATTCTTCTCTTAACCTCACCCCTCGGTTTCCTTACACCTAAAAGGTTGTGACCTTCAACCTTCTTATAGAAAACATCCATAAACTGCTTGTACATCAAAAATTCCAAAACAGTTATAAGAAGCCCTATAAACACAACGCCGCATACAATACACTGCGCAACAAACATACTGATAACGCTTGTAAATACAAGTCCTGCACATACTGTTACTGCAAGGAATATTGCAGCTGAAACAAATTTTGTCCACTGCAAAAATGCTTTAGGCGACATTTTATAGGTTTCAAATCTTGTTTCGTCGCAGAAAGTATCCATTTCTTTTTTAATGTGTTTTTCTGCTGCCAGACAATTTTCATTACCTGACTCACGCGGTCCGTACTTTTTGATAACATTCGTTATTTCCTTAACGGTGTAATCAACATTTTCGTCAATTACCGACTGAGGAAAATCTGCAAACTTCATTTTACTTTTCTCCTTGTGCTTTATATTTTTTATTAAGTTTTACCTCATAATGGGTATCACCTTTATAAAACTTCTTCTGAATACAGGTTCTTTTTATAATGCCCTTAGGCATTGAAACGCTGTCAACGGCATAATTTATGCCAAGATATTCATAATAGGGCTTAAAATCTCCAAGCCTTACTAAAAAGCTATTCCAGTCCCTCTTATTTTCAGTAGTCCATGCAACCTCGGCAAGAGCCTCCATTCTCGGGTGCAAACGGCAGTCAAGCATCTCAAGGCTGTCTGTCCACTCTGTCCAGTTTTCACCCTCAACGCCTAAAACATTCTTAATATTCTCTTTATTAACACCGAATTTTTCAGGCTTGTAGTCATATGTATTTTTAAGCGGATACTGAGCATATGTCATATCAAAATAAAAGCTGTGATGATTCGACATTATAAGTTTTCCGCCGTTATTTACAAAACGTTCTGCATTCTTATCTCTCCGAGGAGTCCAATACTGACCGATAACGGACTTGTCAATATTGCCTGCTTTTAAAATCTCATTCCAGCCGATAAGCTGCTTGCCTTTTTCTTTAACATGTGCAAGTATTGTGTTGTTAAGCCAGCCTTGTAAATCTTCCTCGTTTTTAAGATTGTTTTCCTTTATTCTCTGCTGACAGCAGGGACATTTCTTCCACTCGTCCTTAGGTGCTTCGTCTCCTCCGACATGGAAATAAGGCGCAGGGAAAAGACCGCATACCTCGTCAATAACATCAAAAATAAATTCAACAGTTCTGTCTTTACCGGGGCAAATAGGTCTGTTCCAATCCCTGATATGTAGCTTCCTTTCAGGAATTGCTCCGCCGAAATAACCGGGAACCTCTCTGAAAAGCTCTCTGCAGGCAAGCCAAGGATATGCCGCAATGGCAGCCGCACAATGGGCAGGAAAATCAATTTCAGGAACAATCATTATTCCTCTTTCGTGAGCATATTCAACTATCTCACGGATATCATCCTGAGTATGAAAGCCTTCATATCTCTCATTTACAATCTCACATGACTGCCATCCATTAAGATGAGTATACTCTCTGACAGCGCCTTTTTCTGTCAAAAGCGGATATTTCTTAATCTCAATACGCCAGCCCTGGTCATCAGTCAAATGCCAATGGAATACATTAAGCTTCATCATAAACATATGGTCAAGAAATCTTTTAACTCCGTCCTTGCCGAAAAAGTGTCTGCTTTCGTCAAGATGCAGACCTCTCCACTTAAATCTCGGTTTGTCCTTAATATGACAGCAGGGTACCTTTCCTTCTCCAAGCTCTTTTCTGCAAAGCTGTCTTAAAGATTGCAGGGCGTAATATGCTCCTGTTTTTGAAGAAGCCTTAATTTCTATTTTATTTTTTTCAATATCAAGTGTATATTCCTCTTCATCAAATGTCGGTTCTTTAATTATAATAAGTCCGCTGTTTTCACCTCTGGGGCATTTCAGCAAAGGCAGGTCAAAATCACTTTTTACCGTTAAATTTTCAAATTCTGTAAAAAAGCCGTCATTTATCTTATATTCCAACGGCATCGGAATAATGTTAATCATAATTTTTCCTCTCTTAAACAAATCAAAAAAACTATATGATTTGGGATATTGTAACATATAAGCATCAAAATCTCAACAGTTATAAAAATTTGTAACACCATTTTAATATTTTGGCAAAAAATAAAAATACTGCCACATTCTAAAATATGACGGTATTTTAATCAATATTTCAAAAAATCAGAACAACATTAGATGAACTGAAAAACTGCGAAGAACATAATATCAAGAGAAAACCATTGAATTGATATTGACTTATTATAATCTTTTATATATAATAATTTTCCGCCGTAAAGGCCAGCACTTTACAGCAATAAAAATTTTATAAGATAACGTAACAATAGAAAAATTTAAGTAGTGATAAAAATGGAAAATAAAGAAAAAATAGAACTGTTTGAGAATATGCCTGTGAGAAAGGCAGTTATGAAACTGTCTGTTCCTACGGTTTTAAGCTCGCTTGTAATGGTTCTTTATAATCTTGCTGACACTTATTTTGTAGGTATCCTCAATAATCCGATTGAAAATTCAGCAGTAACGCTTGCCGCTCCGCTTCTGCTGGCATTCAATGCAGTAAATAATCTTTTCGGCGTCGGCAGTTCAAGTATGATGAGCCGTGCATTAGGAAGAAAAGATTTTAATACGGTTTACAGAAGTTCTGCTTTTGGTTTTTACTGTGCAGTAATCAGCGGAGTGCTGTTTTCACTGCTTTATACCATACTGCATATACCGCTTTTAACCGTACTCGGTGCAGACAGTGAAACCGCGGCGGCAACAGCACAGTATCTTAAATGGACAGTCGGTTTCGGTGCAGTGCCTGCAATCTTAAATGTTGTGCTTGCTTATCTCGTACGTGCCGAGGGTTCGTCACTCCACGCCAGTATCGGCACAATGAGCGGATGTATACTCAACATTATTCTTGACCCCTTTTTTGTTCTTCCGCAGTTTTTGGATATGGGGGCGGCGGGCGCAGGACTTGCCACATTTGTTTCAAACTGTTTTGCATGTATATATTTCTTTATACTTCTTTTCATCAAAAGAAAAAGTACATATGTGTGTATTAATCCTAAAATGTTCACTGTAAAAAAAGAAATTGTGTTCGGTGTTTTTGCAGTCGGTATTCCTGCATCAATACAGAATCTGCTTAATGTTACGGGAATGACGGTGCTTAATAATTTTACTGCGGCATTCGGCTCTTCGGCAGTTGCCGCAATGGGAATATCACAGAAAATCAATATGATTCCGATGCAGATAGCACTTGGCTTTTCACAGGGAATTATGCCTCTTATCAGTTATTCTTATGCAAGCAAAAATATAAAGCGAATGAAGAAATCACTGGTATTTTCAAGTGAAATTTCCATAGGCTTCCTGCTTATGGCAACTGTAGGATTTTATGTATTCTCCGGCGAACTAATTTCGTTGTTTATGGAGAATGATGCTATCGTTGCATATGGTTCAAGGTTTTTGCGGGGAATGTGCCTTTCATTGCCTTTTTTATGTATGGATTTCATTGCAGTCGGTTTCTTTCAGGCGTGCGGAATGGGCAAAAAGTCACTTGTTTTTGCAATTATGAGAAAAATTGTTCTTGAAATTCCTGCATTATTTTTGCTTAATTACCTGTATCCTCTTTATGGTCTTGCTTATGCACAGACTGTGTCCGAAATCATACTTGCGGCCGCCGCTGTGTTCACACTCGCAGGTTTATTCAAAAAATTAAAAAGAGAATGTTCGGATGTATAACTTTAATATCCGCTTAAAACATTCGCCATACTGTATTTTCTCTCAATCGCTTTTGAGAAAACTTTCTGCAAAAATCAAAATCACCTGTCAAGTGCAATAAAAATAAAGGTAAATATGAAAAAACAAACAAGCACCTATCTTTTTATTATACTGAAAAACAACGGAATATATGAATAAAAAATACCTATAGCTATCCAACTCTTAATGGTTCGGATTTGCTATAGGTATTTCATATGGAAAGGGTTGACAAAAATGATCCCCTTAACAATTTTCACTATAGATTCGAACCCTTCAAATCATTTTTTCTTTTAACTTATGTAACATATTTCAAATAAAAAATCAAGCCGATTTTCTATTAAATTTCTTGCGAAATAGTATTAATGTTACTAAGAATTTTTATAACATCGCTCTCTGGTAATTGTGAAACAGTTGCAAGTTTCCACTTACCAAATCCATTCAAAGACGAACCACAGTGTAAACCTTTTTTTCACTCTCTATTATCCACCAGCGATCATGTATCGCAGAAGAATGATATACAATCATCGGCACAGACATTTTTTCTTCGATACTTTGACGCAAATCAACTTGAAGTTTTGCCAAATCTGTAATTATCTTCACATTTGATACCTCCGCTTTTTTATAACTTCTAAAAATAAATCCTCATAATCAGGATCGTGTTTTTTAGGGAAAATATACGGATCAACAATTGTTAATTGATTACCCTTACTTTCAATATTCAGCAATTCATGAGATAAAAAATCTATTTTTTCTTGTAAAGTCATATTGAGACTGCCTATTGACTCCTCAATATATTGGAAATTATTCTCTGCCATATGATTCATCCAAGCTAAATCTACTTTTTCCTTTGGAATATTAGCTACCAAATCATAATGAAGACCCATATCATTAAGTGATTTTTCAAAACATGGAATCTTCATGGAACATGCCTTTTCCATTAGTGAACATATCTCTGTAGTTGTTGCATTAACATTTTCATCATCCACTGAAACTAAACACAAACTTTTTCCTTTTAGTGCATCAACATCAGCAAATTGAGGATCCCTAGACAAAATATTAGTATAAACTGGTGCATCTGTTAAGGAAGAAAATGCATCATTGAAAAAATGTAATTGAATCATTCCTATTGGAAGTTTTTCTCCGTTAACTGTTTGAGAAATAAAATTGGTCGTATTTAGATTGAAATAAAGCATTTTTTCATCTCCTATGTTTTTAATTACATTTCTATGCATTCACAAATAAATCTTCGGATTTGCTATATAAAATCAATGTTATTGGATCTGATTAAATCCCGTTCGCAAGATAAAACATCTTCATAATCATGAATATATACCGGCTCAGTTACTCGAAATGATTTTGACAACACATCACAATATTTCTGAGATTGAATATTCTGTTCACTCGATGGAAAAACATAATTGAAACCCATTTCTGATGCTCTCTTTGAAGCACAAGAAAAATAACGAATACCTACTAACTGATCATCCTTATATTTTGATTCCATTTGTATCCGAACCCATTGCATCAATAATTGGGGCAATACATATTCAGCTGCAAATGGATCAGCTTTGTTTATTCGAATAAAAGAACACGCTGCGATTAACGGATACCAAAGTAAGTATGAAAGTCTAACTTCCCCACTATTAAAAAAAGGCTTAATTATATAGCGATGTTCATTTTCTTCATCTCTATTTGGATTTATAAAATCGTGAGGTTTAAGTCCTAATTCAATTACTCTTATAGTATGCATAGATCTTTCTAACTCAAATCCAGCAGCGAGAGCAAATTGTTTATAAGGATTATAATGTATCTCTTTACAACATAATTCTAGTGATGTACTTAAATACAAGCTTGGATGCCCTGCAATACTATATCGACTTGTTGAAACTTTGGATCTCAAATCGAATGGAGTATGAAACACACGGCTTCTTAGATAAGGTTTATTATCATCTACTCCCACCATTCGAAATAATCTTTTTTGCCTCTTATTATCTTGTAATAAAACATATTCGGCATCAACTTTCAATGGTCTTTCTTCTAATAGATTCATAGCCGTTTTAAAAGCATAGTACGCCTTGTATGGAAAACCATTTAAATATTTATTTACAGCTTCAATTAATTTATCGCAGACCTTACTAATTACATCTACAAAATCATTTGAAGGCAAGCAACATCTTAACTTATCAATGTAGTTATCTAATAAAGTCCCCAATGTTTTTGAAAAATCCGCCCCTTCCCACCGAACAGGTAAGGAAAACTGTTCATCATCAAATATACTTTTAAACTGCTCACTCGATATATCCAAAACCATAATTTTCTCCTTTTTCTATTACATCATATGTATATAAATGTTTTTCAATAAACTCGTATAAATATATAGTGTCAAATATCAGAAAAAGTAACACAAAACAAATGATTTTGTGTTACTTATTTTTTATAAGATATACTTGATGATATAAATTCATGATTATTTTTAAATTAAAGATAATCTATTTTACATAAATACATTTATTAATTTTTAATTTTGGATTATAATTTATTTTAATACTATCTTATAAAACAAGTTTTAGGAGTTGATATTATGAATGATGTTCATTATGAAACAAGATATGTAGCCTTTTTAGATATACTGGGTTTTAAAAACTTAGTAGGACAATCAACAAAAAACCAAGATATCTTAAATATAATAAACAAGGCATTAAATTACACTTATGAAATTCAACATGATAATTACCATGGAATTTTATCACAAGTTGAATTTGGAAAACAAGTCACTACTTTCTCAGATAGTATCGTAATCTCATACAGCACATCCACACCTGGTGGAGGATTTCATATTTTAATGGATTTAATATATATATGCAATGATTTACTTTATAATGGAATACTGGTTAGAGGTGGAGTAACAGTAGGTCAACTTATACATGATGAGCAAAAATGCTTTGGTCCAGCGATGATTGAAGCTTATTATATGGAATCAAAAAAAGCGGTCTATCCTAGAATCTTAATCAACAAAAGCGTATTAGATTTCGATTTAGAAAATCCTGGACCGGCAAACACTGTCGAACAGGAAACCGAGTATTTATTGAGTCTTATAAAAGCCGTTCCTGATGATGGAAATTTATTTATTTTAGATTACTTAAAGCAAAAAAATGAATTGGGGGATTTATTTCCATATACTGAATTCATTTTCAACACCAGAGATTTTATTATTGAAAATCTAAGCAAATTCAAGGATAACGAAAGATTATATGAAAAATACGAATGGTTGAAATGTTACTATAATGAAACAATCAATACAATTTGTTCTGAAGAAGGAGTAGAGCAACTACTTATATAATTTCAACAGCACATTCCACACCACCCTTGAATACTACTTTAATGCTATCTTTAGATTCTACAACTACACTCGCTAGTATTTCTCTAACAATTTGATCATCGTAAGTAAGTGGATGATTTCGGAGCAAATCAATTGTTGAGTAAATTTCATCAAGTCTTGACATGGTTAACTGCTTATTCAACTTTAATGTTTCAATTTCCTCAAGCTGCTTCTTAGTATTATTTCTTAATGGTACTTCTTTCTCATTAAGTATATTGGCGATTCTTTGCTTGCCGAAACCTGATATATACATATCAACTATTCTTGAGCGTTTTACCATACGCTCTTCTTCAAGTTCCTGTTCAGTCAGTTTTCTGAAACTATCCTCCTGAGGACAAATTCCAAGCGTTCTGCCGTTATCCCAGTCCATGTGAATTGTACCAAGATCATCAACATAATTTACCGTTCCTCTTGTACCGGGCGGAACAGCCTGCGAATCATTCATTGACAAAAGTTCAATTCTCGTTCCTTTTGGATATCGTTCTTTGTATATCTTTGCTTGTCTTTCAAGTCTTAAGAATTCGTTCATTTCTTTTTCCTTTCTATAATATTTAATAACTTGTAGATTTAGTTTCTTTCAATCATATCTATCACCACTCCTTTCGATATGTAAAAAGGACTGATATACAAATTTATCAGTCCTGAAAGTTTTAATTACAATTTAATATCTCAATTCCGAACCTGCGGATTGCAACAGCATTGCAGATAAGCTCAAACACTTTCTTCGGTATGATTTCATCATCCGTTAAATCACACATTGAAATATGTTCAGTGCCGAGATACAAATCTTTGGCTGCACAATAGAGTGCATAGGATTCGGGGGTAGACTTTTTTAATCTCTTCTTATCAAACGAGATATCTTTCATACCGACATTCAAACAAACCTGATTCCACAAAAAAATATCAGCGGTCATTAAATAGACGGCTGACATAAATTTGTTATTCGTTTTGCACTTGCTCTCAATTGCTTTATAAAAGAGTTCTTTGTGTTTATCATTTCTGAATTTTACATTCATTGTTTTACTCTCCTTTACATAAAGATTTATTCTGCTCTTAAATTTTTTATTGCTTACATCAATAAATGTCACATGGAGTATTTCGTCAAAAGAACAAGCACCGCAATCTATTCGTTCCTGAATATACGGGCAAACTTTTTGACTGCATCCATACTTCTTTTTCCAATGCAGACAATTTACACAGTTGCAATCTCCTTTCGTGTATTCGTATGAACTGCGATATTTTCCGCCGCCTTTCTTGGTCGGATATTTCGGCAGTTGCATAAACTTTTCAAGTCCACGAAGTTTTCCGTCTGTAAAAAACATCTTTTCTCCTTTCTGTTGTTTTTTGAAAATAAAAAAAGGATTAGCAATATCAAATATTACTAATCCTTGATTACTGAATTATTCAATTTTAAGGTTCAAATCCTTACACTTGGTAAAAATACCCCAAATACATCTATGAAAATGAATGTTAAAATTTCGCCTCTTAATATGCAAAAAACCCCGATATAATCGGGGTTTCAAGGGCTGACATCTTTTTTGTCAGCCTGATATGGCCCGCCCGAAGGGATTTGAACCCCCGTCCTTCAGAATCGGAATCTGCTGCGATATCCAGCTTCGCTACGGGCGGATTTAACATTATTATAGATTTTATTAAGGTTGCAGTCAAGAAAAATATATGTTAAAATTAAAAAGTGAGGTGAAAATATGCTGAAATTCAAAAACGAGACCTTTAAAATTATGCAAATCGCCGACACTCAGGACGGCGTTAAAATAAGTCCCGATACTCTTGATTTAATCAACGCTGCATTGAACAGGGAAAATCCTGATTTAGTCGTTTACTCCGGTGATCAGATTTGGGGAAAATCAACATTCAGGGGTGACAGAGAAAAAGTTAAGAGCTCTCTTGAAGCTCTGACAAAACCGGTCAGAGAAAGAAAAATCCCCTTTACAGTCTGTTTCGGAAATCACGACAGACAGGTAGGACTCAGCAACGAAGAGCAATTTGAAATCTATAAAGGCTTTGATTATTTTATAGGAGAGAATACTGACGGAATTGACGGCTGTGCAAACCACGTTATAGAGATACGTGACGGAGATCAGCTGAAATTTCTTCTGTATCTCATTGACAGCCATACGAGTCTGGAAATAGGCTACGACTGCGTTCACGAAAATCAGATTGAATGGTACAGAAATACACGTGACAAATACGAAAAAGAATACGGCAGGGTTATCCCTTCCGTAGTAATTCAGCATATACCGCTGTGTGAAATTTTTGAACTGCTGACAGAGGTAAAAAAAGGTACTAAAAAGGCGGTTCGCGGTTTCAGAACCCACGCAAACAGGTTTTACATATTAAATTCCGACAGGGTAAATGCCTCCGGCTTTATGAAGGAATCACCTGCCGACCCGCAGGAAAACAGCGGTGAATTCAAGGCTTTCAAGGAAAAGGGCGATGTCATAGGCGTATATTTCGGTCACGACCACAATAACTCCTTTAACGGCAAGGTTGACGGAATTGATTTAGGCTACACTCAGGGTGCAGGCTTTCACGTTTACGGTCCGGGCAAGGACAGAGGCGTAAGGATTATTGAACTGAATAAAAACGGCACTCTTAATACATATGACCTTCGTTTCAGAAATCTTGTGGGGGAAAAGGTTAAAGAACCTTTCCGATATGCTGTATTTCAAATTATGCCCACAAATATGTTTGACGCTGTAAACAGGGCAATAAAATTCTTTGCAGGGCTCGCAATTGTTGCCATTATCATTATTCTTCTTTTGTTCTTCTTTGGATAAACTGAATACTAAAAAAGTCTAAATAATAATTTATTGATGTATTATTGCAACAAACTGTCGTAGGGGCTACCTTGGAGCGGTCGCAGACCCTTTCGCCTGCTACGCAGACATTTCCCCTAACAGGGGAATCCTATTGCAAGCCCGATTATATGCGGGCGATTAATAATCGCCCCTACGATTATTTTATTCAAAAAACACTGCTTTATCGACAGTCTAAAGTCTCGGAAGCTAAAGCCGAGACTTTTTCTTATTTCGTTTCGCCGTGGGGACAGCCGTGGCACTTACTGCAATCCCCTGAGCAGGAACAGCTTTTACCTGACTTTTTATCCTTGACTAATTTTATAATTATTGCTGTAACTGCAGCAATTACAATGAGCAAAACTGCTATTGTTCCGATATTTGCTTTTAAAAAAGCTATCATAAGACCACCTCTTCATACTAAGCCTTAACTTTATGTTTAACCTTTAATTTATCGGTACTTCTCTTCCTGTAAGGTCTGAAGAGCATATAGAGAATATACACAAGTACCAAAGCGGCAAAAATAATTCCTGCAATATTTACATCTCCTGCAAAAAGCAGACCGAACTGGTATACTATAAGTGAAGCCGCATATGCGAATACACACTGATATCCTACTGCAAACAAAGTCCATTTTGCACTGTTCATTTCTCTTTTTATAGCACCGATTGCGGCAAAGCAAGGCGCACAGAGAAGATTGAATATCAGGTATGAATATCCTGCAAGGGCTGCATGACCCCCGCTTAAAGCAATGAAATCTGCATTAAGATTTGTCCAGATTTCATTGCCGTTTTCCGCAAGCTCCCCTGCAAAATGATAGAGGATACCGAAAGTGCCTACTACATTTTCTTTTGCAACAAGACCTGTTACTGCCGCAACAGCGGCTTTCCATCCGCCCCAGCCAAGAGGTTTAAATATCCAGGAAATGGCCATACCGATTTTTGCAAGAATGGAATTATCCATATTTTCAACCATTCCGAAGCTGCCGTTTTCAACACCAAAGCCCTGAAGGAACCAGATTACTATTGTGGAAAGGGCAATAATTGTTCCTGCCTTTTTGATAAATGACCAGCCTCTCTCCCACATTGAACGAAGGACTGCGCCAACGGTAGGCAAATGATACGCAGGAAGCTCCATAACAAACGGAGCCGGATCACCTGCAAACATTTTTGTCTTTTTCAGCATAATTCCCGAAATGATTATTGCCAGCACACCGATGAAGTAAGCCGAAACGGCAACAAGACCGGAGCCGTTAAACATCGCACCTGCAATAAGTCCTATGATAGGCAGTTTAGCTCCGCAGGGAATAAATGTTGTTGTCATAACAGTCATACGGCGGTCACGTTCATTTTCAATAGTTCGGGAAGCCATTATTCCGGGAACGCCACAGCCTGTACCGATAAGCATAGGTATAAATGATTTTCCCGATAAACCGAATTTGCGGAAAATTCTGTCCATAATAAATGCCACGCGTGCCATATATCCGCAGCTTTCAAGAAAAGCAAGAAAGATAAACAAAACAAGCATCTGCGGTACAAATCCGAGAACCGCACCTACACCTGCTATAACACCGTCAACAATAAGGCCTGTAAGCCATTCGGCGCAATTAATTGATTCAAGAAATCCGGTAACTGCAGGCGGAATAATATTTGTGAAGAGCTCATCGTTTACCCAGTCGGTCATCAACGCTCCTACGGTCTGCATTGAAACATAGTAAACAATAAACATAATAAGCGCAAAAATAGGCAATCCGAGAAATCTGTTTGTAACAACTTTATCTATTTTATCGGATACTGAAAGTTTTTCACTTCTTGCTTTTTTATAGCACGACTTAATTATTGACGATATCCAGAGATATCTTTCATTTGTAATGATGCTTTCTGCGTCATCGTCCATCTCATTTTCCGCAGACTGAATATCATCTTCAATATGACTGAGAATTTCAGGGTTTAGATTAAGCCGTTCAATCACCTTTTTATCACGTTCAAAAATTTTAACAGCATACCAGCGCTGCTGTTCCTGAGGCATATCGAGAACAGCTTCTTCAATATTAGCTATTGCATGTTCAACTGCACCCGAAAAGCTGTGCTGAGGAATTACAGGAGTTCCTTCGGCAGCCTCTATCGCCGCCTGTGCCGCCTCGGTAATTCTTGTACCTTTAAGAGCGGAAATCTCCACAACTTTGCATCCAAGCTGTCTTGAAAGCTCTGAAATACGAATTTTGTCTCCACTTTTTTTAACAGCATCCATCATATTAACGGCAACAACTACCGGAAGCCCCAGTTCAACAATCTGTGTTGTCAGATACAAATTCCTTTCAAGATTAGTTCCGTCAATAATATTAAGAACCACATCGGGCTTTTCATCAATCAGATAATCTCTTGCCACAACCTCCTCCGTTGTATAAGGGGACAAAGAATATATTCCGGGAAGGTCTGTAATTATAACATCGCTGTGCTTTTTCAGCTTTCCCTCCTTCTTTTCCACCGTTACACCGGGCCAGTTGCCGACAAACTGATTTGAGCCTGTCAAAGCATTAAAAAGTGTTGTTTTACCGCTGTTCGGATTTCCTGCGAGAGCAATTCTGATACTCATATATTATACTTTCCTTTCTGTATTATTTCAAGTTAGTAGTACCTAACATTTGTTAGTTATGCCTAACCATAGTTTCCAAAAAAAAGAGGTTTATTCAACCTCAATAAGCTCTGCGTCAGCCTTTCTGAGTGAAAGCTCATAATCTCTGACAGTTACCTCAATAGGATCACCGAGAGGAGCAACTTTTCTCACATATATGCTTACGCCCTTTGTAATTCCCATATCCATAATTCTTCTTTTTAATGCACCCTCACCGTGAAGTTTTTTAACAGTGCATGTATCTCCGATTTTGACCTGCTTTAAGGTTTTCATATCTGTCTCCCTTTCCGTTTTAAAATATCTGCAAAAATCTGATTTTGTATTATATTCATCAGACCATTATCTTGTTTGCCATTTCCTGACTGACGGCTACTCTTGTCGCCTTGACATTAACAATAAGATTTCCTCCCATTGAAGATATAACCGTAATCGGAGAACCGACAACAAATCCCAAATCATTAAGATGTGCTCTGATTTTTGGATTTCCGCCTATCTTTTGTATAATAAGCTCTTCCCCTGAATCCGCAAAATTAAGAGGAATCATAAAATATCACTGCCTTTAAATAATATCAAAACAAGTTAGTTTCTTCTAACCGCCTATATGTTAGCACTGACTAACTGATTTGTCAAGAGTTTTCTTGAAAAAACTTTTATATGATGATATAATGATTACGTGACATTTATTAATTTTGTATAGTATAACTGAAAATTCAAATCGAAGGAAGAATAAATAATAATGAAAATACAGGAATCAGCTGAAAACTATCTTGAAACCATACTGATGATAAAGAACAAAAAAGGTGCTGTACGCTCCATTGACATTGCAAATGAGCTTGAATTTTCAAAGCCAAGTGTAAGCGTAGCAATGAAAAATCTCCGTGAAAACGGCTATATTGACGTTGATTCCTCGGGATATATTCATCTGCTGAAAAAAGGACAGGAAATTGCGGAAAACATTTATGAACGCCACACAACTATTTCAGATTTACTTGTTAAGCTCGGTGTAAATTCCGAAACGGCTGTTCAGGACGCCTGCAGAATTGAGCACGTTATCAGTGATGAAACCTTTGACGCAATCAAAAAAATTACCAATGAAAGTAATATATAAAAAGTAATATACGAACGAAAACGGACTGTATCAATCAAAAGATTTACAGTCCGCTTTTTTATTTTTTCTTTAAGATATTTCCCTTGTTGACGAGTTTTGTTATCTGTCTGCCCTTATTTGTAATAACGAGAGCTTTATTCCTGTTTTTCGTTGAATACAGCTTATTATTCTTTATCTGAACAGTTGAGAATTTTGTATTGTTTTCAGGCACACATATTTTTATTCCTGCGTGACATCCCGTAACGCTGTTTGATGAAATCAGAACATCACACTTTTTGCCTTTTTTAACCCTGCTGTCTAAACCTATATAAATTCCGCTTGATGTGTAATTATCCTTTTTTCCCATAGATTTAACAGTACAGTTTTTTATAGTTGCGCCCAAGGTATCATAAATATTAATTCCCTCATTTGAAGAGGTAATATCACATTTCTGTATTTTTATATTTTCATAAAAGCTATTTCCGATTCTGTTTGTACCTATTCCTCTGGCATATTTAATTTTGCACCCTGAAATACTTATGTTTTTACAGGGAGTATCATCCCAGGGCGAACCTACAGGCGAGTTTGACTGCTGATATGTGTTATCAATCTGAATTGCCTCGTTAGACGGTTCACCTACATACACACTGCCTTTAAGCGCCATATTGCAGTTTTTGACGACTGCATTATTCACACCTGCAAATTCGATAAAATGTCCGTTGTAATTATTTTTAAACGAGCAATTTTCTATTCTGATATTTTCTGCGTGCATAAAAAGAAATGTAGAATACCCCACATAATATCCGCTGTCTTTAAAGGTTTTACTCGTATCTGGAGCCGCTTTTCCCTGCCACGTACCGCCGTTGATTACAACATTTTTCAATGAACCGTATTTTCCTGAAGGTGCTCCCAAACCGTTAAGACAGTTTGCATTTATGAGTATTCCTTTACCGTCTGTATTCTGGTTTATTACAGCCCCGTCAGCATTTATTGTTGTATTGTCATATAAAGGCAGAGTCGCAGTTAAATTATACTCTCCCTCGGTAAAAGTCAGTGACAAAGGGAAGGAAGAATTATCTTTCATTATTTTTCTCAAAACCGAAGTATCATCATCTCCCCCGGGTGAAACCGTGATATGCACCGTTGAGTCAGACGATATACTGCTTGAAGTTATCACAGCGCCTTGTACATTCAGCGCAAAACAAAAACAAACCGAAAATAAAAATGTAAAAAACAATACTACCTTTTTCATCTTTCTCCCTATTCCCCTTTATATTTTTCTTATACTGATTTCTCCGCTTCTGAGAATTCTTCTTTCTCCGGAATCAAGCTCCACCTCAAGCCCGCCTGTTTCGTCTATTGCAACAGCTGTTGCAGGAGTGATTTTACCTTTTTCAATAAAATTAATACGTTCTCCGATAACAAGGGAATGACTGCGGTAATAATCAATAAAGGTCTTATAATCTCCCAGCGCAATCTGAAGGAGATTATTTGTAATTTCGGATATCAAAGCACTTCTGCTGATTTTGCAGTTCAAGCTGCCTGCTTCATTAACATCATTCGGGAAATCAATAGTTTTAACATTTATACCGATTCCGATAATAACGCTGTCAACTATACCCTCTTCAAAATTTGTTACGGCTTCTGTTAAAATTCCGCAAATCTTTTTTCCGTTTAAATAAACATCATTTACCCATTTAATTTTCGGATTTAAGGGCGTCAGCGTTTCTATAGCTTTGCACACGGCAACAGACGCAGCTGTAGTGGCTGATACAACATTTTGCAATGATGTTTCCGGTCTGATAACAAGACTGAAATAAACCCCTGTCATAGCAGGAGAATAAAAACTTTTTCCCTGCCGCCCCCTGCCTGCTGTCTGCTCATCGGCAGTTACAAGAAAAGCCCCCTGCTTTCCGTCTGCAAGAAAGCGCTTGCACTGATTATTCGTGGAATCAACAGTGGGATAATAAATTACATCAATATCATAAAGCAGCTTTGATTTAATGCTTTCGTGGGAAATCAGGTCGTTATTATCCGTCAGCCTGTAACCTTTGTTCGTAACGGCATCAATATCGTAGCCTTCTGATTTTAAGGCCCTTACGGCTTTCCAGACAGCAGCACGGCTTTTTGAAAATTTTACAGCAAGTTCTTCTCCGCTTATGTAATCCTTTGCCGTCAGCAATTCATAAAGTATATCATTTTTAAGTGCCATTTATATCTCCGTTTAATGTAAACCGATTTTGATTTTCAGTTTACATTAATTATTAAAGCAAAGCTCCTTCCGGGGCTTTGCTTTACTTTATAATCATTTTTTTATATAGAATATCGCAAGTGTTTTAGGTCCGCAGTGGGAAGATATGGTACAGCCTGCTTTTACGGTTATAACCTCTTTGAAATCAGCTTTTCCTTCAATAACACCTTTTGCAAAACTTATTATTTCAGGACTGACATCTCCGCTGTCGGCTATGACAATACGTGAAGTATCAATCTTTGAAGCATCACGCAGACAGTCATTTATATACTGTTTATATACAGTGTCAATTTTTCCTCTGTACTTTTTTGCAACGTCAAGAGTTCCCTCTTTCGGATCAACGGCAATACTGGGCTTAATGCCTAAAACATTTGCACTGAACTTTGCAACTCCCGAGCATCTGCCTCCCTTGTGAAGATACTCAAGGCTGTCAAGCACAAAGGTTGTGCTGACTTTAGGAACAAGAGAATTTACTCTGTTTGCAATTTTTTTTGCATCATAGCCTTTATCTCTGAAGTCACAGGCTTTCAAAACAAGAAGACCCATTGCCGTACAGAGACTTTTTGAATCAATGCAATAAACGTCACTGAATTCAGAAGAAGCAATGCAGGCATTCTGATAGCTTGAAGAAATCGCAGAGGAAAGACCGATATGAACAACAGCCTTACCTGCCTTCGTCATTTCTTCAAAAAGCTCATAGTACTCAGAAGGAGGAACCGCCGCAGTTTTCGGCAACGCCCCCGTATTCTTAACATGCCCATAAATATCTCCCGGAAAAATATCAACGCCGTCTCTGTAAGATTCTTCACCGAGGAGAATGGTAAGGGGCATAATTATTATATTATACTTTTCAATTATCTCAATCGGAAGGTCGCAGGTTGAATCCGCAGTAATAACAACATCTTTCAAATATATCACCTTTCGATTTACAGTCTAACATATAAAGTACAAACAGGCAACTTCTGTTCATAAATGTTAATCTAAATTTAATAATTGTTACAGATTTAACAATTTATATAGACAAAAATTCCCTTCACAGTCTAAATTATGCTCCGAATTTAACAATAAAACCGTTCAGTTCATTCCTGCCGAATGTTCTTTCAAAAACAATTTCAAGAACGCTTCTGCCCTCTACAGTTTTAATTTCACCCTTATATTCAATATTATACTCACTATTTGTCTTCGGATGAATTTTTACATAATATTCTGCCTTTTTAAGCATCGTTTCGGAAAAAGTATAACCCTCCTTGGCAGTCAGGGTAATTGAACTCGGGGTAATCTCAACTTTATCAACACATTTTATCTGAGAGCTGTAGCCCGAAAATGACAATGTTTGCTCGCCGAAATATTCGCTCAGATCAAAGCTTGCTTCCACCCAGTCAATCACCATGTCATCATTATCACGGACAGTCGGCTGAGCACTGTTATAAATTGTACTCGTCCACTGTTCATTTGAAGCCTGAATGGGAGAAAGAATTTTATATTCTTTATTTACCACAAACTTTATGGTGTCGGGAACAATATTGAATTTTCCTTTGATAATCCCCACATTTGAACGGATGTAACCGATATACTGAGGCTCGTCAATGCCTTCATAATAAACAAGAAGCTGAATATCAAGTGTTATATTTCCCTTGCTGTTTACTTTATAGAAACCATTACCCTTGTTCCAGCGTTCAAATTTTTCATATGTTCCGTCGTTTTTTCTCAAAGCTCTGGCAAAACCATAATACTGATTATGAGTTATCCCGGTTTCTTTATCATAAATAAATGACACATCGGCATCATCCATAACAAGCTGGATATATTTATCGCAGTATTTAAGCTGGCCCATTTCTATTTTTATTGCCTCTTCAAAAGGAACCTTCCATGTATCCTTATTTGCGGAAATTATATTAAAATCACGTTTTCCGTTTTTTTCAACAGGCTCTACAAGATAAAGATTGTAAACATAAACATCTTTTCCGTTATTGTTAGCAACACCGTTTATAATCTTTATCAAAAGCTCATTTTCTCCGTCGCCGTCATAATCCTTATAATAAAGCTGGGGAGTTTCCTGGCGAGCCTCCGAAGCAAGATTGCTGAAAGTCTTTTCTATCTCTTCGTGAACAAGTACAATATCCGCACCGTCGATATAAAGCTGGTAATTGCCCTCTTTATTCTGGGCAATCAGCTTTCTTTCGTCAAGTGTGGTTTTTTCTTTTGTTGCGTTCACATCAACAGTTGTAAGCACAATATCATCTGCTATTTTCTGCTGTCTGTAATAGTACGAATAGGCAAACACTATTCCCGATGCAATAAGAAGAACAACTATAACTCTGATAAAATACTTCATATATTCAATATACCTCTGTTTGAGAAATTACGGATTAAAGATAAACTGTATAATCATAATTTCTCAGCATAAATTTTTTTAAATTCAAAAGGCACTTTTTCGCCTTTAACTATATGATAACAATGCTCTCCAAGGGAAAAAATAGGCTTGTCATGCCTGAGAGAATCGGAATAAACGTCAATAACATTTATACTGTCTTTATCATACAGCTCATAAAGACGTCTGACCTTTTCTTCATCACGGCAGTTTTCTCCTATAATAACACCTGTTTTTCTGCTGTGCCTTGTGCAGATTAAATCTTCAAAGCCAAGTCTTTTATGTATCTCCTCAAGGAGAAAATCAGGCGAGGCACTGATAACAACGGCGTGTCTTTTTCTGTTATAAAACCATTTATGCACCTGATGCTCATGCCTGTCCCAAAAACCTTTTACAGCTTTATCAAGCGGTATAAAGGGCACAAATATAAAGCAAAGCTTCTTAAATGACGTAAAACTGATAATCTTCAAAGCCATAAGGAGTGCACCTGCTGCAACAACTGGAAGAAGCAGTATTATCCAAGGATAATGAAGCACACAATAAGCACAGAAAAGCGAACCGCTGTCAAAGGGCACAACCGTCTTGTCAAAATCGTAGATATCAATATCCATAATATTTTATATTTCCTCTTTTGAGAAATTTATTAAAATCTTTTTATCCGAATTAAATTCAGTCAGCTTAATCCCTGCACACTGAAGCATTCTTTTGCTTGCTTTTACAAGGTCAGTATCGGCATACTTGTCGCTGTTATAAATTACCTCTTTAATACCCGACTGTATAATGGCCTTGGCACACTCATTACAGGGAAAAAGTGCAACATAAATTCTGCAATTCTTCAGACTGTTTCCCCCTGCATTCAGAATTGCATTCAGTTCAGCGTGGCAGACATAGGGATATTTTGTATCGGTTTCCTTTTCCGCTTCCCTTTCCCATGGAAATTCATCATCGCTGCAGCCTCTGGGAAAGCCGTTATATCCCACGGACATAATCTTATTATCTTCGTTTACAATGCAGGCGCCCACCTGAGTTCCGGGGTCTTTACTTCTGTAAGAAGCAAGCATTGCAACGCCCATAAAATATTCGTCCCAGTTTATATAATCTTGTCTTTTAGGCATATCTTTTACCTCTTACTATTCAGCCTTTGCAGACTGCTTTAACGCATCCGTAAATTCATCAAGCTCAGCACACTGGATTTCACTGATTTTACCCTCATCAATAAGCCTGTTGATATCGGGATTTACAGGGAGTTTTGCAAGAACGGGAACATTAAGCTCATTTGCCGTTTCGTCAATTTTCGACTCTCCGAAAATATTTATCTTTTCATTGCAGTGAGGGCATACATAATAGCTCATATTTTCCACAAGTCCCAAAACTGGAACATTCATCATTTTTGCCATATTGTATGCTTTGCTTACTATCATTTTAACAAGGTCCTGAGGTGTTGAAACGATAACAATACCGTCAACAGGCAGACTCTGAAAAACAGTCAGTGCAACATCGCCTGTTCCGGGAGGCATATCAACAAAAAGATAGTCAAGCTCTCCCCAGCGTACATCACTCCAGAACTGCTCAATAACACCGCTGATAACAGGACCTCTCCAAACAACAGGAGAATTAACATCTTCAAGCAGAAGATTAACGCTCATTATCTTAATACCGTCCTCTGTTACAGTGGGCAAGAGGCACTCCTCGTCCTGCATTGCTCTTGACGTAATTCCAAAGGATTTCGGAACAGACGGTCCTGTTACATCAGCATCAAGAATACCGACCTTAAGTCCTGCTCTTGCACATTTTTCAGCCAGCATACAGGAAACAAAGCTCTTTCCTACCCCGCCCTTTCCGCTTACTACACCGATAACCTTTTTTATATTTGAATACTTGTTCATAGGCTTAAGAAAGTCAGCCTTTGTCTGCTTTCTTGAAGAGCAGTCTGACTGACAGCCTGAACAATCATGATTACATTCGCTCATAAAAACACCACCATGTTTCATAATTTAATATATTATTAATTTATCATATTAGAGACAAAATATCAATAGTTGCGTATAAGAGTTTTAACCCTGCCTAAAATGGTACATTCTTCCACGATAATAGGCTCATATTTTTCATTCTCCGGCTGCAGTCTGAAATGACCCTTTTCTTTATAAAATCTTTTAACAGTTGCTTCTTCGTCAATAAGGGCAACAACAATTTCGCCGTTATCCGCCACGGGACATTGCTCAACTACCACTATATCGCCGTCGTATATTCCGGCGTTAACCATTGAATCACCTTTTATATGAAGTGCAAAAAGATTATTTCCCGTAACACCCGACACGGCAATATAATCCTCTATCTGCTGCGTTGCCAAAATAGGAACGCCTGCCGTAACAGTACCTACAAGAGGAATGTGATTTACGCTTTCGGCAGAGCCTGCTATTCTGATGGTTCGTTTCAGATTTGCGTCTCTTTTAATATATCCGGCATCCTCAAGGGCATTCAGGTTATATTGGACGGACGAGGTGGATTTTAACCCCACAGCCGAGCCGATTTCCCTGACTGACGGTGCAGTACCGTAGCTTGCAATTCTGTCTTTTATAAAATTAAAAATCTGTTTTTGCTTTTCGCTGATTTCTTGCATTTAATCACATAGCCTTTCAATTAAATCATTATGACATCGTCAAATTCTCATATCGTATATATAGTAACACCATATGTCAATCAAGTCAAACATATGTGCTATTTTTTACTTTTTTTTAATAACAAACAATTAAAAAATAAAAATCAGTAAAAAAAGTATTGACAAAAAATAATAAATAATATATAATTTTGCTTGCACTTAAGCGAGTTCAACTGTTTTTGTGCGGTTTACGGCTTTATAGCTCAGTTGGCTAGAGCATGCGGTTCATACCCGCAGTGTCACTGGTTCGAATCCAGTTAAAGCCACCAACGGCCCGGTGGTCAAGAGGTTAAGACACCGCCCTTTCACGGCGGTAACACGGGTTCAATTCCCGTCCGGGTCACCAAAAAAAGACACCCCTCGCGGTGTCTTTTTTCATAAGTCTGCGCTTGTAGCTCAGTAGGATAGAGCGACCGCCTCCTAAGCGGTAGGTCGGAGGTTCGAATCCCCTCAAGCGCGCCAAAAAGAGCAGGTCATTTTGACCTGCCCTTTTGCTTGTCAGGATTGTTTTAAGTTTTATAATTTATTTCAGTTTTGCTAAACATAATTTTGCTTGTTTTTCAGGCATTTGAGCTTCAACATCGTAACCCTTTGATTTTAATTCTTCAGCTATTTCGCTCCATGTTTCATAAGCAAAATCATATTGTTCTAAGTTTTCAAAACAAAATGCCTTGGCATACTTTCCGTCCATAAATTCAGTTCCGAGCTCTTCGGCTTTGTTCCAATATTCAAAAGCTTCGTCATATTTTTTCAGTTTTTTACAAATATCGCCGCCGTGAATATAAAGCTCCCATTCGTTTGGAAAAACAGAAACCGCATGCTTAAATTTTTTGTACGCTTCTTCATAACGATTGGCAAATAAATAAGCCGCAAGCAACAGACACCATTCATGTGAATCGGAAGGATGTTTCTCAACTCTTTCTTGTTGTTTTTTTATATTTTCTTCATCTTTGCCAAGCAAAGAGAAAAGCTTCATTTTTTGAATACGTGTTTTCCAATATACAGATTCATCCGAAACTTCTCCCTGCTCTAATACTTTATCGTACCAAAAAAATACCTTGTCAATACAATAGTCTATCATAAGCTGATGAATCAAGCCATAATTCCACATATCGTTTGCTGTTAATTTATTACTTTTTAAAAGTTTTTTAAATTCTATATCTGCCCGGATAAAATCATCAGGTGAATGTGTTAATTCAAAAATTGAAGCTAATCTTTGCGCGTAGTTTTCGTATGCAATTGATGATTCTTTATATAAATCGTCAATTGTGACACCGTAAAGTCTTGCAATTTCAGGAAGAATAGTGACATCAGGCAATGTTTTATTACATTCCCAACGTGAAACAGTGTGTGAGCTTACGCCCAAAATATCCGCTGCCTGTTCCTGTGTGAAGTTTTTTTGCTCTCTGAACTTTTTTAAATTTTTTGAAAATGTAGTATTCATATCAGTAATCCTTTCATATGTTTCAGAAGCTTCTGTTTAAATTATACTATTTTGCTGAATAAAGTCCATATCACAATATAAGACTATACTTGCAATTTTTGTTCAGCAGTTTTTTATTATAAAATAAAAAAATTGCGGTTGATAAGGATTGGATATAAATAAAAGAGGGAAGTTCATGGTTCAAATACATATAATAATTTCAGACTACATTTTTGTCTTTTCTTACAATCATTATCAATTCGGGTAATTCTACACGTAGAAAAACAATCCGGATTTTTGTAAAATGTTACAAAATTAATATAATATAAAATGCAAACATATTATATCCCCAAAAATAAAAAATGTGCAGCCGAATCTGTGCAATAAAACGGATAGCTCCTCAATTGTTGCCGCACAACTGAAAATCACAAATACAAGTATATGAAATAGGAGCATGCATTTTTGCCGGAGATAAAAGACACTCCCTCGGCACCAATACACATTGCGCACGTGTCGACGTAACAGAGAGGATTACCAAGAGGAATAAAAGAGACAACTCAAAAAACCACGAACAGTAATGTTCGTGGTTTTATTCTTTATACTGCTGTGTTCAGCCTGCTTATTATACTGCCGGAGCTTCAGCCTTCAGCTCATTATAACGCTTTTTGATTTCGTCAAAGCGGGTATAGTTTTCTGCCTGCTTAAGAATCTTTTGAGCGTCAAGGAAAGGTTTTGCAGAACGAGTATATGAAAGTCTGTTACTCTGTTCGTCGTTAATATCCTTATTGAGCTTCTTAAACTTTTCCTTAAGTGCTTTGATTTCACGGTTAATAGTCTTAACCTTTTCTTTATCATTGTTTTCCTTAGCAGCGAAAAGTTCTTTGTAAAGGATATCTTCTTCCTTATCGTACTGCTCCTCAATTTCAAACAGCTTATTGAGTGTAGTATCATCAGGCTTTTCAATATCGGTTGAAGAACCGAAATATTTAAGCTGATACTTTCTTGCAGTAATTCTTGTCCTGCAGAAATTAATTTTATATGTACGGATTTCCTTTTCTTCCTCTGTAGACTTGGGAAGTTTTTTTGCTTCGGCAAGCTCTTTTTTCAATGCGTCAAGGGTTGTAAGACCAAGTCCGTTAAGTCCTGCATCACAAATCATTTTTGCATCTTCAATCTGCATTTTTCCTATTTCGTTATCAAAACGATTCATCTCGTTTACAACAAAAGGAGCAAGCTTGATTTCCATATTCCTGTTAAGCTGTTTTTTATACTCAGCTTTGGCTGCTTTGCGCGCTTCTTTATTTTTTGAAACACGGGCTGCTTTAATTGCATCTCTTGATACAGACTTTTCCTTCTCCTTGATAAGCTCGTTTGCAAGATCAACCATTTCAACAACTTCAACAAGGTCATTATCATTAAGTGCATTGTTGCCGAAATCCTCAAAGAAAGCACGGATTTTAAGAACTTTTACCATACCTTTTTGTTTAAGCTCTGTTAAATCGTAGAAGAAATAAGGTATAACATTTATAATAGCACCGCCGATTGACGCAAATATAACAACTGTCAGCATTGTCTTGAGAACATTATTATCATACAATGCAAAATACGAAACATTTGTCGTTCCAGATTCAATCGCCTGGTCTATAACTTCGCCTACAACAGAGCCGTTTCTCATAACTCTGTTCATAACCTCGGGATTATCCATAACAGTTCTTGCAGTTGCTTCGTTAATTCCGAACTTATCATAAAGGAAGTTGATAATACCGCTTGTTGCAACAGTAATAATTCCGCCCAACGCAGTGATTGTAGAGAACATACCGTCAATTCTTTCACCGCTGATATACTGCTGATAATCTCTGATATCGGCATTGATTGTAGGAGTTAAAATCTGCGCAAACGCATTCATAAGATTGTTCATCCAGAAACAGATTACAATAAGAATAAGAGGGAAATAAGTATGCAGGAAGCTGGTGCTTTCTCCTGTCATATCTATTATCTTTACAATCGGAAACAGAAGTGAAATGAATACGACATTCATAACATTTGTTCCGATAAGAACAACTCTCTTACCCCATTTTCTGATGAAAAACGGCGCAAGAAGCATTCCGACAAGTCCTGCATTCTGACAAACAAGTGTAATAAGCGAGAACTGTGTACCGTTACAGATACCGCCGTAGTTATAAAGCCAGCCGAGAATACCTGAAGATGCTGATTCCAGAAATCCGAGCCATGTAGCCATAGCAATAACCCAGAAATATTTATTGTGCATTACTTCTCTGAGAGAATCAATAAATTTAATCTGAATAACATGAGTTTTTGCCTGAACGATTTTTTCTTTTGTATTTACATATACAACGATACAAAGTGCAACAGATAAAATTGAAAGCGGAGGATAAATATATCTGTACAGCCTGATATCATACATATTATTGTTTGTTATAAGCTGTGCCATTATAGGCATTGCAAGGTTAAGAATTGACGGTGCCAGCGAATAAACAACACCCTTGATTGTGGCAACATCCGTTCTTTCCTGCGTATTTGGTGAAAGAACGTGAAGCAGATTATCATACGCTTCCGTAAAGAAATAGTAGAAAAACTGCTGTACAAAGTTTAAAAGAAGTACAACTGCACAGGTTACAACATAAGCTCTGTCTTTTCCGAAGAATGTTCCCTCTCCGAAAAGGCTTCCGAATTGCTGATAAGGAAACCATACAAACACTATTGTTGTAATGGCACTTGGAATACCCATTTTTACAATGTAGGGTCTGTATTTACCCTCTTTGCTTCGGGTATTATCGATAATATTTGCTCTGATACCCGAAAGGGGAATGTTTACAAGAACTGATATAACATACAATATGTACAAATCAATAGGAGCAACACCTATAGTATTGCCTATCAATGCATTTGTTGATGCAAGTATCATATTGAAAGACATTACCGCAAGGAATTTAACACCTATACCTCCGCCGGCATAGCCCACAATTTCCTTGAAAGGCATATATTTGCCCGGTGGCGCCTCGTTCCAATACTTTCTCGTATCGGATATTATCCCCTTGACCTTTGTCTTAACATTTGAAGTTTTATTTGCCACAATATTAGACCCCTTCACTAATTATTTAACAGCCCATCCGGGCAAAGTTATAAATCCTCTGCTCGCCGTTTATCTTTCGGCTAAAAAGCACGGCAGATAATATTTCTTTAAACCTTGCTTTGAAATATTATCTTTAGAGCTCGCTTACATATCTGTTGATTTTATCTGCAATCGGCTTTGCCTCTTCTGCTGTAACAGGAAGAAACGGACTTCTCGGCTGACCGCAGTCAATACCGAACCTGAGTGAAATTACCTGCTTTGCCGCACCGTAAAGTGACCTGCAGGCAAGTAAATCAAAAATACACTCATTGATTTTAAACTGAAGTGCCTTTGCTTCTTCAATCTTATTTTCATTTACAAGTTTGTCAAGTGCGACAAAAAGCTCCGGCATACAGCCATATGTACCGCCGATACCTGCATCTGCACCCATCAGTCTGCCGCCTACAAACTGCTCATCGGAGCCATTGAATATGATGAAATCGTCACCTGCTGCCTGACGGTATCTTTCCATAAGATATACAGGCTCTGCAGAATTTTTAACGCCGATAATCTTTTCATTCCCGGCGAGCTCGGCAAGCATTGAAGGTGAAAGATCAAAGCCTGTAAGCTGCGGTATATTATAAATAATAAACGGAACGTCAGTTGCTTCCACAATTGACTCCCAGTGCATTTTTACACTCTCGGCAGGCAGATGATAATACACACAAGGTACTGCACTTATTGCATCTGCACCGATGCTTTCGGCATGCTTGGCAAGCTCAATACTCTCTTTTGTTGATGCACAGCCGACATGAACGATTACCGTAAAATCGTCACCCGCAGCCTCTTTAACTGCCTTAGCAACCTGCTTTCTCTCATCCGTTGAAAGCAAAAAGCCCTCGCCTGTTGAACCGCACGCATATACGCCCTTAACACCCAGTGACTTATATACCTTTACAACTTCCTTGATTTTGCCTTCATCAATGTTGTCATTCTCATTATATATTGCATTGAGTGCGCAAAAAACACCGCGAAATTTACCTAAATCTGTCATATTAAAAAACCTCCATATCAGGCAATGAGCAGTAAATAAGAAACGTATTTACTGTGTTTACCTTTACTCTTTAATTGTAACATACATTATTTTATTATTCAATAGACAATAAAAAAATTGCACTCAAAAAGAACGATTGTACCTCTTTCCAAGTGCAATATCACTATAGTGTTCTTTCCGGAAACTCAAAAAAGGTATATGCTTTGCATTTTCTCTCTTGCTTCGTCCGAAATTCCAAGACCGTCTTTTATAAAATTTTCAACACTTCCCCAGTCTTCGTTAATTGCGGAAAAGGCAGAATCAAGATATTCCTTTTCAGCTCTGAAAACACCTTTTAAACCGTTTGCCTTTTCTCTGCTTTTAGTCATAAGCAAGATAAGAAAATAATATTTTTTTGCATTTTTTGAAGATGCATTATTCGTCATCATATAATCTTCGTAAATCGTTTTTATATCAACATTCATAAGGGATAAAAATAAAGCAGATGTGATACCGCATCTGTCTTTACCCTCGGTACAATGCCAAAGCACAGCTTTTTCACGGTCGGTATCAGCTATGACCTCAAAAACCTTTTTCAGCTGAGAAACCGAATAATCTTCTTTAATAATATTGCGGTAAAGCTGACGCAAATCCGGAATATGATTGAGCATTTCATTTTTGTCAATTTCTTCCTCGTGAGATATTCCCATCGTACTCTCTCTTATAACGGGAATGTGGATATATTCAACTCCGGGAATTATTTTGTCAGGCTTTTCATCTGCCTCGGTTTTTGTTCTCAAATCAATAATAACTCCGAGGTTGTACTCATTTACAAGTTTTTTTACGTCTTTGTCGGTTAAATCAGAAAGGGCATTGCCTCTGATAAAGCAATGAGGCTTTATCCTCTTTCCGTCTTTATTGATTATATTTCCGAAATCACGGACATTTTTTGCTCCGCTCAGCTTTATATTTTCCATAAAATCACCTGAAAATATTATAGCATTATTGCAAAAATAATCAATGTATACTTTAAGCAGAGCTGTATTTAATCAATTCTACGGTTAGTTTGTTTACTTTTTTCAGGTATTAAGGTACACTTATGACAGAAAGGAGAGATTTGTAATGAATCAAATCAAAACAGGAAAATTCATTTCAGATATGAGAAAGAAAAAATCATATACACAGCGTCAGCTTGCAGAAATTTTAGGTATCAGCGACAGAACTGTCAGCAAGTGGGAAACAGGAAAGGGACTCCCTGACGTTTCTTTAATGCTTCCGCTGTGTGATGCACTTGATATAAGCGTTAACGAACTGCTTTCGGGTGAAACCATTTCAGACAACGATTACAAAGAAAGGGCTGAAAAAAACATTATGAATCTTGTTAAAGAAAGAGAAGAAAGCACAAAGAAAATAATTTTGTCTGCCGTTGTATGCACGCTGACAATTATTTCGGGCATAACATTAATACTTGTTTCGGGATTACTCGAAATGCAGGCACAGCTTCGTGTCATTTTAACAATAATTGCTTTAATTGTTATTGCAGGAGGAATTGCCGTTGCCTGTGTTCTTGATGCGGAAAGCGGAACATATGAATGTCCTAAATGCGGTGAAAGATTTGTGCCAACCCTCGGAGCATATATTGCAGGGCCTCACACATTAACAAGAAGACGGCTGAAATGTCCACATTGCGGTAAAACATCATACTGCAAAAAACGTCTTACGCACTGAAGAAAGCTGACTCTCAAACGAGTCAGCTTTTTTTATATATTTTATTTCTTTACTGCTCTCTGAATTGCTTTTACAATTTCTACGATAGGAATTACACAGAATGCAAGACCGAGAGAAATGAAGTATTCCGTAAGGCTGATGTGAGCAAAATCAAAGGCATTTGCAAGGAACGGAACGTAAATAACTATTGTTGACAAGAACAGGCTCAATACCATTGCACCCACAAGATACCAGTTTACCGAGCCCATATTAACAATTGACTGACGGCGAGAACGCATATTAAAGGAATGGAAAATTTCACTCATAGCAAGAGTTAAGAACGCCATTGTCATACCGTTAAGGTGAATTTCGTCAGGTGTACCGTGTGCAAGCTGAACACCCAGCTGATTTGTACCAAAGAAATATGCAATCAAGGTCAGTGCAGTTACCATAAGTCCCTGATAAACAACATCGAAGCCCATACCGCCTGCGAAAATTCCGTCCTTGGAATTTCTCGGCTGACGCTTCATAATATCCTTTTCGCCCTTTTCAAGACCTAATGCAAGTGCCGGGAAACAGTCTGTAATAAGATTTATCCACAGCAGATGAACAGGCTCGAAAAGTGTAAAGCCCATAAGGGTTGCAATGAAGATTGAAACAACTTCGGAAAGATTTGAGGAAAGAAGAAACTGGATTGAATTTCTGATATTATCATAAATTCTTCTGCCCTCTTCAACGGCTGAAACAATTGTAGCAAAGTTATCGTCGGCAAGCACCATATCGGCAACATTCTTTGTTACGTCAGTACCTGTGATACCCATGCCGACACCGATATCGGCATTTTTGATTGACGGAGCGTCGTTTACACCGTCGCCTGTCATTGCGGTAATCATTCCCTTTGCCTTCCAAGCCTTAACAATTCTAACCTTATGCTCAGGCTGAACACGGGCATAAACCGAATACTTTTCGATATCTCTGTCAAGCTCTTCGTCAGAAAGTTTGTTAAGCTCGGAGCCTGTGATTGCACCGCTTGCATCTTCAATAATGCCAAGCTCCTTTGCAATAGCAACAGCCGTATCCTTATGGTCGCCTGTAATCATAATAGGTCTGATACCTGCCTGACGGCATTCCTTAATAGCATCAACAACCTCAGGTCTTACAGGGTCAATCATACCGGTTAAGCCGATATAGCACAAGTCATGCTCAAGAGCCTCTGCCTCCTCAGACTCCGGCTTATCCTTGTATGTTCTCATTGCACAGCAGAGAACACGGAGAGCCTTATCTGCCATTTCCTTATTTGAGGCTTCAATTTCACTACGCTTTTCCTCTGTCATAGGAACAGGCTTGCCGTTTTCGTAGTATGCAGTACAACGTGACAATACAACGTCAGGTGCACCCTTTGTATACTGAATAAATCCATGGTCAGAGCTATGAACAGTTGACATCATCTTTCTTGATGAGTCAAAGGGCGCTTCCATAACTCTCGGGAATGATTTTTCCAAATCATATTTAGGCATACCAAGCTTATCTGCATAGGCAACAAGTGCCGCCTCTGTAGGCTCACCCTTAACGGTTTTATCCTCCTGAAGCTCTGCATCACAGCAAAGCGCCATTGCAGATGCAAGAAGCTTTTCGTCGTCACCGCTGTATTCAACAACAGTCATCTTATTCTGAGTAAGAGTACCTGTTTTATCCGAACATATTATCTGAGTACAGCCAAGAGTTTCAACTGCGGTAAGCTGACGGATAACTGCGTTTCGCTTACTCATCTTAGTAACGCCGATTGAAAGAACGATTGTAACAACTGCGGCAAGTCCCTCGGGAATTGCGGCTACCGCAAGAGAAACAGCTACCATAAATGTATCAAGAGTTGAAGCAAAGGTAATGCTTTCGCCTATCACAAGACTGCGGATAATATCAAAAGCAAAGATAAATACGCAGATACCGAGTACAAGTACTGAAAGAATTTTTGAAAGCTGAGCAAGTTTAATCTGAAGAGGTGTCTGTCCCTCCTCGGCAGTTTCAAGTGCGTCTGCAATCTTGCCCATTTCCGTATCCATACCTGTGGCAACAACTACTGCTTTACCGTGACCATAAACTACGTTTGAGCCCATATAGCACATATTTTTTCTGTCACCCAAAGGCACATCATCACTGCCCAGAGGGTCAATAATATCTGTAGTTTTATTAACGGGAACGGATTCACCTGTCAAAGCCGCCTCCTCAATTTTCATCGAGGCACAGGAAATTATACGGCAGTCAGCAGGAACACTGTCACCCGCTTCAAGAACTACAACGTCACCCACAACCAAATCCTCTGATTTAATATCGGTGAGCTTTCCGTCACGGATAACCTTTGAGGTTGCGGCGGCTATTTCTTGCAGGGCTTCAATAGCTTTTTCCGCCTTGCTTTCCTGATAAACGCCTAAAACTGCGTTAATCAAAACAACAACCATAATGATTATTACATCTGCGTAGCCCTCGCCGTCACCGCCGACTGCCGCTGTAACAGCAGAAATTACTGCCGCAACGATAAGAATAATAATCATCGGGTCTGCAAGCTGCTTTAAAAACCTGTGGATAAGAGATTCCTTCTTACCCTCGGCAAGTTTGTTCTTGCCGTTCTTCTCAAGCCTTTTCGCCGCTTCGGCAGAGGTTAGACCACTGTCGCCTGTTTTAAGATTTTCCATAACCTGTGAAAAATCCTTTAAGTATTCTTTCATAGCAATACTCCCTTAAAATATATATTATAAAAACAAAAACCCGTACATAGTATTTCACCATGTACGAGTCTCATTCTTTAAAACTAAACCAGCCTGAAGGCAAGTTGTTGATTTAGCTCACGCTATGTAAGTCTGCGCGGAACTACTCCCTCGAACGGTTTGAATTATACCACATTTTTACAAAAAAGTCAATACTTAATAGCCATAAGTCTATTTTAAAGTGTAAAGTGTATACACTCCGTCAGTATATGTCAGGGAATATCTGTTATCCAGGTCATCAATTACAGGTTTAAGATCTTCTTTAACAGGCAGCTTTTCAACATTTATTTTGTTTAAATACTCTTCCGATACGACTATGTATTCAGGCGGTTTATTATTATAATCATCATAAAAATTATTAACTAATTCATCCTGACCCTGTACTTTAAAAAAGCGAACACTGTAGTATGGGGAAAAAGGATACCTGCCGAAATGGTAATATCCGTATACAGCGTCATCAAAATCGGTAATAAAAAACATATCGTTCTTTTTATCATCCTTAATAAACTCTGAAGTTTTATTATAAAAGTTTTCTGTTTCCTGTATAACTTCTTCACATTGAGGTTTAATTACAGTATCGTACTCACTGAAAAACTGATAATAAGTTTTACCGCAGTACAATAAAAATGATTCTATAATCACTGCCGTATAAAATATAAATTTGGGATTTTTACTGTGAGTTTTATTCATACGATATTCATCCTCTCATAAAATTTATGACCATTTGGTTATAATATAAATAATAATAGCACACAAATGATAAAATATCAATAACCAAATAGTTATAAGGTGTTTGTAATGGCTTATTATAAAAGAGTGAGAGAGCTTCGCGAGGATAACGACAAAACTCAAATTGAAGTTTCCGAATATCTCAATATGAAACAACCTCAATACTACCGCTATGAAACAGGACTTCGTGACCTTCCGTCAGATATTTTGATTGCACTTGCGAAATATTATGATACAACAACCGATTACATTTTAGGATTAACAGACAATCCGAAAAAACCATATTAAAAAAGCAGTTTACCGAAAAATAAATCGATAAACTGCTTTTGTTAGTTATATTTAAATTAAACCCTTGCAACCATTTCGCCGTACTGCTCTTTGCTCTTCTTGATAAACTCTTCTACCTGCTGTGCCGACGGCATTGCGTCTGAGCAGGAGTGAGCGGAAATAAGAATTGAAGCAGAAGCTGAGCCGAATTCAAGACATTCAATTATTTCCTTGCCCTGAAGGAGACTGTAAAGGAAAGATGAGCCATAGCCGTCGCCGCCGCCGAAGCCTTTGAGCTTAACAGCAGGGAACGGTTTAATTGAATAAAACTTACCGTCATTTGTATAAGCTGTCGAGCCTTCCTTGCCGTGCTTGATTACACATATTGCCGCACCGAAGGACTGCCAGTATTTTGCACTCTCAGGGTCAGATGGCTTAACACCGACAATACCCTCTGTCAAATCAAATTCTTCTCTTGAGCCCATAATAATATCTGCATTCTGAGCCACAAGGCTGTAATATACTGCGATTTCATCCTTTGATTTCCAAGTATATTCACGGTAATCAATGTCAAAAATAATTCTTACATTATTTTTCTTTGCAAGCATCATAGCTTTAAGGCAGGCCTCTCTTGACGGTGACTTTGCAAGAGCCGTACCGCTTATCACAATAGCCTTTGCAGATGCGATATAATCCTCGTCAATATCTTCGGGAGCCATACAGAAATCCGCAACATTGTCACGGTACATCAGTATAGACGACTCCTCCTTGGAAAGAATTTCCGTAAAGGTCAGTCCTATACATTCACCGTTTTTAGCTCTTGTAACGTGGCTTGTATCAATGCCTTCTTTATCGAAGTAATTTACAACAAAATCACCGAACCGGTCATTGCTGACGCATCCGCAAAAACCCACCTTACAGCCGAGTCTTGCAAGACCTACTGCAATATTTGCCGGAGAACCGCCTACATATTTATTAAAATTAGATGACTCACTCAGCGGCATATACATATCCGTCGGGTTAAAATCAATAGCAATTCTTCCGATAGGAATAAAATCAAGCGGCTTCGTCATATCAAATTCAATATACTTCATAGTTATACCCCTTTATTTTGCCAGCGTTATAATAACGCCGAAATATATTATATTATGCTTTGTTATCGGTCCCGAAAATGAGAATGTGCTTCTTTACATTCTGATAAGCGCCCTCAACCTCGGCTGACTGCAAATCATAATACCCTTTTATACAGCCGTCATTATAACACTTACTTACATTATTTTCAACACTGTCAAAGGTTGCAGTAGCAATATTTATTTTTTTAATACCTGTATGTGAACAGCGGACAAAATCTTCAGGAGTAATTCCTGTTCCTCCGTGCAGAACAAGAGGCAAATCCGTATTCTTTTCCACCTCTTCAAGAATATCGAAGCGAAGCTTCGGTGTACTTTTATAATTTCCGTGAGCATTACCGATTGCTATAGCAAGAGCATCAACATTTGTTTCGGCCTCAAAACGGACAGCATCCTCAACCTTTGTGCAGTTGATTGCGATATCCTCACTGCCGTCCTCAGAACCTCCTACACAGCCGATTTCCGCCTCTACATCAGCGTCATAATCAGCCGCCAGCTCCATAACCTTTTTAGTCATAGCGATGTTTTCATCAAGAGGAAGATGTGAACCGTCAAACATAACGGATGTAAAACCGATATCCAGCGCCTGATTAATCTTTTCCAAAGTTTTTCCGTGGTCAAAATGAACTGCAACGGGAGTTTCGGCACTTTCCGCCGCCGCAACCATAAGAGGTCCGATAATTTCAAGAGGGCTCTGCTTCAGTCTTACTTCGGCAATCTGCAGAATAATAGGTGCATTAAGCTCCTTTGCAGCCTTTAAAGCACCCAGCACCATTTCCATATTTGCAACGGAAAAAGAGCCTACAGCATAATTTCCTTTTTGTGCGTCGGCAAGCAAATCTCCCATTTTCACTAACATAATAATCACCTTAGCCTTTCGGGCTGAATATAGTTTATTAAAAATCTTAAACAGCGAGCCGGCAATAAGCCGAGTTCTGTATGCGGCAGTTATCTATCTACTCGCAGAATTGCTCCTGCGCTCAAGCCATCCTTCAAAGTTATGTGTCGAGCCGACAACCCTTTAGTCGATGTTGCAGCGGATAGGGTTTACATGGCAGGAAATGTCTCCACTTCCTCGGTGAGCTCTTACCTCGCCTTTCCACCCTTACCTCATAAGAGGCGGTTTATTTCTGTTGCACTTTCCCTAAGGTCACCCTCGGCGGCCGTTAGCCGTTATCCTGCTCTGTGCTGCTCGGACTTTCCTCATACCAAATCGGTACGCAACTGCCTCACCGACTCGCTGTCTTTATTTTAAAAAAAATCATCCTCAATGTCAACTGATTTTACAAAATGCTTGTTGAAATAATATATAATATGTAGTAGAATTGATGAACAGACAACAAAACCAACATAATTGATATATTATCTGACACTTTACGGAGGTGGTACGATGCCTCGTTTTGAAAACGAAGGGTTCGGTACAAACAAAAACAGAGACGATGTGGACAGAACTGTTCCAGATGAAGAAAATTATTACGGATACTCGCCTATTGACCTTAACTTTAACAATAAAACAAGAAATGACGATGTTATTAAAGACAACCAAAAAAGCGGTGTAAACCCCTGCAATAACGTTCCTGTGCAAAACGGCAATCAGCACTTTGTCAGCGAAAGATACGAAGATTTTGACAGAACGCCGAAAAGCAGTAACGGCAGCCGCAGAAACAATGATAACAAACCAAATCACTATAACAAGAACAGCAAAAAGGGCGGTAAAAACAAAAATAAAGGAAAACTTTCAGGCGGCAAAAAAGCGCTTATCATTGTTCTTGCAATTGTTCTCGTTATAACAGGAGCAATATTCCCTGTTCTCGGAAGAATTAACTATGACGACAAAAAAGAAAGCGAATATGTTAATCAAAGCGAACTTGCAAACAGCGGTATGGTAAAAAATATACTTCTGCTCGGTGTTGACGCAAGAAGCAATGACAAAGCAGAAGCATCCCGTTCAGACACAATGATGATTGTTTCACTTGATATGAAGCATCATTGCATTAAACTCGTATCATTTCTCCGTGACACATGGGTATATATTCCCTCTCTCGGATACGAACAGCGGCTCAATGCCGCATGCTCAAGCGGAGGATATCAGAATGTTGCAGACACCATTGAATACAATTTCGGCATTGACATTGACAGTTACGTTGTAACAGATTTTGAAATGTTCAAGGTTCTTGTAGACAGTCTCGGAGGAGTTGAAGTTGACGTAACCTCGGCAGAGGCAAAAGAGGTTACAAATCACCCGAAAAGATACGGCGGCGTAACCCTGGAAGAAGGAAAAAGCAATCTGACGGGAGAGCAGGCGCTTGCTTACTGCAGAATAAGAAAAATTGACACCGACTTTGTAAGAACCGAAAGACAGAGAACTGTTATGAGCGCTATTATAAACAGCGCCAAACATTCAGGTCCTTTCAAACTTTACAAAATGGCGTTTAACAGTGCGCCTTATATTGAAACAGATATGAGCAAGGGTGAACTGATGCGTTTTGTTGCAATGGCAGGAATTTGTATAACAGGTGACATTCATCAGGCAAAGGTGCCTTTTGACGGAACTTGGGATTATGCAACAATTCAGGGCAACAGCGTTATCAGTATTAACACCGAAAAGAATAAGGACAAGCTGACAGATTATATTTACAACCTCTCCTCAAAGGATATTGAGGCACAGGAAAGTGAAGAAGATTAACATACTGTGCCAAAATTTTGCAGCACTAAAAAGACTGTATCCAAACGGATACAGTCTTTTCTTTTTAAACTTATTTAGATTATGCAGCTGCTGCTTCATCTTCAGGCTTCTTTTCCTTAAGAAGAACAAATTTCTCCATCGGGAAGAGAACAACCATCTGAACAAAACCTGCTGCCAAACTTGCAATAGTTCTTGCCAAACCATTAAGGAAAGCGATATTTGCTTTAGCAATAATACCAACAAGCCAGCCCTGAAGCCATGTTGAGAACAGAATCAATGCAATCATAAGTATAATGTAAATTGCGAAATTATACCAAGGTGCATCAGACTTAAATGTTGTCTTTTTATTCTGATAGAAGCCGTAAATGTTTGCAATAAGGTTTGAAAGGAAGAACGGAAGGAGATAGCCCCAAGTTACAACACCGTCAATAACATACTTTGCCATCTGCTCCTGACCCTTTGGTGTAGATGCATCAAAAATTACATCCGGCTGGAAAATTCCCTGTAAAAATGCAGGAAGTGTTGCCGTAACGCTGTCAAAAATAAGCGGAAGCACATTAGCAAGCACCAACTGAATAATTGTTACAAGACCTGAAACAACAAGGAATTTAACAAGCTGCCAAACCGTCTTAATGAATGAGCCCTTTTCCTCTGCGGCATTATCAAGACCGCCGAGACTGAATTTCTTTTTTTCGTCTGCCATAAATTTTTCTCCTTAAAAAATTAATAAAATATAAGTGCAAATTTATTATAACAACAAAATGTTCATTTTGCAATAGTAAATTATTATAACAGGAAGCCTAAAGCTGCAAAACCTGTAATTGCCTTAACTATTGAGATAACAGCCCAAACAATCAAAGCAGCTAATCCCACAACAACAGCTAACAAAAGAATTACCAAAAGGATTAAAATTACAAGAATAAAAGGACCTTTCTTGCTCTTCTTTACAGGGTCGTTGAATTTCTTTTCCTGCTGCTTCGGTGCAGGATTATTGCCATCATATGTAGGATAAAGCGGAAGAGTTGCCTCGGCATCGCAAAAGCCGGGATTCCAAAGAAGCGGCTCAACAAGCGCTCTTACCGTCGTTGCACCCTTAAGGAATTTACCTATTTTAAGATGAATTGTGTCAAGGAAAGAATCAATAACATTGAGAAGTCCGCAGGTGAGCTTATACTCTCTTGTTTCGGGACTGTAGGGGGAATCTCCGCAGTAAAGATTCTGCACCAGTTCAAGTATAAAGTCCACAACCTTATTATCCGCTATATCTGCTATATCTGCTTTGTTAAGTCCGCTTTCTTTTTTGCAAAGTCTCCAGACCTTTTTAAATGTAAGTTTATTAAGGAATTTTCCTATCGGCTTAATAATCCATCCAAGCTTCTTAACCTTTTCACCGGGAATTGAAAATGCAGGGGTCATTTCTGCAAGGCGGTCAATATCATTTCCCATTGCCCAAATAACCTCGGCAATCATACCGAAGAAAAAGCCTTTCATATACTCGTCAAAGGGCTTTCCGCCTGTGTCAAGTCCCGGGACATTCTTAATAGTAACCGTTTCAACATCAATCTTAGCGTTCTTTGGGTCAAAGGTGATATTTCTCATTACAGGGGGACAGCCTATCATTGCACCTGTTGCAATATCGTAAAATACGTTGCCCTTTTTTGTAGTAACAGAACTGATATTATGTATATGAGTATGACCTGTCAGCATACACTGAAGTCCTGCATCTGCAAAAATTTCCCTTGTGGTTTCGTGATTCCTCTGCATATCGCCTTTGCCGATAATTGCATAAAACGGCGACGGAGCAATCATGGGGTGATGGGTCATTGCGATAACATACTGGTCGTTTTCCTGAGCATCCTTCAGCTGTTCAAGAATCCATTTCATACAGTCATTTGAAAATCCCGAACCTCTTTCTCCCTCGGGCTTATAATTCGTATCGTCATTAAGAGCAAAAAGGCGGTATCCCGGAGCAAGCTGAACAACATAGCTCATTGACTCTTTATGAGTTGAAATAGCCTCGTTGGGACCGAATTCATAATACATATCCCAAAGGTCATGTCTGTCCTCTATGGCAGGCACCTGAATTTTACCATCGCCCACAAACCCGTCAGTAACACCGCCGTCACGGAAATCGTGAGTAGCTGTTATTACATAAACTCTCTTGCCTCTCTTTTTAAGGTCACGGAGCATTTCAATAAATTCCTTGTGAGAGTCAAGCTCTCCGTTATGAGTTGTATCTCCGGAAAGCAACACAATATCCGTTGATTTATCCTCACACAGCATATCAAATCCCGCTTTAAGCACAAGGTCGGAATCTTTAATCACCATTTGTGACTTTGATTCCATTTTGTCGTATTCCTTACCTGATGTTCCTGTCTTTCTTGAATAATAATGAGTATCGGTAATCAGATGGATTTTCAATGGCTCATTATTGCTTCCGCAGATTCTGTTTTCCATATCCTTACCCCTTTAATTTATTTCTCTTTAATCACAAGCAGACCTGATTTTACGTCTGATGTAAACGTAAACTCCAGGGATCCCTTGTTTCTTTCATAAAATTCAATCTCTTCCCCGTCAAGGAAAGCTGCATAGCTGCACTTGTCGGACAGAGTTACAATCATTGTGTATTTTTCGTTATCGCCGTAATACTTAAATGAAATCTCTGCACTTTTATCTGTTGTCCTCTGATAATCGGTCCAGATATCAAAGCCTGTTGTTACGGTCTGAGGCTTGTAGTAGCAGTTTGCCCAAATACAGACAGGAGCGGAAAGACCGCCGAAATTATGAAACCAGCCGCCTCTCTTTGTGGCAATGCCGAAACATTCATAGGTGTTATATGTAAAATCTGTTTCATCCTTCCACATATCAAGAGCTCTGTTGGCTATTTCAAAGGCAAAATCGGCTTCGCCGTTGTCGAGCATAGATTTCCATACAAACCATTGATGGCTCATCCATACATTACCGTTCCAGTAACCGTCGTCAAAATAATAGGAGGCGCTCATATCAACAGCGGAAATTCCTGCTCTTGACCACATTTCCTTCGGATTTTTAATATGCTCAATAAGTCTTTTCTTCCTGTCGCCTGAGACTGCACCTGCAACAAGAGGATAAATGCCGTCCATACCTTTGTTGAAATTTTCACCGCCGGAAGTTCTCATAATACCTGTTACATTTCCGTTTTCGTCATACTCCGTATATCCGAAATATCCGCTTTCTTCATCCCATGCAAGCTCGTTGAGCGCCTTTGTTGAATACTCAATATCAGCATCATAAACTTTAACATCGTCATTTCTTCCCAAGGACTCTGCAACCATTTTCATAATTTTACCTGCCCGGATAATCTGTGCCGTTGAAAGACAGGGACAGGTATATTTCTGTGATTTTCTGTTCATCATTTCAACCTGGGCAGGATAATCGTCCATACCGCAGTGTGAATACCAGTAATCATATGTTGTCAAAAGACCGTTGCCGAACTTTGCAACAGTTGAACCGTGATTTCTTCCTCTCAAAAATTCATAATAGAGCTTTGCTTTGTCATAGAGAAAGGCAAGGCTTTCCTTATCGTCAGTCCTCTTTAACAATTCAAGATACTCGGGAAACTGCGTCGGGACAAGAGAGCCGTGAAGAAGAAAAGCAAAGTCACCGTTTGACTCGTCACAAAGGTACATATCAAGGGCATACTGACAGAGCTTCGGCGAAAACTCCAAAAGTCCCATTCCGATAAAACCGCTGTCCCATGTATAAAAACTGTCCCATCTCTTGCCGGGAGTATGATGAATAACATTTTCACCGTGACGGTAAACAGGATAAACAACATTCGTTAAAAGTGTTGATTTCAGTATCTCTGTTGAAAGGGTATACTTTTTACCTGCTTCGTTAAAATCTGCAGCAGGACTTGAAGCTTTTGCATTTTTATAAATCTCTTCGTATTCGCTGTCAGAAAGGCCTTCAAATTCTCCCATAGACAAAACCGCATATTCAGTATGGGAGGTATGAGGTTCAACAAAAATAGATTTTATAAGTGTATTGTGGAAAAATCCATCGTCACTGTGTTTTCTCTTGAAGGAGCCTGAAAAGGTTTCCGCTAAATCGTCATATGTATGGTCACCGTTTGAAAGACGGTTAATAAGCGCATCCTCAAGGCAGCCTGAATTAAGAGTCCTCTCTCTTGTGTTTTTATTGTTTGTGAGAATATAAAAAGGCTTTTCAATGCCGTTATATTTAAGAGTGGTTCTGTGACCGTTTTCAAGAATTTCAGTACTGATTTCGGGGACATACGGAAAATTGACCTTTTCGGCGGTAAGGCTGTCCTCTTCTCCGCTTTCAATTACCGCAAGGAAATCCAGCTCAACACCTGCACCGCCGAGACTTTCAAGCGTAAAATTATCCATATACGGCAGATATATAAAAGTAAGGTCATCACTGTGAGGAAAAATAATATTGCGGTATTCTTCTTCATCGGATTTCATATCAAACATGCCGTCGCCGTCGGTAACAGTTCTGTATCTGAGGGCTATAACGGGACTTTTGAAATTGTCTGCCTTTATGCTGTAGGAAACCCTGTCGCCTTTTTCACATCCAAAGGGCTTAAGGTTTAAGAAATGAACGTGATAATTTTCACACCTGTCTCCCAGACCTTTTCCCAAATAAAAATTCTTATCGGCAAACATACCCTTAAACATTCCGTCAGGGTTTTCGTTATCCCACGGACGAGGCACTGCATAGGAATAGTCCGCATAGTCATTAGCAGTTTTCAGCACACATTTTTCAGGTGTGCTTACTTTGCAGTATGTAGGATAAGGGAATTCCAGAGCTGCAAAAATATTCAGAATACAGTTTTGCGAAAGCTCCGTATTATTAACAAATTCACATCTCATCAGATATGCTTCATCATTGATTTTTGAGAAGGACACATCGGCGTAAACCATATCCTTCCACATAAGCTCATATCTGTATGAAAAATATGAATAGTCGCTTTTGCAGTTCCACAAATGATAAGATGACGGAACAGTCACGTTCGGAACAGGTGTAGAGCTGTTCCAAAGTGTCGGATGAACCGAAAAATCATATCTTCCCCCAACATCCGCAAGACTTTCCATAACTCTTGAAATACCCATGTACTTTTTTGAGTAAGGTCCCCATACGGGCATTTTAACTCTATTATTCTGCATAAATCCTTCCTCTCAGGTTCTTTCTTCCGTTTTAAAAATTCATCAGCTTTCGGAAATAATCCGGCTGTGTTTCTTTTAGAAAATATTATCACCTATTTATATCCTTTGTCAATAGAATAAAATTAAATATGTTCATTGACAATATTTAAAATATAAAGTATTATAATATATTATATAGTTATATGCCCGAAACGGAGGGGATTAAATGAATATTGACGCAAATGTGCAAAAAATTGTAACTCTGCTTTTGAAAAAGTGGAAAACCTTGATTATATTTGCACTGATAGGAACCTTTGTCGCTTATTTTATCACGGCAAATTTCACTACTCTCACATATGCTTCATCAGTTGAATTTCTCGCTTTTGCCGTGGATCAGAATCAGGAGCTGTCAGACTCCTCATCATCCCAGCAGCAGGCAAGCAATACCAGCAAAATGAACTATGCTATGAAAATGATGGCGACATATATTGAATTGTTCAAAACGAATGAATTTAACCAAAAGGTTGCAGACGCATTGAATGAAAATCTGAATACAAACTATTCTGCGTCATTGATAAAAAACTCAACCGTTATTGAAAGTATTTCAGACACGGCTCTTTTTAAAATGACAGTTACTACGACAGACGCCGACCTTTCATATCAGATTGCTCATCAGCTTGAGGAAACCGTGCCCGAGGTTATGAAAACGACTAACAACGGCCTTGTAAATGTTTCCGTTGAGGATACGGCGCTAAAAGCCGCAACCTCTCAAAGCCTCGGATATCCAAAAAAATGTATAATAGGCTTTTTGGCAGGTCTGGTCATAGCCGCCGCTTATTATATTTTGAGAGACCTTATTGATGTTCGTATCAAAACCAGCGAGGAGCTGACCGAGAAATACGACATCCCTGTTTTAGGCACGATACCCGAATTTGAAACAAAAGCATCCGCCCAAACAAAAAGACAGGAAAAATCATCAAAGGGAGGTAACAGCAATGGCTAAGAAATCGAAAAAATCAACGATTACCTCTGCAACATCAAGATCTTTGCTTGACAGTGCACCCATTCAGCCTGAACTGAAATTCAGAGTTGAAGAGGCTTATAAAACTATCAGAGCAAACATTATGTTTTCCGTAATAAAAAAAGGCTGTAAAATTATCGTTGTTTCCTCCTCTCTTCCGAATGAAGGAAAAACAACCACCACTGTAAATCTCGCAGTTACAATTTCTCAGGCAGACCAAAGAGTACTTCTGATTGACGGCGATTTAAGAAAACCGAAAATTCATCAGTATTTCGGTTTTTCCAATGCTCCCGGACTGACAAATTATCTCAGCGATACTATCTCCGCCAGAAGAGGAGCTGATATTTTCGGAATAATACATCCTACAAAATACGAAAATCTTTCCGTTATCTGCTCAGGCTCAATTCCGCCGAATCCTGCCGAGCTTTTAGGCTCTGACTTTATGTCGGATTTTCTTGCCGATGTAAGCAAGGATTTTGACTATATAATCATTGATACTCCGCCTGTAAATATTGTTTCAGACTCATTTCCGCTTATCAGGGAATCTGACGGCGTTGTGCTTGTTGTCCGCTCAAATAAATCTACTCATCCCGAGCTTCAAAAGGCATTGTCAGCGCTGGAATTTATTGACGCAAAAATTTTAGGTTTTGTTGTGAATTTTGCGGAAACCAAGTTATCTAATTACAAGGGCAATTATAAAACATACGGCTCATACTCCGGGTACGGCTACGGCTCTTATTCAGGCTACGGCGGATACAACAGTTACGGAAGATACAGCTCCAATAATCAAAATAATCAGAAGCAGTAAGGGGAACAGATTATGATTATTAAAAATCTTGTCGAAACCCATTGTCATATTCTTCCCGGAATAGACGACGGCTCGCCTGATGTGGAAACAAGCCTTAAAATGATAGAAAAGCTGAAAAGACAGGGTGCTCAGGCAATAATTCTGACACCCCATTATTACAGCGACTCCATTTCCCTGGATGACTTTCTTCAACGGCGTGACAGGGCTTTTGAAGAGCTGTCTGAAGCACTTCCCCCCGACAGTCCGAAGCTGATACCTGCGGCTGAAGTTTACATAAGCAAATATCTTTTCAGCAATGAAAATCTTGACAGGCTGGCTATAGGAAATTCAGGCTATGTGCTTATTGAACATTCTTTTTCATGTGACTTTTCACAAAAGTATTATGACAGACTGCTAAACCTGAATTTTGACTATGGGGTAAAGCCCATACTCGCCCATATTGAACGCTACAGCGCTTTAATGGACAATGAGGACTTGCTTGATGACTACATTGAAGCAGGCTGTCTCGTTCAGGTAAATATCAGCTCCTTTGTAAACAGTCACAGAGGAACAAGAAAAAAACTTATCAAATATCTTGAAAGCGGAAGAATTCATTTAATCGGTTCAGACTGTCATAACCTCTCCTCCCGTGCTCCTGAATTTTCTCAGGGAGTTGAAGAAATCATTAGAAAAAGCGGACGAGAAGCTATTGAAGTTCTTGAGCAAAACGCAAATATTTTAATCCGATAAACAAAAAACTTAACGGCTTGATTAATTTCAAGCCGTTTTTTGTGCAGTTAATTAATAATATAACATCAAACAAGGACGGCATTTCTGCCGTCCTTGCCTTTTACTTTATTGCAAAGCAATTGAGATTATTAGTCCCAACCGCCGTCACCAAAATCGATTCCAGTGGAAGTTGTAACAACATCAGCTGTTGTGAACTCCTTTACTTCTGAAACAGGTGAAGTATAAAGCTCTTTCATTAAATTGTCCTCCTTTTTTAATTTACTCAAGCTAACTCCCCCACCCCTGCGGGACAGGGGCGGAAGCTCTTATAAATTAAGCGTATGTGTAAGTCTGAAGGTCAGCGTAGATAACCTGAGTAGCACCGTCAGCGTCAACATATGCAACATATGCCTTAGCTGCGATTGAACCGGTCTGTGCCCTCAAACCATAAGCTACTGAGAACTGCTCTACTGATGACTTAGCATCAATTCTCTTAACAGTTGTACCGTTTACATTATCGATAGTAGTATCAGCTGTTACATCGGCAGCCTTACCATAGATATAACCGGCGCTGATAAGCTTGCAATCATCAGTCATTGAACGAGTTGCAAGGAATACAGCTCTCTTAAGTCCGTTAGCTTCTGTTACTTCAGATACACTTACAGCTGAAACTGTAGGTTTAGCTGTAACAGTCTCATCAAACTGAGGAACAACAGTAACGTCAGAACCTACATAGAATGTGTATGATTCACCGAATGCAACTGTTGATTCGCCGATCTTCCAAGAAGCAGCAGCTGTTCCGTTGTTTGTGATTGTTACTAATGTGTCGTAAGCAACGTTCTCCATCTTATCTGTTGCTGTTGCACCGTCAGCAGTTGTGATTGTACAACCGTTAGCTGTTACAGTGTATGCAGCAGCAGCATTCTTCTCGAACTGAGCATAGATTGTTGCACCCTCTGTAAGAGTAGTGTAATCTACTGACCAACCTGTGAATGTATAACCAGGACGGGTTGGAGCTGTAGGAGCTGTAATTTCAGAAGCGTTAGCAACTTCCTGAGTAGAAATTACGTTACCATAGTTATCAACGAATACAACTGTGAATGTATCAGCAGCAGTCTCTGTGAATACAGGTGTGTATGTTGCATCAACAAATGCAGTTGTTGTGAATGTTGCGTCGTCAGAAACGATCTTGCCGTTAAGTGACCAACCAACGAATGCTGCGCCTGCAGCAGGAACAGCTGTAAGAGTTACTGCAGAATCCTTAGCAACCTTAAGTTCATAGCCGTTTGTAGAATCAGTACCGTTGATAGATGTTGTACCAAGGTCTGTAGCATCAACAGTGATTACTACGCTTGGAAGCATTGGAAGAACCTGAACGTCTTCGCTGAGCTTTTCGTTGCAAACTGAACAGTAAACTGTTGTTGTAACGGAACCGTCAGCGTCGATTGTTGCAGGAACTGTAACAACCTGAGGTTCGCCAGGTGTATGACCCTTAGCATTGATTACTACAGGAGCTGCAATCTCGTTTGCACAGTTCTCGTCTGAGAACATCTTGTCACAAACTGAGCAGGTCCAATATGCTTCGTAGCCATCCTCTGTACAAGTAGCAGCCTTAGCTTCTGTCTTAACAGGAGTATGACCCTTAGCATTGATTACTACAGGAGCTGCAATCTCGTTTGCACAGTTCTCGTCTGAGAACATCTTGTTACAAACTGAGCAGGTCCAGTATGCTTCGTAACCGTCTTCTGTACATGTAGCGTCCTTAGCCTCTGTCTTAACAGCTGTATGAGGACCGTATGCACCGGCTACTTCCTTAGTCTCTTCACATCTTGAGCACTTATAAACTGTTGTACCCTCAGTCTGGCAGTCACCTGCTGTTGAAGATACGACAACGCTGAAGTCGTGACCGAGCTTATCAATTGTTGCAGGAGCTGTGATTTCAGTTGTGCAAGCCTCGTCTGAGAACATCTTGCCGCAAGCTGAACAGGTCCAGTATGCTTCTGTACCTTCTGTTGTACATGTAGCAGGAACTTCATCAGTCTTAACTGCTGTATGACCCTTTGCAGGGATAGTTACAGGAGCTGTGATTTCAGCTGTGCAAGCCTCGTCTGAGAACATCTTGCCGCAAGCTGAACAGGTCCAGTATGCTTCTGTACCTTCTGTTGTACATGTAGCAGGAACTTCATCAGTCTTAACTGCTGTATGACCCTTTGCAGGATCTACGTGTGTGGTGTATGTATCACCGCAATCTGGACATGTATAAACCTCTGAACTTGGCTCTGTACATGTAGCTTCAGTCTTAACCATTGTATAGTTATGGTCAATCGTAGGAATCTCTACAGGAGCAGAAATTTCATTTTTGCCCTCTGCATCTGAGAACATCTTGCCGCAAGCTGTGCAGGTCCAGTATGCTTCTGTACCCTTAGATGTGCAGGTTGCAGGAACTTCGTCTGTCTTTGCAAGGCTGTGGCCTGTTGCAGAGATTACAGGAATCTCTGAAATTTCGTTTGTGCCCTCAGCGTCTGAGAACATCTTATCACAAACTGAGCATACATAATATTCGCTGTTACCGTCTTCTGTACATGTAGCGTCATTAGCCTCTACCTTTGTGATAGTATGACCCTTAGCAGCGATTGTAGGAACTTCTGTGATTTCTGTTGTGCAAGCTGCATCTGAGAACATCTTGTTACAATCAGGACAGGTCCAGTATTCTGCATTACCAGCCTCTGTACATGTAGCAGCCTTAGCCTCAGTCTTTACAGCGTTAGCGTGTGTGCACTCTGTGCTGCCTGCCTTATAACCGTCCCAGTTAAGAGCGATAAGGCCTGCTGTCTCGTGAACAGACTCTGCGTCAGTCTGGAATGTATACTTTGCCCTTTCGCCAACTTCTTCAGGGGCATATGGAGTGAATACTGTAACACCACGAGCCTCGTTCTTGTCGGCATCCTGATTCATATGAAGTACATCAGCAAGGTTACAATCCTGAAGAACCTCAAAGCTGAATGCACCGATATAAAGACCGTGCTCACCAAATCCACGCTGATCAACACCTACATATGAAGATGCAGGCGGAGCTGCGTTACCTGAATAAGGAATAAGGATCTGACCTGAAGCTCTCTTGTAGTCAGGACCTGTACCGTCAGAAAGAGCAGTGCCGTAGTAGTTATAACCTCTCTGCTGACCTACTTTAAGGTCCATAGCATCAGTTGTTGAAATTGCCCACTGGTCTTTAGTTGTAGGATTGAGTTTGTAATAAGCACCTGCAAGGTACTCAGGATCAGCAATACCCTTAATCTGACCAGCGTAAATCATATCTAAACCGCCGATTTCAAATGTGACCATAATACGCTGACCAGCCTTAAGGTCTGCAGGGTTAAGTTTGTAACCATCAGCTACTGCTTTATCATATGTGATAGCATTTGCAGCACCTGTGCCATAGCCATAGAACTTACGAAAAATTCTGTTATCTGCTGTACCCTGATCCCAAACAGAAATTGTAAGAGTAGGTTTGTACTGTTCTTTAACCATTGCAAGAGCATCAGCACCCTGACCAAGATCGGTCTCCGGTGACAAAGCATCACCTAATGCAAAACCATAATCCCAAGTAGCGCTGTTCCAGCCCTCATAATCATCAAAAGCATATGTGCCGTCTTCACGTTCCTGAAGCATTGCAAGAAGCTCAGGGTTCTTAGCACTATCCCAGTTGTTGTCTCCCCACCAACCTACTGAATCTACCTCAGCAAGTGCGGTGAATGGAACTGAGAAAGCAACCATAAGAACAGCAAGAAGAACAGCTATTGCTTTTCTAAAAGTTTTTTTCATATAAATTTTCCTTATAACATTATGTCCAATCAATGAGCCGGAAACTTTCAAACAAAGCAAATACCACTCATTGACTAAATTTCATAATTAATTTATTGCGTATCAACAATACAGAAGCAATAACAATTCTGTCAAAGTTGAAATATTATCATAAGCGGAAATACCTAACGGTATTTGCAATATCATCATTACTAAACCGCTGAATCTACAATTATTGTACTAACAATTCAGGCAACGTTGAACCTGAAGCCATCTTGTAAACATATTTAGCATCATCAGCTGTAACTACGCCGTTGTTATCAAAGTCACAGTAATCCTTATTTGTTGAATCAGATACGGTCTTGAAAACAAATTTAGCATCGTCTGCAGTAATAAGTCCGTTGCCGTCAAAGTCACAAGGAACAACTGTAATAACGGCATTTGTTATGTCTGAACCGTTTACAATAATTTTTACGTTATCACGGACAATTGAATATGCAGAAGTAATTGTTGCATAGTAAGTACCGTCTGAAAGACCTTCAAAAGCAAAGGTATTTACTCCGTCTGCAAAAGCAGATGTTGTTGAAATAGGAGTAGTTGCCCTTTCAGCATCTGTATAAAGGTCAATGGTATACTCACCTGCTACGCAAAAGCCGGCTGAAGCACCGGTTGCATCAGAAGCAACCTCAATTGTACCGTTTACCGAGTGTCCCATTTCAGGAGACACATCACTTAACATCTTATATCTTTCACCCGAATAGGAAGTTGATTCGTCTAAATCAATCGCATACTCATCATCATAACCGTCACCATAATCTGCAAGAGCAAATGTTAAATTAGGATCTGATGCAACAGTGATTACTTTTGCCGCATCACATGGCTCTGCGAAAGTTACATCAAGTGAAAATAACGCAGTGCCGTCTGCTGTGAGAGCCGAAGTATCGTCTGCATTTGATACATAGCCGAAAACTATATTACCGTCGGATGCCAAATAACCCATTGAGCTGAATTCAGTATCGGTATCTGTAAGCTGAGCAACAGTTGAAGAATCAACAGTCGCTGTTTCACCATAAGACGCCGTTACCTGCAAAACGGAGGCAGAAGTCATATCCTTAATATTAAAGGTTACCTTATAAGTGCCTGCGTCAAGCTTATTGCCGTCAACCTCTTTACCTTCAGAATCCGTATAGGTACAGTAAATATAAGGAGTCTCGGTACCGAGAGTTCCTGTTGCTGCCTGTGCGGAAAGAGGGAGGCACAAGAACAAACCAAGCACAACAAAAAGGATAAGCGCCCCCATAATAAGAGAGCTATGTTCTCTTAAAGATTTCTGCATTGGTCTTACCTCCGAAATGTGTAAACATTTTTAGATAATATACCGCAAATGCGGTGATGAACCGAAATTCAATAATTAATTACGGTTTTAAAAATTTGTAACAAATTTCACCAAAGCGTGAATTTTGTCATAAAACGGAGAATTCTCCATTACACACGGATACCCCGAGGAAGCCGAGGCTCCCCCGAGGACCGCTAATTCTGTCAAATAATCAACAGATTACTAATTTTACTTACTGAATTACAAGCTCAGGCAATGTTGAACCAGAAGACATCTTGTAAACATACTTAGCGTCATCAGCTGTAATTACGCCGTTGTTATCAAAGTCACAATAATCTTTGTTTGTTGAATCAGATACTGTCTTGAAAACAAATTTAGCATCATCAGCTGTAATAACACCATTGCCGTCAAAGTCACAAGGAACAACAGTGATAACTGCGTCTGCAATTTCTGCACCGTTTACAATGATTGTAACGTTTTCACGGGGAATTGAATATTCAGATGTAATTGTTGCATAGTAAGTACCGTCTGCAAGATTTTCAAATGCAAATGAGTTTGCACCGTCAGCGAATGCAGATGTTGTTGTAGCAACAAGATTTGTCTTATCAGCGTCGGAGTAGAGTTCAATTGTGTACTCACCTGCAACGCAGAATCCTGCAGTTTCGCCGGTAGCATCCTTAGCTACTTCGATTGTACCGCTTACATTTGAACCTGTAGGACCAGCTGATTCAACGAGAACAGATACTTCTGTATCTCTCTGAACCTTAACTGAGTAAGGATTATCTGTGATAACCTCTTCTCCTACCTGGAAGCCTGTGAAGGTATAACCCTCAGCAGGTGTAGCAGCGATGTCTACATAGCTGTCAGTTGTAACAGCCATTGGCTTTGTATAAGCCTCATCGTTTACAGTTACTGTGCAGCCCTCAGGAACATTGATTGTGAGAACGCTTGTGTTTTCAAGGGCGATTTCAGCAGCCTGAAGATCAAGCTTAGCGTCATAAACGTTTGTTACACGAGCATCATAATCATTTGCAGTAGCAATATAATTTGCCTTATCCTTGTGAGCGTATTCACCGTTACCAAGCTGAGCCAAATCTACTGCTCTTGCAAGAGCTTCAACGTATGTTGACCAGAGCTTTTCAGGATATACAACATTACCGTCGTTTACAAGAACGCCGTCTGCATTGAATGCACCAAATTCAGGAGCTGTTGCAGAAGCTGTCTTGCTGACTGTTGCTGCTGAATAATCCTTACCGCCCTCTGCATTTGTTGTAATACCGTCAACAGAAAGTGCTGAGTAAGTATTACCTGATGCGCAAGGAATTTCTTCCTCAAGTCTGTCGCCGAGATAACCTCTTTCAACAACTGCACCAAGGAAGGTGTTGAAGAGACTCTTATACTCAGCGATCTGAGTTGATGACAATGTTGAGTTAACAGATGGCTTACCTACAATAGTTACATTTTTCTTATCGGCAAGAAGCTTAGCATAATCTGCGAAGCCCATTGTCTCAGTATAGTTATTAGTAACCTTAACTGGCTTACCGTCCAAACCGTATATAATATTGCCATATTCGTCAACCATGTCTTCAATCTTGTTATATGTAACCTCGAGGCTGTACTGAGACTCAATAGTCTTAGCAATACCTACCATCTTGTTATATGTAACAATTTCGAAGTTAGTCTCATTAAGACCGTTTCTAACCAATGAAACAGTATCAAGGAGTGACTGACCGATTGCCGGGTCGATAGAATCCTTTACATACTCGATTGTGTATGCAAGTCTGTCGTTATTCTTTGTATAGATACCACGTGTATCGCCAAGCTTTTTACCTGACTCATCAGTTGAGTTGATATCATACATCTGATATGAAGTATCAGGAACCTTAACAACCCAAGTGCTTGTTGAGCTTACCTTATCGCCCTTAGCGTTATAGTAAGACCACTGTACCTGGTCGTAAAGCTTTTTATCTGAAGAGTTAGTTGCCTGAACACCTGTGCTCTTCTTGAACGGATACGGAGCATATGTTGTTGTATCCCACTCAGTAGCATACTGTACACTGTTAGTGTAATAGTATGTTGTAACGCCTTCTTTTGTTTCTGCTGTTACAGGCATACCATAAGCATCCTTACCGTTTGTTACATCAGCTGCTGTAAGCTCAACAGTTGAGTAAACAGGTCTTGAATGAGCTGCATCAAGATAGTAACGGTCTGTACCGTCTACTGTGTCGATGTAGATAAGCTTCTTAACACCGGCAGTAAGTTTATTATACTCTGCTGTGGTAAGAGGTCTGTAAGCCTTATCGCCTGTTTTAGAATCTGAAGTAGATGTTACGAAGTCAAGATGTGTATTATCACTCAGGTCAACAGCAGTCTGAGGAGTAAGCGGAAGGGCTGTAGCAGAAAGAGCACTTACCAAAGCGTCATGTGCTGTATCATATACAGTCTGGCCACCGATGAAGTCCTCGGTCTTGTACTGAGCCATAAGTGACTGGAGTTCTTCAAATCTGCTCTGTACAGATGCAGCATTTGAAGTATCGCATACACGGAATGTGAATGTAGCAGTACCTGTACCGCCGCCGCTGTAGAATGCAAGGTTAGCTTTAACGTCAGTATTGGAAACTGCTGTCTTACCGTCATACTGAAGGAACTTGAAGTAAGCCCAACCAGCCTTAGCAACAGTCTGCTTACCGCTGTTGATATAGAAGCCGTCTACAGGACCTCTGCAGGAAATATTACCGAGAAGCTGGTCAAAACGATAAATTGTATTCTCCGGACCATTCTGAAGATAGATATAATCGTAGAGTTCTGACTTTTCGTTAAAGTGGTAAGCAGCAATAATACCGTTGTTCTTAGCATCCTGGAATGTTACTGCAACGTGATCTCTTGTTCTGAAATCATTTACTGCTTCTTTATTATCACCGTTTGAAATCTCACTGAGCTTTGCATCAACTTCTGTCTGTGTAAAGCCTGCACCGCCGTTGTTATTCCAATTTTTACCATTATCGTAAGAAATATCAAATGTACCATACTTGATGATATCACCTGTTTCCTTATCAAATACAGGAATAGGATTATCTGCGCCAACAGTTACATTAGTGTTTGTTGCATCGTCATGAACTTCCTTTGAATCATAATAGTAAAGACCATCAAGACCTGCACTGGAACCGGTGTACTTATTTGTTGTATTATGTGCTCTAACGCCATAATGCTCAATAACTGAAAGATTGTCACTTCCAAGTACAACGTATTCAGGAACAGTAGCAATAAGTCTGCCTTTGGTAGCAAAAGCTGAAGTTGTAAATGTCCTATAGCCATTTACTTCCTTAGTTGCACCTGCACTATCACTCTCAAGGCTCATATTAAGGTGATACATTCCGTCATCCTGATGACGGTCTGAAGGATAAACAACATCCTCCCAGTTCTTTGCACCTGTTAAGAACTGATATGCCTGAGCTGTAAGGTTAGAATAAATTACATTACCGCTTGCATCACAGATATCATATGTGAATGTTACAACATAGTTTGATGATTCTGTACCTGAAGCAGGTGAGTAAATTGAATTTACATCAATAGATACGGACTCACCGGGAGCAAGAAGAGCTGAAGAAGGTGCAGTAACTGTTGCACTTGTGCTCGAACCGTTAATTCTTGCACCTGTAACTCTTATATAATAACGTGTCATCTGCTCAACAGTGTCGTTCATACCGTCTACATAAGCAACGTTTATACCTGTTGAATTGTTTGTAAGAGTAGCTTTTGTTGAATATGTTGAACCGCTGCTGCAGCCCTGGAATGTAGCATCATTAAGCTTTGCAGTAGCCATCTTCAGATTGTGCTCTCCGATTGACGGCACAATGTTTACAAAGCTGTTTACTGCTGTAAGAGCAAACATAAGTCCCGGAATAATAGAATCAGGATATGTTGCAACACCGTTATAGCCGAAGCCTGAGAATTCAACAAGGTTGTTGATTCCCTTACCGAGAACACCCGGATTACCTGATGAAGGTCCGGCAATAACATTCTTCTGAAGTACATCGTCCCAAGGATGTTCTGATGTAGCATCAGGAACAGGTACCCACTCCTGACCATTGTAACGAGGTCCGAAGAGACCGTTTAAGAGATCCTTTACAACATCATAAGCAGTTCTGATAATCGTAGTAGACTGAATAGGCTCAGCTGAGAAGATTGTGAGGAGTCTATAGATGAAGTTGGAAACGCCGCACATATTTGTTGTAGCGTTCTTATCGCCGATGTTAAGAACACCGTTTACGATATCACCCATAATAAGTGACTCTGAATCTACTTTACCGTAGCCTGTACCCTGAAGAGTACCGATTACAGGGAAGAACTTATTGGCAATAATGTCAATATTCTCCCAAAGAGTATTGCTCATATTGATGCTGCTCTTGCCGTTTTTATCGCAAGCACCGAGAAGTGAAGCAACACCGAGAGCATCCTCACCGCTTCTCTTTGAATTTTTGAATGTGTAGTTATCAGCATAGTAGCAAACAACTGAATTCAGCAAATCAAAGAAACTTGTTGATGTATCAATTGTATCGCCTTCAGCCTTCCACTGATTACCTGACTTGTCTGTTACAGGAACGTATGGCTCGATAACGTATATTACGGCGTCACGTGCCATAGGAAGAATACAGGTATTGAAATCAGCTGTAATCTTTGTATCTGTAATTGTAGCAAGTGTATTGTAATCCTTATTAGGAAGAACATATGAGAGATATTCTCTAAGTGCGATAAATGCAACTGCCTCTGCATCAAGACATCTGTCCCAATCCTCAGGATGAATCATCTCTTTGAGCTTATAATCGGTAAGTTTTACCTCGCCAATACAAGAAACAAGAAGAGGAATCATTGCATCTTCGAAATTTTCCTCTGTAAGAGCTGCACCCTTACCCGAAGCCTTATAGAAACCGTTAAGAATGTTCTGGTCAGTTGTATCTGCAACATACTGAACAACCTTAAGAGCGTTGCCTACAAGAGTATTAGTGATGTTTGCAATAACAGTTGAATCAATTGTACCCGAAGGATTAATTGTATTCAATGCAGGAAGATTTGTATCTCCCTTTGCGTTAACATAAATGTTGTCTCTGTTCGGGAAGAGATCCTTAACAGCAGCAACAAGAGCGTCATTGAAGCCGCCTACAAGTGAGCTGTAAGTATCATTAAGATAGGTTTCAAAGAATGCGTCAAGGTTAGGTGTACCTGTCTGCACGAAGTAAAGGTTGATAGGACCGGTCTGCATATCAAATACATAGTCAGCAAGAGGACTGTATCTGAGCTTATTGAAAAGCTGTGTAGCATCAATATCTCTCCAGTTGCCTACTGCATCCTCTGCAACTGTACGGTCAAATCTGTAATTGTCCTTTACCCAGCCGATAAATTCATCAGCATCAGCAGCACCATAAGCTACAAAGCGCTGAACTTCAGCCTGCTGAATTACTCTGCCATCCTTATCTTTTAACGGCTTATCTACGCCGTCAATCTCCTGAGTCTTATCGGTTGTATTAGTATAAGCAGTGCCAAATTTGTCAATCCACTGACCATCTTTATATGAAAGGTCAATTTTTGTTAATGAATTTGCCCACTGAATAACTTTATCCATCGTATAGTTGCTTGCTACATCCGATGTATTCCAGCCGATATTCTCCGATGCCCAGTAATAGTACTGGTTATCAAAGTTTGTACCGTGACCGCGTTCAACATCATTATTAACGTGGATAAGTTTAACTGTATCTTTAAGAACAGTTTCCCAAGCAAACTTCAAAGCCTGATAGCCGAATGAGAATAAGGTGTCTGTCTTTGTAAGAGCAATCTTGTCATTTCCGTAAGCGAAGAGAAGAATGTTACCTTTATTCTCTTTAGAATATATGAGATTAGGATCGTATCCAAGTGAAACAGCTGCTTCAGCATAGGTCATACCTGATTCCATCTTCTTGTCAATCTCTTTTCTTCTTGAAGCAGAGCTTGAACCGTCGGAATATGTAACAAGAACGTTGATCTGGTCAAGAAGATATGTTGTCATCTTCTCAAGAAGAGCATCATCATATACAAATGTTTTAGCTGCAACTTCTTTTGTGGAGCCGTCAGCTAAAGTAAGAGTTCCGCCACCCTTGTAAGCAAGGATTTCTTCATCACTGAACCATTCTGTATACTTGAAAATTACTGCCTGAACAAAGTTATAAACGAAGTTTGACTGATAACCAGCATCAATACCGCCTATAAGATCGCCGAGTGTCTTATAGATATCAAGACCGATAACGCCTGTGCTGAATTCACCTCTGAGAAGTGAACCGATAACAGCATCGTTGTTATCATAAATGATACCGAGAACACCTCTTACAATGTCAGTTGAAGAAGTACTATTTCTTCTCATATTATTAACAGCTGACAAATCAAGGTTCTTGATAAAACCAAGGTCGATACCGAGGTTAGATGCGGTATTGATAAGACCGCCGTCAAGAACGCTCTGTACACTGTTAATTGTCTCAAGAAGTTCATCAACACTTCCAAGCTTAATAGTAATGGTAGCAAGAGTAGTAAGAGCAAACTTAGCTGTAATCTGACGCTTAGAAAGGTCATAGTTAACTGAAATTACAGGAATATCAGCATTGTTAACCATCTTCGCGATTGTTGGCTCAAGCTCTTTAAGTGCAGGAAGCATACTGTCGGCATAATCAAGGAGAGCTGTTGCTACCTGTTCATCCGAAAGTATATTCCAAGCGAGGTCATTATATTCAATATCGCCGTCTGCATACTTAGTATCAGATGAAGCAGCGTATGAAGTCATAACGCCCGTAAAGCACGTTGCCGCCATAAGAACTGCCAAAAAGAGTGCCAGAAGCTTATGTGAAAACTTTTTTGCTTTCGTTTTCATTAATTTACCTCCATTATTTTAAAAGTTGTTTATAGTGTCAGCACCTTTTGTCACGAAGTACCGTATATTCTCTGACCCTCGGGCAATCCGAACAGAACTTTGGGGTAAACCGTAAAAAAGGGCAAAAGATGCCTTTAAACACATGCTAATTATTACATAAAGGGGGCGAAAAGTCAACAAGCATTTGAAACAAATGAGATTTTCGTGATTTTGTCCAAATTTCATGCTCAAAAATTTACACTTCAGCAAATAAATTCATTAATTATTTACAATTTTTTTACCATTTATACACATTTGAGTGGTCGAACGCACTGATGCAAGTACTTTCGCTTTACACATTTTTAAGAACTGTAAAGTGTATTTACTTGTCGTTTTTTGCAAAATTTAATTGACATTTTTGGGTATTTTTACGTTTTTACATCAATAGTCTTTTATACGTCATATGTATTGTTTCGATTTCATTTTTTGGCTAAAAAATCCAAATTATTAACAATTTGTTCAAAGTTTTAAAAAAACTATTGACTTGCCTGCTATTAAATGGTATAAATAATGTGTATCTGTTCGTGCGTGCGTGGATAACTGCGCTCAAAAAACGGTAGTTTGTTACCAAATTGTGAACAATCGTTTTTTGTGACTGCTTGTCTGCAAATGCAAGACACGACGATTCAGTTCGTAAAATCATATAGTAAAGGAGAGAAAAACGATTATGAGAACGAGCAAAAAGTTACTCAGCTTATTCTTAGCTGTAGTAATGGTCATTACCACTTGTTCCGTAGGCTTTACGGCTTTTGCCAAGGACTACGACAACATATGGAATGACTCCTCGGAAGCAGAAGATGCTTTCAAGGCACTTAACGGCTTGGCAGACGATTACTTACCGTCGGCGCTTATGGGCGTTGAAGTAATAAGTAACGGCGTGTATGAAAAGTATGCCAAGGAACTGGGTAAGGACGTAAATGACCTTACAGACACAGAAAAAGAAGAAATTGCCGGTAAAGCAACTCTTCAGGACATTCTCACAGTATTGCAGCCTACCCTTTTGGATGCACTCGCAAGTGAAAGTCAGGAAGAGTACGCAGAGAGACTTGGAAACAGGCACCCTGCAAGCTATTACAGATATCTTCAGAAAGATGACGGCTCTACTGTTGATTTCTTCACTTTGTATGCTTTATGCGATGATTACTGCAATAACAGTGATTTAAGCGCAAGCACAAGAAGCACACTCAAAGAATGGAGAGATAAGCTTCGTGAAATTTATGATCTCGACGTTGTCGATGAGGTTGGCGACACCATTAAGCAACTCATTGACAAGTATAACGTTGAAGACCCTATGAATGAAGGCGAACAGCTTCCTCTTGAAAGCTCACCGTTATACCTTGTAGAAGATTTCTACAGTGACGAAAAGCTTTCTTCAATAGACGAAAGCATAATGGCAGGTATCCAGGGCAAATATGCTGAGGCAACCGAAGAATTCAAAAACTACGGTGCCGCCGATGACTTTGTTATCGACACCTTCGGCAAATATGCTTATTATGTTTACGGCTTGGGACAGCAGTATAAATATGCTTGGGCATATGAAAGTGCAATAACTGCTGCAGGCGAAACTGCCGACCTTACACTTACACCGGATACCGAAGATCCTTTCGACTTTGGGCTTGCTGTAGAAAGCAATACAGAAGTTACGGATATCACCCCTGAAAACTGTGCTGAAAAATTCTTTGAAGCTTACGGAATAACAATAGACGAATTCGTTAGTATGGTTTTCGAAGCTCCGCTTGAAGAAGTTCCGACAGAATTTGTTCAGTATATGAGAGCTCTCGTTACTGAGGTTATGGCTGTAAGCATTTTCACTTCAACAGTAATTCCGGCTAACTACTACGGCGTTATCAAGGGTATCGCAGTAAAATACAGCGGTCAGAACATCACAGGTGCAGATATCGACGCTATGGTTGAAGCTAAGATGCCTGCTAATTACAAAACCGAAGATGTGCTTACAGAAGAAGAGATACAGCATGTCGGCTCTATCTTTCTTAACTTCAACACTGACGGTGCAAGAAAGAATTTTGAATCTTATTTCAAAAACGGTAAAGTTACAGGTAAAGAGACAATTTTCTCAGGTGATGTAGACTATACACTTCCCGGTGCGTTGCAGAAAACATATTTCTCAGACTATCTGGCATATATGTTTAAGATGGCTCAGATAGAGGCTGAAAAGACAGAGGGCAGAGACTATTCCATTCTTGATTACAGAGCAAACCTTTTTGAAAGCTTCTACGACAAGTACACTGCAAACTATAAGCACCTTCTTCTTGCAGACGGAACAGCTGTAGCAGCAGGTGAGGTTAATCAGACTCCCGACCCGAATGACCCAATGTCTGTTTCAAATATCCAGAGATATGACGACGGACTCATTAAGCTGAACTACAGAGACGGCGCAGCATGGAATTCTGATTCAATCAAAGAATATGTAATAGACGCTGAAAGATATGCTTACGGTCAGGTTGTATCCAAGCTTCTCGGTGATAAGTATGAAATCAAATACACCAGAGCTTCGGGAAGTTCACTTTACACCGATATCAACTACAAAGCATTTATCGATTCAGTAGTTCCGCAGCCAGAAGAGGCAGTTCCTGTTCTTACAGACGAACAGAAAGAAATCCTCTATGCAGACTATGACCTTTCAGGCGAAGTTGGTACAGAGATTGTTGACCTTATCCTCAACAACACTGTTTCAGGTATCGTAAGCAATGATATAGTTGCAAATGTTGTTAACGGTCTTGTTACAACAGATATTGACCTTGTAAGTGCTCTGGATCATATCTGGAAGAGAATATGCAATGACCCTATATCAACAATATTTGAACTTGTTCCTATTCTTGTAGTTCTTGTTGACGAACTTGTTCTCCCTCTTGTCCTGAATGCAGAAGACGACAAAGAAGCAGGTATTCTTGATTATCTTACTGTAGAAGACGACCTTCTCGGCGGTGTTCTCAGCGGATTATTGGGAATGTCACTCTATTTCAAGGATTTCTCATATAATTCAGGTTCTTACATCGGTATCAAGCATCTCGGCTGGGATTTGAATACACTTCTTCCGAATCTTATGCACTGGCTTCTTGCAAGCAAAGAAGATCAAAAGAATAAGAACGTTGCCGGCATTACTTATTACGTTGACAGCGATACATCAGTCCCTGTTTACTACACATATGAGGACTTGGAAAACCAGACAACAGAACAGAGAATTCGTGTTTATAAAGGCACAGAGGTTACAGGAGCTGACTTTGCTCACTACACTGTTAAGGATACTAACGGAAATGTTATCGAAAGAGAAGATGCCGGAAAAGACGATGAAGGCAACCAGTTATATACATATACATATAATGGTATAACAAATTCCGATATTGCCGCAGTTGTAGGCGCTGAATCAGAGACTGAATTTAACTGCTATATGACCTACGAGACAAGGGTTCCTTATCTCACAGGTATCTATATCGCCGATAAGGCTCTTGCAGATGCCCGTGTAAGCGATTTAGGAAAACTTCTCGGAAGCAAAATTGAAGATGAAAATCTTGCTAACGGTCTTGCTGAAGTAATTACAGAGCTTGCAACACTCTTCAGCGCTTCTGTTGATGAGTTTGTAAACAGCGACCGTGTAAATCAGATAAGATACAAGAGAGGCGACAAACTTTTCGCAGGTCTTAACAATGTATTTGTAGCTCTTCCGCAGCTTATTGATATAATGGAAGACCTTGCCGCTGATAAATACGGCGTTGATAGAAACGCTTGGACTTTCTGTTATGACGGAAAGATTTCAACTACATCTGACGGAAACCTTGCAGGTCCTGACGGTAAGGTAAGTACAATCAATGCTCCTCTTGAGGAATTCAAATCCTATGCAGGAAGCGGCGACAGCGACAGAGCAGTTAACATTCTTGACGGCTTTGTAAGCCTCGTTATTGAAGATTGGCTCAATGCTGTTGTAAGTCTCTTAAATAACGTTGTAGCAACGGATAACGCTATTTCAAATAACTTACCGATAGTTATGAATCTCCTTAATTCACTTGGCGGATTCGGAGAAAACAGCGTATTCACCGACATCCTCAACGGTGTATTCCAGCTTAAACGAGGAGACGAAAACTCATTTGAGTTTAAAGTTCAGCCAAACGGCTTTACAGGTCTCAGCAATAAAAATGCTTACTTCCTGTTCTCAAATATTGACACACTTGTTAAAGTAATTGTTTCTCTTGTTGACAGCTTTAAGGGCGGGTCAGATACTGGAACAACAGCATTGTCAGGTACATCAGCTGCATCTCTGCTCAACAGTTTCTCCGCTAAATCAGCAGTTCCGGCTGCTTCTTCAAGCGTTGGTTCTTCAGGATATACAGCAGAGGAGCTTTCAAGCATTGACAACTTAATCACGAAGCTTGATGAAATGATTTCATCTCTCCTTTCAAAATCAAGCATAAATGATTACGCTATCAACAATTCAGGAAACATTGCTTCAGGTATTGTTTCATTCCTTTCAAATTACATCAGCTCAGACGATGCTCAGAGCGTTATGGGACTTCTTGACAGCTATTTGTACTATCTCAACGGAGCAGATGCAAGAACTGCCGATGAAAACGGCAACATGAAGCCCGAAGAGGTTTATACAAACGAAAATCTTTCAGATTTAGTTGTAAGAACATTTGCACTTCTTGAGAATATCGTTCAGGATCTTCTTAAGAATTACGATTACGTAACAAATGAAAATGACCAGCAGAAGACATATAATCTTCTTGCAAGCGCTATAAACGGTGTTATTTCACCTGATTCAATCGGTATCAGACTTAACGATTACTCAGATGCTCAGGATAAGATTCTTGAACTCAAGAACTGGAACAGTGCACTCAAAGCTGACGGTTCTCTTGACTCAAGTGCAAAGAACATCGACTGGAACATAACAGACGGTAATAAAGACCAGTTCTTTAAAGGACTTGCTTCATCACTCAGACTTGTAACTTCTGTTCTCGGCGTTATCTTTGTTGACGCAGGAGTTTATCAGAATGCACTTCAGCCTATCCTTAATACAATAGGAAGCTATGTAGGCTTTACTGTTGACACAGCTGAAGAATATGCGGATGCAAGCAATCCTTACAGAGACGAAGTTCTTCTCGGACTTCTTAAACCGATTGTTGCTTTCCTTGACAAGTTCCTTGAAGCACCTGCTACAACACTTGTCAAGACAATACAGGCTTTGGCTGCTATCCTTGATGACAGCAACACACAGGCCGGAACAATTGCTTCAATCGTTTCCAACACAATTACTCCTATTTCAAATGAGATTTTAGGCGTATCTGCAATACTCAATATAAGCAGTGACAAACTTAAGGCAACATCGCCTACTCTTGCGGCTTATATTGAAAACCTTGTAAATGAAAAAATAGCTTCACTTGCTGTTGTTGATGAAAACGGCGCTCTTGCAAATATCAAGATTAAAGATGTACCGCTTTCAGGCAGCAACATTATACCTATTGTTAATGCTTACCTTTCAAGTACAGGAATTGTTCTTAATGCAATCGACTGGAAAGCATTAAGCGAAGCTAAATCACCTGCTGACGCTCTCGCATATGTTCTTAAATATGCTCTCGAGACTGTTCAGTCAAACGATAACCTTAACACAATAGTCGGTCTTATCGCAGGTGACAGCACTGTAAACGATACTGTTCAGTCTCTCATAACCGCCGTACAGGAAGGTAAGATTGACCTTACAGGAATTATTACAGTACTTCTTAAAATTCTTAATGTAACCGAAAATCCGACAATTTTCGCTTGGTCATTTGAAAAATATCTCCAAGAGGCTATTGAAGGCTTCAGCTATCCGTTAGGTCTTACAAAGACACAGGCTGACGAAGCAGTTACAGATCTTGATGCAGTTATCAACAATATCTTCCCGCTTCTCCAGTCACTGGGAGTAAACCTCGGCGGTACATCGCTGAAAGACATAATAAACAGCAATCTGTTTACTAACAAAATGCTCACTCGTCTTGCTGTAGATATGTACAGTGCAATGGGCTCGAATAAGACAGTTGCAATGGTTCTTGATATGCTTGGTATTAAGAATTCAACTGCTGATTTCGCTGCTCTTCTCAGAGACACAAGCTACGGTGCAACATACAGCACAGCAGCTGACATAATCGGAGCAAAGGCTTCCTGGTCAGAGCTTGTAACTGTTACAAAGAACGATAAGGGCGAAGATGTTAAAACATACGCTGACATCAACTGGGGCTTTACAGACGGTGCTGCAAATGCTCAGCAGGGCTTTGTAAATGCTCTCGCAGCTGTTCTCCGTCCTCTCAACAATGTTCTTTCTGTATTCCTTAATACAGGTAAACTTACAGGCAGCGGTATTTATGATTACATTTCAACACTTAATGTTGAGGCTTCCCAGTTGGCAGACGGTGTTACAGTTCAGATTACAAACGGTGTTGTAACATTCACAATTGTTGACCCATCAAAAGCAGGTTCTAAGCCATCAACAATCAAACTCGACCTTACAGCAATTGATGCACTTAAAGATTTGGGCATCAACGGAACAAACGGTTACAACAGTGCTGTTATTCCTCTTCTCGAGGCTTTACAGTGCAACGGTATTGTTTCCGAAACACAGTATAAATCAGATGTTGCAGCAGCAAAGGATAATCTTCTCCTTGATATCCTTAATCCTATTGCAGGAGATAATGATTCATCTCTCCTTAATCAGTTGGTTGCTGCTCCGCTTCAGACACTTTGTACTTTACTTCCGAATATTGCAACATATATTGATGCAAAGGGACTTACTCAGTTGGTTGTAAATATTCTTGCTCCTGTAGCAGAGATTATCTACAGCGCAAATGAGGTTACAGATGTTAACGAGCTTGTTAAAGCTCTCTTGGGTATGCCGCTGGGAGATTATTTAGCTTCACTCCTCGGAATGAAAGCAGGCTCATTAACAATTGATCTTACAGATCTGACTACTATTAATCTTGAAGATGCTATTATTCCTATTGTTAATCTTGTTTTGAACAAAAAGAATATTAACATTACACTTTCTGACATCAACTGGAACGCACTTATTTCACTTGGTGACAGAACAACATACACAAGCATTGCAACAGATGCAAACGGAAATGCTTTGACAGGTAAGAAAGTTGTCAATGTCGACTACGGTAAGGTTCTCATTACTGTTCTCCGCTATGTATTTGACAATGTAATTGCTAACATTAATGCAATCCAGACTCTTGTAATGGGTATTACAATGGATAAAAAGACAGGTAAGAAGCTTTCGGATGATACAACATTAGCTCCTATCCTCGGCAACGTATTCACTCAGATTAAGACCCATACATCAGATCAGATTATCGTTGCTCTTTACTACTTCTTCGTTGGCAAGAATACAAACACTTACTGGGATTACTCAGGCTATAAGACAAAGGCTAACACCTTCAAATTCCCTGACGGTGTAAATGAGCAGTCTGTAGCTAAGCTTGTAAGTTTCCTTGACGGAATTATTGAAGAAGTTGACCTTAACTCACTTCTTAACCAGTATCTCTACACAGACAGCATTATCAATGCTCTTGCAAAGGCAATGTACACAGGCATTGACAATGTTAAAATCAGCAATACAATTAAACTTTCTGATATCCTTGCTATTGCAAATATCAAGACAGATCTCAAATCAGTAACCGCAATGCTTTCAGACAGCAGATACGGTGAAACAGCACAGTTCAAGAATGCTGTAGCTGCAATTACCGCAGCAGGCAGCTGGGCAAAGGTTGACTTTGATAAGCTCACTTGGGGTGTTAAGGATCAGGATACATTCCTGAAGGCTCTTGTAGCTGTACTTCGTCCGTTTGAAGGAATCCTTGATGTTCTTCTTGCTGACGGTCAGCTCAATCTCCTTGAGGGAATCACAATCCCCGGTTCAAACGATTATGTAAACTCTGTAGTACCTCTTCTTGAGGCATTCAGATGCGAGGGTATCAAGTCTTATGACAAGTATCTCGCAGACAAGAATAAGGCTTACGATAACCTTCTTCTTGATGTACTTACTCCTCTGTTTGGATTTGTCAACGATGTAGTTGCTAACCCACTTGAAACAATCGCTTCCGTTCTTCCGAACGTAGCACTCTTTATCGGTAACAACGGTTTGGTACAGCTTGTTGAAAATCTGCTTACTCCTATCGTTGAACTTGTTAAACAAATCAACCCGATTATCGATGTTGATAAACTCCTTCAGGATCTTACAAAGATTCCTAACATCAGTGTTACAAACATCGGTAAATTCATAGAGCCTTATGTAGGCGGCGGTAACCTTATCGCTCTTGCAAACAAGTATCTTGCAGCAGTTGGAGTTAAGATTCCTGAAATTGACTGGCTCGGACTTGCAGCCCTCGGTACAGTTAAGAACGAAGCAAGTGCAGTTACCTGTATCGGTAAGAGAATTGTTGTTGACGGCAATTCAAGCCAGGTAATCGTTGCAGTTCTCCGCTATGTACTCACTGCAGTTCTTGATAATCAGGTTGCTATTAAGGGTCTTATAGGCAAGTCCTATACAGGTGCTCTTAAGGATATCCTTGATATGGTATTCGCAATGAGTGCTGACGAACTTCTCAAACTTGTATTCTCACTTATAGACATTACTCAGTCACCTACAGAAGTTTTCTGGGCATATGAGAACTACAAGTCAAAGTTCACTAAGTTTAAGTATCCTAACGGAATTACCGCTGAGGATGCAGAAAAGGCAGTCGGACAGCTCGACAATGCTGTTGACGGTGTATTTGCTCTTCTCAAGGGTGTAGGCGTTGTTGGTTCAGATAATCTTACAGGCCTTGTAAACGACTTACTCTTCACAAATGAGATTCTTACTCAGCTTGCTGTAGAGCTTTACGGTGCTCTTGATACCGATAAAGTTTCTCCTTATATGAATATGGCAGGTATTGCCGTATCGCCTAAGGATGTAGCTAAACTCCTTACAGATAAGAGCTACGGAAAGACCTTCTCTTCGGCAGCTAAGACTATCGGCTCAAAGTCATCCTGGAGCAAGTTGAAGACTGTTAAGAAAGACAAAGACGGTAAAGAAACAAGTAAGACATATGCAAAGATTAACTGGGGCTTCAAAAACGGCGCAGCAAATGCTGAACAGGGCTTCATCAACGGCTTAACAGCAATTTTCCGTCCGTTCCTTGATATCCTCGGTCCATTCCTTAACGGAACAGATCTTGCACTCGGCGACATTCTTTACGGTGTTGTTACAAATCTTGATATCAACACAGGCGACCAGTCTAAGGGCGAAACTCTTGTAACTCTTAAGAAGGGTATGCTTACAATCAAGACTCAGTCAAACGGTGTTTACAGCACAGCATTTGAATTGAATCTTGGAAACCTTAAGACACTTAAAACTCTTAACCTTTACGGTTCAAACGGTTATGAAAACTCTATTATTCCTCTCCTTGATGTACTTCAGGTGGATAACAGTGAAATCAAGTCATTTGACCAGTATGTAAAGGATTGTAAGAAGGCAAAGGATAACATTCTTCTTGATGTACTCAATCCTCTTATGAGCTTTATTGACAGAGTTCTTGAAGCTCCGTTTGACACGATTACATCAGTTCTTCCGAACCTTGCTTACTTCATTGACAACGGCGGTGTCGGTCAGCTCCTCGACAATCTTCTTTCACCTGTAACCGAATGGCTCAAGGGTGCTAAGAAAGACGGTCTTGACATTGACAAGATTCTCAAGATTGCTCTTGGAAAAGATCTTGGCAAGTTCCTTGCCGATACACTTAAGCTGAAGAACGTTAAACTTAATGTTAAACTTACCAACCTTTCAGCTCTTAACATTCAGGATGTACTTGTTCCGCTTATCAACAGTCTCCTTAAGAAGACAGGCATCAAACTTCCTGCATTTGAGTGGTCAACAATCGCTTCTCACGGTGAGGTTGTAACCTCTCAGTCTAAGGCTGAAAACTCAAAGGGCAAGTTTACTAACAAGGAAGTTATCGCTGACAAGGGCGAAACTCTTGTAGCAGTCCTTCGTTACGTAGCAAATGTCCTTACAACAAATGCTAAAACACTTAAATCACTTCTTGGTTCAATAGATGCAATTAAGAAGAATGACACAATCAAGTCTATAATCAACAGCGTATTCAACACAATCAGTACATCATCAGATGATTCAATCGTACTTGCAGTATTCTACTTCCTCTGCGGTGAACCTACCAACGCATTCTGGGATTACACTGCATACGAGACAGGCGAATATTCATTCTCCTATCCAAGCAGTGTTGATACCGACTTCCTGAAGAATCTTCCTCCGATGCTTGACGGACTTATCGGCGGTCTTGCAGACCTGAACGGTCTTATCGGTGAAAACCTCTTCAAGGATGACCTCATTTCCAAGATGGCTGTAGGTCTGTACGGAGCTATTGAAAAGGTAAGCATCAGCGGTGATACAAACCTTACTGAGCTTCTCGCAATGACAGACATTGACTTCTCAACAGAGAATGTTGCTAAGCTCCTTGTTAATGAGAATTACGGTCAGACATTTGAGAGCGCAGCTTCTGTAATTAAGAACGCAGGCTCCTGGGCAAATGTAAACGCTGATTCACTCAAGTGGGGCGTTAAGGACAGAGACAGCTTCTTCCATGCTTTGGTTGCAGTTCTTCGTCCGATTTACGGTGTACTTGACGTGCTTCTTAATGACGCATATCTCGGACTCTTCGATATCGTAAGAATCCCCGGCTCAAACGGTTATACATCATCAATCGTTCCTCTTATGGAAGCATTCTCAATGTATAACATCAAGACTCAGTATCAGTACAGAGAGGATATCATAGAGGCATATGATAATATCCTTCTTGACATAATCAATCCTCTTTGGGATAAGATTGAAGACCTTCTCAATGCTCCGCTTCAGACCCTTGCTGCAATGGTTCCGAACCTTGCACTCTTCATCGGTAATGACGGACTTTGCCAGATAATCGACAATATGCTTACTCCTGTATCTGCACTTGTTGATGCTATCAAGCCGGTTGTTGACCTTAACGACCTGTTAGACGTTGTATTTGACGCTCTTAATGTTGACCTTGGTTCTCTCCTCGGTAAGATTGGTATTACAAACTTCAGTCTTGACATCTATGACCTCAACGCAACTCTTAAGCCTCTCCTTAGCGGCGACGCTATTATTCCTCTTCTGAATAATATTCTCGGAATTATCAAGATTGGCGGTCAGCCACTTGGACTTAAGCTTAACGACGTTGACTGGTTACAGCTCGCAAGCCACGGTAAGACAATCGTATCTGCTTCACAGGCTGCAACCTATGGTTCAAGAATTTATGTTGAAGGCGATTCTTCAGAAACTCTTATTGCAGTTCTTCGTTACCTCATTGAAACAATCAATGCAGGCGACAACTTCGATAAGATAAGTTCACTTATCGGCGGTCTCCTTGGTGACGGCGTAAGCGACAGCGTATCCAATGTTATCAATCAGGTACTTGGTGCACTCCAGGGCGACACAGATAAAGTTATTGCTTCACTTGTTGATCTCCTTCAGATGTTGGCTTAATTCAGTATAAACTGACAAAAGTTAATACAAAAAGAAAAGGGCGTCCTTCGGGACGCTCTTTTTGAATGTTGATTTATAGTAGGGTGGCCAATAGCACCCCGTTTTGTTATTTGACTTTTTGTGGTCATAATAAGAGTTGAAACCGGAACACCGAATTCCCTTGATTTTCAGCTTTCGTCCTATCTCGGAGCCTGCATATATCAAAATCCTGGGAAAGAATATTATATTGTATCAAGAGACGGCGGTTATGACTGCGTCTGCCATTTTTGGGAAAATAAAAATGTTTTCGTCAAAAGAATAGAACGGTTTTGCTATTATGCAGATAAAAGTCTGATTTAGCAAAGCATAAAAAAATAAAAACGGTCGCCCGTATATACTCTTGTATCATAAGTATGTTCCCTCGGCACAGTGCGCATTGTGCACGTGCCGACGAAGCAGAGGGGATTATCAAGGGGAATGGGCATCTTTGATGCTTCCCCTTGATTTGCTTTTTTGTTTCATTTTTTCGCAACTCGAAAAAATGAAAGACCCTGCGTCAGCAGAAATATATTTTAATCTTTTACACTCTTTGTATCTTCCGTGCTTTTGTGCGCCTTAATGTCTTTCGCAAATATAAATTTATATAGCGTTCTGACAAAGGGCTGGATAAAATACATCTGTGAAAAAAATGCAAACGGAAAATTAAAGCATATAAGTTTAATCCAGTTTGCAAACAGTGTCCAGATATTAAATCCTTCATAATACGGGAAATACAAAAATGCGGCAATTAAGCTCATTGCAGGACACATAATACCCACGGTTGCATTTATAATAGCACTTTCAAAAATCATAGGATGATTTCTTTTCGGGTCAAACTTTCTGCAGGCGAGTTTAAATGACAGAGGACTGCCAACCGAAACCTCCAGCAAATATGCGAAGCAGAACTCCACGAGTATTACTGCCCAGATGGGGCACATTTTTCCAAACATATACACTCCTCCCTGGGTACGGATTGCATTCAGAACACTGTTTTCTCCCGTAATCTCCATCAGGGTTCGTCCGTTTACAACATAAAGGCTGTAAAACACATAGGCGTGTGCTGTAATTAATACAGTTAAGAATGCGAAAACCATTCTTTGAAATTGATTTCTTGGCATAATTTTTCTCCTTTTTGACACAAAAAAACACAAGCATGAAATGCAGTAAATCGAATCAGGTTTAAACATATCTACCGTAATCAGATTTACGTGCAAAGCACTACTTGTGTCGTTTATGTGTCTTTATTTATTTTTTGTACAGACAGTTTACCATAAATGCGAAGAATTTTCAAAGGGAAATTTTAAAAATTTAAAACTTTTCCTGTCCGCTTTATACTGATTTAACCGTGCAGATGAAAAAGCTGCTTTTAAGCATAATCACCTGTATCATAATGCTTCGTAACATTTTTAAGCCGGCCTACCATTGAACCGCTGCCGTCGTCTCCGACTGTAATCTTTCTTGCATCCTCAACTACAAAAAATTTACCGCTTTTTGTCCTGACGGAATAACGCACGGAAACTTCATTCCCCTGCTGCATTTGCTTTTTCATTGCCGCTTCAACGTACTTCTTTTCCCTCTCGGATACAAAATCATCAAGTCGTCCGTTATGCTCCTCAAAAAGCTGATGACGGGAATATCCTAAAAATTTGATAAAATCTTCACTGACAATACGAAGCTTAAATACATCCTCGGTGTCTGTGCAGAAAATAGGGTCAGGCAGATTTTTGAACATTTCCACAAGTGTATCGTTCATTTTATCTGCCTTTTCCTCAGCTTCTTTAATGCGGGTAATATCGGTTATCATTGCGTGAAAAATCGGAGTGTTGTTTTCATCATATTTCTGAATGGCGGCATTAATTTTACACCACCTGAACTCATCCTTATGAACGATAATCCTTATTTCCAAATCAACATCTTCGCCGGTTGCCATTGCTCTGCCTATTGCCTGAAATACAAGACTTTTGTCCTCGGGGTGAATAAGCTCGTCAACACGGTAATTCTGTCCCTTGTATGCCGCCTTGCTGATTTCAAACAGCTTACAGGCAGCATTGTTCATATATGTAACATTAATGTGCATATCAGATGTAACCTTAAACAGGCAAACACCGCCTGTTACCAAATCAATAAGGTAATTCATCTGCCTTGCTTTTTTTTCAAGTCTCTCCTGCTTTTTCCGCGATTTTGAAACATCTGCAAGAGTCAGTCTGCAAAGACTTGAATTTTCAAAATTCTGACCTGTGCAGTGAATAAATACTTCATTTGAATTTTTATCTATAAACTCTGCGTCAAAATATACATAGGGTGAATTCTTTTTGCACAGAGCTTTCATAATTTCTTCTCTGTAAACAGGTTTGATTATATCATGGAGAAAAAGTTTTCCCTGCTTTATTTTTGACGGATGCACTCCGCTGAACTCTGAAAAATGAGTATCGGAATCGATAACCTTAAGGTTATCCGCCTTGTCAACAACAAGATTCATAAACTCCACTTCATAAACACTGTTGTCGGGTGTATTTTCCGTTTTTCTGCGCCTTCCTTCTTAACTTTATTCTAAAAAATATCTATTCCGAAAGACAGTAAAAATTGACTGTATATTTTAATATTAACACAAAAAATTACAATAGTGAATAGTTATTGTAAACAAATATTAAATTTTAACAGAAAAATAAAAAGAAAAAAATATATTTTTGGTATATGCAAGCAGAACATTTTATGATAAAATAGTAGGCAAATATTGTACGGAAATAATTTAACGGATTTTCGTGCTTTGCAAAGGAGATAGACTATGGCAAAAGTTTACCGTGTTTTTGTTGAGAAGAAAAAAGGGAATGATATTGAAGCAGATCAGACTCTTACGGACCTGAGAGAAAACGTAGGCATTACTGCCCTTGAGGATTTAAGAATAATAAACAGATATGACGCTCAGGGCCTCAGTGACGAGGAATTCACACTTGCTGTTAAAGAAATTCTTTCAGAGCCTAATCTGGATAATGTATATGATGAGCTTGACATTCCGAAGGAATGGAAATATTTTGCGACTGAATACCTCCCGGGTCAATATGACCAGAGGGCTGACTCTGCGGCACAGTGTATTCAGCTTCTTACTGCAGGCGAAAGACCTGTTGTCGCATCGGCAAAGATTATTGCTGTCAAAGGCGATATAACAGATGATGAATTTGAAAAAATCAAATCCTACATAATCAACCCTGTTGAATCAAGAGTGGCTTCCCTTGATATACCGGACTCTCTTGATGTTAAATCGGATGTTCCTGCTGATATTGCAAGAATTAACGGCTTTATTAATATGAGTGATGACGAAATTGCAGATTACCACAAGTCTATGGGCTTTGCAATGAGCATCGCGGATTTATGCTGGGTAAGAGATTATTTTTCAAAAGAAGAGAACAGAGACCCGAGCCTTACAGAGCTTAAGGTTATTGACACCTACTGGTCAGACCACTGCCGTCACACCACTTTTGCCACAGAGCTTGACGAAATAAAGATTGACGAGGGAAAATACAGCAAAGCTGTAAATGACGCCCTTGAGCAGTATTTTGACATCAGAAAAGAAGTTTACGGCGACAGAGAAAAAATTGTCTGCCTTATGGATATGGCTTGTATCGGTACAAAGGTACTGAAAAAAAGAGGTTATGTAAACGACCTTGACGAAAGCGAAGAAATAAATGCCTGCTCAATTCAGGTGCCTGTTGTAATTGACGGCAAGGAAGAACAGTGGCTTGTTCAGTTTAAGAACGAAACTCACAACCATCCGACGGAAATTGAACCTTTCGGCGGTGCGGCAACCTGTCTCGGCGGTGCTATACGTGATCCGCTTTCAGGCAGAGCATATGTTTATCAGGCTATGCGTGTGACCGGCTCAGGCGACCCTACAACGCCTTTTGAGGAAACCCTGGACGCTAAGCTTCCTCAGAGCAAAATAACCACAGGTGCGGCTGCAGGATACTCCAGCTACGGCAATCAGATAGGTCTTGCCACAGGACAGGTAACGGAGCTTTATGATGACGGCTACGTTGCAAAAAGAATGGAAATCGGTGCAGTTATCGGTGCGTCTCCGAAAGACAATGTTATCCGTGAATGTCCCGAGGACGGCGATATAATTGTTCTTCTCGGCGGAAGAACAGGACGTGACGGCTGCGGCGGCGCTACAGGCTCCTCCAAGGCCCACAACAGTTCTTCAATTGAAACCTGCGGTGCCGAGGTACAGAAGGGTAATCCGCCTACGGAACGTAAAATTCAGCGTCTTTTCCGCAAGGCAGAGGTAGCTAGAATGATTAAGCGCTGCAACGATTTCGGTGCAGGAGGTGTATCGGTTGCAATCGGTGAGCTTGCAGACGGACTTAAAATTGATTTGGATAAAGTGCCGAAGAAATATGACGGTCTTGACGGAACAGAGCTTGCTATTTCCGAATCACAGGAAAGAATGGCTGTTGTTCTTGACAAAAATGACGTTGATAAATTTATAAAACTTTCAAATGAGGAAAACCTTGAGGCTACTCCTGTTGCAGTTGTAACCTCCGATAACCGCCTTGAAATGACCTGGAGAGGCGACAAAATCGTTGACATCAGCAGAGATTTCCTCAACACCAACGGTGTAACACAGCACGCAAAGGCTGAAATTACCGCCGTTGACAGCGAAAATAACTATACTGAAAAAGTTCCTGACTGTCTTTCTTCTCTTGACAATGCACAGGCTTTAAAGGCAAATCTGTCAAGACTTGAGGTTTGCTCGCAGAAAGGACTTGTTGAGCGTTTCGACTCTTCAATCGGCGCATCAACCGTTCTAATGCCGTATGCAGGCAAATACCAGCTTACACCTGAAGAGGCAATGGTTGCTAAAATTCCGCTTCTTAAGGGAGAAACAGACACAGCTACAGTAATGGCTTATGGCTTTATTCCTAAGGTTTCACGCTGGTCTCCTTTCCATTCGGCAGCATTTGCAGTATCAGAATCTCTTGCAAAACTTGCGGCTGTCGGCTGTGACCCGTCAAAAGCAAGGCTCACCTTCCAGGAATATTTTGAAAGACTTAATGACGTACCGTCAAGATGGGGCAAACCTGCTGCTGCACTTTTAGGTGCACTGACAGCACAGGTCGGATATAAATGCCCGTCAATCGGCGGCAAGGACTCTATGAGCGGTTCGTTCAATGACCTTGACGTTCCCCCTACCCTTGTTTCCTTTGCGGTAGGTATGAGCGAGGCATCAAAGACTGTTTCCGCCCAGTTCAAAAGAACAGGCTCTGTTGTTAAACTGCTTCCTCTTCCTGTTGACGAGACTTCGGGACTTCCCGATTACAGCAAGGCTATGGCACTTATGGTAAGCGTATACGAGGGCGTAAGAAACGGAAAAATCCTCGCCGCATCTGTAGTTAAAGAAGGCGGTGCTGCTGCCTGCGTCTGCAAAATGGCTTTCGGCAATAAAACAGGCTTTACCTTTGAGCAGGGACTTGACAAAGAAACATTGTTTGCTCCGAAAGAAGCGTCATTTGTTGTTGAGCTTACAGATGAAAACGACTTTGACGGCATTACCCTCGGTAAGACAAATGACAATGGTGTATTCATTATTGACGGAATAGTACTTACAGTTGAAGAGCTTATAGATACATGGACAGGCAAACTCGAAAAGGTATTTGCAACAGATTCAAACAAAAAAGCAAAAATGCCTTATGATGTACCGCTTTATAAAGAGCGTTCAATTTTCGTAGCTAAAAACAGGGTTGCTAAACCGAGAGTATTCATTCCCGCATTTCCCGGAACAAACTGTGAAATAGACACTGCAAGAGCATTTGAAAAGGCAGGAGCGGAAACCTCTGTTCTTGTTGTAAACAACCTTTCTTCAGCAGGTATTAACGAAACTATTGAAAGAATGGTTAAGGAAATTGAAAAAGCACAGATAGTAATGCTTCCCGGCGGATTTTCAGGCGGTGACGAGCCTGAGGGTTCGGGCAAATTCATTGCGACTACCTTCAGAAATCCGAGAGTTAAGGAAGAAGTTACAAAACTTCTTAACTGCCATGATGGACTTATGCTCGGTATCTGCAACGGCTTCCAGGCGCTTATTAAGTTAGGTCTTGTTCCCTACGGCGAAATCAGAGAAATTAAGGAAACAGACCCGACACTTACCTTCAACACCATCGGCAGACATATTTCACAAATGGCATTTACAAGAGTTTCAAGCGTTAAATCACCTTGGTTCGGCAGTGTAAATGCAGGCGATATGTTCGCAGTGCCTATCAGCCACGGCGAAGGCAGATTCGTTGCAAATGATGAAGTTATAAAGAGGCTCATTGAAAACGGCCAGGTTGCAACTCAGTATGTAAATCCCGACGGTACACCTGTTTCCGATATGCCGTTTAATCCAAACGGCTCTGTTTGCGCAGTAGAGGGTATCACCTCTCCCGACGGCAGAGTTCTCGGTAAAATGGGACACTGTGAAAGAAAGGGTGAAAACCTTTATGCAAACGTACCGTTTGAAAAGGATATGAAGATCTTTGAAAGCGGTGTAAACTACTTTAAATAATAGTGAGTGCAGGTTAAACTGCAAATCATAATTTATGTTACTATCGGAGGAAAACTAATAATGAAATACGTAGTTGTTTTATATGACGGCATGGCAGATTATCCCGTACCTGCTCTTGACGGCAAGACACCTATGATGTGCGCAAAAAAACCTAATATGGATATGCTTGCAGGCAAGGCTGAGGTAGGTCTTATAAGAACCGTTGCCGAGGGATTAAAACCGGGTTCAGACGTTGCAAATATGAGCGTTATGGGCTTTGATCCTAAAAAATACTATACAGGAAGAAGTCCCCTTGAGGCGGCTTCCATCGGAATTGATATGAAGCCTACCGACGTTTCGCTCAGAACAAACCTTGTAACTCTTTCAGAGGACGATTTACCGTATGAGCAGAAAACTATTGAGGATTACTGTGCAGATGATATTTCCAGCGAGGAAGCAGAAATTCTTATCAAGTACATAGATGAAAAGCTGGGTACTGACGAATTTAAATTCTACCCGGGCGTATCCTACCGTCACTGTCTTATCTGGTCAGACGGCACAACGGATTTAGGCAAAATGACCCCTCCCCACGATATCACGGGAAAGGTTATTACAGAACATCTTTCAACAAGCGAAAACGCAAAGCCCCTTATTGAAATGATGAAAAAATCATACGACCTGTTAAAAGACCACCCGGTAAATATTGCAAGAAAAAAAGCAGGCAAAAGACCTGCAAACTCAATATGGCTCTGGGGCGAAGGAAAAAGACCTGCCCTGTCACCTTTTGAAGAAATCTACGGTATCAAAGGCGCCGTTGTTTCTGCTGTTGACCTTATTAAAGGTATCGGCGGATGCGCAAAAATGGAGGTTGCAGATGTAAAGGGCGCAACCGGTTATATCGATACAAACTTTGAGGGCAAGGCTGAAGCCGCTCTTGACCTTTTGGAAAGAAACGACCTTGTTTATATCCACTTCGAAGCCCCCGACGAATGCGGTCACAGAAATGAACCTGAAAATAAGGTAAGAGCTATTGAGCTTATAGACGAGAGAGTTCTTCCCATTCTCTTTGAAGGACTTAAAAAATATGATGATTACAAGATTATGATTCTGCCCGATCATCCTACACCGATTGTTACAAGAACCCACGCTTCCGACCCTGTTCCCTATCTCATTTACCATAAGAATAAAGAGATAAACGGAGTTAATACTATCAACGAGGAAACAGCAAAGGAAACGGGAGTTTATGTGGATTTCGGTCCGGGAATTATGAAACATTTTCTTGAAGACTAAGGAGATAACTATGGCAAACAGAATTGAAACAATTTGCGTTCAGGGTGCATACAAGCCGAAAAACGGCGAACCGAGAGTTGTGCCTATCGTACAGAGCACAACATATAAATATGATTCCAGCGAGGAAATGGGCGATTTGTTTGACTTGAAGAAATCGGGATATTTCTATTCACGTCTGCAAAACCCCACCTGCGACCTTGCAGCAGCAAAAATTGCAATGCTTGAGGGCGGTGTGGCAGGTATGCTCACATCATCGGGTCAGGCTGCAAATTTCTATGCAATATTCAATATTGCTCAGGCAGGCGACCATATCGTCTCCTCCTCTGCGATTTACGGCGGAACATTCAACCTGTTCAATGTTACAATGAGGAAGCTGGGTATTGACTTTACCTTCGTAAGCCCCCGTGCAACGGAAGAGGAAATTCAAGCGGCTGTTAAACCGAATACTAAAGCAATTTTCGGCGAAACAATTTCCAACCCGAGTCTTGATATACTTGACATTGAAAAATTTGCAAATGTTGCTCACAGAAACGGTATTCCCCTTATCGTTGACAATACCTTTGCCACACCGATAAACTGTCGTCCTTTCGAGTATGGAGTTGATATTGTTACTCATTCCACAACCAAGTATATGGAGGGACACGCTTCAACAATCGGCGGCGCAATTGTTGACTCAGGTAAGTTTGACTGGACGCAGAATGACAAATTCCCCGGTCTGACAACTCCCGACGAAAGCTACCACGGAATAACCTATACCGAAACATTCGGCGAGGCGGCATATATAACAAAGGCTACCGTTCAGCTTATGCGTGACCTTGGCTCTATTCCAGCTCCGCAGAATGCATTTCTTTTAAACGTGGGTCTTGAAACTCTGCATTTAAGAATGGAAAGACACTGCGAAAATGCTAAAAAGGTTGCCGAGTATCTTAGAAATAACGACAAAATCACCTGGGTTAAATGTGCTATGCTTGAGGATGACGAGCAATATAATCTTGCACAAAAGTATATGCCAAACGGTACATGCGGAGTTGTTTCCTTCGGCATCAAAGGCGGAAGAGAAGCCGCAACGGTATTTATGGATTCTCTCAAGCTTGCCGCTATCGTTACCCATGTTGCTGACGCAAGAACCTGCTGCCTTCATCCTGCTTCCACCACTCACAGACAGCTTACGGATGAACAGCTTGAAGAATGCGGTGTAAGTCCCGACCTTGTACGTTTCAGCGTAGGAATTGAAAACGCAGACGACATCATCGAGGATATCAGACAGGCACTTGACAAAATCTGAAAACAATAAATTTATCATACAGAAAAGGACTGTGATTACCAAAATAATCACAGTCCTGTATTTTTGATATTAAATTTTACTGTCTTATTTCAGACCGCAGACAGACTGAACACCTATCTGAAAATGATATACTGAATTGCCGATACAAACACCTGAATTATAGAAAATCTGACAACAACCTGCGTATCGGACCAACCATGATTTTTTCTCATTTCATCGTGAATAGGAGTACGGACTTTTTTCAGTACTTCTATTTTCAGAAATCTTTTCAAAAAGATTTTGATGAGTCCTGCTATGCCGTCAACAAGCAATACGACTGATAACAGTAAGTAGCTCATAGGATGTGACGATTTTAAAACAATTAATACAATAAGCAACCCGATAGGTCTTGAACCTGCGTCACCCATAAGCTGTGAGCTCGGACTCGTATTAAAGCACAGATACGCAATTAATACGCCAACCATAATAAAGCTGTAAGCAGTGTATTGCTCTCCGATTTGATCGAAGAATATTAAAGAAATACTCAGCAGAGATATTGTACTTAATGTTGCACATAAACCATCAACGCCATCGGAGCAATTTGTAACATTAATGCCTAACCATAACAGAATTGTGGAAAGCACTGCAAATAAAACAGGATGCACGTAAATTTTATAATCAAAAATCATAATTTCAGTCGGATTGTTAAGAACAAATACTACCGAAACAGCAATGCAGATTATTAAATCAATAAATCCCTTTTTATAATCGGACCAGGGCTTGTCTGATGCGTCGTCAAGATATCCGCTCAGCATTTCGAGAAACAGCAGTACATCATAACATATAAATTCTTTTGTAATCGGTAACAGAAAAACGGAGCAAAGCACAAAAGTGCATATCATTATCAGACCTACTCCTCTTATTTTTCCTTTAGATACCTCTCCGTTTACCGCAAACGCTCTGCCCTTGTCCTTCGGCAAAAACGGCAATTTTAATTTCAGCAACAAAAAACAAATTGCAAATGCTGCAATAGAGGCAATCGCAATATATTGCTGCATATCAGTAACACTTTCAAAAATGTGAAACAGCATAATTTTACTTCCTTACAATATTGAAAAATCCAACTATTATTTACCGAATTATTATATTACAATTTTCGACTATAGTCAACAAACAAAGGCGTCGAGTAATACTACCCGCCTTTGTCTGTCAAAAAAGATTCATCTTAGTCTGGGCTTTTTTGTATATTTGTGGTAAAATGGAGTTGGTGATAAAAATGGTAGAAAAGCACAGAGAAAAGCGAGAGCAGATAGAAATATTCAGCATAGAGAAATTTATACCGCCAGACCATAGAGGAAATAAACAATAAATCAATGAGGTGAAAACACAATGAAAATTTACAGAACGGAATATCCGAATCCTCAGTTTGAACGTGAAAACTGGCAGAGCCTTAACGGCGAATGGGATTTTGGTTTTAAAAAAGCAACAAGGAGATTTAAGTTTTCCGAAAACGAGCAAACTGCCGTTGATATCTATCATGAAAACAGCTACAGCCATAAAATCAATGTGCCTTTTTGCATTGAAAGCAAGCTATCGGGTATAGGCTATACAGATTTTGTAAATATGGCGTGGTATCGCAAAAAGGTTGTAATTCATAAGAATGACAGTCGTGTTTTCCTGCATATCGGTGCCGCTGATTATCTGACAACCGTACTTGTAAACGGAAAAACTGCAGGCAGGCACAGGGGCGGTTATACATCATTTGAGTTTGATATAACAAATTTTGTCACTGACGGAGAAAACGAGATATTTATTCTCTGTGAGGACTGTGTTAAAAATCCCATGGTTATCAGAGGAAAACAGAGCGAACGCAAAAAGAGCCACGGCTGTGATTACACCAGAACAACAGGCATATGGCAGAGCGTTTATCTTGAATATACACCCGAAAATTATATCAAAAACTTGAAAATTTATCCCGATACGGAAAACTGCAGTATTACACTTTGGGCTGATTTTGAGGGTTCGGCAGATTTTTGCGGTGAAGTTTTATATGACGGAAAAACTGTCGGCAAGGCTGAATATAATAATGCCCACGGCAGTAAATATTTTCAGATTAATCTGAGCGAAAAGCATCTTTGGGAGGTCGGAAACGGCAGACTTTACGATTTAAAGCTGACTTTCGGTGCTGATGAGGTTAAAAGTTATTTCGGACTGAGAAATATCCGCCTTGACGGTTTTAAGTTCCTGATTAATGGAAAAAGTGTTTTTCAAAGGCTTGTTCTTGACCAGGGATTTTACAAGGACGGAATTTATACCGCACCCGACGAAAGTGATTTAATAAATGATATCAAACTGTCAATGGACCTTGGCTTTAACGGTGCAAGACTGCATCAAAAGGTTTTTGAGCCGAGATTTTTATATCATTGTGATAAAATGGGTTATCTTGTGTGGGGTGAATATGCAAACTGGGGACTTGATTATTCATCGCCTGAAAGTGTTACCGTTTTTCTTGAGGAATGGGCAGAGGCGGTAAACCGTGATTTCAACCATCCGTCAATTATCGGCTGGTGTCCCTTTAATGAAACATGGGATTACCACGGCAGACGACAGTATGACAAGCTGCTTGAAACGATTTATGATTACACAAAGGCAGTTGACTCAACACGCCCCTGTATAGATACCAGCGGTAATTTTCATGTTAAAACGGATATTTATGATGTACACGATTACACATATGACGCAGAATTGTTCAAGAGCAACTATGATAAACTTGTGACGGAAAATACGCTCTATGAGCACGTTTTGAACGATAATCCCGGCAGGCAGAAATACGGCGGACAGCCTGTATTTGTCAGCGAATACGGCGGTATCAAGTGGGAAACAGATAAAAGCGTTAAATCATGGGGCTACGGAAAGGATGTCAAAACTCCCGAAGAATTTGCAAAACGCTACTGCGCTTTGACAGATGTATTAATTCAGAATAAAAAAATGTTCGGCTTTTGCTATACCCAGCTTTATGATATTGAGCAGGAGCAAAACGGACTTTATACATACGAGCGCAAAAAGAAATTCGCAGATGAAATTTACAGCAAAATAAAAGAAACAAATATGCAAACAGCTGCAATTGAATAATATTGCAAATAGAAAAATAAAAAATCCGAACACACCGTCTTTGACGATGAAGTTCGGATTTTTCTTGGTTGGTCGGAGTGACTTGACATAATGTCTAAAATTTGGCTTAAATAGGCACTTTTTTGAGTTTTGGTGTGTAAAAGTGTGTAACGCAACGATATTTTAAGTTAATTTAACTGTACTTTTGACGGCTTTTTGCCGTCTTTTTTATGCAGTTTTTACATTGATTCCAAGCCCTTGCTTATAGTCAAGATACTTTGTAATATCGTTTGCTTGGAACTGTTCAAAGGCATCACAATAAGTATTCATAGTTACTTTAATATCCGTATGCCCTAAAAGTGTTTGCAGCACTTTTGCCGACATACCTGCTTCAATACATCTTATCTTTGTTCGCTTCATCTGAATTGTAAGCATTAATTTTGCTTTCAACCTGTGAATACAAATCATCACCGAGAATTGCTTTTAAAAAGTCCATACTTTTCCCTTTCTGCCTTTGCGTTTTTTAGCCGAGAGGGCAAAGCCCTCGAACGCCAAAAATCTTTTTTATGAGCTCTTATAAAAAAGTTTTTATATGCGGTGTCTTCCGCTGGAGGCGCAACAGTTTATATCTCATATTGCAGGAGTAATTTTTTGACAGTTTATATCACTTGTCAGGGTGTGAATATATGAAAAAAGCACCTTGTATAAACAAAGTGCTTCATTCAACAATATTAAATTTAGGCATAAGAAAAGCACTATACATCAAGTACAGTGCTTATTTATTCAATAATTGTTATTGTATCAATTTCAGGTTCTGTAATGCAAGTAAGACCGCTGTAACCTTCCTTTTTTATATCAATTTCTGCTGGTTCAGGTTCATTATCATTAGAACTTGTATAGCCTGAACAAAAGCCGTTGCAAATATTGCCGTCTTTCAATTTCACTTCAACCTGATGACCGATAGCATAATACATCTGTTTTTCCATTTCTGTTATTTTCATCTATTTTTCCTTTCTTGCATACGGAACTATATGTGTACCGTTTTTACTATAATGAATTTTAAAAAAACTTGTTTCTATTTCTTCACCATTAACAGCCGAAACAACATAACCGATATTTTGTTTATTTTGTGTGATAATTTCAGTATTCTTCCATTTACCGCTGTTATCTCGCTGTATTTCGCCTGTCCCTGCATATTTATCAACAAGCATTTGAGCATCTTCCATTGAAATATTAAGATAACTTTTTCCTTGTTGGTAATTATTATGCCCTTTAATATGCTTTCCTTGTTTGCCTGTTTCAATATCAAGGATATAATCATTTCTGATTTTCTTTTGAAGATTACCATCCCTGTATTGATGTTTGAGTATAGCATAATCACTACCGCCATTATACTTGATTTTGCAAAATTCATCAAGTGTTTGCGGTGCATTTTTACCAAGAATATTCTTGTACCGTTTAAATTGTTCTTTGTCTGTTGATGTAGCAACCTTATTCCAGTTTATTCTGTCAAGTCTGCCTTTATCATTCAAATATTTTTCTTTGAACTCCGCATAATTGCTGCATTCGATTATTTCGCCTGTTTCGTTATCTCGGCGGTATTTTGCACTACCTGCTTCAACAGACCAACGTGGCACAGGGTCAAGTGAACAACGGCAATTACAAACTTCTACTGCACTGCCGTTTGGGTCTTTAGGATACATCAGACCATTTGAAAAAGGTTCATCAAGTTCTTTCCACTCTTTATCAACACGCTGATGTGATGGTCTTCAAGAAGGGCAAATAAGACTTGTAATTATTGTATTTATTTTGTTCCTTTCTTTACTTATAGCAACAAGTGGGATATGATAATCTCACCTCTCGCATTAATTTTTTCTTGATGGTTTGGTATCCCTTGTAAGTAACTTTGGTCGGTCGCATTTACAGACATATTTTTATTTATCAAACCTTGCTTTTTTCTGCAATTATTTTATCGCATTCTTCTATGCTTAACATCATAGCTTCACAGAAATAGCTTTTTTGTATCTTGCCTGAAGGCGGGGCAAAATAATGTCTGTTTGTTCCCGGTATCTTTGTATTGGCTATTTCATTTCGCATCAAGTTGATTGTATGATAAGCATAGGAACGTCCGCATTCAAGAATAATCATTACATCATTTGCATTGTACCACATAAATAAATTGTCTCCTTTTCGGTTGGTGTGTGATTTTATGTGTATCTATAACTGATCTTGACTATTCTATATTGACTTGACTTTGTGACACATTGTCTTGTGTCCGTTCCTTACCTTGTGACTACATTGTACACTTTCTTGAGTGAATATTCAATAGGCAATATGCACAATCTTTAGTGAATATTTATGTTGATTTTATACACTTGACAATGTGCATATCGTATGTTATAATGTGTATGGTGGAAAAGGTAACTTTTACTTTACCTTTCCCAAAATATAAAATTTAGGAGGGAAACATATATATGCCATTTAAATATGACAAATTATTCAGATTGCTTGAAGAAAAAGGCATAACTACTTACAAAATAAGAAAAGAAAATATTATTTCTCAGGGCTCATTAACAAAAATGAAAAACGGCGAGGGAAATATAGATACAAGAACTCTTGAACGATTGTGCAAGGTGCTTAATTGCCAACCGGGTGATATAATGGAGTATGTAGAAGAATAAAAGGAATGAATTTATATATGAAATATCAAGATAAATACAATTTAACACCGCAGCAAAGCCTATTTCTTGCAAAAAAGAAATGGGATGAAAATATATACTGCGGTATGAAAATGGAAAACAGAGCCGTAACCTTTCCGCAGACACAAACCATATTGAATGGTGTTAATGTGCCGAGTGTGCAGCTTGACGATATACAGGCAATATTAAATATGAGGGATGCTTGGAAATATCTTTTAAATACTATTGATGAGCCTATAACACTTGAATACCTGTGCAAGCTGAATGAGTTTATTGCAAGGAATGAGGCTTTAGAGTGGGGCAAGCTAAGGAGCGGAGCCGTAGCAATATCGGGTACTGATTATTTACCTGCCGTTCCTGCTGCTGAAAAGGTTGAAAATGAGCTTAATGAGATATTGACAGATAAAGACACCACTATAACAGAAAAAGCTTTAAATGCCTTTGTGTGGGGTGCAAGAGGTCAATTCTTTTGGGACGGAAATAAGCGTACAAGTATGACACTTGCAAATAAAATCCTTATTGCAGCAGGTAAAGGAATATTGACAATTACCGATAAGCATATGGAACAATTCAATACATTATTGCTTGATTACTATAACACAAATCAAAGCGAGCAGTTGAAAGCCTTTCTATACAACAATGCTATACAGGGTGTAGAAATTTAGACAAAAATAAAAGCCTATGCAGACAGCAAAGGCGAAAGCGTCAATGGCTTTGTAAACAAGGCTATTGATAAGGCTATGGAGAATTAAGTATATAAGAGTATACGATTATGTTGAAACTAAACAAAGAATATATAGCATTCCTTAACAAAAATGCTCCTGATATGATGAAGTATATTTCTGATAGTAGTATTGATGAAAATAATATCTCTGATTTTTTGGATGATTTCTACGATTGGATAAACGAGAATGGTTTTGATGATGAAGGCTATTATAATTCATTAGGTAATGCCGCACAAAAGATTTATGATTTTGTTATTCAAAATAGTTAAAACCAATAATAGATTTAGCAACTCACTACTTTTCTTAAGATTTTTTATAATTTCTTGACAAAAATATAACCGAGTTATATAATAAGAGTGAACAAGGAGCTATCCGATAGACGGTTAGCCCCCTATATAGTTTGAAATAATCGCCCTAAGTTTAGTGGACTGCAGGGCGGTTATTTTTTTATGCTTAATATGTAGCCTGTGGCAACAATCAGAATAATTACAACAAATGCAAGATATTCCATAGCATCACCCCCTAAAATGAATTAGAGGGCATTGCCCTCTGCTCATTCAGAGGACTAACCGCCTACCGTTTATAGACAACTCCTTGCCGGACAACTCAATGTCCTGCTGTTATGATAACAATAAATCAATCGAATTGCAAGCATTATTTGCTTGCTTTTTCTTTCACTCCAAACGGCAAAAGGTGTGCAATGGTGTGTAACGCAACAGCATATTAACTTAACTCAACCTTGCTTTGAAAAAGTCCTGAAACCCTTGTAAATAGGGCATTTAAGGCACTTTAAGCAAAAATAAAGAACCGTTAAAAAACGGCTCTTTTTGGTCGGAGTGACAAGACTTGAACTTGCGGCCCCCAGACCCCCAGTCTGGTGCGCTACCACCTGCGCTACACCCCGATGGAATAAACCTTATTTAACTTTAATCTGAAAGGACAAACAAAACTGATGATTTATTAAAAATCAATCACCAACACAACAAAACAAGTATATACAAAAACAATGGAAAAGTCAATAGAAAAATAACATGCAGAATATAATAATCTTCCATAAAAATGAAAAAGAGAGGTACATTTCTGTATCTCTCTTCATGGCTCCCCAAGTTGGACTCGAACCAACGACCCTGCGGTTAACAGCCGCATGCTCTACCGACTGAGCTATTGAGGAATGTCTCTCTCAAGTGCTCTAATATAATAACAAAAAACATTTCATATGTCAATATGTTTTTTTAACTTTTTAAAAAAATTCAGATTAATTTTTCAGCATCGAAAATTTCATATAAAAATAATTTAAAATATTCTTTTAATCCATTCTCCGTTTTCCTCTGTCCACTGAAATTCCTGCAAATCATCATCTGTAAAAATTCTGAACATATCGTCAAAACCATTTGCAAGCTTATAATTTCCGAGTTCACTGCCTTTTATCCAAAAAACTTCTCCCTCTTCAGATGATTTCAGCGTACCGCTAAACTCATTTGTCCTGTAAAAAAGCACAATATATCTTACATCTTTTTTAAGAAAAAACTGCTTTATTCCGCAGATTTTCGGACGTTTGATATCAAGGCCCGTTTCCTCCTTAACTTCACGGATAACAGAGTTGACAAAACTTTCTCCCTTTTCAATATGACCGCCGGGAAAAGTAATCCCTCCCCATTTTTTATCAACCCTGTCCTGCACAAGAACATTGCCTTCATCGTCATACACCATACACATATTTGTCAGCTCAACTTTTTCATATTTGGCCATTGCTTCTCACATGCTCCTAATAAATTATCTAACTTATTTTCATTGTATTGACATTGACATTAACATCATCACCGTCAACTGTTACACAGTAAAAATTCTTTGTATTTATACCTGTTTCAAGGCAATGCTTAATAATCTTTTGTGCAGTATACGGCATTTTATCATCATCCTATCGTACACTTTCTAAAAAGTATTTCTTTTCAAATTTACCGTTTTTCTTCGCTTTTTCCTCTTTTATTTTTAAGACTTCAGCCATATTGCTGCCCTGGGAATTTGCAAGTGCTTCAACTACCTCTAATATATCGGCTAATTCTTCAATTTCACCGCCCAAAAGATATTCTTTTGTTTCTTCCCTAAGTTTTTTCTTCAGCTCCGTTTTATATTCGTTATCATCAAGCACATTGTATTTAGGGGTTTGATTGTTCTGTCTGCAAATATTCGGAATATTGTCCCGTACTAATTTGTTATATATTCTTAACACTTTCATTCACCTATTTCAAATTAATTCCTCTGCTCATTGCATTAAGCATACGGTTATTATCATCACCTGTGATTTCCCAGCAGAACACACCGCCTAAATCGTTTTTAAAAGCCCAATAAGCCTTTTTTTCAACATCAATATCTGTATCAAAGGAATACTTTTTCCCATTGTATTCAGAAAAACTCTGACCTAAATAATGAAAAATCTTACCCTTTGACAGCTCACGATAAATAATTGTATCGGAAAGATTTTTAACATTCTTCCCGTAAATCGGAACGCCGATACATACCTTATGCTTAGGTATTCCGAGGTACTTCCACATTGTTACAAAAATTTTTGACAAATACATATTTGAGTGCATAACTCCCAAATCATAGGTCATTACAAATACAAAATCCACAACTCTGCCTATTCTTTTTACATCGTGGCCAAAATATCTGTTAGAGCCTACGGCAATAGTCAAAAGCTTCGTTTTGAGCTGACGCTTCAGCTCCTCCAAAAGAAGGATAAAGTCAGTTTTGCAATGCTTACAGCAGGTAATACCCAACATTGGCTCACCGGGGTATTCCCAGTCAATGTCAACGCCGTCAAGCTCATACTCATCAAGTATGGCGGCAATTTCATTAATAAACAATCTTCTGCTGTCTTTGGTGCGTGACGCCATACAGAAACCGTCAGCATATGCTCCGCCTACAGACAGAAGAATTTTTGTATCTGCATTCTGCGATTTAACTTCTGCTTTAATTTCTTTAATTCCGCGCTCAAGCTCCTCCGATACATAAGGGAGCCATACGCCGTCCTTTTCTTTTATAAGGACAAAGGCGATACATATATGTGTAAGTTTATTGAAATCAATTTGTTTAAGACGGTCCTCAAGTTTTCCGTCATTACATGCAAGATAGGCAAGGCATAGCATATTTTTCATATCCGTTCTTCCGAAAATATTTTTAATAATTCCTGTCCTTAAAAATTGTTATAGTCTTTTCGTATGTATCTAACCTGACAGTTTCACCTATAGGGAAAGTCATAATCGGCGTGGTGTGACCGCAGTCAACGTCAATTATTATAGGGAATTCAGGCTTTTTCACTATCTCCGAGAATATATCAATTTCCTTTTTACCGCTTCCGATTTCATCATAACCCTTTGCTTTTCCGATTATCAAGCCGGAAATTTTATCAAATACGCCGTATAAATTCAAAGTTGATATTATTCTTTCAAAAAAATCTGCCTCTTCGTTTACGTTTTCGATGAAAAGAATATCTCCCTGTCTTATGTCAGGACAATAGGGACTGCCGTACAAAAGTGAAAAATTATCTGTATTTCCGCCGATGAGCCGTCCCTCTGCAATTCCGTCTTTAATTACGTTCCAATTGTTTTTCTTTTTAGGTTCATTACTGCGCATTTTATCAAAAGAATCATTTGCTAAACAGTAATCAAAGTTTTCATCATTGTAATACTCCGACATTTCAAGGGTAAATCTGTCCGAATTGTTTATCACATTTTCAAAGCAGTCCAACGAATATTTCTGATAAAATTCATTATGAGCAAAAGAAGTGACAAAGTTAGGTCCGTAAAAAGCGGGAAAACCGCATTTTTCATATATTGCCAATAATAACGACGTCACATCGGAATGACCGACTATTATTTTAGGATGTTGCTTCAGATATTCATAGTCAATGTACGGCAGCATGGAAACCGACACAAACCCGCCTGCAACTGTCATTATGCATTCAATCTCATCATTGTGAATCATATCGTTCAGCTCAGAAACTCTTTCATATATCGTCCCTGAACGGTAGGAGGAATCAATTTTACCGAATAAACTGCCCTTAACAATTTCATATCCTGCGGATATTAAAAATTTTTCCGCCGTTTCTGCTGCATACGGTGCATCATATGTAATAGGCGCTGACGGCGAAAGCAGCCCGATTTTTGTGCCTTTTTTAAGTTTCGGTAAATTCATAACTACACCTCAATATCCATTTCAATATTAACAAAGAAAAAATGGATTGTCAACAAAAGAAAAAACACCTGTTAATTAAAAGAAATACTATTCAATATTTTTAATAATTATAAATTTGCAAAATATTTTTGGAAAAATTTTGCAAATAATATTGACATATATACAATATTGTTATATTATATTCGCATATTCACATAGAGGTGCTTAATATGAATAACAAGATAGAATTAATAAACGTAAAGGATATATTTGAGAATAACGAATTAGTGCTGATTAAAGCTACTTTCGGAAATTCTTTTTTCAGAATAATCAGAACAGATATAGGTCTGAAAGATGAAAACGGTGATATTGCTGATATTATCACGGCTAAAGCTGAGTCAGGAAATTAATTTACAAAAGTACGTTCTGTCAGATGGCAGAAATCGGTATATAATCCTTATTATCTATAAAAAAATCCCCGTACTGCTAAAGTACGGGGAAAAATATTTTAATTGCTTATTACTGCTCAACAGGATAAACAGAAACCTTTTTTCTGTCCTTACCCATTTTTTCAAATTTAACAGTACCGTCGATAAGAGCAAAGAGTGTGTCGTCCTTGCCGATACCTACATTATTGCCCGGATGAATATGAGTTCCTCTCTGGCGGTAAAGAATATTGCCTGCAAGAACAAACTGACCGTCAGCTCTTTTTGCGCCGAGACGCTTTGACTCTGAATCACGGCCGTTCTTTGTAGAACCCATACCTTTCTTATGAGCGAAAAGCTGTAAATCTAATTTAAGCATCATTACACCTCCGATGTATCACTTTTATGTTTTTAGGATATTCCTTTTCAAGCTCTGTAAGATGAAGACGAAGCCCCTTAAGGATATCCTGAGCCGGTGCAGCATTTTCCAAAATCATCAGCTTTAAATAGCCGTCCTCGGACTGAGCGTCGGAGTCAAGCCCGATAATTTCAGTAACGGTGTTGGCAGTCATCAGACATGCACTTGAAACAAAGGCACATATAATATCTTCGCCGCTGTCGGCACTCATTGAGTGACCCTGTGCTTCAAAACCGCATAAACCGTTAATGCCGCTGTAAAATTCAATTTTAATCATTACGCATTAATCTTGGTAATCTCAACCTTTGTGTATGGCTGGCGATGACCCTTCTTGCGTTTTTCGTCCTTCTTTGGCTTGTAGGTGAAAACAGTAATTTTCTTTCCCTTGCCGTTCTTAAGAACTTTAGCGGAAACAGTTGCGTTTGCACAATCCTTGCCTGCCTTGAAGCTGTCGTCAGCTCCTACTGCAAGAACATTGTCAAAAGTAACATTCTCATCAGCCTGAGCATCAAGCTTTTCGATGTAAAGAACGTCGCCCTCAGCAACCTTGTACTGCTTACCGCCTGTTACGATAACAGCGTACATAGTCTTTCAATCTCCTTCATAAGTCTCGCTACACGAGGCGGAATACATGGTATTCTCTTATCTGCCCATAGTATGCGGTGTAAAAATTATAACACAAAAATATAAAATGTCAATAAGTAAATAATTATTAATCGCCCACTCCGATAAATTGGAATTTGTAAGGTTCCCCTTTTAGTGAAATAAAGGGGAGGCTCAATTCGGTTTGTCAAATTCTAATCATTATTTTATAAAGACCTGCGCCGTGGGGCGGAATTACTGTCGAAAAGCTGTTTTTGAATTCGCCGAGACTTTTCTTTTCCCAGATATCGTAAAACTCGTATTTCTCACTGGGCATAAGAATATCTGAAAGACTCAGTCTGATTTTCTTTTCTTTTGTATCCGTGTTAAAAAGGGCAGCATATTTACAGTTTCTTCCATTTGAAACCCAGATGATTTCACCCTTATTATTTTTCTCATTTCTGTAATACTGATGTGCACCCGAAGAACTCCTGTGCATTTTCACGTATTCATCATTTGTCAGAAGGGACAGCGTCCATTCGTCGTTTTCGGGAAGATTTCCGCCGAACATAAGAGGACTTCTGAAAATTCCCCAAAGGCTCATCATAGTAAGCTGTTCGGGCTTTGTAAACTGCGTCATTCTGTTCTGCGGTCCGTGGCAGGTACCGTTTTTTGAAATCCTGCCCAGAGGAAGCATATCGCAGTCAGGGTAATTTCCTGCTTTAACTTTATCCTGCCAAAGCAGACATTTATAAAACATTTCGTGGAGCTTATCCCACCTGTCCCAGAAATCGCCTGTCATTCTCCACATATTTGCATTTTTGGCAAGATGGTCTGCATTTTCAATATGAGCAGGACCGGGGGAAAGTGACAGCACCATATCTCTGCCGCAATTATCAATGGCTTTTCTTATCATTTCAATTTCATAATATGCCGAATAAGGGTTATCCCACTGGCGAAATTCCGTTACGCAGATGTCATCGCATTTGATGAAATCAACGCCCCACTGAGCATACATTTCAAAAATTGAGTTATAGTAGTCCTGTGCACCCTGACAGTTTTTCATTCCGTACATATCGGTATTCCAGGAGCAAACGGAAAAATGATGGGCAATCTGTCTTGCGGAATATTTGCTGTTTTTTACGGGAGTGTCTGCGTGGACAGCCTGGCGGGGAATACCCCTCATAATATGTATTCCGAATTTCAAACCGAGATTGTGGCAATAATCGGCAATGGGCTTAAAACCGTTACCGTCCTTAGCACTCGGAAAACGATTTTCAGCAGGGATAAGTCTGCCGTATTCATCCATATTTAATTCGGTGAAATTATTGTAATCGTTGTTTTTGGCATCAGGCTCGTACCACTGAATGTCGCAGACAATATATTCCCAGCCGTACTGTTTAAGATGCTTTGCCATATAGTCGGCATTTTCTTTAAGCTGTTTTTCATTTACTCCTGCTCCGAAGCAGTCCCAGCTGTTCCAGCCCATAGGAGGAGTTTTTGCTGTTTTTCTGTGCATATTACCATCGCCTCTTTATCTGTTTATCAGTTTGATATTATAATATGAAACTGATAAAGTCAATAACTATTTTTCAGTGCGTTTCCTCGGCACAGTGCGCATTGTGCGCGTGCCGACAAAGCAGAGGGGATTATCAAGGGGAGAAACATCTGCGATGTTTCTCCCCTTGATTTGCTTTCTTTGTTTCGTTTCTTTCGCAACACGAAAGAAATGAAAGACCCCGCGTCAGCGGTAATATTTTATAAAAGAGTTATTAAATCTAACAGTTGCGGTACCCAAAATTTTATTCATTGCTAAAGCAATTCTAAAATTTTGACCACTGCCAATTCTTATTGCTCCTTTCATCTCGCACTGCGAGCAGTCGCAAACGAATCTTTCGCAACACGAAAGAAATGAAAAACCCTGCGTCAGCAGAAATATATTATATTTGTTTTTGACGTTGTAATATATAACATGATTTGCTTATATCCACTCTTTAATAATTTCTGGATTTGCAAAAATTTCATTGAGCCTGTTCATAAAAGGAACGATGTCACCCATATCAAGTGCCCTGTGGTCAAAGGCGATAGTAATAGGCAGTTTATAGCCCGTGCGTACTGTTCCGTCAGTTTCCGCAATGGGAACAAGCTGAGTTGCGCCGATTGCAATGGCGCAAACCTGAGGAGGTATAATTTCAAGGATAGTGCATGAACCGTTCCAGTCACGGCAGACAGAACCGAGATTTGATATTGTAATTGTGCCCTGCTCAATGTCGTGCTTTGTAAGCCTGTCAGATTCGGGAATGGAGTAGTATTCCTTTTTAGCTTTTCCTTTAAGAGTTTTTACCTTATGCTTACCTGTCTTGGAACCTATAAGGCGGTTTATTGTCTGTTTGATTTTACCCTGTTTTAATCCGTTTAAGGTATTGTCGAGTGACACTTCAAACATAACCTCGTTCAGGTCTGAATTGTTGGCTCTTCTTGAGCTGTCTGCAATAGTGTCTCTCATCTGGCTTATGGTTTTGTTTTCCATACCGTGCAGATTAATAGTCATCATCTCTCCTGTTTTGAGAATCATCGGCATAGAGATATCTATGTTTTCAAAGGTTTTAACCTCTCCTCTCACAAGTTTTCTGTTGAAATCTATGTGAGCATTAATTGCAGGGCAAGCCTTTATTCCCTCAACAATAACTCTGAGCATAACGGTATTAATTGTAAGTCTTAATTCTTTAGAAGCGTCTTTGTTTATTTCTTTAATTACATCGAGAAATTTTGTAACTTCAGGCTCATATGTTACTACTGCGTGGGGGATTGATTCCCAGCTTTCAGCCGTCATATTTGAAACAATCTTTCTTGCTATTCCGAAATGCTCGTGATTTATTACTTTTGAATCTGACATAATGTTTTCTCCTTAATATGTAAAATGAATTTTTTATTTTTTTCGGCAGACGTCTTTCTCCGTCTGACAGGCTTCATTTTACATTGCGGCAGGAAAAAACACTACAAACCCTGCTTTACATTGCCGATTTTTTTCGCAACCGATGGTTGCAAATTGACAAAAGCCCCCAAATAGGGGCTTTTGTGTTATGTGTTTTCATATTATACTTGATAATTTTTACTTTAATTCTTGTTCAAGATTTTTAAAATCTTCTGTATTAAAGAACTCGATTATCGTTATACCCAAACCGTCACATAGTTTTTTTATTGTTGATATGGTTGTGCTATTGTTTCTTCCGCTAATAATATTGTTTAGAGTTGATTGCGTGATTCCACTTAAAGTTGAAAGCTTGTTAACAGTAATGTTGCTTTCATCACAAAGTTCCAAAATGCGATTCTTTGTAGCTTCACCTATTGTCAAGATAATCACCTCTTAACAATAGGATAACTATTTTGAGTTATAAAAATTACCTCATTTGAGTTGACTTTAACAAAGTGGTATGATATCATATAATTAACTCTTAAGAGTTAATGATTAAAAGGAGATTATTTAATGAAAAGGAAAATTACAAAAGTTTTTGCAACACTTCTCGCGTTTATTATGACTATTACAGGCGTAACATTCAGTGCACAAGCAGCAAGTTATCCGGTTTTACTATTTTATGGTGACGAAGATTATAATGAATTAATTGTAGAAGATGAAGCTACTGTAGGTGATATAGTTTACATTAGAATGAAATGGTATGCAGTATTCAATAATGAGGGCTACGATTTGGCTATTTATGATAGCAACAAAAATATAGTTGCTACAAATTCATCTACTTTTACAAATGTTAGTTATGTAAGAACATTTGATATAAGGTGGGATACAAGTGATCAAAAACCAGGAAAATATTTGGTAGAGGTTACAAAAAAATTCTATTCGTATTATCGTTGGAATGAAGCACCTACAAAGGATACAATGTATATAACTTTAAATCCTAATCCATATGAAACAACAGTTACACAACCAACAGTTACACAACCAACAGTTACGCAAACTTTTGCGGTACAATCATCAACTGCTAAATCTGAAAGAGTCAAAAAGCCGAAAGCGACATCAATCAAAAAGATATCATCTTCAAAAAATGATTTTGAAGTAAAATGGAAAAAAGTTTCAGGGGTAAAAGGATATCAAATTCAGTATACTACAGATAAAAATTTCGAACATATTATTAAAACAAAAACTGTTAAAAAAGACAAATCAACTTCAACAACTGTAAAAAAGCTTAAATCAAAGAAGACTTATTATGTACGTGTTTGCACTTATAAGGCATCAAAGGTAAATGGTAAAACCGTAAAGGTTTATTCTTCTTGGTCAAAAATAAAGTCAGTAAAAATAAAATAAAAAATAGAAGGTCGTCCAACAGGGCGACCTTCTTGCTTTATTAAAATATAGAAAAATTCTCAAGAAACTTTTTTTATGTATTTGCAATATAAATTCAATATGTCAATATCGGTTTTTTCATAAACCATTCTTGCGCCTACCGTGTCCTCAATTTCGTTAAAAACAAGCCCACCGTTGTTGAAAAGAAAATCAATCCCGATGTAATCGGAATCAACAAGCGATATGATTTTTTTTACGAGAGCCGTTTCCTTATCGTTAAGAGTATAGGGGGTCGCTTTTCCGCCCAGGCAGAAATTTGAGCGAAAATCCCTGTTGCTTTCTCGTAAAACCGAACAAATTATTTCACCGCCGATTGCCCATACACGCAGATCCTTCCCGAGAGTGCCGCAGGGCTTTTGATAAACATATCCTTTTTCAAAAGGCTCTTTTTTATTTATCATAAAAACCTCTGTGCCGCCTTTGCCGTCAATTTTTTTCTTAACGGCAGGAACGCCCTCATAATTTATCGGCATAATGGATATGCCGTGACTTTGCATAAATTCATAGCAAAGCTGTTTATCATTTGCAAGTTTTGACAGTGCCGATGGGTTAAAAACACGTATGCCTCTGTTTTCGTAAAACTCAGCAATTCTGTAATCATTAGTCCTGTTGATTACAAAATCGGCATCACCCCGATAATCTTCGTCAACAAGGAATACATCAAGATTTTTCCTGAATTTTTCAACCGCAAATTTATTTCTTTTTGCTTCCTTTTCCGTGTAAATTAAAATACCACTCATTACTGTTTAAAAATCCTTTTTTCTATTGCCTCAAAAATAAACGGTGCAATGTCAATTTTTGAAGAGTTCATTATATTTATAATGTGTGCGTTTGAATTAACCTCGCAGACGTCGCCGTTTTCAAGAATATCAACACCGCCGAAGATCAGCCCTAATTTTTTGCAGGCTTTAACCGCTGTTTCGATTTCCTTATCGCTTGGTATGCAGACAGTCATTTTTCCGCCGTTTGTAACATTTGAACGGAAATCATTTTTATTCTCACGAAAAACTGCGCTTACGCATCTGCCGTCAACAATCTCAAGCCGTTTATCTCTGCCGGCACTTTCTTTTATAAATTTCTGAAGAATGAAAGGTTTTTCCGTGACGTGTGACAATATTTCATCCCTTGTACTGCACAGATACACCTGTGCACCGAAGGAACCGAAACATTCCTTGAATACTATCGGCAGACCTAAAATTTCAACTGCCCTGTCAATAAATTCTGTCATATCCGATTTGAAATAGCATTTGGGCGCAATCAGGGTTTCAGGCTGGGGCACAATACCGTCAAGCTCAATATAAGTCCTTGCCTTGTCGTCGCATTTTGCAATAGACTCGGAACTGTTGAAAACGGGGATTTGGCGGTTTTCAAGTCTTTTTGCAAGATTAATGTCCTTGTCCCAGAACAGCACAAAATCAGTATTGATATTTTTTTCAACAGCAAGCTGAAGATTTGTTTTTATATTTAAAGTGATATTCATTTTTTCGGCTGTGTTTATAAGATGAGAATGCAGTTCATCATATTTACTTCCGCTTAAAAAATGGTTGATTACTAAAATTCCGTCCAATTTTTCACCTGCATAGCTATTATATATGATTTTATATTCTATCATTATGTCTTGCATTTTTCAACGCAATGGTATAAAATATCTCTATTAATTACAATTATAGTATACGGAGGAAATTTTATGACAGAGTATATTCTTAAATACGGCTGTAATCCAAATCAGAACCCGGCAAGAATTCATATGGACGGCAAGAAACTGCCCTTTGAAATTCTCAACGGCTCGGCAGGATACATAAATTTGCTTGATGCTTTTAATTCCTGGCAGCTTGTGAAGGAGCTTAAAGAAGCAACAGGACTTCCCAGTGCCGCTTCATTTAAGCACGTTTCTCCTGCAGGTGCGGCAGTAGCACAGCCCCTTGATGAAATTGACCGTAAGGTTTGTATGGTTCCCGACGGCTTGGAGCTTTCTCCCATTGCACAGGCTTATGTACGTGCAAGAGGTTGTGACAGAGTTTCCTCCTTCGGAGATTTTGCGGCGCTCAGCGATGAATGTGACGCATCTGTTGCACAGTTTCTTATTAAAGAGGTAAGCGACGGTATCATTGCTCCGTCATATACAGACGAGGCTCTTGAAATTCTCAAAAGCAAAAGAAGAGGAAATTATCTCATAATTAAAATTGACCCCGACTATGTTCCCGAGGAAACGGAGACAAAGCAGGTGTTCGGAATTAAATTCGAGCAGAAGAGAAATAATGCAAAAATGACTATGGACCTTTTCTCCGATATGCCCACAAAGGTTAAGGAAATTCCCGAGATTGCAAAAATTGATTTGCTTATTTCAATGATTACATTAAAGTATACCCAGTCAAATTCGGTTTGCTACGCAATGGGCGGTCAGACTGTAGGTGTCGGTGCAGGTCAGCAGAGCAGAATCCACTGCACAAGACTTGCAGGAAATAAGGCTGATAATTTCTGGCTCAGAAGAAATGAGAAGGTTCTCAGTCTTCCGTTTATTGAAGGTATACGTAAGTGTGACGCGGACAACGCTGTAGATCTTTATATTTCAGACGAATACGAGGATTTGCTTAAGGACGGCGTATGGCAGAGATATTTCACGGAATGTCCTGCTCCTTTCACTAAGGAAGAAAAAGAGGAATGGCACAGCAAAATGACAAATGTTGCACTTGGCTCCGATGCATTCTTCCCCTTTGAAGATAATATTGAAAGAGCAGTTCGTTCAGGCGTTAAGTATATCGCACAGCCGGGCGGTTCTGTAAGAGACGGCGCAGTTATTGAGTGCTGTGACAGCTTCGGCATTGCAATGACAATGACAGGCATCCGCCTTTTCCACCATTAATAAATGTTTTAAATTTTATAATATAGTTGCATATAAAATAATTCTTTACAAATTATAATTTATATGTTATAATTTCCAATGCTGTAACGGTTTACTCGGTTTCGGGTGTAAGCCTTATTTTAAGGATTCACCTTTCCCGATACTGTGTTTTCCGTATTCGGTAATATTTTAAATGAGGTGAAAGTAATGACACAGGCAGAAAAGCAGGCTATTATTAAAGAGTATGCTACTCACGAGAATGACACAGGTTCTCCCGAGGTACAGGTTGCTGTTCTTACCACAAGAATCAATGAGCTTACAGAGCATCTTAAGGTTCATAAGAAAGACCATCACTCAAGAAGAGGTCTTCTTAAAATGGTAGGTCACAGAAGAAATCTTCTTGTATATCTTTACAAGACCGATATCGAAAGATACCGTACACTTGTTAAGAATCTCGGTATCCGTGATACTCTTGACAAATAATTGTCATTCAGGCAAGCGATAGAAAAAACTATCGTTTGCCTTGTTTACTTTTTGTAATTTACAAGAGGGCAGACAATAGTAGTAAATTGAGCATACAGAAAGAAAATTTGTGTGTTGAATTTATTACTATTTGCACCTCTTGTGATTAAATATAATTTTAAGAAATGAGGTACAAAAATGTTTTTCAAGAATTTTAAAATCTGGGAAACAGAACTTGCAGGCAGAAAGCTTACCCTTGAAACAGGTAAAATGGCCGGTCTTGCAAACGCTGCAATTATGGCTCGTTACGGCGAAACAGAGGTGCTTTGTACAGTTACCGCTTCCGCTAAGCCAAGAGAGGGCGTTGACTTTTTCCCGCTTTCAGTTGACTATGAAGAGAAAATGTATTCAGTAGGAAGAATCCCCGGTTCTTTCCTCAGAAGAGAAGGCCGTGCAAGTGAAAAGGCTATTCTTACTTCACGCTGCATTGACCGTCCTATCAGACCGCTTTTCCCTAAGGATTTGAGAAACGACTGTTCAGTTGTTGCAACAGTTATGTCTGTTGACCCTGATTGTTCTCCCGAAATTACAGCGGCTATCGGTGTTTCAGCTGCAATTGCAATTTCCGATATCCCTTGGGACGGACCGATTTCTTCCGTAAACGTAGGTCTTGTTGACGGTGAAATCGTTATCAATCCTACTCTTGAGCAGAGAGAAAAGACAGACCTTACTCTTACAGTTGCTTCAACAGCAGACCTGGTTGCCATGATTGAAGCAGGCGGTAATGAGATTGACGACGATACAATGTTCAATGCCATTATGGCAGGTCACGAGGAGAACAAGAAGATTGTTAAGTTTATCCAGGGTATTGTTGATGAAATCGGCAAGCCTAAGTTTGCTTATGAATCCTCCGATCCGGACCCTGAAATTATGGCAGAGATTGAAGAGTTCTGCATTGAAGATGTTAAGAAGGCTCTTGATACAGACGACAAACTTGTTCGTGACGAGGCTCTTCTTCCTATCTATGCAGCTGTTCACGAAAAATTTGACGAGCGTTTTGAAGGCAACGAGGGCAAGCTCGACGAGATTATGTATCTTGTTCAGAAGCACGTTGTACGTGCTTGGCTCAAGGATGAGCATAAGCGTGTTGACGGCAGAGGAATTGATGAAAT
>CAZHSE010000003.1:0-149252 GCA_964535085.1 uncultured Bacteroides sp.
ATATTCCAACAGAAATCACAAAAGTATCTAATATCAAACCAAAGCCTATGACAATCAATAATAACTGCAATGAGAAAAGTTCCTGCGACCAACAAACTGCTGAAGATATATTAAATTCCATATCAAAAGCACTTTCAAAAGATGAAAATGTTATAGATGAATATGACAAATATATTGCAAGAGAGGGCGCTGGCGACTATCATCACAATGTTCCTTTTGAAATAATAAAGGTAAAAAAAGGTGATAAAAGCGAGTATCAATCTCTTATGAGAGAATTAAAACCTATTTCTAAGCAAACACAAAACAAGGTAAGAGATGCTGTTTTCCAAAAAAGACGTTCTCTGACTCAAAAGAGACAGGCTCACGGAAGCAGGCTTGACATAAATGCTTATGCCAAAAGAAGAAATGATGAAGATTTTAATATTTTTATCAATTCTAAAAAGCCAAATAAAAATCCTCTTATGGCTGTTTCGGTTGTAATTGACGAAAGTGGTTCGATGTCCTCAGACAACCGATATATTTCTGCTAAGAAAGCGGCAATTCTTATTGAGGATTTCTGCCGTAATCTGAACATTCCTGTTAATATAATTTCACACAATGTAAATTATATCGGTTTTGATATAGGTGTATATATGAAAGAATATGTGCACTTTGACGGACCGAAATCCGAAAGATACAATTTAACAAAATTATATCATTCAGGTCGTAACAGGGACGGTTTTCCTATAAGGTATGCGTTATCTAAACTAAAAATGCGTAAGGAAGATTTTAAGCTCCTTATAGTAATATCTGACGGCTTACCAAATGACGGAGATTATAAATTTCCGCAGGCAAAAGCCGATATAGCAGATACACTTAAAATCTGCAAAAAAAACAACGTAGAACTTCTTGCTTTTGCAATCGGAAGTGATGTTGAAAAATTAAAGGAGCTTTACGGTAATGAAAGACTCGTTGATTGTCAGGACTTACAGAAGTTTCCTAAAACAATAGGTAATATTCTCGCTGAAAAAAGCAAAAAAGTTTATCATTAATCAATAATAACAGAAAAGAACATCTCCAAAAAAGATGTTCTTTTCCGACTTCAGTTGTAAATTAGCATAAATTAAGAAAAAATCAGAATAACTTATATACAAAAAAATTGAAATTACAAGGAGATGTGTTATAATATGAAAAACATAAAAAGTATAAACAATACAAACAATATTACTCTATTTGATATTGATACTCAAATAGAAAAACTTGAAAGAGCTGTTGAATTGCTTAATCAAGTAAAAGAAAATTCAATCGGTTTGAAATTTCTTACCGTTGAAGATATTATGAATGTGACCGGATTTTCCAAGGCAACAGTTGAAAAGCTGTTTAAAGATCCTGAGTTTCCAAGTTGTAACTATGGCAGAGCACAGGTAGCTGAACTCAACGCTGTTATTGAATATTTCTCTGTTCCTCGAAGAAGAGAATACAGCACTTATTGGCTCGCTGCCTAATTGTACCTTGACAAATGAATAATGGCTTTGAGGAGGGTAACAACTTTGAAAAGAAAAAACGGTGAAGGTACAATATACTTCAATAGTGAAAGAAACGTTTGGATTGCTCAATTCTATTATGTTTCGATTGACAATGTACTGAAAAGGAAGTCTGTTTCAGGAAAAAGCCAAAATGAAGTTATCGTAAAAAAGAACAATTTTCTAAAAGATAATGTTCTTGGTTTAATTCCTTCGGAATCAAAGCAAACTTTGAGTCAAATTTTAAAAAATGATATTGAAAGAGAATTTTCTCTAAATTTGATTAAAGAATCATCATATCAAAGAAAATTATATACTTTTTCAATTATAGACAAAGAAACAATTGCACATATTCCGATTCCGAATATTTCTGAACAAAATATTTTTGATTTTTTATCAATTCTTCCGAACTATGCAAACAGTACAATTTCAAAGGTTTATGCATTGTTAAATAAAGGTTTTAAACTCGCCTGCGAGGAAAACATAATTTCTAAAAATCCTTTAGATAAAACCTACATAAGACAGCCTAAATCATCTAAACCTGATAAAAAAATCAGAGCATTAACTGTTAGTGAGCAAAACATTCTTATTTCAGCAATAAAAATGTATAAGCCTAAAACAAACTGCCCTGATTATAGTTTACAGATTCTTTTGGCTCTCTTTACCGGTATGCGCATTGGCGAAATTAATGCCTTAAAGGCTAATGATATCGATTTCAAAAACAATATCATTCATATACGCAGAACCATTACAAGAGGAATAGACTATCAAACAATTATTAGTAATTCCACAAAAACCGAAACAGGCAGAAGAGACATTCCACTCAACAAATTTGCAAAACAAACAATTATTAAAGCTATAAACGTATCAACACGCAACAAAGACGGCTTGATTTTTTATAATAACAAAAAAGATTGTCCTGTCTCTGCAAGTCAAGTTAATTGCGCTTTTAAAAGATTATGTGCGAAAACTGATATTGATGATGAAGAAGGTGTTAATATCCATATGCTTAGACATACGTTCGCTACAAGATGTATTGAATCAGGCATTCCTGCTGAGGTGCTGCAGAAATGGCTCGGACATAGAGATATTAAAACAACTATCAACACATATTGTGATATTTTTTCTTCAATGCACAATTCCGCAATAGAAAAATTTGTTAATTACACTCAAGACATTAGTCTCGTAGAACATCTTTTTATAGCTTCATAATTTTTTGCAAAAAAGAAAAGACGAATATGCGTTATGAAGTCTACACAATCGCTAAATTGTAAACTTTTTTGTAAACAACGCAAAATTCGTCAAATCTTCTCCAAATTTTAAAATTTTGTTTGCAACCGTTTGCAACGTCACTAAAAAATCAGCAAAAATGTCTGCAATATGTTTGCAACAAAAAAATTTATTTGGACCACAAAAGCCTGAAAAGCTTTTATTTAAGCCAAATTTTAAAGGCTACAAGTCCACCACGTTATATGGTGTCTCATAGCCCCCAAAATGACTTTTGGTGGAAGAGGGTGGATTCGAACCACCGAAGTCGTTGACGGCAGATTTACAGTCTGCTCCCTTTGGCCACTCGGGAACTCTTCCGAATTATTAAATTTCAAACTACCGTACCGAAAAAGTACGGTAGTTTGCTGGAGCTGGTGAACGGACTCGAACCCCTGACCTGCTGATTACAAATCAGCTGCTCTACCAACTGAGCTACACCAGCGTATCTCCAACGCTTAAACAATATATCATAAAATCAGAGTATAGTCAAGTCTTTTTTTGCAATTTTTTTAAAATCTATTTTCCCCAGTTATCAATAACGGACTTTATCATATCAGGATCTTTTGTTGTTATATTATCGGGCTTGATGACAAGCATTTTCTTGGCAGTTCTCTCTTTATCTATTGTCCAGACAGACAGCTTATAGCCCTTCTTGTGCATAAGATTAGAAAGCTGTGAGCCTGCATATTTATAATTACAGTTAATTCCTACTGCTCCTGTTTCTTCCAGAAGTGAAATAATTTTCTGTCTGTAATCATCAGAAAAAATCTTAATCTTTGACGGCTTATAATTCAGATAATAGTCCATTGAAGCGCAGTCGGACGCCTTTACCGCCTTTACATTAATCACTTCAATACCTGTTAAAAACGAACGGTCAAGGAGGTTATATTCAACCACAAGCTCATAGAGTTTATTTAAAGCCTTTGTTTCCTTTATATCAAAATTGATTTTCATATCGGGAACATCTTTTATCAATTTAAGAGCATCTTCAAGAGGAACTCCGTCATTGTTTGTAACGACAAGGTCGTGGCTCATTACAACCGTACCGTCAAGCCTTTGTCTTATATCAAGCTCAATAATCTGAGCATTATTATCTATTGCCGCCTTAACAGATTCAAGAGAATTCATAGGAGTATCATAAGCTCCCGTATGAGCAGTTATTGTAAAGTTTTCCACAAAGCTCAGCTTCCTTTCATCATATGACTTAGTAACAGCATAATCGGCAACACCCACAATCATAATAACTGACACAACAAAAGCAAACACCTGATACGACACGTGCTTTGCCCAGGTGGGCGTCATATTTCTTTTTAAAAATCTTTTAAATTTAGTCCATTTAGAGATTTTTTCAGTCATAAAATTACCTGCTGTTCAAAAAGGCAGTATTTTCAGATACTGCCTTTTTTATTGTTATTATAAAACTATCTGTTGGAGCCTGAATAGTTCGGTGCTTCCTTGGTAATTGAAATATCATGAGGATGGCTCTCAACAAGACCTGCATTTGTAATTCTGATAAACTTAGCGTTTGTGCGAAGCTCCTCAATAGTATGGCATCCGCAATAACCCATACCTGAACGAAGACCGCCCATCATCTGATAAATTGTATCTCCGAGAGGTCCCTTGTAAGGTACACGACCTTCTACACCTTCAGGTACAAATTTCTTTGAACCCTTCTGGAAATAACGGTCGGCACTGCCTTTGTTCATTGCGCCCAAAGAGCCCATACCTCTGTAAACCTTAAACTGACGTCCCTGGTAAATTTCAGTATCTCCGGGAGATTCCTCACAGCCTGCTACAAGCGAGCCCATCATAACTGCCGAACCGCCTGCTGCAATAGCCTTGACTATCTCACCGCTGTACTTAATACCGCCGTCTGCAATAACAGGAATGCCGTATTTATCTGCTCTTTCGGCAGAATCGTATATTGCGGTAATCTGCGGAACACCGATTCCGGCAACAACACGGGTTGTACATATAGAACCGGGACCGATACCAACCTTAACGGCATCTGCACCTGCTTTTATAAGAGCTTCTGTTGCTTCTGCCGTAGCGACGTTACCTGCAATAAGTGAAATATTCGGAAATGCATTTTTAACTTTTTCAACAGAAGTCATAATATTCTTGCTGTGACCGTGAGCAGAGTCAAGAACAAATGCGTCAACCCCTGCGTCTGCAAGTGCCTGAGCACGAATAAGAACATCGTCCGTTACACCGATAGCAGCTGCACAAAGAAGTCTGCCGTCTTTATCTCTTGCAGTATTCGGATATTTAACGCTCTTTTCAATGTCCTTAATTGTAACAAGACCGCAGAGCTTTCCGTTTTCGTCAACAAAAGGAAGTTTCTCCACCTTTGATTTCATAAGCATTTCTTTTGCCTCGTCAAGAGTGGTACCCTTAGGAGCAGTTACAAGCTGAGCTTTAGGGGTCATAACGGTTGAAATTTTAACATTGTAATCTGTCATAAAACGCATATCGCGGTTTGTAAGAATACCTACAAGAGTTCCGTCGTTTTCGCAGACAGGAACACCGCTGATATGATATTTATTCATAAGAGCCTCAGCATCTGAAGCAAGATGCTCAGGAGAAAGGAAAAACGGATTAGTAATAACGCCGTTTTCAGACCTCTTAACCTTGTCAACCTCTGTTGCCTGCTCTTCAATAGTCATATTCTTATGGATAACACCGATACCGCCCTCACGTGCAATAGCTATTGCCATACGTGATTCGGTTACAGTATCCATAGCGGCTGTCATAACAGGGATATTCAGCATAATGTCCTTAGTAAGCTTTGTTTGAAGCTGTACCTTATCAGGAGTAACATCAGACTCAGCAGGAATAAGAAGAACATCATCAAAAGTAAGTCCCTCTTTAACAAATTTTGCGCCGTATTCGTTCATTAAAATTCCCTCCGTTTTCCGTATTATAAAAATATTTTTACTATAATACCACTTTTTATTTTACTGTTCAAGTATTTTATTTAACTGTTATGGATTTTTTTGTGCTCCAGCTTCCGTAAACTTTTTTACCGTTTACTGTTTTATATGCTCTGACTCTGACATAATACTTTTTGCCCTTTTTGAGACTTTTAATTTTTGCAGAGGTTTTACCCGAGCCTTTTACAGTTACGGCCTTTGCTTTTTTGAATTTACTGTTTGTTGAATACTGAACCTGAAAACCCGAAGCAATCATCTTTTTCCAATAAACAGTAATTGATTTTTTGGAAGTTTCGAGCTTTGAAATTACAGGCTTTTTCGGCTTTGAAACCTTTTTTGCCGCAGTTGTCTTTTTAACACCTGAAGATGATGAAGCAGAAGCTGAGGAAGAATTTGAAGGCTTTGAACTATCCTGAGGAGTGGCAACACTGTTCGTAAGCGTTGATGCCTCGTTTGAAGAATAACCGTAAACTACCTGTCCCCTTGAAAACTTATAGGGAGTTACTCTGAATCTGTATGCAGTATATGGCAGCAGTCCGCCCACTGTTAATGAAGTCTGATCTGCACCGACGTCGCCTGCATCTCTCCAGCCGTTGGTATCGCAAACTTCAATTTTATATCCCGAAACATCGGAAACAGCTTTCCATGTTATTGTTGCCGAAGATGAGGTTGTCGACAGAACCTCTGTTCTTGTCTGCTGGGGAAGAATATAGAAATATACTGTCCTTGTTCCCTCATAACATCCTGTTCCTGCAACTGTAGCGGAAGCAATACCAGTGGATGAGTTATCTCCGTAGTATACGGTATAGTCCCTGTTTTCAACCAAGCCGTTCACAAAAACCTTAGGCTCTTTTGCTCTGCCGTCATAAACGAAGCTGTCGGTGGACAATGAAACATTAAAATCATTCATTGTACCTTTTCTGATTTCATAGCTTAAAACGACTTTTCCTGTATAACTGCCTTTTCCTACAATGGTTACAGGATAAACGCCTACCTCTGTCTGAGGATTCTCTTCAATATAATAATCAACTTCTCCGTTAGCTCCCGTAAACACAGCAGTCGGCTGCTGAGCTCTGCCGTTATAGAAGGTAGTGGTATAGCTTAAACTTACACCTAAAGTATTTATATCAACAGGGTCAATCTGATATTTTCCGTAAAGAACTCCCGTATATTTTCCGATACCCTGAATTACATTGTAATACTCATGTGCGCCCTCATAATCGGGATATGAAACAATATAATCTTCTCCGTATGTAAGTCCGGAAAGTATTGACTCAGGCGCCTTCATATTATCGCCTGCGTACTGCGCTTCGGTATATTCCATATTCGGAATCATACCGTTTACGGTCAGCATTCTTTCGGTCTCTGTATTTTCATAATCGCCCATACCGTCTACTTTAATACAGCCGCTATCGGTATAGGTAACAGTGTAATCCTTACCGTATGACAGTGTATTTCCGTCAAAGTCTTTAACGACAGTGTTAATCGGATTATTATAATCAACATCAACTATACAGTTTGAAATACTCTTTGATGTGCTGTCGTAAACTTTTTCCGATATATACGGCTTGTAATTAGTATTGAAATAGCTGTCATTATCAAACTCATCGGAATCGAGCTTATGCTCTTTTAAAAAGCTGTCATACTGCTGTAAAGTTTTATAATCAACAAGGAACAGCTCATATTTATCATCAAGCTCATCATCCCATGTTGTATCTACATAATAATATGCATCACCTATATAAACAAGATTCCATGCGTGACAGCCTTCATCCGGATCAGAACCAACATATCTGACACTGAAGCCAAGTTCCCTGCACAATCTGTAAAATGCAAGAGCATATCCCTGGCATACTGCCTTTCCGTCAATAAAAACGCCCTTGCTCGTATAATTATACAAATTGTCCATATCATCATGATTATATTCACATATATCAAGAATATAATCGTGAATTGCCTTCAACACCTCATAGTCGCTCATAGACGACCTGTCAATGCCCGAAAGGAAATTCTTAACAATCTTATCGACGTTGTATTCATCTTCGGCATCAGACAAATATGTGATATTTAAAACAACAATATACTGACCGTTATCGCTTTCATATACATAATCTCCATTCATCGAATACCATTCATGTGCAACATAATCTCCGTCAACACAGGATACGGAAATTTCATCACTTATGGCATAATAAAAGAAATTATTAATATATTCCTTAAGTTTTGAAAGTGCCGTTATATCTGAAGGATATTCAAACTCAAAACTGTGATTTCTTGCAACTACTGCATCTCTTAATTCCAAAGCAACCTGCTTTTCCGCAGCGGAAGCTTTGAATTTTCTGTTGATGCCGTAGGGCATTTCGCCTGAAAGCATAGGATTGACAATAGTACCCAGACTGCCTTCACCATCTGCCCATGCACAGAAAGGCAGACAGAAAAAAGTTGTCAGCACCATAATAATTCCAAGTGAAAGTGACATAATCTTTTTCATAATATTTCTCCTTTTCAGTGATTTCCATTGACTATTTTGACGCTCTGACAATAGCGGAGGCAGTTTCATCAACTCTGTTATTACTGCAATTTATTACTGCCTGTGCCCACTTATTATATAAAGGCAGTCTTTCATCATACATATCTTTAAGGGTTTTGCCGTTTTTGAGAAGAATACCTCTTGTGGAAAGATTCCTTATTCTCGACTCCATTGCATCATAGCTTAAATGGAGATAAATTATTTTCCCCAGGCTCTTCAGATGCTTCATAGCCTTTTCGGAATAAATAACCGAACCACCCGTGGCAATAACCGTTCCCTGCAAATCAAGAGTGAGAATTGCATTTTCCTCAGCTTTTGCAAAATATTCTATGCCGTCTGCATTAATAATATTCTGCAAACTTCTGCCCTCTAAATTCTGAATAAGCAAATCGGTGTCATAAAAATTTTTAAGAAGCATTTTAGCGGCAACAACACCGCAGGTAGATTTTCCGCTTCCGGGCATACCTATAAGAACTATATTTGAATTCATTTTTTTACACCGACCTTTTTGCAGAAATCGCCCATAGGACATTCATCGCAAAGCGGTTTTCTTGCAGAGCAGACATCTCTTCCGAAAAGGACTATTCTGTGGCAGAAATCCGACCCTTCTTCAGCAGGAACAACCTTTTTCAGAGCATACTCTATCTTTTCAGGGTCTTTGACGTTCACAAGTCCCAGCCTGTTTGAAATTCTTATCATATGGGTGTCAACAACAATGCTTTCTTTTCCGTAAACATCACCCACGATTAAATTTGCCGTTTTTCTTCCAACACCGGGAAGGGTAACCAAATCCTCAATGTTATCAGGCACTGTACCGCCGAATTTGTCCCTTATCATCCGTGCCATACCGATAATTGATTCTGCTTTGCTTCTGTAAAATCCGCAGCTTTTAATTATATTTTCAACGTCCTTTATATCTGCATTGCAGTAATCGTCAAGAGTTTTATATTTATCAAACAGTGCAGGCGTTACCATATTCACTCTTGCATCAGTACACTGTGCCGAAAGTCTGACTGCAACAAGAAGTTCAAAGGGATTTGATGCAGTCAGGGAACAAAGTGCATCGGGATAACGCTCTTTAAGCACATCAATAGCTTTTAATACTCTCTCTTTTCTTGTCATATACTTCTCCGAATTAATTATTATTTCCTTTTATCTTATCCCAGTAAGTCTTAAATGCCTGTTCGTTTTTATTAGCGCCGAACTCATAATATTTTTTATCTTTCAGAACATCGGGAAGATACTGCTGATATGTCCAGTGATTTTCATAATCATGGGGATAAATATAATGTTGTCCCTTAACCTCTGCGTCCTCACCGTCAAAATGCTTATTCTGAAGCTGTCTCGGGATAGGGCCGTAGTTACCTTTTTGCACATCTGCCATAGCCTCGTTTATTGCATTATGAGCAGAATTGCTTTTAGGTGCATTCGCCACAAGAACAACGGCGTCTGCAAGAGGTAATCTTGCCTCGGGCATACCCACCATCATAGCAATATCAACAGCCGATTTGACTATGGGAATAATCTGAGGATAAGCAAGACCCACATCCTCGCAGGCACAGACCATAAGTCTCCTGCATGCAGACGGCAAATCTCCTGCTTCAAGAAGCCTTGCAAGATAATGGAGAGCGGCATCGGGGTCCGAGCCGCGCATACTCTTCTGATATGCGGAAACTATATCGTAATGCTCATCGCCCTCTTTATCGTAGCGGACAGAGCTTTTCTGAGTAAGCTCCTCGGCAATTTCAAGAGTTATATTTTTCTTTCCGTCAATTGTTTTTGTTGCAAAAAAGCAGTTTTCCACGCTGTTAAGAGATTTTCTTACGTCTCCTCCGCAGCCTATTGCAATCTTCTTATATACTTCTTCCTGCACTTCAAGTTCCACCTTGTATTCCTCTGCAAGAATATCGAAGCCTCTTTTAATTGCAGGGATAACATCCTCACTTTCAACCGACTTGAATTCAAATACGGTTGAACGCGACAAAATAGCAGGATAGACGTAAAAATACGGGTTCTCCGTCGTTGAGGCAATAAGTGTAATTTTTCCGTTTTCTATGTATTCAAGAAGACTTTGCTGCTGTCTTTTATTGAAATACTGTATCTCGTCAAGATAAAGAAGAATACCGTTAGGCGCTGTAAAAGTTCCGATTTCCGCTACGATATCCTTTATATCCTGAGTTGACGCAGAAGTACCGTTTAACTTACGCAAAGCCCTGTTCGTTTCATTTGCAATAATTGACGCAACGGTAGTTTTGCCTACTCCGCTTGGCCCGTAAAATATTAAATTCGGTATATCTCCCGACTCAATCAGATTTCTCAGTGCTTTGCCCTCTGAAAGCAAATGCTTCTGACCTACAACTTCGTCAAGAGCAGTCGGTCTTATTCTGTCAGCAAGGGGTTTATTCATTATTGTTCTCCTTGGAATTTATCTGATTTTTACTGTAAACACAACCGCAGAAATTCTGTCTGTAAAGGTTATATTTTTTTGAAAGCTCTATGGACCGTTTATATCCCTCTTTCTTTTTAAAATCAGAAGGAAGCCATTTTACGCCTATTTCTTTTTCAAGGCTGAAGCCGATTTCGTTAATCTTCTGAGAATTTTTAAGAGGACTGATTGAAAGAGTTGTACAAAAATAGTCAAATCCGCCTTTTTTAGCTTCCTCGGCAGTTTTTCTCAGGCGCATATCATAACACCTGAAGCATCTTTCTCCGCCCTCTCTGCAGTTTTCATAACCCTTTGCGATTTTTTCAAAATCGTTATAGTCATAACCGCAGTCAAGAAATTCAACCTTATTTTCCGTTTTCATTGACTTAATCAGTCTGATTTGCTCGGCTTTTCTTTTTTCATATTCCTCTACGGGGGATATGTTAGGATTATAGTAAAAAACAGTTATTTTAAAATATTTTGACAGATATTCGATAGTGTAGCTTGAGCAGGGAGCACAGCAGCTATGCAGGAAAAGAGAGGGCAGTAAGTCCTCTCTTTTATCAATCTCGATTATTTTGTCAAGTTCTTTTTGAAAATTAATCTTATTCATCAGCTTAAATAGTTTTTCGGATTTACTCTTCCGCCGTTAAGTCTAACTTCAAAGTGGCAATGAGGTCCTGTTGAATTTCCCGTTGAACCGCTTTTTGCAATTGCTTCTCCCTTTTCAACACTGTCCCCTACGGAAACAAGGATTGAAGAATTATGAGCATAAAGAGTTACAACAGAACGTCCCGACTTATCTGTTCCGTGATAAATCATAACATAATATCCGTAACTGTAATCAAGCCGTTTTACAGTCATAACTATTCCCTTCTGAGCTGCCACAACCTTTGACCCTGTTGCGCAAGGGAAATCTATACCGCCGTGATACTTGCCCGAAGAATAATTCGGATAGCCTGCGGAAATCGAATGGTGAGACGGAATAGGATATGTCATATTGAGAACCGCATCGGAATTTGAATACACATCGGAACCATTGCTTTCCTCAACATCTTTTTTATTTTCCTTTTCGGAGCTGACGGCTGTTGTAGCCTCCTCGCTTGTTTTTACACCTGCAATAAGGTCTTGTATCTCCTGCTCCACAGCCTCGATAAGCTCACTGTCTTCGTTTCTGAATTCCGTATACTGTTTATTCTGAGCGGTCAGTTCTGCAAGAAGCCTGTCACTTTCAGCTCTGTCTGTAGCCAGAGAAACCTTTTTATTAGCTATTTCCTGACTGTTCTTTTCTATTGAATTTTGCTTTGACAAAAGGTCTGATTTCTGACTGTCAAGCTCGGTTTTTACCGTCTCCAACTCTGTTTTTTTCTCATTAAGTCCGTTTTTCTTATTCGTAATCTCTGCCATTTGAGCCTGCACCTGAGCGAGAAGCTCCGAATCACTTTTTGAAACAGACTTAATCATTTCATATCTTGTGAAAAATCCTGATAAATCCTTACAGCTTATCAGTGCAGAAATTATATTAAATTCACCGCTTATGTACATAACCTTCAGTCTATAGCAATAAGCCTCATAAACGCTTTGAAACTTTGCATTGAGAGTATCAAGCTCATTCTGTGTTTTTTCAACCTCTTCCAACAGGGCTGACATACTCTCTTCGTTTGCATTGATTTTTTCCATAAGCTCGTCAATTTCAGCCTGAACCTTAGTATTCTTATTTTCAAGAACTGTCAGCTGTTCATTGACATAGCCGATTTTCTGGTCAAGAGTATCAATATATTCTTCTGTAACCTTTGAGCTTTTTTCAAGCTCTGCAAGCTTTTTGTCCGTCAGAGCAAGATTTTCTTCAAGCTCTTTTTGCTGCTCTTCAAGTGATTTCTGCTTTTTAGCATCAATCCCGGTTACAGCCTCGGTAACAGGATTGCCCTGAACATCTGTAACAAGATTGCCGAATTCGTCAGTGACGGTTACGGTGCTTTTCTCAGAAACTGCGGCAGTAGTTGACGGGGTCTTCACTGCCGGTTTTGTTGTACTTTCTTTTGCTGAAGCAAGCACAGGAACAAAGCACATCAGCGTCATTGCTGCTGCTAAAAAGGAAGAAAGAAGTTTCGTTTTCAAATTAATCCCCTTCCGATGAATAATCATCAGTTATACATATATACAGGCATTATAACACATATTGCCTGATAAATAAATCAATATGCTGTAAATTTTACGGCAAATAATAGTTTGGATTTACGCAGTCGCTGTAATTTGCGGTAGGTGTTCTGACCTCAAAATGACAATGCGGACCCGTTGAATTTCCTGTTGTTCCGCTGTATGCAATAAGCTGACCTTTAGTCACATACTGACCTGCCGACACAACAATACTTGAATTATGTGCATAAAGAGTATACACATAATTTCCTGCGGAATCTGTCTTATCGTGCATAATTACGACATGATATCCATAGCTGTAATTAAGCTCTTTTGTATAGAAAACATAACCCGATTCTGCAGCAACGACAGCCGAGCCTGACGGACAGGAAAAATCAACACCTGTATGGCCTTCATAACCTGCACTTCCGTAATCGCAGGTAATTTTTGTCTGACTTGGAACAGGAAATGTCATACTCAGCCTGTCGGAATTCTCTGTAGTGGTTTCGGCAGGTGCGGTAGTAGAGGTATCCTCACCGGAGGTATCTTCATTTGAAGTCTCCTGCTTAACAGTTGTTGAAGGCTTCTTCGTTGTGGTCTGCTTTTCCATTTTCTTTTTGAACTCTTCGGCCGCCTTAGCAATCTCAGCGTTGACTGCCTCAAGCTCAGCCTGATCCTGATTTCTGTATTCGCTGTAGGTCTGAGTATCCTCCTGAAGCTGTTTAAGAAGGCTGTCGGACTCTGATTTTTCACTTTCGTATGCAGATTGTTTTTCTTTATATGACACCTGCTGGTTTTCTAGATTTGCCATAGAAGACTTAAGATTTTCTTCTGTTTCGGACAAGCTTTTCTGGTTTTCTATAAGACTTTTCTGCTTTTCTTCCATTGCGGTTTTTGTTTCGGACAGTTCCTTTGCCTGACTCTGAACAGACTGCAAAAGCTCTCTGTCAGATTGCGAAACACGCTTTATCATTTCATATCTTGTGAGCAGTGTTGATATATCGGAGCAGGTAAGGAGCATGGAAATAACACTTGTATTTCCGCTGATATAAATTGCCCTGATTCTTTGGCAGAAAAGGCTGTAGCTGCTGTCAAATTCTTTCTGGAGTTCTTCACTTCTTGAAGCCATTTCCTCCAAATCAATTTTTATCTGAGCAATCTGGGTTTCATTGTCCTGCTGCTGTTTTTCAAGAGAGATTATTTTATCTTTTGAATCATTTATTTCCTGCTCGGAAAGTTTAAGTTCATTTTTCAGATATTTAATTTTTTCGTCAAGAGTATTGATATACTCTTCCGTTTCCTTGGACTGCTCTCCGAGGGAGTTAAGTTTTTCATTGACTTCCTTGAGCTTTTGCTCAATAAGTGCCTGCTTTTCCTCTGCAGTCATATTCTCATAATCCTCTGAATAACTGCTGTCATCTGCTTTTACGGTTATCATCTGAGGAAATGCTGAAGCCGTAAAAAGGCAAAAAGCCAACAAAACAGCAAACAACCTTAAAATTATACGATGCTGTTTCATTGACTTCACCTCTTAATACATATGTATCTATATTACAGATAACTGAATGGATTTACCCTGTTACCGTTTACACGAACCTCAAAGTGACAATGAGGACCTGTTGAATTCCCTGTTGAACCGCTCTTCGCAATAACCTGTCCGGCAGAAACACTTTCACCTACGCTTACAAGTATCTGACTGTTATGAGCGTAAAGGGTTGAAAGACCGTTTCCGTGGTCAATCATTACGTAGTATCCATAGCTGTAGCTCAGATGCTGAACAAGAATAACCTTACCCGACGCCGCGGCATAAATATTTGAGCCTGTAGAAACAGGGAAATCTATTCCGCCGTGATAAGCGCCCGATGAATAATTTGGATAACCTGCCGAAACATGTCGTGAATCAGTAGGATAACCGAGCTGACCGGAGCCGTTTCCCGTAGAGCCGGAGATTGAACCGTTACCGCCTGATGCTGCTATAGCAGCAGCTCTGATTTGGTTTTCAACCTCCTGAAGCTGTTCCTTATTCGTTTCAATAAGTTCCATATATTCGGAAGTCTGATTTGCAAGTTTTCTCATAACTTCGTTACATTCTGCAACTTCGGAATCAAGTTCGCTTTTGGAAGCGTCAATTTCGTTAATGCTTTCCTGCAGTTCCTTCTTATCTTCCTCAAGTGACTGCTTATCGTCATTAAGCTCATTTCGCTTAATTTCAAGCTCCTGCTTCTTGGATTCGATTTCCTCCATTTTTTTCATCAATTCGTCAAGAATGGCACTGTCCTGCTCGGAAACCGATTTAATCATTTGCGCTCTCGTAAGCATTGCACTCATATCGGGACAGGTCAGGAGAACTTCAAGAGTTGACGCGGAGCCTGATACATACATTGCTCTGAGTCTCTGACAATAAACTTCATAAGTCTGATCAAATTCAACCTGCTTTTTGTCTATTTCCGCCTGAGCCTGAATTATCTCATTTTCCGTTTTTGTAATTTTTTCGGAAACTGCATCAATCTCTGACTGCAAAGCCGCCTTATTATCTTCCAAAGCATCAATCTTATCTTCAAGCAGATTTATTTTTGACTGCAAAGCACTGAGATATTCTTCTGTATCTTTTTTTTGTGATGAAAGTTCGTTAATTTTACTTTGAGCACTGTCTATTTCGCTTTGTATTTTCTCTTTTTCGCTTCTGAGCTCCGAAGTTGATTTTGCCTGAGCCGTCATTCCGAAAGAGAACGAAGCTAAAACAAGAGCAATACTCATAAATACAGACAAAATTTTACTCGGTTTAAACTTCACTGATTTCACTGCCTTCCTTATTAAGGTATTTTCTCATTGTTATAAGCGAACCGCCTACACCGCTGACAATACCGATTGCGATAAATATTCCAAGCATCGGCAAAGCGTAATCCATAAACGCCAAGGCTTCAAGATTCAATGACGCAATAAGTTCTGCAAATTCCTTGACTGCCAGTTCGTAAATTCCCCAAACAAAACCGAGACTTATTACACCCGAGGTTATACCGAGTATAATACCCTCAACCACAAAGGGCAGTCTGACAAAGGAATTAGTCGCACCTACAGACTTCATAATGCTGATTTCAAGACGTCTGCTGTATACGGTCAGTTTAATTGTATTTGAGATAATAAACAGGGAAATAACAAAAAGAACAGATATAATAACAATCGCAATAACTGAAATTCCCTGTCTGATAGCAACAAGTTTCTGGGCAAGATTTTTATTTTCTCTTATTGTATCAACATGATCAAGAGCCTTGAGCTTTTCAACAGTCTGGTCAAACTGGTCAAGATTTTCCACGGTGACTTTGTATGCGTCGGGCAAAGGAATTTCAGAACTAATCTGTGTAAAAAATTCTGCCTGAGCCTCTTCCATTGTATCCAGTTGCTCTGCCCATGCCTCTTCATTTGGAACAAACTGTGTTTCCTTAATATTTCCCGCAGCCTTTATGTTTGCGTCCATCAGTGCAATATCTTCGTCTGTAGTTCCGTTGGCAACATAAACCATAATTACATTTTCCTCTTCGATTCTTGAAAGAAGAGAATCAATGTTGAGAAAAATCATTGAGGCGGAGCCGATAAGAACAAGACAGCTCATAAGTACGCATATTGATGCGATTGACATCATTCTGTTGGTCCATGTATTTCTGAAGCCTTCTTTGATAAGGTATTTTAAACTTGAGCCTGTCATTATTCTTCACCTCCCTGTGCTGTGAGCTTGTCCTCATTATTTTCTGAATTTGATACGACGTCCTCTAAATTATCAAAAACGTCATCAAGCTCAACATTATCAATGGCAACATCCTCTTCAAAGAAAAACATGTCCGTTTCTTCTTTCGGATTTTCACCGGTAAACTGTGCATGAGTCGGGTCGGGAGTATCTGAAACAACCTCACCGTTTTTAATGACAATAACTCTTCTCTGGAAAGAACGCACAAGGTCGTGCTCATGAGTTACCATTATTACGGTGGTGCCTGCATTATTGATTTTTGTAAGAAGTCCTACAATCTCGTGGCTCATTTCGGGGTCTACATTACCTGTAGGCTCATCGGCAATAATAACCTTAGGGTTATTTACAAGAGCTCTTGCAAGGGAAACTCTCTGCTGTTCGCCGCCCGAAAGCTCATTAGGATAAGAACGTGCCTTCTGGGAAAGACCTACAAGCTGGAGAATATAAGGAACTCGTTTTCTGATTTCTTTTTCTTTAGCACCGATAACCCGCATGGCAAATGCCACGTTATCATAAACAGTCATTTTAGGAATAAGTCTGAAATCCTGAAAAACAATACCCATTTCACGTCTGTAATAAGGGACCATTTTCTTTTTCAGAGTTGACGAAGAATAATCATTGAAAATAATTTCACCCTCAGTAGGCTTTTCCTCGTGCATTATCAGCTTAAGAAAGGTACTTTTACCTGCACCTGATGAACCGACAACGAATACGAATTCGCCGTCTTCAATTTTTATATTGACATTTGACAGAGCATGTGTCCCGTTGCTGTCATATACCTTTGATACATTTCTGAATTCAATCACAATTCTTACCTCTTATAAAATATGAATTAAACAATATGCGACTTAACGCAACTTTACATATACATTTATATAATATAACAAGTCATATGATAAATCAAGTTTTTTCTGTAACTGTTTTGTAAACTATGGCGTCAAAATACTGAAAATTTGTGGCAAATAAAGAAAAAATAAGCATATTTAGTGTATTATTTCCAAAATTAAGTTACAAAAAAATAAAAAATCTGCTTGACAATTATATGATTTGCCGATTGATTTTATTTTGATGTGAGTATATAATGAGGTTATAATTATAAGTGAGGTAAAATTTATGAGCATTAATAAAAGAGATTTCGGCTGTCTTGACGACGGAAGAAATGTTGAGCTTTACACAATTACGAATAAAAACGGTATGGCTGTTTCTCTTATGACCTTAGGTGCAGGCATACAGTCTGTCAATGTACCTGACAGAAACGGTGTACCGGGTGATGTTGTTCTCGGTTTTGATGAACCGAAATATTATACTGATCCCGACCTGGGTTATCAGGGACTTGTTGTGGGCAGATATGCAAACAGAATAAGAGATGCAAAATTTTCCATTGACGGCACGCAATATAACACACCGAAAAATCAGGGAAGCTGGACACTTCACGGCGGAGGACGCTTCAGCTTTAACATCTGGGAGGTTAAGGAAACGACTGAAAACAGCGTCACATTTTCTTTCTTTTCTCCCGATATGCAGGATGGCTTTCCCGGTAATTTTACAATGAATGTTAAATACACTCTTACCGACGACAACACATTAAGACTTAATTATTCTGTCATTTCCGATAAAAAAACTGTTGCTAACCCAACTAATCACACATATTTCAATCTCAGCTGTGACAGCTTAAAAACAATTGAAGATCATCTTTTGCAGGTGAATGCCGACTTTTTCACCGAAACCGATGATTCACAGCTCCCCACAGGAGAGCTCAGCGAGATTAAAGGAACTATGCTGGACTTTACATCAATGCATAAAATCGGTGACAAAATTGATGAACCGTTCAGAGCAGTTATTGACGGAATCGGCTACGACAACAATTTCTGCCTTTATAACAAGGAAATCGGTAAAATGTCTCAGGCGGCAATTCTAAAGGACGAAGTATCTGGAAGAAAATTAGAGGTTTGGACTGATTTGCCGGGTATTCAGGTTTACTGCGGCGGATGGCTTGCAAAGGACGGCAATCCGGGAAAAGGCAGTTCAAAGGTTACATACAGACGCGGTGTTGCCCTTGAAACCCAGTTTTATCCCGATGCCGTAAATCATCCTAATTTTCCGTTTGCATACGTTGAGCCAAACAAGGAATTTAATACTGTAACGGAATTCAGATTTTCAGTTGAAAAATAAATGAAAAATAAATTATGATATATAAGCCACCTCCCCTTCCGATAAAATGAAAGGGAGACAGAATTCGGCTTGATAATTTAAAATTTGTCAAAATACATTAACGCAGTTTTGGGAAACCTTAACTGCGTTCTGTTTTTTTGCAATAATAAATGAAGGAAAAATTGCAAATACTTATTATGACTAAATAAAAAATCGGAGGCAGATTATGAAAGATAAAGTTTTCGGCATTTTGCAAAGAGTGGGCAGGTCGTTTATGCTCCCTATTGCTCTTTTGCCAATAGCAGGATTGCTCCTGGGAATAGGAAGCTCCTTTACAAACCCTACCACCATTGAAACATACCGCTTATCCGGTGTTATTTACGAGGGCGGTGTTTTATATACAATTCTCGATATAATGAGCAAAGCAGGAAGTGCGGTTTTTGACAATCTGGCACTGTTGTTTGCAATGGGTGTTGCAATCGGTATGGCAAAAAGTGAAAAAGCTGTTGCCGCATTGTCGGGAGCAGTATCATATCTGATTATGAACACTGCAATCAGTGCTTTGATAAATGCCAACGGCGGTGTGGAAGCCATGGCAGAAAACTCTACAACCACCGCTTTGGGAATAACAACGCTTCAAATGGGCGTTTTCGGAGGTATCATTGTCGGTTTGGGCGTTGGGGCACTTCATAACAAATTTTACAAAATACAGCTTCCCCAGATTCTTTCCTTTTTCGGTGGAACAAGATTTGTTCCTATTGTCTGCAGTGTAGTATATCTCATTGTGGGTATAATTATGTTTTACGTATGGCCTGCCGTTCAGCGAGGAATATCAATGCTTGGAGGTCTCGTTCTCAATTCGGGATATATAGGAACCCTGATATACGGAATTATCGAAAGAGCTTTGATTCCTTTCGGACTGCACCATGTTTTTTATATGCCGTTCTGGCAGACGGAGCTTGGCGGCTCAATGATAATAGACGGCGTCACCGTTACGGGAGCACAAAATATTTTCTTTGCAGAGCTTGCATCAAAATCCACTGAGGTATTCTCCGTATCCGCTACAAGATTTATGGCGGGAAAATTCCCGTTTATGATTTTCGGATTACCTGCTGCCGCCATTGCAATGTATAAAGCGGCAAGACCCGAAAAGAAAAAGGTTGTAGGAGGACTTCTTCTTTCTGCGGCGCTGACATCTATGCTGACAGGCATAACGGAACCGCTTGAATTCACCTTCCTTTTTGTTGCCCCTATTATGTATGTTGTTCACTGCGTTCTTGCAGGAATGTCATATATGCTTATGCACATTTTTAATGTCGGCGTAGGTATGACCTTTTCGGGCGGAATAATAGACTTAACCTTATTCGGTATTCTGCAGGGAAATTCTAAAACAAACTGGATATGGATTGTAATAGTCGGTATCATTTATGCTGTGATTTACTATTTCATTTTCTACTTTATGATAACTAAGCTGAATCTTAAAACTCCGGGAAGAGAAGCCGATGACGAAGAGACGAGGCTTTATACAAGAGCAGACGCAGGCAGGGCAGGAACAGGCGCAAAATCTTCTTCCGATGATATTGTAAGCGCACTTATTCTTAAAGGCCTCGGTAATAAAGGTAATATTTCCGACATTGACTGCTGTGCTACCCGACTTCGTATAACCGTTAAAAATCCCGATTTGGTTGACGACTCCTGCTTAAAACAAAGCGGAGCATCAGGTGTAATTAAAAAGGGTAACGGTATTCAGGTGGTTTACGGTCCTCAGGTTTCGGTAATAAAATCAAAATTTGAAGATTTCCTTGACACACAGCAATCGGACAATCCCGAATTGCTGATTAAAAATCTCCATTCCGAAAGCTCTTCAGATAACTCAGAGGAAAAAGTAAAAGCTGACAAAAAGAATATTACCGTTTATTCTCCCTGCAGTGGACAAATCATTGAACTCTCAAAGGTAAAGGACGATGCATTCTCTCAAAAAATACTCGGTGACGGCTGTGCAGTCGAGCCTGATGACAATAAGCTATACTCCCCTTGTGACGGCAGGATTGACACTGTTTTTGATACAAAGCACGCAGTTAATATAATTTCGGAAAACGGTGCGGAAATTTTACTGCACGTGGGAATTGATACCGTAAAACTTAACGGAAAATATTTTGAGTCCTTTGTCAAAGACGGTCAAAAAGTAAAAAAAGGTGACCTGCTTTTGTCTTTTGACAGAGAAAAAATACAGAAAGCAGGCTATCCTGTAACTATTCCGGTAATTATCTGCAACAGTGACGAGTATGAAGAAATTAAAATCACCGCTGACGGAGCAGTTAAAATAGGTGACAGTATATTAAAGATTAACTAAGGAGAAACGGATATGAAATCATTTGTTTATACAATTAAGGATAAAATCGGAATCCATGCAAGGCCTGCAGGACTGCTGGTAAAAAAAGCTAAGGAATTTGAAAGCGAAATAACTATTGATAAAAACGGCAAAAAAATTGCCGCAACAAAACTTATGGCTCTGATGGGAATGGGAATCAAATGCGGTGATACCGTAACGGTTACCGCTGACGGCTCGGATGAGGACAGAGCCATAAAAGAAATAGAAGAGTTTTTTTCAAAAAATCTCTGAGGATGGAATTTACAAATGAAAAGATACACAGGCAGAGGCGTCTTCGGTGCGGTTGCCTCCGGGAAAATAATGGTATTCAAAAACAATGACATTTCAGTAAAAAAAACAGCCGTCAACGATACTTTAAAGGAAAAAATCAGATATGAAAATGCAAAATCCCGGGCGCATCTTCAGCTTGAAGAAATCCACAAAAAAGCCCTGAAAGAAGTGGGAGAAACAAATGCGCAGATTTTTTCAATTCATATGATGATGCTTGACGATGAAGACTACAATGACGCTGTCATAAACATTATTGATACTCAAAAGGTAAATGCCGAATATGCAGTTTACACGGTATGCAGTAATTTTGCCGAGATGTTTTCATCAATGGAAGACACATATATGAACGCAAGAGCGGCTGATGTTAAAGATGTTTCAAGGAGGATTATACAAAATCTTTCGGGAGAAACGGTTAAAAGCTCTTCAGATGATGAAAAAGTGATTATATGTGCAAATGATTTAGCCCCCAGCGAAACTGTCTCTCTTAATAAAAACAAGGTTCTTGCTTTCGTAACGGCATCCGGCTCTTCAAATTCACACACGGCAATTCTTGCAAGAAATATGAATATTCCCGCCGTAATAGGCGTAGGAAGCGATTTTCTTCAAAATATAAGCAACGGTGACTTAGCAATAGTTGACGGATATTCGGGAGAGGTTTTTATAAACCCTGACGAAAAAACAAAAATTCTTATGCAGAAGAAGCAGCAGGAGGATAAGGAGAAAAAACAGCTTCTGCTGAATTTGAAAGGGAAAGAAAACATTACAATTGACGGAACAAAAATAAAACTTTTTGCAAACATCGGAACAGTTGACAATGTAGGCGCTGTACTTCTCAATGACGCTGAGGGCATCGGTCTTTTCAGAAGTGAATTTCTCTATCTTGACAGAGCTGATTATCCCAGTGAAGAACAGCAGTTTTCGGCATACAAAAAGGTGCTTGAAAGCATGGCAGGCAAAAAAGTTATAATCAGAACACTTGATATCGGTGCAGATAAAAGGGTTGATTATTTTAATCTCAAGGATGAAGAAAATCCTGCTTTAGGTAACAGGGCAATCAGGCTCTGCCTTGAACGGCCTGATGTTTTCCGGACACAGCTTCGTGCCCTTTTCAGGGCGTCATACTACGGAAATTTAGGCATAATGTTTCCTATGATAACGTCTGTTTGGGAGGTTAAGGAAATATTAAACATCTGCTCCTCTGTAAAAAAAGAGCTTGATAACGAGGGCTGTGAATACTCCGAAAATGTAGAAATAGGAATTATGATTGAAACGCCTGCGGCTGCACTGATAAGTGACAAGCTTGCTCCCCTGGTGGATTTTTTCAGCGTTGGTACAAACGACCTGATACAGTACACTCTTGCCTGTGACAGACAAAATCCCGATGTGGAAAAATTCTGCAATTCACACCACGAAGCCGTAATGAAACTTATTGAAATGTCAACCGTAAACGCACATAAAAACAATTGTTGGATAGGAATATGCGGTGAGCTTGCCGCCGACACTTCGCTTACGGAAGCATTTTTGAGAATGGGAATTGACGAGCTGTCCGTCTCCCCGGGATATGTATTAAAAATCAAAGACAAGGTCAGAAAAATAAATTTAAAATAAAAATTTTCCGCAGCTTAATTTTTATAAAAAATATTTTCGCTGACGCAGGGTTTTTCATTTCTTTTGTGTTGCGAACAAAGAAAGCAAATCAAGGGGAGAAAACATAAGAGATGTTTTTTAATTCCCCTTGATAATACCCTCTGCTGTATCGGCACGGGCGCAATGCGCACTGTGCCGTGAAACACAGCTATAAAACTATATTGTCAAACCTGAGTAGTAAACGTATACCCCTCGTTTCTGACCTCATCAATAACATTGCCGAGAATATCTGCATTTGTTTTGCTTACTGCGTGAAGAAGCATAATTTCGCCCGGGTGGATATAGGTTGTAATTTCTTTATACGCTTGTGCTTCTTCTGGCGGATTCTGAGTATCCCAGTCGGCATAGGCAAAAGACCAGAAAATGCTCTTATATCCTAACTCGTGAGCAAGAGCAAGAGTATCCTCGCTGAATTCACCCTTAGGAAATCTGAACAAAGTCATTTCATAATTAAACTGCTTTTTAACATAATTATGAAGATACATTATTTCTTCGGTTGCAGTCTCACGTCCTACCTCGTCCATAGTATAATGGCGGTAGGTATGATTTCCGACAATATGACCCTCATCAATCATCCTTTTTACCAAATCGGGATTATCCTTGGCAAAATCATATGTGACAAAGAAAACAGCTTTAACCTTCTTTTCTTTTAATGTGTCAAGAATTGACGGTGTGTAGCCGTTTTCATAACCTTCATCAAAGGTCAGACAAACCTTTCTTTTATCATCAAGAAGAAAGGTCGCGCCCAAATTTTCATACTGACTTTGAAGCATAACAGGGTCTGTGGGCTGTTGATGATTTTCGGCTCTTCCGGGGCCCCATACCACCTTTTCCGTATTATAAGTCTGGGAAAAAACTGCATCGGGCTGTACCGTTGTCTGAGCAACATTTGTTTTGCCCTCCTTTGTTGTGCTTTCTCCTGATGTCTCTGTGGTACTGTCTGATACGGAAGATGTGGTATTCTGGGTTGAATTTGCATTGTTGTCATTTGCATTGTTTGCACTGCAGCCGCACAGGAGTCCGACGCAGACAAGTGATAATATTAATTTTTTCATATATAATTCCTCCTGAAATTATTTTTTGTCAGGAGCTTTTTTATATTACTGTAAGAAATTGAAAAATTTAAACAAACTTATATATTTGCAATAATGACAAAGTTATATATTTTTGATATAATGTAATATAAATAACATCAGGTGAATAAAAATGAAAAATTTAATTGATTATATTAATGAATTCGGAAATATCAGGTTTTCCCAAAAAGAATTTAATGAAATTGACAATTTGATATTTTCACAGCTTGCCTACACCGATTATGAAGGAATTGTGGGATATAACAACAGCATTACCCTTACGGAAACAGCAAAAAAATTTTTCGCAATATATAATGACAATGATATAAGCGGACTTATCGGAATCAGTGCAAAATCTGCACAGCTGCTGAAAATATGCTCACAGTGCGACAGATATAAAGATGTAATAATAAGCCATTACATCAATAACGTAAATGAAGAAATTGACAAACAGTTTTCGGCGGTTCATTTTATTCTTGACAACAATATTGACGTTGTTGCATACAGAGGTACGGACGTAACCGTTACGGGAGTAAAGGAATCTGCAATGCTTTCCTATATGTTTCCCGTTCCTGCACAGATTGAAGCACTCTACTATTTTCAGGAAACATGTATGAAACACAAAGAGAATATAATCCTCTGCGGACACTCAAAGGGAGGAAATCTTGCAATTTTTGCAGCGGTAAACTGCTCTAACTCTTTAAAGAAAAGAATTATCGCCGTTTATGAAAACGATGCGCCGGGATTTCCGAAACATTTTTTTGAAAGGTACGACTATCAGCAAATTAAAGATAAGATTCATCTTCTCACACCTCAGGGCTCAATTATAGGAAGAATGCTTTACCACGATGCAAAGCCTGCAATAATACACAGCTCCGCATCCGGACTAAAACAGCATCAGGCGTCAAGCTGGGAGGTTGAGGGTGAGAATTTTGTCAGAGAAGAAAATTATGATTCTTTTTCCGATTTTATAAATGATTATCTTGACAGTCTGCTTGACTACGTTTCGGATGAAGAGCTTGAATTGTTTTTTGACACACTTGAATATGTAGCTCTTAATATGGGAATTGAAGATTTTTATGACATAAAAGAAATAGATATTAAAAAAGTTTTTTCTCTCATTGATTCATTCGGCAATATTGAAGAAAAGCAAAAGGAAAAATTTAAACAAATTTTTAAAAAGGTATCGGCAGATTTTGCAAAAGAATATTTTTCCGAAAAGGCGCAGAAATATTTTGACCGTTTTGAAAAGCTCAGTCAATTAAAGGGAAATATACAAAAAGATGTATAATTCTAATATTTTTATACTTTGACATTAAATCACATTGAATGTTTTATCAATTTATGTTATATTAAAAGAGTATGACGTACAATTTCGAGGGGGTTCAGATTAAATGAAGCTTAAATCATTTAAAAAAGGTGTTCATCCTTTTGAGGGTAAAGAGCTTTCTGCAGGCTGTGCAATTAAAAAAATTGACGCTTGCGATATTCTTGTTTATCCTCTGTCACAGCACATCGGTGCTCCTGCAAAGCCTGTTGTTGCCGCAGGTGACAGAGTTCTCAAAGGTCAGATGATAGCCAAAGCTGACGGTTTTATCTCCGCATCTGTCCACAGTGCAGTATCGGGCACCGTAAAGTCTGTTGAAAAAAGACTTACATTAAACGGAAGCCGTCAGGAATGTATCATTATTGAAAATGATAAGGAATACGAAGCTATCGAAGGCTTCGGAAAGGAAAGAGAGCTTGACAATCTTTCTGCAGAAGAAATTATTAATATCATTAAGGAATCGGGTATTGTCGGTCTGGGAGGCGCAGGCTTTCCCACAGGAGTGAAGCTCTCCCCGAAAAACCTTGACAATATTGACACACTCATCATCAACGGTTCGGAATGTGAGCCGTATCTTACTGCCGACTACCGTTTGATGCTTGAAAAATCCGATGAGCTTGTGAAAGGCATAAAGGCGGTGTTAAAGCTGTTTCCGAAGGCAAAAGCAATAATCGGAATTGAAGATAACAAGGAAGACGACTTCAAACTTCTTACAGAAAAAACAAATGCTGACGATAACATCTCTGTTTACGAGCTTAAAACGAAATATCCTCAGGGCGGTGAAAGGCAGTTAATTTATGCCGTTACAGGCAGAAGAATTAACTCAAAAATGCTTCCTGCCGATATGGGCTGTGTTGTTATTAACGTCGCAACCTGCTGTGCAATTTACGAGGCAGTATATAAGTGTATGCCGCTGATTCACAAGGTTATGACAATTTCGGGAGAGGCTGCAAATTCTCCCTGCAACCTTGACGTTCCTGTGGGAATGAGCTACAGCGAGGTTCTTGAAGCCGCAGGCGGTGCATCCGAAAGCACGGTAAAATTCCTTTCGGGCGGTCCTATGATGGGCTTTTCACTCAGTACTCTTGATGTTCCTGTTGTTAAAACTTCGGCATCTATCATTGCTTTTTCCACCGACGATGTTGCGGCTCTCAAAACTTCAGCCTGTATTCATTGCGGCAGATGTGTAAATGCCTGTCCTGAAATGCTTGTGCCTCAGATGATGGCAAAAGCTGTTAAATCAAATAATTTTGACAGCTTTTCAAAGCTGGGCGGTATGGAATGTATTGAATGCGGCTGCTGTACCTATGTATGCCCTGCCAAAATACCGCTTACGCAGTTATTTAAACACGGAAAAACAACAGTACGCATGAATGCGTCAAAAGGTTAAGGAGGTGTATGGATATGTATAATGTTTCGGTTTCTCCCCATGTCAGAGAGCAAAGCACCACAAAATCAATTATGAGAGATGTGGCTTTTGCGCTCCTTCCCACACTTGCCTTCGGCGTATATCATTTCGGAATTAAAGCGCTGATTGTAATTGCTGTCAGCGTAGTTACATGCGTAGTATGCGAGCTTCTTTTTGAACTGATTACAAAAAAGCCTATTACAGTATTTGACTGGAGTGCAGTTGTAACAGGCCTTATTCTTGCAATCAATCTCCCTGCAACAGCACCCTGGTGGATGGTTGTTTTAGGCGGAGCATTTGCAATAATCGTAGTAAAAATGATGTTCGGCGGTATAGGTCAGAACTTTATGAACCCTGCCCTTGCCGCAAGATGCTTCCTGCTGATTTCATTCACATCAAGAATGAATGATTTTACAACGGTTGACGGCGTTTCCTCCGCAACTCCCCTTGCATTGTTAAAAAGCGGAGAAACATCCGATTTGCTTACATTATTCTTAGGCTATCACGCAGGATGTATCGGTGAAGTATCTGCATTTGCAATTATTATCGGCGGTCTCTATCTCATTATTAAGAAGGTTATTTCTGTAAGAATTCCTCTTACATACATTGGTTCAACCCTTGTATTTATTCTTATAATAAACGCCGTTTCGGGAGGAGACACTTCATTAAACTATCTTATGTGTCAGCTCCTTTCAGGCGGACTGCTTGCCGGTGCTTTCTTTATGGCAACCGATTATGCTACAAGTCCGATTACACCTAAGGGACAGCTTCTTTACGGTGTTGTTCTCGGTTTGCTTACCGCTCTTTTCAGAACTCTCGGAGCATCTGCCGAGGGCGTATCATACGCAATCATTATAGGAAACCTTCTTGTTCCTCTTATTGAAAAAATAACGGTTCCAAAGCCTTTCGGCTGTGAAAAATCAAAAGGAGGCAGAGAATAATGGCAGAAAAGAAAAAGAAATCATCTGTTCTTGTTAATACTCTCGTACTTCTTGTTGTAACCTTTGTTTCAGTGCTTTTGCTGGCAGTGGTAAATCAGGTTACAAAAGAACCTATTGCTCAGGCAGAAATTAACGCAAGAGCAGAAATATATAAGGTTGTTTATCCCGATGCAGAAAATTTTGCAGAAGATGAAAATACGGCTGAAATGCTTGAAAACTCAGCTCAGCTTCTCGAAAGTGAAGGATATACAGGCTGTTCAATAAACGACTTCCTTGTTGTTGAAGATTCTTCAAAGGCTGTAAAAGGATATGTAATCGCCGCTACATCACCAAACGGCTACGGCGGAGACATTCAGATTGCTTTAGGAATTACAAAAGACGGAGAAATCACAGGCTTTGATGTTGTATCCAACAGCGAAACAGCCGGTCTCGGTTCAAGATGCACAGAACCGGAATTTAAGGATCAGTTCGCAGGCAAGCCTGCATCTGCTCTTGAATATACAAAATCAGGCGCATCAGCCGACAATGAAATCGACGCTATCAGTGGTGCTACAATCACAACAAATGCCGTAACGGAAGCGGCTAACTGTGCGATAGTATTCTATCAGGAGAACTTCGGCGGAGGCGTTGAGGAAACAGAAGAATCAGACCCGATGGAAAAAGCATTCCCCGGTGCTGATTTAAACAGCCTTGCCGATGTTGAGGTTAAAGACGGAAACGGTGAAGATTACACTGTTGATGAGGTAAAAGAAGTTTCAGGTGAAGGATATATTGTTGTTGTGACTGCCCATAACGGCTACGACGGAGACTTGCAGGTAGCTTTAGGTATCGGAAACGATGACACAATCAAGGGCTTTGCAGCAATTACCTGTAACGAAACACCTCCCCTTGGAGGTCAGTGCACAAGCGATGAATTTGCCCAACAGTTTGCAGATATGAAGCTCGGAGAAGTATCTTATGTTGCTTCCGGTGCAGACAAAAATAACAGCGAAATTGACGCTATCAGCGGTGCTACAATTACTACAAACGCAGTTATAACGGCTGTAAACGGCGCTGTTGATTATTACAACGCAGAATTGAAAGGAGAGTGAGACATATGAAAGCAATTTTAGAAAGACTTTATAACGGTATTATAAAGGAAAACCCAACCTTTGTTCTTATGCTCGGAATGTGTCCCACTCTTGCAGTAACGACAAGCGCTAAAAACGGTCTTGGAATGGGTCTTGCCACAATGGTTGTTCTCATTATGTCAAACCTGCTCATCTCTCTGCTGAGAAAGATTATTCCAAACGGTGTAAGAGTTCCTGTTTACATTATAATAATAGCTTCATTTGTAACTATTGTTGAAATGCTCATGCATGCATACGTTACATCACTTTATGACAGCCTCGGAATTTATATTCCGCTTATTGTTGTAAACTGTATTATCTTAGGCAGAGCCGAAACATATGCTTCAAAGCACGGTCCTGTACTTTCAATGTTTGACGGTCTCGGAATCGGCTTAGGCTTCACATTAGGTCTTACCGTAATAGGACTTGTAAGAGAGCTTATCGGCGCAGGTACAATATTCTGTGCACAGGTTCTTCCCGAAAGCTATGAGCCTGTATCAATTTTCGTTATGGCACCCGGCGCATTCTTTGTACTTGCTATTCTCTGTGCAATTCAAAATAAATTTAAGCTCAAAGGTGCAAACCGTCACGTAAAGAGTAAAGGCGGATGCAGCGGAAACTGCGCTGAATGCCCTTCTGCTAACGCTGAAAAGGAGGAGAACTGATATGGCTAAAACTTTATTTCTTGTACTTCTCACAACAGCTTTAATTAACAATGTTGTTCTCAGTCAGTTTCTCGGTATCTGCCCTTTCATAGGAGTTTCAAAAAACATCAAAACTGCGGCAGGTATGGGCGGAGCAGTTATATTTGTTATAACCATTGCATCGGCAGTTACAAATCTGCTTTATACCTACGTGCTTGAAAAGCTGAATCTTACTTATCTTAAAACGATTGCATTTATTCTTGTTATCGCATTTCTTGTTCAGCTTGTTGAGCTGTTTCTCAAAAAGGCTTCGCCTGCTTTGTATAAAGCATTAGGTGTATATCTTCCGCTCATCACTACAAACTGTGCCGTACTCGGTGTAGCGCTTACAAACGTTCAAAGCTCAAACAACTTTGTAACAAGTGTTGTCACAGGCTTCGGAACGGCGGTAGGCTTTACCATCGCTATAGTAATTATGGCAGGAGTCCGTGAAAAGACAGAAAACAATGAATTCCCCGAATCATTCAAGGGAACCCCTGCTGTCCTCCTCACTGCCTGTCTGATGTCCATTGCATTTTATGGCTTTACTGCTTTCGCATAAGGAGGAATTGTTATGAATATTAATGAAATTATAATTGCAGTAGCAGTTCTTTGCGGTATCGCTCTTATCGTAGGTATCGTTTTAAGCATTGCAGAAAAGGTATTTCACGTTGAGGTTAATGAAACTGAGGTTAAAATCAGAGAGGCACTTCCGGGCAGTAACTGCGGCGGATGCGGTTATGCAGGATGCGACGACTGTGCAAAAGCTATCGCAAACGGTGATGCACCTGTTTCTGCCTGCCCTGTAGGCAGAGAGGCTGTTGCAAAGCAGATTGCTCAGATAATGGGACAAGAGGTCGGCGCTATGGAACGCCGTGTGGCATATGTAAAATGCGACGGCAACTGCGAAAAAAGAGAAACCGACTACAACTACTTTGGTGTTGACAGCTGTGTTTATGCTTCAAAAATGCCCGGTTCAAGCCAATATGCCTGCAAATTCGGTTGTCTTGGCTTCGGCTCATGTGCAAAGGTTTGCGACCAGAGAGCAATCAGAATTATTGACAGGAAGGCTGTTGTTGACGAGGATTTATGCATTGCCTGCGGTAAATGCGTAAAAATCTGTCCTCATCATCTTATTGAGCTTGTACCTGCGGATTCCAGATACAGAGTTCAGTGTTCATCTTTGGCAAGAGGTAAAGAGGTTCGTGATGCCTGTACGGCAGGCTGTATCGGATGCGGAATATGTGCTAAAAACTGTCCTAATGACGCAATAATTTTTGAAAACAACATTGCTAAAATTGATTATTCAAAATGTTCAAGATGCGGTCTTTGTGCTGAAAAATGTCCGAGAAAAATCATAAAAATCCACGAATAAAAGTCAAACCGCCTTCGATTTTTCGGAGGCGGTTTTCTGTATTGATAATTTTTTAACAATTTTTTTGATAAAATATTGACAATCACCTTTTTTTAATATATTATATATTTGCAAATTTGACATATACTTTAGATATGCCGAATAATAAATTTATCTTAAGGAGAGAAATTTTTTATGACTAAAATGAAAAAAATTCTTGCAGTAGGTCTTGCTTCTGTTCTTGCTGTTTCATTTGCCGCTTGCAGTAACGGTAACGGAGAAACATCTGATGACGGTACAACAAATACAACAGATAAAGCAGCTGCCGCTGCAGCAAAAACAGGTTACTCAATCATCAGCTCAATTTCCGATGTTGAGGATACCACACTCACTATTGATTCTGTTTGTGCAGCAGTTCTTGTTGACGCTGACGGTAAAATCATTGATGTTAAAATTGATGAAGCACAGACAAAACCGGATCTTGCTGCTAACGACGGTGATGTTGACGAAGCAGGTCTCAGAACAAAGCTTGAGAAGAAGGAAGACTACAATATGAAGGGCGCTTCCCCAATCGGCAAAGAATGGTATGAGCAGATTGCTGCTTTTGAAGATTGGGCAAAGGGCAAGACTGCTGACCAGATTACAGCTGCTATTGACGGAGAAGGCTACGCTTCAGACGCTGACCTCAAGGCAGGCTGTACAATTCACGTTGGTGACATCACAACAGCAGTTGCAAACGCTGTAAATAATGCACAGGATCTCGGTGCTTCAGCTACAGATACTCTTAAGCTTGACATCGACACAGAAAAATATTATGAGAGCAATGAAACAAACCTTCAGTATGACTCAAGCTATGCTGCTGTAACCGTTGACGCTGACGGTAAGATTACATCTTGTCTGATTGACGCTTCACAGGCTAAATGCTCAATTGAAGACGGCAAGTTCACAGTAGAAGAAGGCACATTCAAGTCCAAGAAGGAACTCAAAGAAGAATACAATATGAAGGGTGCTTCTCCAATCGGCAAAGAATGGTATGAGCAGGCTAAGGCTTTTGAAGATTGGGCAAAGGGCAAGACTGCTGACCAGATTACTGCAGGTATCGGCGAAGACGGTTATCCTTCAGACGCTGACCTTAAAGCAGGCTGCACAATCCACGCTTCTGCTATCGCTAAGAATGTTGCTAACGCAGTAAACGCTTAATTAGTTTTTGACTTAAAAAAGAGAGCTTTCGAGCTCTCTTTTTTGTTGCAAGTTTATAGTGTTTCTGCTATAATTAATTTATTATGAATAATACTATAAAGAAAATATTTTGCCTTTTACTTTGTATATCAGTAATATTTTCCTTCTGCTCCTGCAGTGGAAATAATCTGTTTAATAAAAAACAGCGCTTTCAATCAAGTTTTCTTGACTTATTTGACACTGCGTCAACAGTTATTGCTTATGACAGCAGTGAAAAAAAGTTTGACGAGCATTATAAACAGTTTAAAGATATGCTCAAAGAATACGACAGGCTGTACGATATTTACAATTCATATGACGGAATTACAAACCTTTATACAGTAAACAAAGAGGCAAAGGACGGTCCGGTCAAGGTTGACAAAAGAATAATAGATTTGCTTGAATATGGCAAATATGCTTATGAAATAAGCGGAGGCAAAACAAATATCTGCTTCGGTTCTGTTTTGAAATTATGGCACGACTGCAGAACAGCGGCTGAGGATAACCCCGAAAATGCCCAAATTCCTGACAGGCAGGAGCTTATAGAAGCCGCAAAACATACTGATATTAATGACCTTGTTATTGACAAAGGAAACAGTACGGTATATTTTTCCGACCCTGAGCTTCAGCTTGACGTGGGTGCTATTGCAAAAGGCTACGCCGTCGAAGAAGTCTGCAAATGGGCGGAGGAAAATTTATGGACATCGGCAGCAATCAGTATCGGCGGCAATGTCACTACAATCGGTTTTAAAAACGACGACGGCAGTACCCTTTGGAACATCGGTATTGAAAATCCCGATTCTGAGGCTGACGATTATCTGGAAAATGTAGCAATCAGCAATTTGTCGGTTGTGACAAGCGGTGACTATCAGAGATACTACACTGTAGACGGTAAAAAATACTGCCATATAGTTAGCCCCGAAACGCTCTACCCTGCTCAGTTTATGTCGGCGGTTTCTGTTATTTGCGAGGATTCCGCTTTAGGCGATGCACTGTCAACAACACTTTTTAATATGACTATTGAGGACGGCAAACGCCTTATTGACAGTATGGATGATGTTGAAGCCGTTTGGGTTGATAAAAGTTTCAACAAAGTTTACAGCAATGGCTTTGAGCAGTATATTATGAAATAATGTATTTTCAAGAGAGGTAATAAATATGAAAAAAACAGCACATTTCAATCCTAAATCACTTAACTGGATTATTTCACTTATTATAATTGTTATCCTTTGCGTGGGCGTAATTTTCGGCTCAAAAGCAATTTATGATGCGGCAAACAAAAAGTACAATGAGCCTGTTGAGGTCGGCTTCACCATTGCTTCCCAAAAGGACGCAGATATTTCAAACACAAATGCCGATAATTACAGCGTTAAGTCTCTTCAAGAGGCATATGACGACGCAGGAAATCTTGTTGCCTACATTGTTGAATGCGAAACCGTAGGCTACAATCAGGAAAGTCCTATCGATATGACAGCAATAATTTCATCAGACGGTCAGTTAGTATGCGGTATTGACATTCTTGAACAGAAGGAAACCGAATATCTCGGTGTCAGAATTGAGGGTGACGATTTCAAAAAACAGTTTGACGGAAGATATCTTCCTGTAGTAGCATCTTCAAGCACCGAAAAAGGCTCAAAAATAGATGTCATTGCTAATTCAACAATATCATCACAGGCGGTTATAGACGGCGTAAACAACGCAAAATCTTTCGTAAACGACAATTTTGCTAAGGATGCTGAATAATGAAAAAAGCTGATTTTGTCATTATCGGCATAGTAATTGCAGTTGCCGCCGTAATGCTGATATTCCTTTACGGCTCAAACAGTAATTTCGGCTCTTATGTACAGATTGAAGTTAACGGTGAGATTACCGAAACCTTGCCTCTTGACGAAGATACCCAAAAGGAAATTATAACTGAAAACGGCGGTACAAATACCCTCGTAATCAAAGACGGCAAAGCAAAAATGACAGAGGCAAACTGCCCTGACGGAATTTGCAAAAATCACAAGTCAATCAGCAGAAACGGTGAATCAATAATTTGTCTGCCCCACAAGGTTGTTATTTCCGTGGTGGATAAAGACAGCGATAATGAAATTGACGCAGTAGCATAGGTGCTTTATGAAAAATAAAAAGACAAAAAATATAGCGCTGTTTGGTATGATGGTTGCGCTGGCCTTCACTTTCAGTTATCTTGAAAGTCTGATACCTTTTAACTTCGGTATACCGGGTGTCAAGCTGGGACTTGCAAATCTTGTGGTTGTCGTTGCCCTGTACATTATGAAACCTTATGAAGCCTTGGCAATAGCTGTTATCAGAATTTTTCTTGCAGGGCTTACCTTCGGCAATGTGTACAGCTTAGCGTACAGCCTTTGCGGAAGTCTTTTGAGTTTTTCGGTAATGTTTCTTGTAAAAAAGACAAAGCTCTCCGTTATCGGCGTCAGCATGCTTGGCGGCATATGCCATAACATCGGTCAGATTTTCGTTGCGGCAATTATTATGCATACAGTAAGGATTGCATATTACCTGCCCGTTCTTCTGATTGCAGGTCTTATAACAGGACTGCTTATGGGTATTGTTTCAAAGCTCGTTATTGACAGATTTGAAAAAATAAGCAAAACATATAAATAGCCTTTAAAAATAAATAAAGTCCTTTGCTTTTCACCATCTTTTTTCTAAAGAAAACACTGACTTACAAAATTGAATAATAAACAAAACAGCAGTGAACTTGTAAAATTCACTGCTGTTTTTATTGAAAATTATTTATTGAGAATAAAGTTATTATTCGGATTCATTATCTGATTATTGCTTCTGGCAAATTCAAGTGCCGTAAAGCAGGTTTTTTCCTGAGGTTCAAAATAATCTTCCTCCATTTTATAGAGAAGCTCTTTTTCCTCTTCGGGCTCAAACGACGGGTTATATGTGTACATATAACCGTAAAATGCTTGTCCGTAATGGGAATACATATTATAGTAAACCTTTGTGTTAAAATAATTTCCGCCCCAATGGGACTCCGATACGGTCACCGCTCCGCTTTCACTTATAGCTTCGACTACTGCTACGTGATTTGACCAGCAGGCAACTGCGCCGAGCTTCGGCTCATTTCCGTATTCATAATAACCGTTGTTCTTATTAATGAACCACCAGCTTCCTGCATCGCCTCTGCTGATTTTAGGTGCTTCGCCGTTAAGCTCATATATTCTGCCGTAAGCATATGCTACACAGTTCGGCATACCATAACCTGTCTGAGCATAAGCGTTAAGCTCTCTCGTGTAATAAGGCTCTCCGCTCGGAGCGGTAAGTCTGGGTTCATATTCATTTGCAAATACTGCTGTGGGGAAGGCTGCTGCAGCGATAATGATAAAAGCTAATGCAATTATGCCGCTTTTCAATATCCGTTTCATATGCGAATCTCCTTTTTTCAGTAACAGAAAGTATTCTAACATATGAAATGCATTGTAATCTATAGCAAAGTGCCACAAGGATTTTGTAACTTTTTTGTAACACTTGTACGAAATTGCCAAACTTTTCGGAAAAGCCTTGACAAAAATCCGACTTTTAATAGACTTCAGTCTATTATAGTGCAGAAATTAATTACAAATTTGTAACAATTGATTTTGTTTCATTCATAATCAAAATTACGTAATAAATCACCTTTTATTGCTAAAAATATAAAAGGTGATTATTGATGTTTATAAAGGCATTTATTGTGGGCGGTCTTATCTGCGTTATCGGTCAGCTCCTTATTGATTATACCAAAATAACTCCTGCAAAGATACTTGTACTCTTTGTCTGCGTCGGTGTGCTTTTAGGCGGACTTGGAATTTATCAGAAGCTCATTGATTTTGCAGGTGCAGGCGCAACCGTTCCTCTCACAGGCTTTGGTGCAGCTTTGGCAAAAGGTGTTAAAGAAGCAATACAAAAAGACGGATTTCTCGGCGTCATAACAGGAGGCTTTCAGGCTTGTGCCGCAGGTGTTACGGTAGCAATGCTGAGCGGACTGGTTGTCGCCCTTGTATGCAGACCTAAGGATAAATAAAATACAATATAAGACAAAAATATTAATATGTAAGAGGTGTATTGGATATTGCACCGTTACCTAAGCCTTGTTTCCTGTCGAGTTATCTGAATTTATCTGAAATCTTTTTCTGCGTTCATTTACTTCTGCTATGAAATCGTCAACATCTTTTACAGGGATGTAGTATCGTTTATTGTCGATAGTTATTATTTCTACAAGTGAATCCCAATTAAATAATAATGTTGCATAATCACGACTTCCAGATTTACTTTTCAATCCAACATAATGTCGGCAAATTTTTATTGAATAATAAGGTATCGTTTCAAACTGACCCCTAAAAAAATAATTAGGATGCATATATGTTTTTCTAACTTTTATTGCTGTATTTTTTAACAAAACATATTTTGGAACAGGAATTGTAATAATTGCAATTGTAAACAAAACGACAGTTCCGAATATCGTAATAGAAGATACTATAGCTCTTAAAATTTCAGGCAACATTTTTCCACCAAATTTATTAGCAGTGAGAAAAGCACCAATTGCCCATAGAATAGCCGAAAACGCTAACGCTGTGCTAATATTTGTAAAGGCACCCCAAAAGTGTGAATAAAAATATTTCAATTTATTACCATAATCATATTCATATTTTTTATCTGTACTATTAATATTTTTCTTTTTCATATTGAAGTCTCCAGTCACATTATTATTAATCCGTTAATTCGCATCGTAAATACTTTTGGAACTATATCTCCTAAAGCTGAAATAGTATATGCAAATACGGGATTTAAAGTTTCTCTAGATAAAACAGATACAATATTACATGCAATGAAATTGAAGCATTGATAATGTTTGCTTTTTTTGAAAGCACTCCGTTGTCTGCATTATCAATACTATCTTTAAAATTAATAAATGCACTAAAAATCGAAAAAAAATTTAGAAAAGAACGACCTTTTGATGCATTAACAAAATCTTCTGAGTCTTCCGCTATATTAGCAAATTTATCCATAATTTTTTCATATCCAGTTATTGAAAGATTAGTTATTGATATTTGCGATTTAGCATATGAAAGTGTAGTCGTAAAGGTTGCAGAAAGTGAAAACATAGATTCTTTAAATATATTAAAAGTATTGTTTTTAATCGATTGTTTCATTATCTTTTCTAAATTGATTTTAATAGAGCTAAAGAAATTTTTTATTGAATCAAGAACTATTCCTCCAAACAAACCCTGAACAATCGCCATTTTTGCATTGTTGTCATTTTTTGAACCTTTTGCTTTCATAAGACCGAAAGCAGCTGTTGGTTGTTCTTCTTCGCTTGAACTGTTTTTGCTGCTGATTTTTTCTTTTATCTTTCCGACAAAGTTATGTAAAACTCTAACTAAAAAAACTTTTTCTATCAAAAATTCTTTTGCAGAATTCAAATCATTTGATATTTTTTCTTTTACACTATTATTAATAGCTGATAAAGCTTGCCCAATCTTGGAATTTTTCAGTTTGTCAAATGCAGTATTTATTGTTTCTATAGGATTTGCAAAAAAATCATCTATTTTCTGCAGCGTATTATCACGCTTTGCCTTATACTTTTCATTTATTTTATGAAAAATACCAACAAGTTTATTTATACCGTTAAAGGTATTATCAATATTTTCATCGGTTTTCTTGCTTATCCAGTTGAAAATTGCAGTTATATCCCCGGTGTTTATTGATAGCTTCGGATATGTTCCGGCACTGTCGCTGAATGCTATTGGACTGTTCCAGCAATATATATAAGCATTTAACGCCAATACATTATTTGTGTTAATATTTTCCGTGCTGTCTGCCGATATAAATCTTCCGAGCTCAGGATCATAATATCTTGACTGTAAATAATACAGCCCCGATTCATTATCATAGTAATAGCCACGGTAGCGAAGAGGGTTGATTTGTGCAATTTCCAACTGCTCTTTATTCCCACTTTGTGCCGTATCTATTGATAATATTTTTCCCCATTTGTCATATTTAAGGCTGTTCCGTTGACCAATAACATCCGGTCCGGGCATTTTTCATTATCATATGAATATAATGTTGTTTTTCCTTTTTTAGACAACCATAAGTGCTTAATTCTTTAGGCAAATTATCGTCTATCCATTCTTGACAAAAGCTCACTTACAAATTCTTCCTGATTTTCTATGCTGAAAAAATACTTTTTTCCGTTTTTTAATGTAATTTCGACATTATATGTATCATCACCACCTGGAACAAGCAATGAACCGTGATATTTTGTAAATCGTAAATCTGTATAATTCACATTTATGTGTTCTATATCACTGCCGTTTGCATCTGTTATACCGACAATATCACCGTATAAAAAAGGAATTTTTCCTATATTAAGTTTTAGATAGGTCTGTTTTGATGAAGTTGAGTTTTTATGTTGGAAACATAAAGCGCATTAAGGCATAGCACTTGCTATGCCTTTTTGTCATATATGCAGTAAAGCCTATGGGACACGTTTTTTTTACACTTTTTCGGCAGATATCTTTTTTGCTTTTATGAGTATGCTTCCACCTTCTATTCTTATTTCGTGATAAATATAACCTTTTTTACAAGTGATTTCTCCCCAAATGTAACTACGCATATATTTAGAATCAAAGTCAAACTTCACAGATTCAACTCCATTATATTTAATAATGAATGTTGGGCATTGTCTGTCATTAAATCTCGATTGACTTAATTCCATCGTTAAGATATGCTTACCTCCATAAGGTGCAATATAGTCTTCACATAATTGGAAATTAATGTCTCTAAAACAGTAATCGTGAAAAAATTCATTTTCTATACATAAATTTACATAATTTTCTCCGATTTTATTTATGTGTTTTAATAAGTAATCACGATATTTTCCGCAGTTAAAACTAAAACCGTAATCTTCTTCAGTTAAATATTTCATTTAGTAATCTCCTATTGTCTTTATGCCAGTGCAAAGCCATACATAAACAACTCTAAAATATATGGTAAACATATAATACCAACTCCCGAAACAATACATATCCCAACAGCAATTACTGCAAATACTATCAATCCAATATCTATTGAAATCTGTGGAATGTTATTAGGAATATGTTCGGGTTTTGGATTTTTGCTTTCTTTATATGCCTTCTCCTTAGCATCCCAGTCCCATTTTGCTTTTTCCTTTAGTTTTTCTTTAACTTTTTTGTTTGGCGTACCAGACGAATTATTATTTTTGTCGTGTGGAGATCCGTCATCATTTTGAGAATAATGTTTACTAAGTCTATCATTTTCTAAATGTATATGATGATCTCCGTGCTCATATTTATAGTTGCCTTGGTTTCTGTCAATTCTATATTTCCAACCTTTATATCCTAAGTCGATATACCCTTCTTTATCCGGCTTTATTGTGCCTTTCGGATCTTGATAATTGATAGGATCATTGCTGCAATACACATATGCGTTTGTACCTGCATAGTCAACAGTATTAATGTAATTATACTGATCAGCAGAAATAAAACGGCACAACTGTGGATTGTAATATCTTGATTGAAGATAGTACATTCCCGTTTCGTTATCATAGTAATAACCACGGTAGCGAAGAGGGTTGATTTGTGCAATTTTCAACTGTTCTTCATTTTTTGATTAATAGAAGAGGTGTAGGTAAATAATTAATTGCATTCACCTTTTAAAGCAGTTTTTCAGCAGATATCTTTTTTGCTTTTATGAAAATGCTTCCGCTTTCTATTTTTATTTCATGGTAAATATAACCCTTTTTACAGTTGATTTCTCCCCAACTGTAATTACCCATATATTTGGAGCTATAGTCAAATTTCACAGATTCAACTCCACTATATCTAATAATGAAAGTTGGGCATTGTCTATCATTAAATCTTGAACGGCTTAATTCCATTGTTAAGATATGTTTGCCTCCATAAGGTGCAATATAGTCTTCACATAATTGAAAATTAATGTCTTTAAAACAGCAATCGTGAAAAAAGTCATTTTCTATACATAAATTTACATAATTTTCTCCGATTTTATCTATGTTTTTTAACAAATAATCACGATATTTTTCGTAGTCAAAATTGTAGCAATAATTTTCTAAAGATAAATATTTCATTTAGTAACCTCTCTATTGTTTTGTTATGCTGGTGCAAATACAACATTTTTTTGAATTGTGCCGATTATTATGTCATTGTTAAAATATTGACCTAATCCTATTAAAGCAATTATTCGAGCTATAGCAAACGCAATTACTTGTGGTAAAAACAGATTTTGAAAAGGCACCACAATTGCACTTAATATTTTAGAACTTTTGTTATCGTACCTAAATTTAAATCTCAAATATTAACCCCATAATTTTCCTATATCAAGAAAATTTTCAAATGTAAATTTACCTATACTCAACCTGCTTTATTTTAATTTAATTATTCTTTTATTATGTAATAACCCTAATTTATTATACAACAGAAAAATTCACAATTCAAGAAAATTTCACACAAAAAAGAAAAAAGGAGTCGAATCAAACCGATTTCTTTTTGTTCTATTAATGAGAAATGCACCACAAAAGTGTCAGCCTTTTGAGGTGCATATCATCTGAGAATTATTTTTGTCTTATTTTATTTTAACAGATTTAACTTTGCTCCATGAAGAGTAAACTTTTTTAGCTTTTCCGTTTACCTTAACTGTCTTGTATGTTCTTACGCGAACATAGTAAGTTTTCTTTGATTTGAGTTTCTTGATTGTTTTTGACGGCTTTTTAGCCTTATTGCCTTTTACAGTAACAGCTTTAGTAGTTTTCTTTGTAAACTTTTTAGATGTGCTGTACTGAATCTGATAGCCGGAAACTGCACTGACTTTTTTCCAGGTTACTTTAAAATACTTCTTACCCTTTGTAAGTTTAGAAATTGAAGTTTTACCCGGTTTTTTAACCGCAGATGCAGTCTTGGTTGTTGTACTTGACGTCTCAGACGGCTTTTGCGTTTGGTCGGCAGGCGATACAGTCGGTGTATGTATGTTTGACGTAATCGATGTATCGGGAATAGGCTGCGGTACAGGCTGAGTTATTACAGGCTTTGTTGTCGTTGTAGTATCTTCAGGTTCGGTCGGGTCAACATAATCGGGATTATCAGCACCGCAGATTATACAGTTTTTACCGCCGTCAAAAACATGACCTGTCGGGTCGGTATAGCTGTCAACATAGCTGTTGCCGCAAACACAGGTATGTATTGTGTAACCCTTTTCAGTACAGGTTGGAGGCGTTACCGTCTCACTGAAGGAACAGCCTTCGGTTTTGCTTATCTCAGTATATGTCAGCTGTTTTATTAATGTATCATTATAATCCGACTGATTCCAAAAAGCGCCTACCTTGTGCTTGTTATCTTTATAATAAACTGCATAATCCGAATGTTCGGGAAAAGGGATATCATCTTTTAACATACCTTCAGGGTAAAGCTCCAAAGACATAACCTTGCCGTCAAAACTTATAAATGTAACCGAATAAAGATTCTTCACACCATAGCCTTTTTCAAGTGCATATTTATAAGGTTCGGATTTTTCCAGACTGTAAATTTCTATTGACTTATTATCAGGCAAAGCTGTATCGACTATCGCACAGGAAGGATTGTATACTAAAACTTTCTCAAGATTAGTGCAATTATAAAGGGCAAATCTTCCGATTCTTACAATATTCTTTTCTACCTTAACAGTTTTTATATTGTCAATATTTTCATAGGTTTTATTAATATCCCAGTCAAGCATATTTGCTTCTTCGGTATCACAGCTTATTGTAAGCGTAGCTGTTTCAGAATCATATACACCTTTGATTTGATTGCCGAAATCGACCTCGGTTTCACTGTCTGCATAAACAGCTCCGATACCGCCGAAACAGGCAGTTGCCGCCATAACAAGTGATAAAAACAATGAAAATACTTTTTTCATTTATATCATCCTTCCTGAATAATACATCTGCTCATTAAGTATACCAAAAAAAGTCCGCAGTTTCAATAGAACTGCGAACTTTTAAGATATTTGTTAAAAATTTACAATTATTTGCTGTTTCTTCTCTTGGCAAGCTCGGAAGAAATCTTTGCCTTTTTCTCACCGACAATATCATATTTAAGCATAGGGATAACAGAAAGCAGAGCAAGAACACCGGGCAATGCAGTATATGCAAAGAAGATAATATCCTTTGTATTATTTGTAAAATTACCTGTACTGAGGGATTCATAATAGCCTGATTTCTGAACAAAGATAAGTCCTACAGCAGTACCGAGAGCAAGACAAACCTTGATTGTCAATGTAAGGATTGAATATGCGGCTCCTTCCATTCTCTTCCCTGTTTCATATTCATAATAGTCTACGCAGTCGGCTGTCATAATCATTGGCATAAGAGTTACCGCACCAAACTGCAGACCGATAAGAAACAGTGAAGCATAGAATAAAACAGTCAGTACAATATTATTAGGTGACTGGAACCAGAAATGACCGATTACAAATGAGAAGATTGAAGCCGCAAAACCGTAAACAGAAAGAAGAATATAAGCATTTTTCTCATTCATTTTTTTAATAAGAAGAGGACAAAGCGCCATACTTATCATTGAGCCCACAGCTGTTACAATACCTAAAACCGCAACAAGATTCTGACTTCCCAGAATAACGGTTGCTGCCTGCACCTGGATACCCATAGCCATCTGACGTCCGAAGCCGAGGAAATATGAAATTATAACAAGCATAAAGGGTTTATTATTTTTAAGAGCATTTGTCATATCCTTAAATGTGGTTTTTTCACCTGCTACATAAGGAACTCTCTCTTTATTAATCATAGGAATAAGTGCAAAAAGCAGACAGCCCAGAACCGCAGTCAGAACTGCTGTCCAGAAATACTCACTGCTAATCATAGGAGTATCTGTTTCTCCGCTTTTTACAAATACCTTTGAGCCGTTCGGAATTATAAGACAAACGATAGGCACAATAACAACACAGGCTGAAAAACCTATCTGCTTAAACGTATTTGAAATTGAAACAACATTTGTTCTTTCTGTAGGATTAGGTGTAAGAACGGAAGCAATACCCTGTGACGGAACATCACCCATTGTCATAGCTATACTCCAAACAAGATAAGTAACAAAAATCCAAATATAAAGTCCCACGCCCTTAAAAGGAACCTTCAGAAATACAACGGCTGTCATAATCAGAAGAGGAGCAAGAGAATAGAGAATCATTGATTTAAACTTACCCCTCTTGCTTTTTGAACGGTCAATCAGATTTCCCACAACAGGGTCTGCTACCGCTGAAACGATTTTTGCAACAAGAATTAAAATTGCAACAATGCTGACATTTGCACCGAGAATAGAGCCGTCAAACTCTGCCTGATAGGAATTGAGAAGTCCGACTATTGCCTGAAAGCCGAAAAGTCCAAGAGAATAGGCTGCAATCTCTTTAAAATTCATATGCTTTTGCTTAGTAATATCTTTTGTATTTTCCATAAAAATCTCCCTTCGTCTGCCAAAAAACGCAAAAGGGCGAAGCTGCCGCCTTTGACACAGCTTCAACCCTTAAAAGCCTAAAATCAGTTTTCCTTGAAAACGTCGTTGAACAAGTCGATGTCAGCCGCCTTCATTACTGCTGAAAACAGCTCTGAACCCATAACCGGCATCATTCTGTTGAATATTGACATTGCGTGAGCATCAAGACCATGTACCATCATAGGACGCTTGTTCTCAATACCGAACATAATCATCTTAACCATAAGGTCACAGTCTGTTGAAATCATATCCATAATCTTCTGACCTTTTCCGCCCTCATTCTTCTGGTCACGGAAAATATCAGTCTTTGTAAATCCGGGACAAACAAGACCTACGTAACACTTACCCTTAAACTCTACACGAAGAGCCTCGGTAAAGCCTTTAAGCGCAGCCTTTGAAGCGCTGTACATTGATGTACCGGCAAGAGTCATAAGAGCTGCCGAAGAGTCAATATTGATGATACCCGGGTCATTCTCCTGTAATATGATAGGAAGAAATGTCTTTACACTGTATACACATGAATAGAAATTGATATTCATTGCTCTTTCAATTTCTTCATATGAATATCTGTCAAATCTCTTGAATTTAGGGAGGATACCTGCGTTATTTACAATAACAGAAGGTCTGATTCCCTCTTCTTCAAGTTCTTTTGCAAAATTTTCCCAGTTTTCTTTTACGGAAACGTCAAAAAGCTTGTATGAAAACTGCTCTGCATATGTAGGACCAAGCTCCTCAATAAACTTAAGCATCTTTGGTTCGCTTCTTGCTACACCTACAACACGGCAGCCATGCTTCTTGATAAGAGTTGCGGCTATACCTGCGCCCATACCGCCTGATGCGCCTGTAACGACAACAGTCTTTCCGCTTAACCAATCGCCGCCGAATGCTTTACAACAATCACTCATATTTTAATCCCCCTGAAATAGAAATTTTAAGTTATTTGAATTTTGAAATTATCAAACTTCAATATTTGCTTTTTCATTATACAATAGAAAGCCAAACATTACAATAATTAAATTTGTAAATATTTCAAAAATTTATACCTTTTTATTCATATCATTCTGATAAAATCCGAAGCAATTAAGCTATTTTTACAAAAATACATCAACACTTTTAGGAAAAATGCCGAATATGCGTCACAAATTTGATTATTTCATCACATTGTGATAGAATAATCCACAAATTAAAGTATTCTCAAGCAAATTATAAGAGGTTAATTATGGACAGAAGAATTAAACGAACAAGATCTGCTGTATTCAATGCGGTTCTTGATTTAATGGTTGAAAAAGAAACAAATAAAATTACTGTTTTAGAGCTCTGCAAACGAGCCGATATAAATAAAAGCACCTTTTATCTTCATTATAAAAGCATGGATGACTGCCTTCAGTCTTGCTTTGAAACAATAATGAACGGCGTAGTTGAGGTTTCTAAACACATCAACTACAATGATATTAAATATAATCCTGCTCCCGCAATAGAAAAACTCCTTGATGAAGTTGAAAAAAATATTGACTATCTTTATAAATTTAAAGCGAGCAATATCTGCGGTCCTGCCATAAAGGTGCTTAAGGAAAATCTTGTCACTGCAATCAGTGAAAACAACGGCTTCACAATTGAAGATAACTATTTTGAGGTTTCAACAATAACCTTTGCCGTTGCCGGATGTATTGATGCTCTTATCGAGCCTCTCCCCGTATTCAAAAAGGAAGAGCTTGGAAAAGCTATCTGTGCAATGTTGAAATCTTCCCACAGCCCTGTATAAATTTTATGTATAAAAAAGCGGTTCGGAAATCCGAACCGCTTTTGCTGTATTCTATAGGTTAATATTAACCAAGCTCTGAGAAGTACTTGATTGTTCTAACCATCTGAGAAGTGTATGAGTTCTCGTTGTCATACCAAGAAACAACCTGAACCTCATAAAGTCCCTCACCGATAGGAAGAACCATTGTCTGAGTAGAATCAAAGAGTGAACCGTATCTCATACCAACGATATCTGAAGAAACAATTTCATCAGTATTGTAGCCGAATGACTCTGTTGCCTCTGCCTTCATAGCAGCATTGATAGCGTCAACTGTAACTTCCTTGTCTGTCTTGATAACAGCAGTAAGGATTGTTGTTGAACCTGTCGGAGTAGGAACTCTCTGTGCAGAACCGATAAGTTTACCGTTAAGCTCAGGAATTACAAGGCCGATAGCCTTTGCAGCACCTGTTGAGTTAGGAACGATGTTTACAGCAGCAGCTCTTGAACGACGAAGGTCACCCTTTCTCTGAGGACCGTCAAGAGTCATCTGATCGCCTGTGTAAGCGTGGATTGTGCACATAATACCGCTCTGGATAGGAGCAAAATCGTTAAGAGCCTTAGCCATAGGAGCAAGACAGTTTGTTGTGCAGGAAGCAGCTGAAATAACTGTATCCTCAGCAGTAAGTGTATCGTGGTTTACATTGTAAACGATGGTAGGAAGGTCATTTCCTGCAGGAGCAGAAATAACAACCTTACGAGCACCTGCCTTAATGTGAGCAGAAGCCTTGTCCTTTGAGCAATAGAAGCCTGTGCACTCAAGAACTACGTCAACGCCAAGCTCGCCCCAAGGAAGCTCGGAAGCGTCAGCCTTTGCGTAAATTTTAATCTCTTTACCGTCAACAATGATTGAATCATCTGTAGCTGAAACTGTATCAGCAAGAGCATACTTACCCTGTGATGAATCATACTTAAGAAGATGAGCAAGCATCTTTGGGCTTGTAAGATCGTTGATAGCAACTACTTCATAGCCCTCTGCACCAAACATCTGACGGAAAGCAAGACGGCCGATACGACCGAAACCGTTAATAGCAACTTTTACCATTTTGGAATACCTCCGAATAATAATAATTTATTTTATTGCAATTATGCATTGTTTATTTTATACCGTTTTTTCCCGATAATCAAGAAAAATCTTCATTTTTTACACTTTATACAAAAACATACAGAATATGCCTTTTTCTTATAGTGAAAATTTTAACAATCGTACATTCAAACTAAGAAAGCACGGACTGAGCCGTGCCTTTATTTACTGAAAATCAAATACATTTACCCAAGAATCGAGAAGCTCTTTTTCCTCTGGTTTATTTTTAACACTTTCCGAGCAGGCAACAATAGGCATCCACTGCTGAACAAGCTGTTTCGGAATATCCGCTTCCTTACAGAAAAGGTCAAGATACTTTTCTGCAAGTTTCTTCTGTCCGTTAAGACAGAAAACAAGATATGTTCTTGCAGCATCTGCAGAAGCATTGCCCTGTGTAGCATGAGACCAGTCGATTACGTAGTATTCACCCTCTGGAGTAACAACTACATTTGACGGGCAGTAGTCACCGTGAAGCACCTTTTTATGAGGCTTCATACCTTCAAGGCGGTTATGAAGATCATAGCGGACAGTTGCTTCATAAGGCGACGCACTGATTTTTGCGTGCATTTTATCCTTTATCTTATTGAGATGCGGAGAGTTCTTTGAATGAATTTCAAGCTGGAGATCAACGAATTTTTTAAGATATTCATCCTCTTTATCAGGATTTTCAGCCATTAACTCCGAAAGGGTTTTACCCTCAATATACTCTCTTGTGATAGCCCAGCCGCCGTCAACCTTTGACACGTTGAGAAGTTTCGGAATTTTCAATCCTGTTTCCTCAACTCTTGCGTTATTCAAAGACTCATTAAGCACTTCGGCTTTAGTAAAGCCTTTTTCATCAAAAAATTTAACAAGTTTGTCGCCGTCACGGTAAATTTCTTTGTTTTCTCTTTTTTTAATAGTTGTCATAAATGACACCCCCTGTATATTACCCGTAATACCTGTTTATTTGCCGTAATATGCTCTTAAATACATATCCTTGATTTCGCTCATAAGAGGAAGTCTCGGGTTTGCACCTGTGCACTGGTCATCAAATGCCTGCTCAACCATATCATCAAGAGTATCGAGGAAGTATTTCTCGTCAACACCGTAGTCCTTAATGCTCTTTTTGATACCGCAGTATTCCTTAAGGTCGTCAATCTTTTTCATAAGACCCTTGAGTTTATCCTCGTCGGTCTTTCCCTTTACTCCCAGTGCATCTGCAACCTGTGCATAGCGCTGAAGAGTATGAGGATGGTCATACTGGCTGAAAGTACCCATTTTTGCAGGAACCTCAGCGGCATTGAATTCAAGTACATAATTTATCATAAGTGCATTTGCAACACCGTGCGGAAGGTGATGGAATGCACCGAGCTTATGAGCCATTGAGTGACAAACACCGAGGAATGCGTTTGCAAAAGCCATACCTGCCATCGTTGCGGCATTAGCCATTTTTTCTCTTGCAACCGGGTCGTTAGGACCGTTGTCATATGCTCTCGGAAGATATTCGAAAATATTTTTGAGAGACTCAATTGCAAGACCGTCCGTAAACTCTGTCGCCATCATTGAAGCGTAAGCCTCAAGAGCATGAGTAACAGCGTCAATGCCTGATGCAGCAGTAAGTCCTTTAGGCGCATTCATCATCATATCAGCATCAACGATTGCCATATTAGGCATAAGCTGATAATCGGCAAGAGGATATTTTGTTCCTGTTTTTTCGTCTGTAATAACAGCAAACGGAGTAACCTCAGAGCCCGTACCTGCTGACGTAGGAACTGCGATAAAGTAAGCCTTTTCACCCATTTTAGGAAATGTATAAACTCTTTTTCTGATATCCATAAATCTCATGGCGAGGTCATAGAAATTAACTTCGGGATGCTCATACATTACCCACATAATCTTACCTGCATCCATAGCAGAACCGCCGCCTACGGCAATAATGCAGTCAGGCTGAAATGCATTAATCTGAGCAACACCCTCTTTTGCACAGGCAAGAGTGGGATCGGGAGCAACATTGAAGAAGGTTGAATGAGTGATACCCATTGAATCAAGTTTTTCGGTGATTGCCTTTGTATAACCGTTATTGTAAAGGAAAGAGTCGGTTACAATAAATACTTTCTTTTTACCCATAACTGTTCCCAGTTCATCAAGAGCAACAGGGAGACAGCCTTTCTTTAAATAAACCTTTTCAGGCGCTCTGAACCAAAGCATATTTTCCCTTCTTTCTGCAACTGTTTTAATATTGAGCAAGTGCTTTACGCCCACGTTTTCGGAAACGGAGTTACCGCCCCAGGAACCGCAGCCGAGTGTAAGGGAAGGAGCAAGGTCAAAGTTGTAAAGGTCACCGATACCGCCGAAGGATGACGGTGTATTAACAAGAATACGGCAGGTTTTCATACGGGCCGCAAACTCATCTATCTTTGCTCTTTCTGTTGTTTCGTTAAGATATACAGATGAGGTATGACCGTAACCGCCGTCAGCAATAAGCTGTTCAGCCTTTGCAAGAGCGTCCGTGAAATTCTCGCTCTTATACATTGCAAGAACGGGAGAAAGTTTTTCGTGAGCAAATTCCTCACTGATGTCAACAGACTCGACCTCACCGATAAGAATTTTCGTATCTTCAGGAACTTTTACACCTGCAAGAGCCGCAATAGTCACAGGCTTCTGTCCTACAATTTTAGCGTTAAGAGCGCCGTTTATTATAATTGTTTTACGAACCTTTTCAATTTCGTCATCCTTAAGGAAATAACAACCTCTGTATTCAAACTCTTTGCGTACTTCCTTATAAACCTTTTTGTCAACAATACAGGACTGCTCGGATGCACAAATCATACCGTTATCAAAAGTTTTTGAATGGATAATTGAATTTACAGCCTTAACTATATCTGCTGTTTCGTCAATAATTGCAGGAGTGTTGCCTGCGCCGACGCCGAGTGCCGGCTTTCCGCTTGAATAAGCGGCCTTTACCATTCCCGGACCGCCTGTTGCAAGAATGATATCAGCCTCTTTCATAAGAAGGTTTGTCATTTCAAGTGACGGAGCATCAATCCATGAAATAATACCCTCAGGTGCGCCTGCCTCTACAGCCGCATCAAGAACAATTTTTGCAGCAGCGGCAGTAGACTTCTTAGCTCTCGGATGAGGAGATATAATAATGCCGTTTCTTGTCTTAAGGGAAATAAGAGTTTTAAATATTGCTGTAGATGTGGGGTTAGTTGTAGGAATAACAGCGGCAACAACACCGATTGGCTCTGCAATTCTCATTGTACCGTATGCTTTATCCTCATCGATAACACCGCATGTCTTTGTGTTTTTATACTTATTATAGATGTACTCAGCGGCATAGTGATTTTTAATAATCTTATCCTCAACAATGCCCATACCTGTTTCCTCAACAGCCATTTTAGCCAGAGGAATTCTTGCCATATTGGCAGCCTTTGCAGCGGCAAGGAAGATTTCATCTACCTGCTCCTGTGAAAATGTTGAAAATTCTTTCTGAGCCGCACGAACCTTTTCAAGCTCTGCTTCAAGTTTTTCAACGCTGTCAATAATTTCTTTAGCCATATTACTTGACCTCCATAAAATATATTCAAATTTGTTAAAATATTAACAAATTGATTGCCCATATAATAATATCACTATGGAGACATTTCAATAGTTTTTGTGTATTTTCTCCGAAAAATATAAAAAATGATAAAAAATTAACAATATTTTTGTGCTATTTTTCATCGGGAAAATCTTGATTGTGAAATCTTTGGCAATTTCGTTGCAGTTCTAAACTATTTGAATATATATGTGGAGGTCCGATATAATATTCTGTTTTAATATTAATTATTCATTTATAAATTTGCCGTGGAAATTCGGTTCTACAATGGGCAAACCTAATTTTTCAACAGCATCCTTAACGATATCCTCTGTAATTTCTCCTTTGATAGGATATCCCGTAAAGGTCATATAGTAAACAACCAGGTCCTGAAGTCTCGGCGTCATTTCATTGACAATTTTAACGGTATTATCATCTCTGAAATAGAAGGTAAACTTTCTTACGTGAGCAGTTTCAATAGGTCTTATCCACAGCTTAAGAGAGCCGTCCTCCTGCCATGAAGCCTTTGAATATGTATGATAATTCAAGTCGCCGAGTGTAATCGGAGAAACGCCGTACTCGCCGTTCATACCTACTTCAATAGTATTTTCATACTCCTTTTCTTTCCAGTAGAACATCATTTTATCATCGTCAAATGTAAATTTCATTTCATTGATTTCGCCCGGCTTATGATAAAGCATCTGCGTTATTGAAATTGTGACGATTGAAACAAATTCAGATGTTTTGCACTTAATAAGTCTGCCTGAAATTTTCTCTTCAAGCTCTCTGTTTCTCTCTGTGGCAGGCAAATCCTCCACATGACAGGCGTCAATCGTTTTCTGCATTTCTTCAACAGACTCTTTGTTTTCGGGAAGCTCCCCATACTTAAAGCATTCAGGAAAATACTTCCAAAATACTTTCATAACCTTGTAGTCCTCTGCCTCGCCGCAATTAAGCACAACAAGGGCATCATACTCAGGAAACATAAAGCATCTCTGACCGAAAAGTCCGTCAGCTCTGTAGCTGTTGGGAATAGGATTTCTCCAAAACTGATAGCCGTAGCCTGCCATATTGTCAATATAGCCGTCATGTACGGACTCAACCTGCTTTCTTGTCGCTTCTTTTACCCACATTTCGGGAATAAGCTGAGTACCGTCCTTCCATTTTCCGCCGTGGATATAGGGCAGGAAAAATTTAGCGAGGTCCTCGCTCTTCATATAAAGTCCCCAGCCTCCGGCATTATTTCCCATACCGTCGCTTTCCCAAAACGGCTTTTCAATTCCGAGAGGCTCGAACATTCTCGGATAGAGATAATCAATTACGCTCATACCTGTTACTTTTGTAACAATAGCGGCAAGCATTGAAGTGTTCTCTGAAATATAGTTAAATTTAGTATTAGGAGGAAGAAGGAAAGTTGCGCCGAAGAAATTTGCAATCCAGTCCTTTTCCCCTTTTTCATCAAGCACCGTTATAAGTTTATCGGAATGCATGGTAAGGAGCATACGTACAGTCAGCATTCTGTTAAACGGTCTTTTGCTCATTTTATATTCAGGAAAAAAATGAGCCACCCTGTCATTAAGATTTATGAGTCCCTCACTGACTGCAAATCCAACTGCAGTAGAGGTAACCGATTTACTCATAGAATAAAGTACATGAGGAATATCTGCAGAATAGGGCTTGAAAAATCCCTGTGCGCAGACCTTGTCGTGACGAACAACAGTAAAGCTCTGCAATCCTAATTTTTTTTCATTAATTTCATTGATAAATTCCGTTATTGCTTTACTGTCAACACCTACCTTTTCGGGTGTCACATGTTCAAATTCACAGCTTTCAAGTTTTTTCATAATACAAATTCTCCCAAATACGTCAGCCGACATGTATGCACTTTTGTTAATTAATGCATACTGTATCACTGTTTTTTTGCATATATTGCATATATTATTATACAATGGTCTAAAAACTTTTTCAATAATAATTGCTAAATAATAAATTGACATTTTCTCTATTATGTATATAATTATAATTAAACATTTATACAAATTTACAAAGCACCGTATGTAGTAATGGAGGAGATGCAATGAAAAGAGGTATGTATAAAACAACTGCTGTGTTTATATCTTTAATTTTTGCAGTTTCTTCACTCTTCCCCGTAACTGCTTTTGCGGCATCCGAAAGTGAACTGAGAAGCAGTATCGTTTCCGTTGCAAGCAATGAAGTCGGATATGAAGGAACATCTACCACATCAAAATACGGTGACTGGTACGGATATCAGGGCGGCTGGTGCACCACCTTTGTACTATGGTGTTTTAATCAGACAGGGACAAGCTACGGTTTGAAACTAAACGGAGTTATTGTTCCATCAGGCGGAAACTGCAACAGTATGATAAGCTGGTTTAAAAATAAGGGTTTATATCATCCTGCTTCGGAGGGCTATACACCGTCATCGGGAGACCTTGTGTTTTTCGACTGGAGCGGTAACGGTTCCTCCCAGCACGTAGGCATTGTTAATTACATCTCGGGAACAACGGTTTATACAATAGAAGGAAACTGCTCGGGAAAGGTTAAGGCAAGAGAATACACTTCAAAAGGCTCAAAGCCGTACAACAATATCAGCGCAATTATGGGCTATGCTTCTCCGAACTACGCATCAGTATCGGGAGAACAGACACAGACAACCTCAACAACAAAGAAGCAGACTACAACAAAAAAACAAACTACCACAAAAAAAGAAACTACAACTAAAAAGAAAACCACCACTAAGAAACAGACTACGACAAACAAACTCACATCAAAAACTACCGAAAGCACTGCAGCAAAAACCACAGAGAAAACCACAGCACAAACTACTGTTCAGACTACAACACAAACCACAACTCAAACAACCACACAGGAGGAAACATCTCTTGACTCCCTTGAAATATATGCCTCTACATACGATATGCAGGTAGGCGACAGCGTTGTGCTTGAATACAGTGTAAAACCGTCCGATACAAATGCAGTAGTCGGATATTTCTGCGACGAGGAAGGAATAATTGAACTCGGAAACGGCGGCGAAATCAAGGCAATCGGTCCGGGTACAGCTACTGTAGTTGTATGCGCCAACAACGACCTTTACAACCAGTGCAGCTTTACTGTTACCGAAGCCGTAGGAGACGTTACGGCGATAGAGCACGCAACAATCCGTGAGGTTGTAGGTACAACCGACAACAGCGTCGTTACAACAGAAAAAAATGTGCAAAGCGTTCTTACAAGAGTGGGTGTGAATGTTACCGCCCTATCGCAGAACAAACAGCTTTATGCCATACCCGTTGCCATTATCGGCGGAACGGTTATAATCTCAATATTTATCATTATTGTAAAGAAAATCAAATCCCGCAGAAGTCAGTAAGCAAATAATTTTTGAGGAGAAAAGGAAATGGAAAAGACTAATAAAAAGCTGACAGGAAAACTGAAAATAGTATTGCTCGGAATCATTGACATAGGTTTATTTTTTCTGTCAAATATACTGATATGTTATTTTACAAACGGCGGCAAAATTTTCAATATTCCTTATTCTTCAGTGCTGTTTAACTATGTTCATTTTATACTTCTCAGCGCTATTGTGGTCATTGTAAATGCCTGCTTTAATCTTTACAAAAGTGTATGGACTTTTGCAGGCACTGATGAAATAGTCTCATGTACCGTTGCCTCCTGCGTAAGCACAGTTCTCTTTTTCATTACCGATAAAATTTTATTTAAGTCCTTACTCCATTACAATGAAATTCTCCCTTTTTATTCATACATTCTTGGTTTGTTTTTCATAATTTTCTTTACCAGCATGCCGAGATTAGGTTACAGGGTGTTAAGAAAATATTTCAGCAGAGCAAAATTCTTTTCCTTCAACAACCGAAATATGAAGCGTGTTATGATTGTAGGCGCAGGCTATATGGGAAACGCTATAATCGAGGATATAAGAACTAACAGAGCAGACAGATACATACCTGCTGTAGCCATTGACGACAATCCTGCAAAAAAAGGCAAAAGAATTAATCATGTAAAAATTGCAGGAAACTGCGATGAAATCCCCAGAATAGCCGCAAAATATGATATTGACGAAATTATAATCTGCATACCGTCGGCAACAAAAACAAGAATAAACGAAATAGTGCAGATTGCACTTAACACAGGTAAAAAAATCAAAATTTCTCCTTCTATCGAAGATATACTCGAGGACAGTGCAAACTATAAAAAACTTAAAGAAGTTGATATTACCGACCTGCTGTCACGTGACGAAATTAAGTTAAACGTAAAAGTATGCCGTTACTTAATTGATAAAGTAATACTGGTTACAGGCGGTGGAGGTTCCATCGGCTCCGAAATCTGTATGCAGTGTGCAAGATATAATCCGAAAGCCATTATTATTTTTGACATTTATGAGAATACTGCTTTTGAGCTTGCCAATGATTTAAAAAACAAGTATGGCGATGACATAGACATACAGGTAAGAATCGGTTCTGTCAGAGATTCGGACAGACTTCGGGAGATATTTGAAGAATTTCACCCTGATGTTGTCTTTCACGCTGCCGCCCACAAGCACGTACCCCTTATGGAGGATTCTCCCTGCGAAGCAGTAAAAAACAATGTTTTCGGAACATATAACGTCGCTGTTATGGCTGACAAATACAATGTTTCAAAAATGGTAATTCTTTCAACCGACAAAGCGGTAAATCCCACAAATGTTATGGGAGCAACTAAAAGAATAACGGAAATCATAGTTCAGTATATGAACGAAAAAAGTCATAACACACAGTATGCCGCAGTACGCTTCGGAAATGTTTTAGGCTCTCACGGCTCTGTAATACCCATTTTCAAGAAACAAATTGCAGAAGGCGGTCCCGTCTGCGTTACCCACCCTGATATAACAAGATATTTTATGACTATTCCGGAAGCAGCTCAGCTTGTATGTCAGGCAGGAGGTCTCGCAAAAGGCGGAGAAATTTTCGTTCTTGATATGGGAGAACCTGTTAAGATTATGGATTTGGCTAAAAATCTCATCAGTCTTTCAGGTTACACTGTTGATGAGATAGGAATAAAAATAATCGGTCTTCGTCCGGGTGAAAAACTTTACGAAGAGCTTTCCATGGACGATGAGATGAAAACGAGACAGAAAACAGCAAATAAAAAGATATTTGTAAATCAGCCTATGGTAATAAATACTCAGGAATTTGAATATATGCTTAATGAGCTTGACGACATAAATGATAGCAATGTACGCCAGAAGCTTCAGAAAATTGTACCGAATTACTACCCGTCAGAAAGATAATCAATACTGACACAAGCATTTAAAACGGAGAACGACAAAATTGAAAAAAGAAAGAACCAACAAAAAGTCTCATATCAGAAATTATTCCGCATCATATCCTAAGATTGTTGCACTGAGTTTTTTTCTGATTATCATAATCGGGACAGGGCTTCTTATGCTTCCGATTTCAGTCAAGGAAGGAAGCGTAAATTTTATCGACGCACTCTTCACGGCGACTTCCGCAACCTGCGTAACAGGTCTTGTCCAGTTTGATACGTTTACAAAATGGACACTGTTCGGTCAGATTGTAATACTCATTATGATACAAATAGGCGGTTTGGGCTTTGTAACTCTCATAATGCTTCTTGCAAGATTTGTAAAACAACGGGTAAGCATAAAACAGAAAATTCTCCTTAAAGAAAGTCTCGGTTCTATTTTTACGGGAAATTTAAGGGAACTGGGAAAAACGGTTTTAGGCGGAACAGCCTTTTTCGAGATAGCGGGAGCAATTCTTCTAAGTATATTTTTCATACCTCAGATGGGATTTAAAAACGGACTTTACACATCTGTGTTTTTATCCGTTTCGGCATTCTGCAATGCAGGCTTTGATGTCATGGGCAGGATTGAACCCGGCTCCTCTCTTGTAACATTAAACGGCAACCCTCTTGTTATACTGACAATTTCCGCTCTCATTATAATAGGCGGTATAGGCTTTATTGTATGGGACGATATAAAAGCAAATAAATTCAATATAAAAAAATACAGCTTTCACACTAAAATAACTTTATCAGTTACTGTAGTTCTGCTTTTGGCGGGAACTGTACTTTATTACATTTTTGAAGCAAACAACACCCTTGCCGGTATGAGCTTCGGAAGAGGACTTCTGAATGCCTTTTTTGCAAGCACAACCGCAAGAACAGCCGGTTTCAACAGCATTTCTGTCGGAGATATGACGGGCGCATCAAAAATGCTGACATATATGCTGATGTTTATAGGCGGTTCGTCCGGTTCAACCGCAGGCGGTATAAAAACGTCAACCCTGGCAGTTCTCAGTATGGCTGTGGTTTCGGTAATAAAGCAGTCGGATACCTGCGAACTTTTCGGAAGAAGAGTATCCGACAAGTATATAAGAAAAGCCGTTGCCGTATTTTTCACGAATCTTGCGCTTGTGCTTTTTTCTTCTTTAATAATTTCAGCGGTTCAGCCCTCCCTTGACTACTTTGACGTTTTATTTGAATGTTTTTCCGCTATGGGTACGGTTGGAATGACTGTCGGCATAACATCCTCCCTTTCCCTGTTATCCAAAACAGTCATAGCGGCACTTATGTTTATAGGAAGGGTTACATCCCTTATATTCGTGTTCACCTTCCGCTTTGATATAAACAAAAAAAGTGTTCTCAAACCGCTTGGAAATCTTTTGGTCGGTTAATATTTTCATAAAATTCAGGAGATATCAAAATGAAATCAGTTCTTGTTATAGGTGCAGGAAAATTCGGTCATCACCTTGCCGAATATATGTGTGAAATGGGCAATGATGTAATGCTCGTTGACAAAAAAGAAAAAATTATTAATGAGTATGCCGATAAAGTTACAACTGCCGAAATCGGAGATTACACCATTGAGAGTAATCTGGCGGCTTTAGGGGTTGACGATTACGACTATGTATTTGTATGCGTAGGCGATTTCCAGGACAGCCTCGTCATCACAGACTGTCTTAAGGGGCTTGGTGCACGCTTTATAATCGGCAAAGCCTCTTCCCTTATACACGAAAAATTTCTCTTGAAGAACGGCGCAGACAGGGTTATTTATCCCGAAAGAGATGTGGCTTACAGAATGGCAGTTGAATATTCAAGCTCATCAATCTTTGACTATTTCAAGCTAAGTGAGGATGCAGGAATTTATGAAATTGCAGTCCCTGATAAATGGGTAGGCAAATCACTGGCAGAAATTAACGTGCGAAAAATGCACAATATAACGGTAATTGCCTACAAGAATAACGGCAGAATTATTACTGTAAAATCTCCTGACTATGTTTTTTCCGCAGACGAACACATCATAGTTATAGGCGATAAGAAAAATATAAATAAAATTGCAAGATAAGAGGTAATCAAAATGTTATTTAAACCCGATTATAATGAAAACGGCAAAAAAATTCTCTGTGAGAGAAACGGTATAAACCCCGAAATGCTTATGGACATTTATGTTTATAAGCTGAAAAAAGATACAGCCTTCTGCTATTCTTCAGACAGTGACGAATGTGCAGTTCTTCTCCTTTCGGGAAAGGTTCGATTCCTTGTTGACGAGGGCAAAATTGACGAAACCTGCGAGAGAGAAAATCCATTTCAAAAAACTCCTTTTGCAGTTCACGTATGCAAAAATACACCGATTTCGGTTACTGCCCTTGAGGACAGCGAAATACTTGTTCAGATTACGGACAACGACAAAACCTGGGAGCCTATGTTCTACAATCCCGACAACTGCCTTTATCAGGAATTCGGCAAAGGTCAGTGGGGCGGTGCAGGACACAGAATTGTATCAACTATGTTTGACCTTGACAATGCTCCGTACTCAAATATGGTTATGGGAGAGGTTTTCAATCAGCCGGGAAAGTGGTCCAGCTATCCACCTCACCACCATCCGCAGCCGGAGCTTTACTACTATCAGTTTGACCATCCCGAAGGCTTCGGTGCAGGATTTGAAGGCGATACCCCATACAAGACCGAAAACGGCACCTGCCTTTGCATAAGAGGCGGAAATGCTCACCAGCAGGTAACGGCTCCCGGATATGAGATGTATTATGTATGGCTTATCCGCCACCTTGACGGCGATCCCTGGGATAAAACAAGAATTTACGTTCCCGAATATGAATGGCTTGCAAATGCCGACTGATAAATAAAACAAAACCGATGTTAAATGCAGTACATTTAACATCGGTTTTTTATTTGCAATATGTTTTACGAATTTAATCATACACAGTTTTACTTTGTATGATTATTTATTGTTTCATAATCTATATACTGCTGTCCCGGTTTCGGCGGGTTTCCTGTTTTGGCTTCAATCATTTCACTTACTGTCACAATCTGATATCCCTTTTCAATCAGCTTAGGGACAATTTTTTCCACTGCATCGGCGGTGCTTGGGTAAATATCGTGCATAAGGATTATTGCACCGTCATACGCCTGATTGATAACATTTTTGTATATCTTCTTAGCGTCCTTAGATCTCCAGTCTTCAGTATCAACGGACCAGTACGCAAGAGGCATACCTTCTTTTTTGCACTCATTTCTTATATCAGTCGTAAGATTACCGCCGGGGCATCTAAAAATAGTGGGAGATTTTCCGCAGTATTTCTTTATCCTGCTGCTTGCCTTTCTGATATCCGACGCTGTAACATTTTCACCGTAATGAGTGTGATTATAAGTATGATTGCCAAGCTCACAACCAAGCTCAATCTCTCTTTGCAAAAGTCTTTTGGTTTCGTTGTTTACACGTTCTCCAACCATAAAAAAGGAAGCTCTTGCATTATACTTTTCAAGCACATCAAGTATTCTTTCCGTCGAATTTTTTCCCTCGTAATCAAAGGAAGGCCCGTCATCAAAGCTGAATGCAACCATAGGCTTATTGGGATTGATATTACCTATATGAAGGTCCTTTTTATTTATAACGGTACTTGCTATATTTCCCCAGCTTCCGTAAATTTTATCCTTATTATCCATCAGATAAGAACGGCCTCTGACATAATAAGTATCACCGGGATTAAGACCGTTTACGGAAATATTTCTTGTATCACTGTAAGGAATATCAAGAACGGCAGAATCCGAAAATTTTTCATTTTTTGCATAAGCAATTTCGTATCCCGACAAGTTCTCAAACGAATCCCATTCTACAGACAATGTGCCCTTTCCGCCTGAAAAGGCACTTACTTCAAGTGCTTCCGGTAAAGAATACACTCTTACTCTTTGCGCAGTTTCACTTTCATATTCCTTATTAAAATAATTTCTGTAGGCACTTACCTTAATATCATAAACGGTTGCTCCCGATAGATTTTTTATTTTGTATGAGCAGGTATCCCCACCTTCAACCTTGCCCATTCTTTCGTAATTGCCTTTTCCGTTATCTGACGCATTTCCGTTGCAGTAATAAATGTAATATCCGTCAGCTCTTTTAACCTTATTCCACTTAACGATTACAGAGTTCTCGGAGTTTGACTCCATCTCAACTCCGCTGACGGATTTAACCTCCTGATTACATACAACAGTTATAGCCGCTCCGGCTGAAATAATAATGACAGCAATAAGAAGAATTGAAACCAATCTAATCTTCTTTGTCAACAGCTCATCTCCTCAAGAAATTCTACTCTAAATATATCACTAATAATACAGAAGTCAACAGAATATAACAAAAAATTAAAAATTATTTAAAAAATAGTAAAATTACGACATTTTTTTAACAATTTTTATGAAAAATAATTTTTCTGAAATTTTAATTGACCTTGTCTTGTCAAAGTGCTATTATATCTGTGGCAATTTACACGGTCTATAATATATATGTTATAATATAAGAGATATGAAAGAGGTAGCCGAATGGAAAATTTAATTTTTGCTTTGATTTCACTGCCCTTTGTCAGTGCTCTTTTACTGAGTATTTTCAAGAGCAATGCAGTCAGACAGGCAGTTACCTATTTGAGCAGTGCGGCACTTATAGGTATGGCAGTTACATTTGCCGTAAAATTCTTTAAGGGAGGCAGCGCATCTCTCGGATTTTTAACTGAAACGCCTGTTATAAACCATTGTATGCTTGCTGTAGAAGCTTTCCTTATGGTACTTGTAATAGTTTTAAGCATCAAGTACAGAAAGATTTACATATCTTTGCTGTCGGTAGCACAGACTGCACTGATGTTCTGGTATGAACTCGGCGGTTATGAGCCTGAAAACGGCGGATACAAAATGTATATCGACCAGCTCACCGTCATAATGGTTCTTATTATTGCAATAGTCGGTACGCTTATAACAGTTTATGCGTGCGGATATATGAAAGATTACCATAATCACCACAAAGAATTTACTGACAGAAGAAGATATTTCTTCTCTCTGCTGTATGTTTTTCTCGGTGCAATGTTCGGACTTGTACTTTCCAACAACATTATATGGATGTATTTTTTCTGGGAAATTACAAGCGTTGTTTCCTTCCTTCTTATCGGATACACAAGAACAGAAGAAGCAATCACAAACTGTTTCAGAGCTCTTTGGATGAATCTACTGGGAGGCTGCGGATTTGCCGCAGGTATTGTGCTTCTTGGAATAAAGTTCAATGTTGAAGATTTCCAGACGCTTATAGGATGTGACGGTGCAGCTGTTGCAGCACCTGTTATCCTTCTCGCTTTTGCCGCTCTTACCAAGAGTGCCCAGCTTCCTTTTTCAAAGTGGCTTCTGGGTGCAATGGTTGCCCCGACGCCGTCCTCTGCACTTCTTCACAGTGCAACAATGGTTAAAGCCGGCGTTTATCTTCTTCTCAGACTTTCCCCTGTTCTTCACAATACATACGCAGGAACAATGGTAAGCCTTGTTGGCGGTTTAACCTTCCTCGTTATGTCAATGCTTGCAATAACTGTAAGCGACGGCAAAAAGGTTCTCGCTTATTCTACGATTTCAAACCTCGGTCTTATAACAGCCTGCGCAGGCGTAGGCGCCGAGGAAACAATATGGGCAGGTATATTCCTTCTTATTTTCCATGCAGTATCTAAATCTCTTCTTTTCCAGACTGTGGGTGCTATTGAAAACTCAACAGGCTCAAGAGATATTGAAACTATGCACGGCCTTGTCCGCCGTCATCCGTATCTTGCATGGACACTTGTTATCGGTATTGCAGGAATGTTCCTTGCTCCTTTCGGAATGCTGTTTTCAAAATGGGCAGCTCTTAAAGCGTTTATTGATAACGGTTCGGTTGTCCTCGTATTGTTTGTATGCTTCGGAAGCGCTACAACACTTCTCTACTGGATGAAATGGATTGCAACGGTTCTTGCTTCAAAAAATAATGACGTCAAGGCAAAAAATACCACATCCGCAAATCAATGGATATCAATTCTTATACATTCAATAGCAATGGTACTTCTGTGCTTCACCTTCCCGCTTATTTCAAGCAGAGTAATTATGCCGTATATAAACACAGTATTCTGCAATGCTTCTCAGGTTATTTCAGAGGACAATATGATTATTATGATGATTATGCTTGTGGCAATTTTTGTCGTTCCTCTTGCCTCCTGGGCAGGCGCAAAACACACAAACTACCGCAAAGCAGACCGTTATATTAACGGCGTCAATGCTGGAGACCAGATGAACTACATTGATGCAGCAGGTGAGAAAAGACGTTTCTTCCTTGCCAACTGGTATATGGAGGATATTTTCGGCGAGAAGAAACTTTGGGTACCGTCAGTAATTATTTCAATCGTAATAATTATTGCTTTATCTGTAATTTCAATAGGAGGTGCTGTATAATGAGTATGTCAGTCAGAATAGCAATAAGTATAGCAGCTTACATAATTCTTGCACCTTTAATCGGCGGTCTCACCTCAGGCTTTGACCGAAAGATAACAGCACGTATGCAGGGCAGACAGGGTCCGCCTCTGCTCCAGCCTTTCTATGATGTTATAAAACTTCTAAAAAAAGAAACAGTTGTTGTAAACCACGTTCAGATTTTTTATCTTGCAACATACTTTGTATTTATTCTTTTTACAGGCTGTCTTTTCTTCGGCGGATTTGATTTGCTGCTTGTGTTCTTTGCTCTTACAACGGCAGATATGTTTCTCGTTCTTGCCGCAACAAGCAGCCATTCACCGTATTCAAATATGGGTGCAAACCGTGAAATGATGCAGATGCTTGCATCTGAGCCGATGATGCTTTTAACAGCAGTGGGCTTTTATCTTGCAACAGGCTCATTTAAGGTTATTGACATTGTTGCCCATAAGGGACCTATGTCAATAGCATTTCTCCCCGGTGTATTTGTAGGTTTTATCTTCATTCTTACAATCAAACTCAGAAAGCATCCCTTTGACCTTTCCACAAGCCACCATGCTCACCAGGAAGTGGTAAAGGGTATCACAACGGAATTTTCGGGACAGTCGTTTGCTGTTATGGAAATTGCTCACTGGTATGAAAATGTATTTTTAATGGGCGTTATTGCTCTGTTCTTCTTCAATTCAAACTGGTGGTCGGCAATAATTGCTCTTGCCGCAATTTTAATTTCTTATTTCGTGCTTATTCTTGTTGATAACACAAACGCAAGAGTGAAGTGGAAAATGATGTTTAAAAATTCCTGGCTTACAACAATAATCATCGGTGCATTAAATGTGTTCATTCTCGAAGTATTCGTTAAGGGGGTATAAAAATGGCAGATGTTACAAAATCACCTTGGATAATGCATTATGACGGTTCGAGCTGCAACGGCTGTGATATCGAAGTGCTTGCCTGTCTCACCCCTGTATATGATGTTGAAAGGTTCGGAGTAATCAATACGGGAAATCCGAAGCATGCCGATATTCTTTTGATAACAGGTTCTGTAAATGAGCAGAACAAGGACGTTGTTAAACAGATTTACGAGCAGATGACAGAGCCGAAGGTTGTTTGTGCAATAGGAATATGCGCATGCAACGGCGGTGTATTCAAGGACTGCTACAATATTATAGGCGGTGTTGACAAAGTCATCCCTGTAGATATATATGTACCGGGATGTGCCGCAAGACCCGAAGCAATCATTGACGGCGTTGTAAAGTCATTGGCTTTGCTTAAAGAAAAAAGTGCAAAACTTCAGGAGGGTAAAAAATGAGTGAAGAATATACTCTTGAAACAGTTGAAATCCCCGAGCTTTACAATACAATGCTGAAAAAGCAGAGAGCAGGTTACCGTCTTATTCAGATATGTGCCACTGCTTTTGAGGGATATAACGAAATAATTTATTCAGTAGGATATGATTATAGCTTTGAGAATTACAAAATTATTCTTCCTATTGATACAGAAATCAGTACAATTTCCGACTTTTACCCCTCTGCAATGCTCTACGAAAATGAAATGAAGGAGCTTTTCGGAGTAAAAATTAATTCTATTAATCCTGATTTCAACAATAAATTTTACAGAATTAAGGCTGAGACTCCTTTCAAAAAAGAAGTAAAAGAAGCTATTAAGGTAATAAAAAAAGATGAGGAGGTGTCAGAATAATGGGTGAAAGATCCGTAGTACCATTCGGTCCACAGCATCCCGTTCTTCCTGAGCCGATACATCTTGATTTGGTTCTTGAAGATGAAAAGGTTGTTGAAGCTATTCCGTCAATAGGATTTGTTCACAGAGGACTTGAAAAACTTGCTGAAAAAAGAGATTTCAACGACTATCAGTATGTTGTTGAGAGAACCTGCGGTATCTGCTCTTTCGGTCACGGTATGACCTACTGCGAGACTATAGAGAAGATTTTCGGCGCAGAAGTACCCGAAAGAGGTAAGTTTCTCCGTACAATCTGGTGTGAAATGAGCCGTATTCATTCTCATCTTTTATGGCTGGGGCTTCTTGCAGATGCTTTCGGCTTTGACGCATTATTTATGCAGTGCTGGCGAATGAGAGAAAAGGTACTTGATATGTTTGAAGCCTCCACAGGCGGAAGAGTTATTTTCTCCGTAAACAAAGTCGGCGGTGTCCTTAAGGATATGGACTCCTCAATGCTGAAGCAGTTTGTCGACATTTTCAATTCAATGGAAAAAGACCTGAAAAAAATGACAAGGGTATTTTTAAGAGACTATACCGTTATGTCAAGACTTAAAGGCGTAGGTATCCTTTCAAAAGAGGACGCAATCTATCTCGGCGCCGTAGGTCCTATGGCAAGAGCATCGGGAGTTGACCTTGATATACGAAAGATAGGCTATGAGGCTTATTCAAATGCGGAATTTGAAGTTATTACGTCAAAAGACTGCGACGGCTATGCAAGATGCTCTGTTCGTATCGGCGAGATTTTCCAGTCAATCGAAATCATCAGACAGCTTGCAGATAAAATTCCCGAAGGTCCTATTGCAACCGTTGTAAAAGGCAATCCAGACGGCGAAGCATTCGCAAGAGTTGAACAGCCGAGAGGCGAGGCTATTTACTACGCAAAGGGCAACGGTACAAAATTCCTTGACCGATTCAGATTGCGTACGCCTACATTTACAAATATCGAAGCTCTTATACATATTCTTCCGGGTTCCGAACTTGCAGATGTTCCGCTTCAGATACTTACTATTGACCCTTGTATAAGCTGTACCGAAAGATAGGAGGTAATGTGATATGGGAATTATGAATTTTACATCACAGGCTATAAAGAATCTGTTTTCAAAGCCTGTTACCTCAAATTATCCGCAGGTTGCAAAAGTTTATCCCCAGGGAAGCAGAGGCCATATTGAAATAAATATTGACGACTGCATTATGTGCGGACTTTGCTCAAGAAAATGTATGTCAGGCGCAATTACGGTTGACAGAAACACAAAGACTTGGACTATTGAAAGAATGGGCTGTGTTCAGTGCGGAAGCTGTGTAACCGCCTGCCCTAAAAAATGCCTTTCAATTGTTCCCGGATACACACAGCCGTCAGAGGATAAAACGGTTGACTCCTACAGTCAGCCTATCCCCGAAACACCTGCAGGCAAAGTTACAAACGATATGGAGAAATGTATTCTCTGCGGTCTTTGCGCAAGAAAATGCCCACAGGAATGTATTACGGTTGACAGAAAAGATACTAAAACCTGGACTATTGACCGTGACAAATGTGTTCAGTGCGGTGCCTGTGTTGACGCCTGCATTAAATTCAAGGCGCTTTCAATGACAGATGACGACGGCGAAAAGGGAATTTGTACCCTTCATAAAGAATAACTGTTATGACTGTTAAATTAACTTTCAGGGGAATTGTCCAGGGCATCGGTTTCAGACCGACAGCTCAAAGGCTTGCCCTTGAATACGGTGTAAAAGGTCAGATAAAAAATTCAGGCGGCAACGTCGAATTGATAATCAGTAAGGATTCGCAGACGTTGGATAGATATATCCGGCGTCTTGTTTCTATGTTTGAAATCAAGTCCTTTGAAAAAGAAGAAATTGATGAGACAGCCTTTGATGACTTCAAAATTATTTCTTCATCAAAAGATTATGACACACCGTTTATTACTCCTGACCTTGCCACCTGTCCAGACTGTGAAAAAGAGTTAAAGGACAGCAAAAACAGACGTTTTCATCACCCTTTTATCAGCTGTATAAACTGCGGTCCGAGATATACAATTATAAAAGCTCTTCCCTATGACAGAGAAAACATAACTATGTCAGACTTTGAGATGTGCAAAAGCTGCCGGGAGGAATACACCTCCCCGTATGACAGACGGTGCCACGCTCAGACAATAGCCTGCAATGACTGCGGTCCCGTAACAAATATAACGGTTGAAAAGGCAGTTGACATTCTTAACAGCGGCAGAGTTCTTGCAATTAAGGATATAGGCGGTTATCATCTTGCCTGCCGTGCAGATATACCCGAAAGCGTTAATGAAATCAGAAAAATCAAGGGCAGAGAACAAAAGCCATTTGCCGTTATGTTTTCATCATTAAAGCAAATTGAGAAATACTGCTCTGTAAACGGCAGGGAAAAAGAGCTTCTGCTGTCAAGTGCAAGACCTATTGTCTTACTTGAAAAGAAAAGAGATTTTGACAAATCCGTATGCGGTGAAAGCGATTATATCGGAGCTTTTCTCCCCTGCAATCCATTGCAGATTTTAATACTTGACAGAATTTCACCACTTGTTATGACAAGCGCAAATATCAGCGGCGAACCGATTATAATTGACGACAGTAAAATCAAGAAATTCGGCGTTGACATTATTTCCCACAACAGAGAGATTTTAACTTCCCTTGACGACAGTATTTTAAAGGTTACAGCAGGAAGAACACAATTTATCAGACGTGCAAGAGGATATGTTCCCCTTGCTGTGGAAATCGACAAAAGAGCAAAAAAGGATACTCTTTGCCTGGGCGGTGATTTAAAATCAGCATTTGCTTTTCACCGTGACAAATATGTATTTATAAGTCAGCATTTCGGAGACTTGGAAAATACGGATGCTTTAAACGCTTTCAGAGACAGCATTAAAAGATTTGCCGATTTACATTCATTTAAAGCAAAAAAAATTGTTGCCGACAAACATCCTAATTACTATTCCTCAAATTTATTTAATAATGATTTGAATATCCAGCACCACAAGGCGCATATTGCATCTGTAATTGCCGAACACAAATTAAACGAAAAAGTCCTCGGCTTCGCCTTTGACGGAACAGGATACGGCGATGACGGTGCAGTATGGGGCAGTGAAGTCTTTGTTTTTGACGAAAAATCCGAAAATAAATTTGAAAGAAAAGAACATCTGGATTATGTAAAAATGCCTGCATCTGATGAAATTTCAAAAGATGCAGATTTGGCACTTGCCTGTTACTTAGGCGGAAACAGTCTAATTGACAAGGCAGTGGAAAACAATATAAACACGGTAAATTCATCAAGTATGGGCAGGCTGTTTGACGCTGTGTGCGCCCTTCTTGACATTAAGCATTATAATAATTTCGAGGGTGAATGTGCCTGTGCTCTTGAAAGCATGGCAAGAAAAGCAAAAAAGGCTTATCCTATCAAAGTAAGTCTCAATCCAATAGAAATTTTAAACCGTATAAAAAATGCAGACGCACCGAAGGAAGAGCTTGCTTTAGGCTTTCATATGATGATATGTCAAATGATTTTAAATATATCCGAAAAATACAGGAAAAGTAATAATATAAATCAAATTGTTCTTTCGGGAGGAACATTCAACAATAAAATTATAACGGAAAATACAATAAAACTGCTTGAAAAAAACGGTTTTATTGTTTATATAAACGAGCTTGTACCCTGCGGTGACGGAGGACTTGCCCTCGGTCAGGCATATATTTCCGCAATGGAGGAATAAGAATGTGTGTTGCAGCACCCGGTAAAATAATTGAAATAAAGGGCGACACAGCCATAGTAGAATATAATTCAAACAAGGTAAACGCAAATAAGGGTATCGTTGACGTTAAGGTCGGAGACTATGTACTTGTCCACGCAGGTCTGATTATTCAGGTAATTTCCGAGGATGAGGCAGAAGCAATGGCTGATATTTTCAGCGAGCTTGAAAATTTATAATATGGATATTAAAGAGATTATAAAATATTTAAGTGAATATGACGGAAAAGAACTCAGGCTTATGGAGGTCTGCGGAACTCATACGGCGGCTATAAGGGAAAACGGTATACCCTCACTTTTAAGTGATAAAATTAAACTTATCAGCGGTCCGGGCTGTCCTGTCTGTGTAACAGTGGCTGACTATGTTGACAGACTTTGCAGTCTTGCATTGACTGAAAACACCTGCATTGTTACCTTCGGAGATATGATAAGAGTTCCCGGTTCTGAAAAAGCCTTGCAGGATGTTAAAGCTCTCGGTGGTAAGGTTCATATGGTTTACTCCCCCTTTGAAATTATCCATCTTGCGGAAAATGACAGGGACACAACATTTATTTTCGCCGCAGTTGGATTTGAAACCACAACGCCTATTTATGCTGTTTTGCTTGACGAAATAATCGAAAAGAATATTGAAAATATAAAATTTCTGACTGCGCTTAAAACTATGCCTCCTGCCATTGATGTATTATGCAAAAACGGAGAAAAAATTGACGGCTTTCTTGCTCCCGGTCACGTCAGTGTAATTACAGGCGCAGATGCCTTTAAACCTCTTGCTAAGAAATATAATCTTCCCTTTGCGGTAAGCGGATTTAAAGGAGAAGAGCTTTTGGCGTCAATCTATTCCCTTGTAAAACTTCAGGGACAGGGAAAAGTTATAAATCTTTATAAATCGGCAGTTACCGACAAAGGAAATGAAAAGGCACATAGACTTATAAACAAATATTTTATACCGTATGATGCCTGCTGGAGAGGTATGGGAAAAATCGCAAATTCAGGACTTGTTCTCCGTGACGAATATCTGAAATATGACGCAGGAAGCAGAGAGCTGTTTGAAGACAGCGTAAAAAGCGGATGCTGCTGCGGCGATGTTATAACAGGTAAAAAAACTCCCACGGACTGTCCCCTTTTCAGTAAGGCTTGCACACCTGAAAATCCAAAAGGTGCCTGTATGGTTTCCGGTGAGGGCGCATGTTTTAACTACTTTACAAACAGATGATATGAGGTGTAATATGAAAATTACATTAGCACACGGCAGCGGCGGAAAATCAACAAACGATTTGATAAACGCTGTTTTTGCAAAAAATTTTTCAAACCCCATACTTAATATGATGGAGGACAGTGCAGTGGTAAATGGCAGTGAAAAAATAGCTGTCACCACCGACTCCTTTGTTGTAACTCCGCTGATGTTCAAAGGCGGAGATATCGGCAGACTGTCCGTATGCGGAACTGTAAATGACCTTTTGATGCGCGGTGCAGTACCGAAATACATCACATCGGCTTTCATTATTGAAACGGGTGCAGATACTGACACCCTTGAGCTTATAGCGAAATCAATGGCTCAAACAGCAGAAGAGGCAGGCGTTGCCGTAATATGCGGTGACACAAAGGTTATTGAAGGAAACGGCGGTATCTATATCAACACAACAGGTGTAGGCTTCATAAAATACAGCACTGACATTGTTTCAACAAACATTCGTCAGGGTGACGCAGTAGTTGTCAGCGGTAATATGGGCGATCATCACGCCGCAATTCTGTCAGCACGTATGGAAATTGAAAATGATATAAAATCCGACAATGCCCCGTTGGGTGAAATGGTCAGAAATATGCTTAAAGGCGGAATTGAACTTCACTGTATGAGAGATATCACCAGAGGCGGTCTCGGCACGGTTTTGAATGAACTTGCCGACGCTTCAAAAGTAAATATTGAAATTGAAGAAGAAAAACTCCCCGTCAATCCCGAGGTAAAAGCATTTGCAAAAATTCTCGGTCTTGATATTATGCATATGGGAAACGAGGGAAAACTTGTGGCATTTATGCCTAAGGAACAGGCAGAAAAAGCTGTAGAAATTATACGAAGCAGTAAATACGGCAAAAATGCCGAAATAATCGGCGAAGTTAAAGAAGGAAAAGGTGTCACAACAATAACCCCTATCGGCGGAAAAAGAACCGTTACCGTGCTCTACGGCGAGGGTCTGCCGAGAATCTGTTAATCAAAGCAAATCACAATTCACAGGAGAAAAAATATGCATCTTTTAGAAATCAACAAGGAAAATTATATCGGTCAGGCTGACCCCTTCATTTTTGAAAGCAAGGGCAGATATTACATCTACACCACAGGAGACGATGGGATATACGCTTATCACGCAGACGACTTATTCGGCAAATGGAAATTTGCAGGAAAGGTGTTTACCTATCCCGACGTGGAAGATTTCTGGGCGCCGTCTGTAATTGAGATTGATGGGAAATACTATATGTACTGCTCCTTTGAATTTTACGGCGACACTCCCGACAAGGGCGGTCACAGACAGACAATGTTTGTTTCAAGCAGTAAAAGTCCTCTCGGTCCCTTTGAAAATCCGAAACAGCTTCTTCATCCCTTTTCCATTGACTCCCATGTTGTAAAAAATGAAAACGGAATGTTTATATTTTATTCAACCAACCGTTTCGACGGAGAAAGACCGGGAACATATATCGTTGTCGACCGGCTTCTTGATCCCGAAACTGCCGAGGGTAAACCTGTTGAAGTTGTTGTGCCTACCCTTGACGAGGATGTCTATATGAAAGACAGATACAAAAAAGGCGTGAACTGGCATACAATAGAGGGTGCATTTTACTTCAAAGAGGGTGACTGGCAGTACGTCATGTACTCGGGAAACTGTTATCAGCAGCCTACATATTACATCGGATACGCAAGGGCAAAAACAGATGAAACCGACTTAACAAAAATCAGATTTGAAAAGTATCCCGATGACAAAACATATGCCCCGGTACTCAAGGCAAACGAATTTGAGGAGGGTACAGGGCATCACTCAATGATAAAATATAAGGGCGAATGGTATGCAGTTTACCACGCAAGAGATATTGAGGATGACGGATTAAAAGGTGACAGAAGAAATGCAAGAATTTGCAAGCTCCACGTAAATGACGGCATCATCACCGCTGAGAGATATAAAGATAAAATATAATAAAACACCGCAGAATTTTTTCTTTCTGCGGTGTTTTATTAATATAAATATATTTAATCAGCGTGTTGAAAAAGTCCAAATAATAATTTATTGATGTATTATTGCAACAAACTGTCGTAGGGGCTTGCATTGCAAGCCCGATTATATGCGGGCGATTAATAATCGCCCCTACGGTTATTTTATGCAAAAAACGCCACTTTATCGACAGTCTAATATATTTAATTAACCTTTTCAAGTCTGGCAAAGTTTGCCATCATTTTTTTAGTGCCTGCCTTATCAAAGGCAACCTCCATAAGAGTATCATTTCCCATAGGCTGAAGAGAAAGAATTGTACCTGTACCAAAACTCTTATGTACAACAGTATCTCCCACATTGTAATCTGCATGTGGCTGGACGGAAACATTGCCTGCCTGGCCGAATTTATGGGCACTTGAGCTTGTAGGAGAATGAGCAGTTTTAAGAGAAGCAAAACGGCTTACATTTGTGCTATGAACTCTTGTTGATACATCTTCAACAACATCTGACGGAATTTCCCTGATAAATCTTGAAGGCATATTTCTTGACGTTGTGCCATACAGCATTCTCTGCTGCGCATTGACAAGATAAAGTTTTTCCTTTGCTCTTGTTATGCCGACGTAGGCAAGACGTCTTTCCTCTTCAAGCTCCTCTTCACTGTACATTGACTGAGAACCGGGGAAAATTCCCTCTTCCATACCGGGTATAAATACTACAGGAAATTCAAGACCTTTTGCCGAATGAAGTGTCATAAGAACAACCGAATCTTCGTCCTCATTGTATGAATCAATATCGGAAATAAGTGCAACATCCTCCAAAAAATCAGAAAGCTGAGGGTCGTCGCTTTCCTCCTGATATTTTACAAACATTGAGGAAAGCTCCTTGATATTATTCACTCTGTCCTCGTAAGTCTCAGGATCCTCGTTAAGATAGTCAAGATATTTTGTTTTTTCAAGAATTTCCTGAAGCAAATCAGTCAAAGGCATTTTTTCTTCAAGGCATTTCTGAAAATCTCTTATCATCGAAGCAAAGCCCATCAGCTTTGATGCACTTCTTGAAGTTTTCTGAAATTCGTCTGCCTTTTCACAAACTTCGAAAGCAGACATACCGAGACCCGAAGCAATTTCCATAATATTGCCCAGCATTGTATCGCCGATTGCACGCTTGGGAACATTTATAATCCTTTGAAGCCTTACATTATCGGCAGGATTATTTATTACCGCAAAATAGGAAATAATATCCTTTATTTCTTTTCTGTCAAAGAAACGATGACCGCCGATAATTCTGTGAGAAATCCCCATTTTTGTAAGCATAATTTCAAGGTTTCTCGACTGTGCATTCATACGGTAAAGAATGGCGTGGTCGCTGAGCTTTCTGCCGTTTTTAACATTCTTCAATATTTCGTCGGCAATATAAGTTGACTCGTCAGACTCATTCATAGCAGTGTTAAGAACAATTTTATCGCCTGAACCCGAACGGGTGAAAAGAGTTTTTCCCTTCCTGTTCTTATTGTTGGCAATTACTGCATTTGCACCGTCAAGAATATTCTGCGTCGAGCGGTAGTTTTCCTCAAGCCTGATAACATTCGCGCCCTTGTAATGCTGTTCAAAGGAAAGTATGTTTTCAATAGTTGCTCCTCTGAAACGGTAAATACTCTGGTCGTCATCACCTACTACACAAATGTTTTGATACTTGTCTGCAAGCAGGGAAGTAAGTACATACTGAGCATGGTTAGTATCCTGATACTCGTCCACCATAACGTATTTAAACTGTGTCTGATAAAGCTCCCTTACGTCATCATTTTCTTTTAACAGCTTAACAGTATTGAAAATTATATCGTCAAAATCCATTGCGTCGGATTTCAAAAGCTCCTTTTGATAAAGCTCATAGCACTGAGCAATTTTACCTTTTCTGAAATCGTTTGACGACGTAGCCTTATACTCCTGAGGGTCTATAAGGCTGTCTTTGGCACGGCTTATTTCATTCAATATGGATTTATGATTTATAAATTTATCTTCGATATCAAGCTGTTTCTGACACTGCTTCATAACACGTTTTGAATCGTCCGTGTCATAAATTGTAAAGTGGTTTGTATAACCGAGCCTGTCGCCGAAGCGTCTTAAAATTCTCGAACAGCAGCTATGGAATGTATACGCCCATATATCATTGGCGCTTTCCCCAACGGCTGAAATAAGCCTTTCTCTTAACTCTCCTGCCGCCTTATTTGTGAATGTGATAGCAAGCACCTGCCAGGGCTGAGCAAGTCCGCTTTCAATAATGTGCTGTACCCTGTTTACAAGCACAGTAGTTTTTCCCGAGCCTGCTCCTGCAAGAATCAGAAGCGGTCCTTCGGTTGTATTAACAGCTGACTGCTGCATTTCATTTAATGGCATAATTTTTCTCCTTAAAAAATCAGGGCGCCTGCCGACACCCTGAAAAATTTTTAGTTTTACGATAATAATTACTTAAGAAGCGTAAGAAGTATACCTGCTGCAACTGCTGAACCGATAACGCCCGAAACATTTGGTCCCATAGCGTGCATAAGAAGGAAGTTTGACGGATTTTCCTTTTGTCCTTCTTTCTGGCTTACACGGGCAGCCATAGGCACTGCCGAAACGCCTGCCGAACCTATAAGCGGATTAACCTTGCCTTTCGTGAATATATACATAAGTTTACCGAACAAAGTACCGCAGGCTGTACCGAGACAGAATGCAATAAGTCCCAGGGCAACAATTTTAAGAGTATTAAAATTAAGGAAACTTTCTGCAGATGTAGTAGCACCTACAGAAACACCGAGGAATATTGTAACAATATTCATAAGCTCATTCTGAGCAGCCTTGGCAATTCTCTCTGTTCTTCCGCTTTCCTTAAGCAGATTACCAAGCATAAGCATACCTACAAGTGAAGCTGCATCGGGAAGAAGAAGAGACACGATAACCGTTACCATAATCGGGAAGAGAATTTTTTCAAGTTTTGATACGGGACGAAGATTACCCATAACAACACTGCGTTCTTTCTTAGTTGTCAGCGCTTTCATAATAGGCGGCTGAATAAGCGGAACAAGTGCCATATAAGAATATGCCGCTACGGCAATAGTACCCAAAAGCCCCGGAGCAAGCTGAGACGTTACAAAGATTGCTGTAGGTCCGTCAGCACCGCCGATAATAGCGATTGAGCCTGCTTCATTCGGAGCAAAGCCTAAAAGAATAGCACCTACATAAGTAAAGAAAATACCGAACTGTGCCGCAGCACCGAGTATAAAACTGCTTGGTCTTGCGATAAGAGGCGTAAAGTCCGTCATTGCGCCGATGCCAAGGAATATAAGAGGAGGATAAACACCCGCTTTTACACCGAAATACAGGAAATCCATAAGTCCCGGTGTACAGCCGACAAATTCGCCCCTGCCTGCAAGCAAATCTCTGAAGCCTGCAAGGTCGTGATACTGCACCGCAAGATTAGCTCCCGGTATATTAGCAAGAAGCATACCGAATGCAATAGGCACCATAAGAAGCGGCTCAAAGCCTTTTTTAATTCCCAAATAAAGAAAAATGAATGATACGAGAAGCATTACTGCATTTTTCCAGCCGTCACCTGTAAAGAAATATGCGTATCCGGAATTTGCAAAAATACTTGAAATTACTTCCCAAACTCCCTGAAGTATTTCCATAAATCAAATTCCTCCTTTAAAACGGTCTTGTGTTATCAACATTAGCTGCCTGCGCCCAAGGGTTTCTGCCGCTCACATTGACCTTTTTTATTGATCTTACAACTGCCTGAGGTCCCTCACTCATAGCAACGGCAGCTGAAATAGCTGCTACAACCTCGCCGCTGATTCCCTGTTCAACAACAGGCTCAGGAGCTTTTCTTTCAGAAAAAGAAGTAGGGACAGGAGCAGGTGATACAGTAACATTTCCATTTGAGGAAGATGTTTTACTGTTTTTTTTCTGTGCCTTTTCTTTGGCTTTTTTTTCAGCGTTTGAAACAGCTAAACCGAAAAGATAAAAAACTAATATAAGTAACAGAAGAACGCCTAAAACTATACTGATACCTGAAATTACAACGGTGGCAGTAAACATTGCACTTCTGTCCGCAGTAAGCATTAAAATCGGACTCAACCATATTCCCCCATTATAACAAAAATATTAAGTAGTATTATAAAACATATTATGTGATATTTCAACGAAAATTTTCATTTTTTTAATTTCTGTCATTTTCCATAAATTTACTTGATTTATTTTTCAAATAGTATATAATATTATTAATCAAGAAGATAATTTGGAGGTCTTGTTATGTCTGAGAAAACTTTGATTATTGCAATTCTTGTTGCGCTTATTCTTCTTTGGTTTGCGGAAACCCTTAATATGACAAAAACCAGTAAAATTTTAGGCGGAGTTATTGACCTCGGCTTTGCAATTCTGCGCTGAAATATATAGTAAAAGTTTAAACGGACTGACTTAATTGAAGTCAGTCCGTTATTTTATATCTTTATCAGTCCTTATAAAGTGACTTTAGGAGTGCAATTTCTTTTGCATAGCCGTCAATTTCATTTGGAGTTTCAAGGAAAAACGGCAGATTTCTCAGTGCAGGATGATTGATAATTCTCTCCATTGCATCAAGTCCTATATAGCCCTCTCCTATTTTCTCATGTCTGTCCTTATGGGCGGCAAGAGGATTTTTTGAATCATTCAGGTGAACAGCCTTTAATCTGTCAAGTCCGATAACCTTATCAAATTCGTCCATAACACCGTCAAGATTATTTACCACATCATAACCGCCGTCGTTAATATGGCAGGTATCAAGGCAAATTCCCAGCTTATTCTTCATGTCAACCTTGTCAACAATAGCTTTCAGCTCTTCAAAGGTTTTTCCGATTTCAGAGCCCTTTCCTGCCATTGTTTCAAGAAGAACAGTAGTTGTCATATCCTCAAAAAGCACCTTATTAAGAGCATCTGCAATCAGCTCAATTCCCACTTCTTCGCCCTGTCCGACATGAGAACCCGGGTGGAAATTATAAAGCTGATTTGGGGTATACTCCATTCTCTTTAAATCATCGGCAAAAGTATTTATTGCAAATTCTCTTGTTTCCGGCTTTGCACTGCAACAATTAAGCGTATAAGGAGCATGAGCCAGAATAACAGGAAAATCATTTTCTTTCATCAATTTTAAAAAGGTTTCAACATCCTTTTCATCAATCGCTTTAGCGCTTCCTCCCCTTGGATTTCGCGTAAAAAACTGAAAAGTGTTCGCACCGATTTCCAATGCCTGATTAAGCATTGCGGTGTATCCCTTTGAAGCACTTAAATGTGCACCTATAGTCAGCATTGTTTCCTCTCCTATAACATATTTTTTTCGGCTCTGCCCGACATTATGTATTCAAGCAAATCCGCAACACATCCCTGATTGCAGTGACAGGCCTCAAATTTGCATATTTTGTGAATCGAAGTCGGAGCCTGCCCTGCGCAGGCAGGAAGCCCTACTGTTTTAAGCATATCCCAGTCGTTATAATAATCGCCTATGGCGGCAACATGACTTTTTTCAATGCCAAGCATATCGGCAAGCCGCATTATTCCGACGCCCTTGTGGGTATCCTTTTGCAGCATTTCCATACTCCAAAGAGATGATGCCATAAAATTAGCGTCGGGATTTTCTTCTCTGATGATAACATCACGCAGTCTGTTAATAACAATAGGATTTGACCAGAAAATAACTTTCATCCAGCCTTTCTTAGGAACTTCGTCAAGAGATTTTACATGCTCATAGCAATCTTTGTCAAAATACATAGTACCTTTTGAAAGGAGTCCGTCTTTAACGATATAAACATAATCGTCAAAGTAAACGCCGATATCTACACTTTTAAAAATTTCATCAAATTCTTCGGAAATTCTTTTTACAAATTCCTGACCCTTTTCGCCTATCGTACTGCGCCACAGCATTTCTCTTTTATTGTAATCATATATTCCTGCACCGTTTAAAACAACTGCAGGCTGATTTGCCGTAATTCTGTTATAATTTCTTTCAAGGCTTGACTGAAGTCTTCCTGACGCAAGGGTAAAATTTCCGCCTAAATCGGTGAATTTCTTAATTGCTTCATAATTTCTTTTGGGAATTTTTTTAAATTTATCTTTCAGAGTTCCGTCAATATCGGAAACCACAAGCCAGTTTTCAAAAGTTTTTTCCATAATTTTCTCCAAAATTTATTATCTGCTGTTTTCAAGTCCTGCAAGAAAGTGCTTAAAATAATCGGGCAATTGTGATTTAAACTCCATGTACTGTCCTGTCCTCGGATGAACAAAGCCGATTTCTCCTGCATGAAGACACTGACCGTCAAGGCTTTTTATCACTTTTTTAGGACCGTAAACCGAATCCCCTGCAAGAGGATGCCCGATATATGCCATATGGACTCTTATCTGATGGGTTCTGCCTGTTTCAAGCACACATCTTATATGAGTAAATTCGCCGAAACGGTTAATTACTTCATAATGCGTAACGGCATTTTTTGAATTTTTCAGCGTTACCGCCATCTTTTTTCTGTCATTCGGGTTTCTGCCTATGGGCTGATTAACAGTACCGCTGTCCTCTTTTATATTGCCGTAGGCAACAGCCTGATATGCACGGTGAAAGGAATGCTCCTTTATCTGCTCAGCAAGGTTTATATGAGCAAAATCGTTTTTCGCCACTATTAAAAGGCCCGAAGTATCCTTGTCTATTCTGTGAACAATACCGGGGCGTATAACGCCGTTTATTCCGCTTAAGCTGCCCTTGCAATGGTAGAGAAGAGCATTTACAAGCGTACCGTCAAAATTTCCTGCGGCAGGATGAACAACCATTCCCTTAGGCTTATTTACAACCAAAAGGTCATCATCCTCATACACAATATCAAGCGGTATATTCTCGGCTTTTGCCTCAAGGGGCTTAGCATCAGGTATTAAAACAGTAATTTCATCCCGTTCTTTACATTTATAATTTTTTGAAATTTCCTTGCCGCATACCGTAACATTTCCCTGATCAATCAGCTTTGCGGCGGCACTTCGTGTAATACCTTCGGAATTTTCCGAAATGAGCTTATCAATTCTTACTCCAGCATTTTCAGACTCTACCGTCAGATTAAACTCACTGCTCATCCTCTTTCTCCTTTTTTTCGCCCTTGAAAATGTCAGTAACGAGATAAGCAATAAGGCTTACGGCGCCGAGAGTAACAGCGCAATCGGCAATATTGAACACAGCAAAATTCACAAAAACAGGATTTATAAAATCAATAACGTAACCAAGAAAAATTCTGTCAATCAGGTTTCCTATTGCACCCGAAACAACAACACCCAGTGACCAGAACAGCCACAGATTATTTTTTCCTTTTCCTTTAAACATATAAATAAGGCATGCAACAACAGCCACAGCAGTAAGAATAATAAAAAACCATCTTCCGCCGCTGAAAAGTGAAAATGCCACACCTGTATTTTCGGCATAAACAAATTCAACTATGCCTTTTATAAACGGTTTAGCACCCTTGCCGTAAAGATACAGCTTCGCAAAATATTTTGTTACCCGGTCAAAAGCAACGATAAGGACTATCATTACACAACACCAAATATTTTTATTTTTAAGCTTCAAAAATTCACATCCCTACAGCAAATTAAATAAACATCGGCACACGGTAAAATCAGCCGTGTGCCTTTTTACTATTTACCAAGCTCTTTCATAACCTCTGCACAGTGAGCACAAAGAGTCGGATGCTCCGCGCAGTTTCCGACTGTATCGGAATATTTCCAGCAGCGCTCACATTTTTCTCCCTGAGCCTTTGAAATCGTTACAGAAAGTCCTTCAACATCGCCTTTCACTTCTCCCTCGCCCTTTTCAACGGTTACATAGGAGGTGATGAATATTTCGGGAAGCTCATTTTCAACGGACTTCAGGAAATCATAAAGCTCGCCGTCTGCATAAAGGGTAACACTTGCCTCAAGAGGTTTGCCGATAATCTTTTCGTTTCTTGCAAGCTCAAGAGCTTTCTGAACGTCAACTCTTACAGCGTGTATTTTATCCCACTTTGCAATAAACGAATCATCAGCCTCAATAAAGTCAGCCTGCGGAATTTCATTAAAGAGCGGTGACTCCGGATTTTTGCTCTTATCGTGAGGCATTGCAAGCCAGATTTCATCGGCTGTAAATGCAAGAATCGGAGTAAGAACAAGAGTAAGTGCGTCAAGTACCTTGTAAAGAACTGTCTGAGCGGCTCTTCTTGTCTTACTGTTTGGAGCAGATGTATAAAGTCTGTCCTTAAGCACGTCAAAATAGAAGTTACTCATATCAACAACGCAGAAATTATGGATTGAATGAGCGGCTGTATGATAATCGTATTCTTCATACGCTTTTCTTGCTACTTCTATAACCTCGTCAAGTTTCATAAGAGCATACTTGTCAAGCTCTTCAAGTTCGGCATTATCAACCATATCTGCATCAGGGTTGAAATCATAAAGGTTTCCGAGGCAGTATCTTGCTGTATTACGGAGCTTTCTGTAGTTATCCGAAATCTGCTTAAGGATTTCGGGACTGATACGGATATCAGCGTGATAATCAGCACTTGCAACCCACAGACGAAGAATATCTGCACCGTATTTGCTTACAATATCCTGTGGGTCAATACCGTTTCCGAGAGATTTTGACATTTTTTTGCCCTCTCCGTCAACAGTCCAGCCGTGGGTAATAATCTGCTTATAAGGAGCTTTTCCGCCGCCTGCAACAGATGTCAAAAGTGATGACTGGAACCAGCCTCTGTACTGGTCAGCACCCTCAAGATAAACATCGGCAGGAGTTTTGAGATAATCTCTTTTCTTGCATACTGCGGCATGAGAAGAACCTGAGTCAAACCAAACATCCATAATATCCTTCTCTTTATCAAAGCCCTCTGTATTTCCGCAATGAGGACATTTGAAGCCCTCAGGCAGGAAGTATTCGGCACCGTGGGCAAACCAGGCGTCAGAGCCTTCCTCACCGAAAATCTTTGAAACCTTCATCATAAGGTTGTTATCAATAATTTCCTTACCGCATTCACGACAATATACAACAGGAATAGGAACGCCCCATTTTCTCTGACGTGAAATACACCAGTCGGCACGCTCACGAACCATTGACTGAAGTCTGTCCTTACCCCATTCAGGATACCATTTGACATCCTCGGCAGCCTCAACGGCAGCGTCTTTGAAATCGTCTACTGAACAGAACCACTGGCTTGTTGCTCTGAAAATAACAGGCTTATGACATCTCCAGCAATGGGGATACTGGTGCTGAATTTTCTTGAGAGCAAAAAGTGCACCTATTTCATCAAGATACAGAGCGATAGGCTTGTTTGCTTCTTCTGTTGTAAGACCTGCAAACTGACCTGCTTCTTCGGTAAGTCTGCCCTTTGCGTCAACAGGAACAATTACCGGAATTTCGGGATATTTCTTACATACGATAAAGTCATCAACACCGTGACCCGGAGCAGTATGAACACAGCCTGTACCGCTTTCAAGAGTTACATGGTCGCCTACGATTACAAGAGAGGTACGGTCAATAAACGGATGCTGAGTTTTCATATATTCAAGCTCAGAGCCTTTGATAACGCCTACTGTTTCATAGTCCTCAACACCTTTTTCCGCCATTGCTGATGCGGCAAGGTCAGTTGCCATTACATAGTATTCGCCACCTGCTTTGATAAGCGAATATTCAAAATCAGGACCGACGCAGATAGCTACGTTTGCAGGAAGAGTCCAGGTAGTTGTTGTCCAGATAACAAAATAGGTCTTTTCCAAATCTGCACCCATTGCAGTAAGTTTACCCAAATCATCTGTTACTCTGAACTTTACATATATTGAATGACATGGATCGTCCGCATACTCAATCTCTGCTTCGGCAAGAGCTGTATTACAATCGGGACACCAGTAAACAGGCTTAAGTCCCTTATAGATATAGCCCTTTGAAGCCATATTTGCAAACACCTTAATCTGCTCTTCTTCAAATTCTTTCTGAAGGGTAATATAAGGATTATCCCACTCACCGATAATGCCGAGCCTTTTGAATGACTCACGCTGAACATCAACAAAGCCCAAAGCGGTATCACGGCAGATTTTTCTCAATTCAAGGTCTGAAATATTTGTTTCTGCACTGATACCTGCCTTTTTTCTGGCGGCAAGCTCTGTAGGCAGACCGTGAGTATCCCAGCCCGGAACATAAGGTGACTGAAAGCCGGTCATATTCTTATACCTTACGATAAAATCCTTTAAGGTTTTATTTAAAGCATGACCGATATGGATATCTCCATTTGCATACGGAGGTCCGTCGTGAAGAACAAACAGGGGCTTGCCCTCGTTATTTTTCATCAGCTTTCTGTACTGATCATTTTCTTCCCATCTCGCAAGAAATTCAGGCTCTCTTGCCGGAAGTCCTGCCCTCATGGGAAATTCGGTTTTTGGTAAATTTAAGGTTTCGTTATAATCCATTATATTTGCTCCTTAACAGGTTTATTTTTTCTTTTTGAAAAAGCCTTTGAATTTTGAAGGCTCATCATCGTCATCATCTTCATCGGGAGGAATGAGAGAAATCGTCTCATCTGTATTATGAGGGTCTTCTTTATTTACATTGAAATAACTCTCAAATGCCATCGGTTCACTTTCGAATTCAGGTTCGTCATCAATTACGGGAATTGACGGAGCTTCATCCTCAATAGGAGTAATCTCATCACTTGAAAAAGCGTTAATTGCGTTATCCACATCCACAGGCTCTTCCTCTTCCTCAGGTTCGCCGATTATCTCAAAGTCCTCATTCTCCTTTGATTCTATTTCCTCAATTATTTCGTCAATCTCGTTTTCTTCGTCATCATCTGCTTCTGCGGCAGGCTCTTCTTTCTTTGAATTTTCGTCTGAAGAATCCTCTGCGACTTCATCTGAAGAGACCTCTTCTGTTTCAGCTTCGGGCTCAGCCTCATATGTATCCTCAGTATTTTCTGTCCCGTCAGATACTTCTGATTTCTCCTCAGTCTGAACATCTGTTATTTCGTCAATATTTGAAATAAGAGAATTAAGCTCATCTTCAATATCTGCAATATGCTGTTCTTCTTCAGCCTCGGAAGTTTGAGAATCAGTCAGATTTTTAAGTTTATCAAGCTGGCTTTCATAAAGTGAAATAAGATTTTCTTTAAAACCGTTCGACTCTTCCTTGAGCTTAATTACAATTTCATCATAATATACCTTTTCGGCCTTTGCTTTGTCAATAATTTCTTTTGACAAATTCTTTGCCTGATCAAGCACATCCCTGGCAACTGTCTTTGAACTGCTTATTGCCTTGCTTGCTTTCTTTTCCGCGTCGGAAACAATTTCTTCGGCTGCCTTTTCCTTTTCGCTTTTAAGCTCTGCAGCATATTCTCTTGCAGAGCCGATAATCTTGTCAGCTTTTTCCTTTGCGTCAACTACTGTCCTCTGTGCCGAATTTGCACTGTCGGAAATCGCCTTCTCAGCCTTTTCTTTAGCCTCGCTTACAACCTGAGAAGCCATCTTCTGAGCAGTGATAAGGGCTGTTTTAATAGAGTCCTCATCTGCTCTGTATTCTTCAATACGGTTTGCAAGGATTTCCATTTTTCTGTAAAGCTCCTTGTTCTCCGCATAAACTGCCTCATAAGACTCTATAACCTCTAAAAGAAGCTCGTTTACCTCTCCCCTGTCATAGCCGCCGTTTTCAACAGTTGATATCTTTCTTTCACGTATCTGACTTGGTGTAATCATCTTCATATCCTCCTGCATGTAATCATCACAATAAATTACATAAACATACCGTTGTTTTCAAGTTCATCAATAAGATCTCCCATAACATCAACATTATAAGGAGTAATAATATATGTGCTGTTTGCAACACGTTTAATCTGACCGTTACCGGCATATGCAACACCGCTTAAGAAGTCAAGCAATCTGCGTGCTACGTCACGGTTGGTGCTTTCAAGATTTAAAACCACTGTTCTTCTTTCATTAAGATTGTCTGCTATTGCGGCAGCCTCCTCAAAACGCTCCGGCTTTACAAGTACAACCTGAAGCTGAGTGGTAGTATGAATATTAACAACCTTGTCACTGTCGCGGTGTCTCATTCTCGGGCGCTCGGAATACTTCTCTTCCTTTTCACGCTCATGTCTGGAGGCTCTGTCCCTGACAGGAGGGGCAAGACCTATTGATGTACCGCTGTTGTCTTCTTCATAGAAATCGTCAAAATCGTCCTCGTCGCTTTCGCTGACAATCTCTTTAATCTTGTCTAAAAATCCCATATTCGCCTCTCCTTAAAAATATTTTCTCGCTCCGAAAATAGCAGAGCCTACACGTACTATATTTGAACCGTTGGCAACGGCGGCTTCAAAATCGCCGCTCATTCCCATTGACAAAATATCCATATTTACATTATCTATGTTTTTGCCTTTAATGTCAATGAAAGATTGATACATTGACGAAAAATAATCCGACACCTCTTTTTCACTGTCACAAATAGGAGGAATTGTCATAAGTCCAGAAACCTTAACGGCTTCCAGCTCGGATATCTGACAGAGGAGCTCTTCAAGCTGTTCAATATAAATACCGCTTTTTGAATCCTCCTTGCCTACATTTACCTCAACAAGCACCTTTGTCGTAACTCCTTTATTGAGGGAAACGCGGTTAATTTCTTTAGCTAACCGAAAGGAATCGACAGACTCAATCATATCAACCTCGCCCACAATCTGCTTAACCTTATTAGTCTGCAGATGGCCGATAAGATGCTTTTCCACTCCCTCAAGGTGAAGCTCATCCTTTTTGCCCAAAAATTCCTGAACTCTGTTTTCTCCGATTAAATCGGCGCCCATATCAAGAACCTTATTGATATAAACACTTTCAACAGTTTTTGTAACTGCCATAAGTCTTACGTCTTCGGGATTTCTGCCTGCTTTTACGGCAGATTCCTGAACTTTTGCTTTTATTGCCTTATAATTATCCTGCACAGCCTGCAGTCTTTTTTCATCAGGTATAAATTTTTCCATCGTACAGGTCCTTTCCTTGTGTAATTATCTGATCATAAAGACGTATGCCGTTGCTGTTTTTGGGGTCATACTCAAATATGACATAATCCTTAGTTGAATAAATTATATCGCCGTATCTCGCATTCACCTTATTTGCGGCAAGGGCATAAACCATTTTTTTACCGTTTTCATCAACGTGAACAGCAGATGACGGAACTTTAAAACCGCTGTATTCCTTAAGCCTGATTTCAATATCTTCAACTCTCATTGCAGAGATTGCTGAATCCATAGCGGAATTTCTTAATACAAGCACTGTTTCCTTAACGCCCAAATCAACATCTGCTCCGCTGACAACGGTACAGTCGATTACATCATCGCTGTCCTTTAACGCAACGCTTAACTTATCTCCGTTTTTGATTCCTTTTATTTTATCGGCGTCAACCTTACAGCAGAAATACCACTCATATGTAGTAACAATTTTACCGAGATGATTTTGCTTTTCTGTCTTTGAGCCTTTTTCAATAGCCTTATCAAGCTCCTGAGCGGTAAGCTCTGTTACCTTTTTATAATCAACCAATCCCTCGCATCCGTCTGTATATGACGAGAAAATTCCCGATTCCTCTGTACCGACATAATCGGCAGGCTTACAGTTGTTAATATCAAGAGAACTGATTTCTTTTTCAAGTTCTGATTTAATACCCGAAAAATCAATATTTTCACCTATAATAATCTGACGCCGTGTCAGCTTATCATTAAGACTTTTTGAGCTTTCATCAAGAGCTCCCGAAGAATAAGCCGAAGCCTGACGTATATAGTCGTTTACGTCGCCAATAATATCTTTATCTATTGAAGCGACGTCAGTTGCCATACCCGCCGACCTGCTCTCAAGGTCAATATAGTAGTCAAGGCTGTTCTGAAGGTCAAGAGCAGAAGTATAGCTTTGCGCCTGATTTTCGGAATCAAAGACCATTGCGATATTACCGCCCTTTTTAACTTTTTCACCGTCGTCAATGCAGGCGACCGTTACACCGCTTTTTCCGCTGTCAACAATATGCTCGTCTCTCACAACATAAGCGGTTGCATCAACAGTTTCATACATAGTTGAAGTAACGGCGGTAACAGTTTCAACACTGACATGGGTCGGAGCGTAACACTCAACAAATATATAGATACCGATTATCAGAAAAACAACTGCAATGGGCAGAATATCTCTGAATAATTTTTTTGAGCCGTTATTCACTTTTTTCTTCTGTGACTCTGCCATTTAAAAAATCCTCACACTGCTTTACAGCCGTTTTTATAACCTCTTCCCTGTCCTCATCAAGAACAAGGTGAATTGTATCTTCTCTTCTCTTAAACCAGGTTATCTGCCTTTTGGCATAATGCCTTGTTTCTTTTTTCAGATTATCAAGCGCCTCATTAAGAGTAATTTTGTTTTCAAGATAAGGCTTAAGCTCCTTATGTCCTATTGCCTGTGCCGAGGTTTTACCTGCTTTTAAAAGACACCTTTCTGCCTCTTTAACAAGTCCCTGCTCACACATCAAATCAACTCTCCTGTTTATTCTGTCATACAGCTTTTGCCTGTCCCTGTATTCAAGGACAAAATATAGAAATTCATAAGGACTTTTTTCTTTTTTTGAATTAATATTCTGCTGTGTTTTCGTCACTCCCGAGTAATACAGCTCAAGAGCACGGACCACACGTTTTTTATTATTTTTATGGATATCCTTTGCAGCCTGAGGGTCTGCTTTTTCAAGCTCATCATAAAGGTCATCTGTACCTCTTGACATCAGACTTTCACGAAGAGCCGAATCGATCTTAACGTCCTCAAAGGAAATGTTATCAACGAAGCTGTCAATAAAAAGTCCTGTTCCTCCCACGATTACGGGAATTTTACCTCTTTTTAAAATATCGTCTGCTGTCTTCTTTGCCAAATCACACCACAATGCAACTGAAAATTCACTGTCAGGCTCAAGAAATTCATTGAGATAATGCCTTACCCGGCATTGCTCTTCCTTTGTAGGAGCGGCAGTGGAAACAGACATACCCTTATACACCTGCATTGAATCGGCACAGATTATCTCTCCGTTTACCGCCTTTGCAATTTCAATACCCAAGGCTGTTTTGCCAGAGGCGGTAGGTCCTGCAACAACTATAATTTTGTTATCCATATTAAACTCTGCCGAACTGTTTTTCAATATCGTACTTTGAAATTTTTATAAATACGGGTCTGCCGTGAGGGCAAAAACGTATTTCAGGCATGGAAAGCAGTTTTTTAACAAACAGCTCCTGCTCCTCTCTTGAAGTATAATCCCCTGCTTTAACAGCACCTCTGCAGGAAGCGGAATGATATATCCAGTCGATTTTATCGGGGACAATATCAGTCTTGTGCTCAAGTAATTTCTGTGCAATTTCAAGAATTAAATCTTTAACATCACTGTCGCCTGCAAGAGACGGCACAGCTCTGACTATCACCGAGCTTCCGCCGAATTCTTCAACCTCAAAGCCGCATTTTCTCACAAGGTCAATATTTTCCGTAAATGCAGAAAATTCCTCCTTTGTAAGGCTGACTGCTTCGGGACTTAAAAGCATCTGGGTTTCAACTGTTTCCTGTGCCTTAAGCTTTTCAAAATTCATTCGCTCGTGAGCAGCGTGTTTATCTATAAAATAAAGCTCTTTTCCGATTTCCACAATCAGATAAGTCTTAAAGGCTTCACCTATCAAAATGAAGTCTTCGGCAGGTGTTTCATCATTTATAACAGAGCTTTCGATCGTTTCAAAGGCTGAAGTATCCTCTTGGAATTCAATATCAATATTGTTAAAAGACCTTTTTGTCTTTTCGTTATTATTCTCCGTTTCTTCTGTTTTTTCATAAATCTGGCTGTTTGATTTAAGGCTCTGACTGAATTCAGCCGAGGTCATAGACCTGAAGGTCTGCTGAACGGGAGGTGCTTCCTTTTTTCTGAAAAAATCAAGTTTAGCGGAATAGGTCTGTTCCTGACGTTCATTAGCTTTTACAGAAGAATAAATTTCTTCGAGGGTTGGTGAAAAATCAGCTTCTTTAATCGATCTGTCAGCCTCAACGGCAGTTTTAACGCCGTAATAAATCAAATCGAAAATAGGCTTTTCGTTGGCAAATCTTACCTCGATTTTTGCCGGATGAACATTAACGTCAACCTGTGCCGGATTAATTTCAATATTCAGCACACACATGGGAAAACGTCCAACCATAATTGAGTTTTTATAAGCCTGCTCAAGTGCCGCCATTGCAGTTGCGGATTTTACAAGCCTTTCATTGATGAAGAAAAACTGCATTGCCCTGCTTTTTCTTGAAGCAGTCGGCTTGGAAACAAAGCCCGAAACTCTCATATTTTCATAGGAATAATCAACAGGAATTAAACCGTCGCTGACATCTTTTCCGAAAACCGAATAAATGGCCGATTTCAAATCACCGTTTCCCGAGGTTATAAGCGTCTGCTTACCGTCGCGGATAAATCTGAAAGATATCTCGGAGTGGGAAATTGCCATTCTGTCAACAACACCTGCGACGGAATTTCCCTCCGTCACATCCTTTTTAAGAAACTTCATTCTTGCAGGAGTGTTGAAAAAAATATCCCTGACAACTATTGTTGTACCGTTCGGACAGCCTGCATCGTCAAGGGAGATTTCTTCTCCGCCGGCTATCTCATATCTTGTGCCGATATTTTCATTTTCGTTTTTTGTAAGGAGTTCAACTCTTGCAACAGCGGCAATAGATGCCATTGCCTCACCTCTGAAGCCAAGAGTCCCGATTGCATTCAAATCCTCTTTTGCTGAAATCTTACTTGTAGCATGGGGGATAAAAACCTTTTTAACCTGACTGCGTTCAATTCCGCAGCCGTCATCTGTTATTCGGATATAGGTTGAACCGCCGTTTTGAATTTCAACGGTAATATTTTTCGCCTTTGCGTCAATGGAATTTTCAATCATTTCCTTGACTGTTGATGAAGGGCGCTCAACAACCTCGCCTGCTGCAATAAGCTGGTATATTTCTTTCGGCAGAATATTTATTTCAGGCACAGGGAGCCCTCCTTTCAACAGAATTTTTTACTAACTACCCTAACTCGACAGCCTTTTTCTTCAAATCATAAAGAGTCTGCATTGCCTCAATAGGAGTAAGGGTATTAACATCAACCGTCTTTAGAATTTCAAGTATTTCGTCCTTGCCCTTGGCTGTAAAGTTATACTGAATATCGCTTTCGTCCTCTTCAATAACACTGTCCTCAGCCTTAAACTCAATTTTAACAGCATTCTTTTCAAGCTCTTTAAGGATTACCTTGGCACGCTTAACAACAGTATCGGGAACACCGGCAAGTTTTGCAACCTCAATACCGAAGCTCTGGTCTGCACCGCCGCGGACAATTCTGCGAAGGAATGTTATATCGTCTCCCCTTTTCTTAACGGCTATTGAATAATTCTTAACACCGTCAAGCATTCCCTCCATATCTGTCAGCTCATGATAATGGGTGGCAAACAAAGACTTAGCACCGAGGGTTTTCTTCTTGCAGACATATTCAAGCACTGCTCTTGCAATGCTCATACCGTCAAAGGTGGATGTACCCCTGCCGATTTCATCAAGAATGATTAATGAAGAAGAAGTTGCATTTTTAAGAATGGTTGAAACCTCGTTCATTTCAACCATAAAGGTTGACTGACCTGTGGCAAGGTCGTCGCTGGCACCTACTCTTGTAAATATAGCATCCACTATTCCCAGCTTTGCACTCCTTGCAGGAACAAACGAGCCTATCTGGGCAAGAAGGGAAATAAGAGCAATCTGCCTCATATATGTAGATTTACCTGCCATATTCGGTCCTGTAATTATTTCACATCTGTTTTCGTCATTATCAAGTAAAGTATCATTCGGAACAAAAGGTGCTCCGTCAAGCAGAGTTTCAACGACCGGATGCCTGCCGTCTTTAATATCAATGACGCCGTCAGTTGATATAACAGGACAGGTATAGTTATTATTTACGGCAACCTGTGCAAGAGAAGCAACGGCATCCAAAACCGCAATGCTCTTTGCCGTAAGCTGAAGTCTGTTAAGCTGGGCGGAAATCGTTTCTCTGACAGAACAGAGAAGCTCATATTCAAGCCCTACGCTCCTGTCCTTTGCTCCGATTATTCTGCCCTCTAAATCCTTAAGCTCCTGTGTGATATATCTTTCACAGTTTGTAAGAGTCTGCTTTCTGATATATCCGTCGGGCACCATATCCTTATAGGAATTTGTTACCTCAATGTAGTAGCCGAAAACCTTGTTATAACCTACACGTAGTTTTGGTATACCTGTCTTTTCTCTCTGTTCATTTTCTATTGAGGCTATTATTCCTGCGCCGTCTGTCATTATTGCTTTAAGCTCGTCGAGCTCACTGTTAAAGCCTTCTTTTATCATTCCGCCCTCACGAACCGTAAACGGCGGTTCGTCAACTATGGCTTTGTCAATAAGCTCTCTCACGTCATCAAGCAAATCTATACCCTTATAAATATCCTTGAGCATTGCACTTGACGAATCTGCAAGCGCAGATTTAACGGACGGCAGTTTTTCAATAGTCGTCTGAAGGGATTTCAGCTCCTTGGCATTTGCAGTACCGTAGACAATTCTCGTCATAAGCCTTTCAATATCGCTTACACCTGTGAGAACTTCTCTTACACCGTCACGCATCATTGGATTATCAACAAGCTCACCAACTGCATTCTGCCTTTTAACAATCTTAGCGACTGACATCAGCGGTCTTTCAAGCCAGGCTCTTATTGTTCTCTTTCCCATTGCGGTTTTCGTCTTATCAATAACCCACAAAAGAGAATGTCTTTTATCGCCTGTCATCATTGACCTTGTAAGCTCAAGATTACGCCTTGCACTTATGTCAAGATTCATATACTGTTCTTCGTCGTAATATTCAATTTCCGACGGAGTTTCAATTTCAGACTTTCTCTGAGTTTCCTTAAGGTAAGAAATTACTGCGCCCAAAGCACATACCGCCGACTTGCTGTGACCGATTCCGAGGGAGGAAATCTCCTCTTTTTTCAGAGTTTCCATAACAACATTTGCGGCGTTTGAAAAATCAAATTTTTCATCGTCAAGGACTTCAACGCCAGCTTCAATTCTCTTGGCAAAGCCCTCAAGCTTATCATAATCAAGCGCCTTGGAATTTATAATAATTTCCTTGGGAGAATATGTAGAAAGCTGATTAATCAGCTTATTCTGGACATCGTCGCCGTCAATAACGGTTATATGAAATTCACCTGTTGAAACATCGGCAAAGCAAACGCCTGTTTCCTTATCTCCTGCATAAACACAACAGAGATAGTTATTCACGCCGTCCTCAAGCATACTGCTTTCAATAACCGTACCGGGAGTGATGATTCTTATGACATCTCTTTTAACAATGCCCTTTGCCGTTGCAGGGTCTTCCATCTGCTCACAGATTGCAACCTTATAACCTCTTGAAACAAGTTTTGCAATATAACTGTCTGCACTGTGAAAAGGAACACCACACATAGGCGCCCTTTCCTCCTGTCCGCAGTCTCTGCCTGTGAGCACAAGGTCAAGCTCCTGGGAAGCAATCTGTGCATCATCAAAAAACATCTCATAAAAATCACCAAGGCGGAAGAACAGAATTGTATCTGGATAATTAGTTTTAATTTCAAAATACTGCGCCATCATAGGTGACAGCTTTGATTCCTTACCGCTCATTTGTTCTTCCTCCTTCTGATTTCAAAAAATTAAACTAACGCCAAACTAATCAGGCAAAATTCTCTTAAGCACGGCAAATGCTGTAAAACTGTACGAGATGTACTGCGAGCAGCATTTATACAGTGTAAGAGGATTTTAACAATTAGTGGCAGCCGCCGCAGGTGCAGCAATCATGTGTACAGTTATCCTGTGGAAGCTCACAGGTCTCTGCGTCCTGTCCGTCAAAGAAAAGACCGATCATACCGCTGATGTACTGAGCCATCTGCTCCATTTCGGAAGCTGCGGCAGAATACTTCTGCATATTCTCGTTTTCCATAATTTCGCCGTAAAGTTTCTGATAATCCTGCTGAAGCTCGCCGATTCTTTCCTGTGAAGCCTGATCGCCCTTCTCAGCCTCCTGCTGATACTTAAGGGATATAAGCTGAAGCTCCTGCATCTGCTGCTGGAGCGATTCGTCACCGTCATTTGCCTTTGCAGCAGCCTGAAGAGCGATAAAACGCTCGTCCTTCTGAATTTCTTTGCCTAATTCTCTGAGTGCTGATTCAATACTCATAATTGTTTCTCCTTTACTAATTCGCCTCTCATAACAAAAGTCAGAGGCTCTGTTACTTTAATGTTTTGAAAAGTGCCGATAAGGCTTTCGTCACCTTCAAATTCTATAATCAAATTACCGTCATTTCTGGCGGCAATGTAATTATCACCGAGTTTACCTTTTGAGTAAACATAGCACTTGTACGTTATACCCTTATGAAGCGCCATCTGCTGAGCACTTATCTTTTCCTGCAGGTCGGTAAGCTCTTTAAACCACTTTGACTTTTCCTTTGCGGAAACAGGGTCGTCCATTTCCGCCGCAGGGGTACCCTTTCTCGGAGAGTAGATAAAGGTAAAAAGTGATGTTGCCTTTACCTCTTCAACAAGGGACAGGGTTTCTTTGAAATCCTCATAGGTTTCACCAGGAAAGCCTACGATAATATCACTTGTTATTGAAAGCTCGTCTCCCATAAGCGACCTTGCATAATCAATAAGCTCAAGGTACTGCTCTCTTGTATAATGCCTGTTCATCAGTTTTAAAATACGGTCACTTCCGCTTTGAAACGGCAGATGAAGATGCTGTGCAACCTTGTCACAGGAAGCCATCGTTTCAATAAGCTCCTTAGTACAGTCCTTAGGATGACTTGTCATAAAGCGGATTCTGAAATCTCCGTCAAGAGCATTCAAATCTCGGAGAAGCTGAGAAAAGCTGACCTGGGGAATAAGGTCCTTACCGTAAGAATTTACATTCTGACCAAGCAGTGTTATTTCCTTGTATCCCTGTGAAATAAGGTCTCTGAATTCATTAATAATATCCTGCTCGCTTCTGCTTCTTTCTCTGCCTCTGACATAAGGGACAATACAATAGGTGCAGAAATTATTACAGCCGTACATTATGGGAAGCCATGCCTTTGAATCGTCATCACGTTTAACGGGAATTCCCTCAGCTATTGCTCCGTCCATATCGGGAATTTCAAAAACTCTTTTTCTTCCCGTCATTGCTCTGTAAAGAAGCTCCGGCAGGCAGTGTACAACATGAGTACCGAAAACCAAATCGACAAAAGGATAAGACTGTCTGATTTTATCCGCAATATGCTTTTGCTGCATCATACAGCCGCAAAGAGCAATAATAACATCAGGGTTACTTCTCTTATATTTTTTCAGGGAACCTACATTTCCGAATACTCTGTCCTCGGCATGCTCTCTGACTGCACAGGTATTAAAAATAATCAGCTTAGCCTCCAGCCTGTCCTCTGTAAAATCATAACCCATTAAATCAAGCATACCCTTGATTTTTTCACTGTCGGCAACATTCTGCTGACAGCCGTAGGTTATGACACAGGCTTTAGGCTTCTTGCCATATCGGGCAGAAATAACAGAGCTTACCTTCTGAGCAAATTGTTTTTGCCTGTTAAGCTCTTCTGCACTGACTGTCTTTGTTTTTCTTCCTGTTTCGCCCAATTATTACACCTGCCCATACCCTGTCATTATACGGAAAATATTATATCAAATAGCTTGTTTATAATCAATATATAATTATTAATAAATTAATAATTTTAAATAATTGATTTTTGTCTATATTAATGGTAAAATTGCTTTACGTTTATATTTGAATCGGAGTGATACTATGCTGAAAAAAAGAGGAGCAGGTGTTTTGCTGCACATAAGCTCTATGCCATCCCCCTACGGAGTTGGTGTTTTTGACGAAAATGTTAAGAATTTCATTGACCGTATTGCAGATATGGGCTTCACATACTGGCAGGTTTTGCCGTTTAATCCCCTTGACGGAGCTAATTCCCCTTACTGCTCACCCTCTGCCTTTGCGGGAAATTACCTTTTTATAAACCCTAAGGGTCTTCTTGATATGGGACTTGTTAACGAAGATGATATAAAGGATAATATTTACGGCGGTACACCCTATACAGCCGACTACGAATTTGCAGGCAAAAAACGTCTTGAAATTCTGAAAAAGGCGTTTTTAAATATTGACGACAGCATTGCAAAGGACATAAAAAAATTTGAAATAGAAAATCCGTGGCTTACCGATTACAGCGTTTTTATGGCTGTGAAAGAAGAGGAAAATATGAAGCCGTGGTGGGAGTGGAGCAGTGAACATTCTCACTATTATGAATGTATAAAAAGCATCTATTCCTACGAAAAATCAGCAGCTTTCTGGAAATTCGTACAGTATATTTTTTACAAGCAGTGGTACGAAATCAAGGAGTATTCAAACAAAAAAGGTATTGCCGTAATAGGAGATATGCCGATATACGTAGCTATGGATAGCGTTGACGTTTGGTCAAATCTTAATATGTTTCTCATCGATGAAAAGACCTTGAAGGTTGAAAAGGTGGCAGGAGTTCCGCCTGATTATTTCAGCGAAAACGGACAGCTTTGGGGCAATCCTATATATGACTGGGATGAAATGGAAAAAGACGGCTTCAGCTGGTGGATTTCGCGTCTCGGTCACGCACTGAAAATATATGATACAGTCAGAATTGACCATTTCAGAGCCTTTGCGTCTTACTGGGCAGTTCCAGCAGACTCCGACACCGCAAAGGTCGGAGAATGGTTTGACGGGCCTAAAATGAAGCTTTTTGAAAAGGTGTTTGAGGCATTTCCCGACCCACCCATAATTGCCGAGGATTTGGGAGTTTTCGGTGATGATGTTGTTAAGCTTTTAGAGGACACAGGCTTTCCGGGAATGAAGGTTGTACAGTTTGGCTTTGACCCTAATTCTGACTCATCCCATATGCCTCATAACGCAACTCAAAACAGCATTAACTATGTCGGCACCCACGATAACAACACCATTCTAGGCTGGCTTTGGGAGGCAAGCGAAGAAGAAAGAAGATTTGCCCTTGACTATGTTGGCTTCACAGGTGATAACTGGGGCGAAGGCGGATATCACAGTCAGTCCTGCAGAAAAATCATTGAAGCAGTTTGGAAAAGCTCCTCAAATGTTGCTGTTATTGCGTTGCAGGATATGTGCGGCTTTGGCAGTGACGCAAGGATGAATATTCCGGGTGTTCCGGAAAAAAACTGGAGATTCAGAACAACTGCCGATACAATCGGAAATATTGACTCAAAATATTTCAAAAATATCAATTCTCTTTACAGAAGAATGTATCCCGCATTTGATGAATGAATTAATATTTATAAAAAACGCCGTACCGAAAAAATCGGTACGGCGTTATGTTTAATAATTTTCAGCGCAGATTTCGAAGAAGCTCTGTGGATGATTACAGGTTGGGCAAACGTCGGGAGCCTTTGTTCCTACGACAATATGACCGCAGTTACGGCATTCCCAAATCTTAACCTCGCTCTTTTCAAATACCTGAGCAGTTTCGATATTCTTAAGCAATGCTCTGTAACGCTCCTCGTGACGCTTTTCAATTGCGGCAACAAGTCTGAACTTCTGAGCGAGAGCGTCAAAGCCCTCCTCCTCGGCAATCTTTGCAAAGCCGTCATACATATCTGTCCACTCGTAATTTTCACCCTCAGCGGCAGCCTCAAGGTTTTCAGATGTATCACCTAAAAGGCAAAGCTCCTTAAACCAAAGCTTAGCATGCTCCTTTTCATTGTTTGCAGTTTTAAGGAATAAATCTGCAATCTGCTCGTAGCCTGCTTTCTTTGCAACTGAAGCAAAATATGTATACTTATTTCTTGCCTCTGACTCACCGGCAAAGGCGGTCATCAAATTCTTTTCTGTCTGTGTTCCGGAATACGGATTTTTCTTCTGTGCCATTATTTTTCCTCCTTAATAATAGGAAATTCTTTAATTTCCTTTAATATTAATTCTATATTCTCAAACCTATTTTGTCAAGAAAAATCCTCCCAAATTTTGGGAGGATTTGTTGTTGGATCAATCGGAATTTTCCGAATCTGAAGAGCCACAGGAACAGCCATCGCTGTCACGTTCAACAGGGAAAAATTGTTCAACAGGAAAATCAATACCGCTGAAGGTTTCGCAAGGGTTTGAGGTACTGCAGCAGCATTCCTTATCAGGCACACAGTAATCGTATGCAGGAATAAGAATCTGTGCATCTCTTTCCATCTGAACGATTGAGAAAAGACCAAGGGTTACAAGAACTGCCTTTGACGGACCTGACGGGATTGTATCATCCACAGTGCTGAGAATAGACTGTGGGAATGAACAGCAAATCGGCACACCGCAATCGCAGCGATCAACAATATCCGTTGACAAAACAACAGGGTCAACTGCCTGAACCTTGGCAACAGGATTAACATACTGCGGTGCAACAGGGCAATCTATTGCTTCGCTGACAGGGTTTGATACAAACACCTTCACATCACCTGTACTGCCGTAAAGTATGCACTTTTTATTGAATTTAGCAAAGCCAACGGCTATCTGCGGTGTAGTACACGGAGAAGCATAGGTATCAAAGCAAAGCTTAAAGTAGAATGTGATATCAACGCTGTAAAAGCCTCTGTTAAAGGGCACCTCTTCAACGTCAATGCTGACCTCTGTAATTTTGGCATCTCTTGTTTTTACTGTCACAGCCTCGTCAATAAGCTTCTGCGAGCATGAAAAAAATGTAACTCTTAAATCTTCAAGGCAGTCCTTACTGACACAGCTGTCAAAAATTCTTTTTGTGTCAATGCATACAGCCTCATTTATTCGTCTTTCACCTGTATCTGTAATCGGGTTGTCAGGCATAACAAATCTCCTTTATTCAAATATTGAAGTAGACTTCAGTAACATACTATGAATAGCTGTGAGAAATGTTACATACAAAAAACCGTTTTAAAAGCCGAAAAGCCTTTAAAACGGTTTTATTTTTAAAGCGTTACAGCATATTCCCCACCTGACGGCGATATCACTGCACAGGAGGATGCTGATTTATATGCACTGATTTTATAGTAATATGTCATACCGGGTCTTGACGCCCTGTCAACATACATAAGTTTATTTCCCTTAACTGTTGCAATTTGGCGGTAAGCTCCGTTCGGACTGAATGAACGGTAAATTTTATATCCGTCTGCACCGTCAACGGAATACCACTTTATTATTGTTCTTCCTGCCGATGTTCTTGTAAGGCTCTTTACGGCAACACCCTGCAAATTCTGGGAATAATTTACGCTTGCAATACAAAGCGTGCTTATTCCGCATCCGTAGTAAGCATTTGTACTCTTAATCGAGGCAGTTGATCCGCCTGCAATTCTGATACCGTAGCTTTTAACATTGCCTATACTGTTAGCGTCAATATTATTTCCTCTGCTGTTGCCGTCATTGTTATCATAAAGAGAAATACCGTTATTAAAAGTACCGCTTATCGTATTGCTTTTAACTGCATTTCTGCTTGAAGCCGCAAGATTTACTGCGTTAATTCCATCGTTTGCAGATGAGTAATCGGCAATATAATTCGAGGTTATATCGCTGTCGTTTACACCTGTCAGGAAAATACCTCTGGCATTACTGTTATAACATAATACGGTATTTCCCGACACAAACAGATTTTTAATAAAATACTTGCCTTTAGGCACACCGTAATCACTTGATTCCCTGCTGTCAATTTCGCCGCCGTAGGCATAAATACCGCAGCATTCAAAAGCGTCTGACAGCTTATTGACATTAATCGTATTTGAACTGATTGACGAGGAGGAATCCTGAATTACATTCCCTATAACTCCGTTGTTTGGTTTTGAAAATCTTTCGGAAATATTGCTTGACGGAAGATATTCAAAAACTATTCCCGCTGTAGCATTATCTATATAATTGCTGCTTATATTGCTGTTTCTGTAATTAAAACAGGATATAGCCTTTTCATATATATTTTTAAAGGTATTTGACGTGATATTTATATTATCAAAATAACTGCCGATAACACCTGAACGTGTACCTATACCCGAATATAAATCCGTAAATGTACAGCCTGTCACATAAACGTTTTTACAGGGAGTATCATCATAGTAATAATAATCCGGGAAATGCTCATATTCGTGGAGAATATCAATCTGAACTGCCTCTGCGCTGGAATTATTAGTCCTGTTCATTCCCGAAAAATTACAGTTTGTAAGATTAAAGCCGTCCACTGCGGCAACCTCAATATGATGAGCATTTTTAATATTCTTTATCGTAAGATTTGAAATAGTGAGATTTGTACAGTGAGCAAATCTCATAGCACAGGAGCCACCGATATAGTCGGAATTCCATATACCGCCGTCAATAAGAATATTTCTGTAACCGCTGTATTCCTTTGTCAGTTCGCCTCTTAAGCCTGCCTTAATCATATTTCCCGATTCAAAACCCCTGTTTAAAACGGTATTATAACTTAATAGAAGCTGGGTATTACTGTAAATATGAAGTCCCGATGTCAGGGTATATATTCCTGCAGGAACGTATATTCTGTACACAAGATTATCTGAGGCTTTTTCCTTTGCTTCGGTCAATGCGTCTTCTATAGCCTGATAAGCATTTTCGCTCATAGCCTCCTGAGTAAGAACAATATCCTTGTATTCACTTGCGTAAACATTTATAGAGTTTAACGAAATCAGCATAAAAATTGCTGTAAAAAATGAAATAACCTTTTTCAATTTAACTTACCTTGCTTTTCTATTTTGAAATTTCATTTATTGTAAAGGAAGAGATATGGGGAGCATAAGTATCCTGAGAGTCAAACTTGTTTTTACCGCTGTTTGAGAGGATAACCTTGTTCTCTCCTTTTTGCAGATTAACAAAAGCCGTAACTGTTTTATATGTGTCCCAGCTGTAAGTATTTCTGCAATAAATATCCTGTCTTTGAGAGCCGGTTTTAACAGTCACATAACGCTCTATCAAATCAACGTTATAAGCGTGCTTACCGCCCTCGTCATTATTTGCATAGCAAATTGTCATTGCATATATTCCTGAACTTTCGGCATTAACTGTAAATTCAGCCTTACCGCCATTGCAGGAAATGTTATCTAAATACTGCTTACCTGTCACAGTATTTCTTTCAAGCTCTGCACCGTCAGAACGCTTTGCCTCATTTGAATAATATGTATCTCCGATGGCTTCAGATTTAGTTATGCTAATCTGCAAAGCCTGACTTTTTATATCAATATAGTTAAGACCTCGCATAAGATATACGCAGGCTTTATCAGCATTCACGGATATTTTATTATCGTTGACATAGATTTCAGTTACATGACTGTCAAAAGAAATATCGTAATATCCGTCTGAATCTGCAACGGCAAGATTTGATTTGGTGTCTTCATCTGCTCTGTCAGCATCTGCAAGGACATAAATTTCATTGCTGCTGTCGGAACTGCTTTCGGTAACTAAAAGAGAATCAAGAACTATTGTACCCGTCTTATGTCTGACTGTCAGGGTGTGCTCTCCCGCAGTCAGTTCAACAGGAAGAGTATAACAGTCTGTATATTCGCTTTTAATAGTATTTGGTAAAACAAGCTCATATTGAGCATTTCCGCCTCCGACGGTTATATCAAGAGAAACAGCAGAGTTTGTCCTGTCATCGGGATTTTGTTTACCGTTCTCGTCGTATTCGCCGTCATTTGAATTGCCGTATATAAAATCCAGGTCATAGGAACCGTCCTTCGGCACGTTAATTGTCACGGAAACTCCGTCACCTTCATTTTCCATACCGCCCACCATTCCGTCGGTTTCGCCTGTGGTAGCATAGGCGCTGTCGTATATATAGGCACCGCCGAGAATTTCACCCTCTTCAAACTCATAGCGCTTGATAAAGCTGTCATTTTCATATTCAGCACTGTCTGTTTCATCGGCAGTTACGGTAATATGGTAAGCATTTGCCTCGTCCATATCGTTCATATCTATTGTCAGACCTGAACCTAATGTACAGTTATATTCCCTGAGAACAATAGGAGAATTTACAACACCTGAAATACCCTTGTAAATAACCTCTTCAATTTTTATATGAACATTTTTACCGCTTAGCTTTGTATTGTCAATATTTTTCAGCTTAACAGCGGCAGAACCGTTCCTGCCTCCGCAGATAATATCAAGCATGTCCTCCTCATCGGACATTGTAACAAGTCCCATAAACCCTTGGGAAGACAGGGGCGCTTCACACTTAAGAGCCTTACCCACATTTGACTTAAACAAATCGTGATACTTTATTGAAACTGTCTGACCGTCCATATCTGTATACCAGCGGTAAAGCCACCAGTTTGAATTAGGAGAATTATCATCGGCTGCCACATCGCAAAGGTTGTTTGCAAGGCGCCAGTATGCATTATCTGCGTATACCTTGCTCGTTTCAATTTGGGTTATGTACTGAAGCATTTTCCCAGGCATACCGTTATCCTGCATCCTGCCGTATTCCGTAACGATAACAGGCAGCTCATCTATACCGAGAGACTGCTCCGTTTCACGGCAGTCTCTGACATGGCTCTGCCAATGATAAACCGAACTGTCGTTTAACTCGTGATAAATCATTATTTCGGGAACGCAGTCATTATTTACACAAAACTTCAGAAAATGCTCTATTTCATTATGGTCATAATCGCAAAAACCGGGACCTCCGATAAGAGCATCTGGATTAATTTCTTTTACAAGGTCATATGTGATTTTCCAGGCTTCAAAAAAGTTTTTCTCGCCTGTTTCATTATATTCTCCGCATACACCGAACTCACTGTCTGCCGACTCCTTGGTTTCACCGAACCAGACTCCGTTATCGCATTCATTATACAGACAGTATACTGTTTTTTCGCTGTAAGAGGATTTTGAAAGCTCTTTTACGCACTTTTCAACCTTAGGCAGAAAATCACTTTTCAAAAATGCTTTCCAGTCATAACTGCCCTGGGAACGCTTTTCCTCTATAGCCTGCTGTTCATAATACCATGTGGAATAAATATCCTGCAGATAGACAACATTGTAATCAGTACTGTCAAGCTGGCTTTCAACATGGCTGATATCTCCTATAGGGTGCTGAAGCCCTCCCGTAACCTTTTGAGAAACAGTTGAAATATCAACACTTTCAGTCATATTTTTTGACGGCACTCCCTCTTCGGCAATGCCGTAAAGATATCCTGACGCACCTGTTGTAACATCACCTGTCTTAACGCTTAAATCAGCAGTAAGACAAGGAGTATAGAATATGAAAAATCCGCCTGCGCAAATGCCTGAGATAATTACCGCGCATAATAATACAGATAACAGTATTCTAAAAAATTTTTTCATAATCAGTCCTTAATAAAGCAGAGCTTCAATGCCTTCTTTTCAACCTTGAACTCAACAGTATCATAATCAAAATTTTCACCGTCGCAGTTGCCCAAAAGCGGTTTGCCGTCCACGGACCATATTCTTCCGCTGACAATATAGCCGGTATCTAACTGCTTCATTTCGTCAACTCTGCCTGCACTGTATTTCGGAATAAGAGAAGGCGTCTGGTGGAGCTTAACAGGATGGCAAAGAGCAAAATCAAGCAATCCGTCGTCAAGTTTTGAATTAGGTGCAGGGCAGAAGCCTCCTCCGTAATAGCTTGCGTTACATATTGCCAAAAGGGAATAATCAAGGGGAACTTCTTTTATGTTATATTCATTGCCATCTTTGTCAATACAGTTAAGGTCGACATTAACCTGATATTTCAGAGACTGAAGCAAAACGGGGATAATTGCGATATTATATGCCTGCTGACCGAGGAACGGAATTTTATCTGCTATAATTCTGCCGATAGTCTCAACCTTTGTATCAAGACCGTAGCTCATAACATTAATACATTTTTCTCCATTATAGTCAATAAGGTCAATAGGCTTAACATCATATTTGATTTTTCCGTCATAAAAGCCGAAAGACTTTATAACATTTTCAACATTTATATTTTTCGTTGAATAAATTTTCTTTGCAAAATCATTTCCTGTTCCAAGCGGAAGAATAAGCATAGGCGTATCTGTTCCTGCAAGTCCGTTTGCAATATCATGTACGGTACCGTCACCGCCGCAGCAGACGATTACACAGTCGCTTTTATATTCAGCGGCATATCTTGCAGCAATATCCTTTGCTTCGGCTCTGTAATGAGTAAACTCTACAATCATTTCATCATCAATAAGACGGAACACCGACTTTATTCTTGAAAAGATTTTTTTCTTGTTGTCATTTCCTGCAATAGGATTGACTATAAATATGTATTTCAATATTATTCCCCTCTGTTTTATAAAATCATTTAGCCTTTATCAGATAACTCTTGTTTCGCCGACAGGTCTTATAATAAGCACATAACAAGAACCTTCGCCGAATACAGAATCCATAGTAGCTTTATACTCATCAAGCATATCAAGCGGAACAAATGCCTGAATTGTGCCTGCAAAACCACCGCCGTGTACTCTCCATGCACCTTTTCCCTCAAGCATCTGCTGGCTGAGGCAAAGAGCGAGAGAAAGTTTCTGCTCGGTTGGGGTTTTCGGGGTATAGACATTTTGGTTATACATAAATGAAGAATAACCAGACTTTGTGATTATTTTCTTAAAGGACTCAAAATCACCGTTCTCAAGGCTTGCAACCGCCTTATCAACTCTGATGTTTTCGTTGTAAAAATGAACAGCTCTGATTATTGCCCTGTCATTTACCTTGCTTGTAAGCTCAGGGATTGCTTTCAGAAAATCGCTGTATTCAATCTCTCTTAAAACAGACTTTCCCATTGCCTGAGCAACTGATTCCATTTCGCTTCTTACAGCCGCATAATCGTCTGTAAGGTCGCTGTGATTGCCATGGGTGTCAACTATACAGAGAGCATGACCCGAATTTCCGAAATCAAAATCAACCTTTTTAATTATCGGATTATGTGTGCTTTCAAAATCTATTGTAACAAAAGAACCTACTGATGAAGCCATCTGGTCAAGAAGTCCCGACGGTTTGCCGAAGAAGATATTTTCGCTGTACTGAGCCACCTTGGCAATAGTAACGGAATCAATCTTTCCGTCATTATAAAGATGTGAAATTACAGTACCTAAAAGCACTTCAAAGGCTGCTGATGAAGAAAGGCCTGAGCCTCCCATTACATCACTTGTTGTGCATGCGTCAAATCCGCCTACAGCATATCCGCTTTCCTTCAGCTTTGCGGCAATTCCCTTAATCATGGAGGATGACTTGCCGTAATCAACAGGGTCAGGCTCAAGAGATGTCAAATCAACAGTATTCATCGGATGACCCTCCGACTTTTCATTAATTATACTGCTGTCACTTTTTGCCGCAACTGCAATTGCATCAAGGTTAATTGAAGCTGCAAGAACCTTACCGTTATTATGGTCGGTGTGGTTTCCGCAGATTTCGGTTCTGCCGGGAGCACTGAGAACTATAACATCTCTGTCCTCGCCGAACAATTCTATAAACTTTTCAACTGTTTTTATGTATCTTGGCTTCTGTTCCTCAACTGCGCTGTCGGTCACATAAACCTTTTTAAGCAAAGCATCCGCCTCGCCGCCTTTGATTTTTTTAATTAATTCAATCGGTTTCATTAGTTTATTCTCCTTACTGTTAATATTTATTTGAATTATAAAACTATTTTATATTTCTCTTTTTCGGAATAAATCAAAAGTGTTTGGTTCATCTGCTTGGATTTTCTTCCGTAAAAGATGTTAAACGTAAATACGGAAATACCCGTAAAGCCCACAATTATCATCAGCAGTACAATAAACTGAACTGAAAACGGATTGTAAATCGCGGAACCGATTTTTGTATAAATATAAAGTCTGGGAGCAAATCCCAAAAGACTTAATATGGTGTAATAAACAAAATCATATCTCATTGAACCGTAATACTTTGATACCATACCGAGAGGGATACTGGGAACTAACCTGGAAACAAAAAGGACATAAGGATTTCCGTTTCCTTTAAACTGTATCCAATCCCTGATAAAATGAAGCTGTTTTATGCCGAGAATCATTCCTGTCCAACCACCGCCTATAAATTTCCCCTCAATATACTTCACAATGAAGAAAAATGCCGTAAAAGCAAGATTTATAAGCACCGCCTGAGCCGTCGGAAACACCATACCTGATATAACGCACAAAAATCCCATAGGAATGGGAAGCTGACATTTTGCAATATAAAGTGCAAAAATACATATTATTATCTCCGTATCCGAATCAAGATTTACAACTGCATTGTCAATCTGCTTCAGCCAGTTTATCAGCGTGTCAAATCTGACCTCAAGCCTTGCGTGATTGTAAAGCACAATGGCAAGAAAAACAAGAAGAGACAGGGTTACAAGAATAATTATATTTGATATTAAATTTGTCTGATGGCGTTTTTGCTGTTTCAAAGTGTCATCTCCAAATTGTTTTTGTTTTTACTTTTATTTAACCTCGTTAAAATTCCCGAGAAATTCAAACTCAGGCAGTTCGTCGGATAATGCACAGATTAAATCAAGGGTTTTTTCATCTCTGACGCTTCCGAGAACATCAACATAAAAATAATAGCTGAAATTGGAATTTCCGATAGGTCTTGACTCAAGCTTTGTAAGGCTGAGCCCTGCCATTGAAAATCTGCCCAGCACTCTGTAAAGAGAGCCTGTCTTATGCGCGACAGAAAAAATCAGTGAAATTTTCTGTGCATTTTCATCAATAATAAGATTTTTTGAAATAACAATAAATCTTGTTGTGTTGTTATTATTATCCTGAATATTTCTTTTTAATATTTTAAGACCGTATTTCTTTGCCGCAGGCTCGGAGCAGATTACGCCGATATTGCTCTTAGGCGATTTTGAAACAAATTCTGCCGCCGCCGCAGTATTTGAATAGTTCACTCCCGTGAAATCAAAATTTTTCAGGAAGTTATTACACTGCGAAAGTGCCTGGGGATGGGAATAAACTTCTGTGATATCCTCATATTTTGTATCAACCTTTGCACAAAGGCAATGGTCTATCTTTAAATCATATGCACCGACAACATAAAATCTGTACTTCATTATCAAATCATATGACTCATGAACAGAACCTGCCGTGGAATTTTCAACAGGGATTACACCAAAAACTGCATCCCCTTTGTTCACAGCTTCAAACACATCCTCAAACTGTCTGTAAAACTTAACATCAGCATCGTGAAAAATCTTATTTGCCGTTACACCGCTGTATGCGCCCTCAACCCCCTGGCAGGCAACAGAGCCGCCGTTTGCGGTCAGCTTGCTTCCTTTTGAGAGAGCCTCGGTTATATGATTTCTCAAGTCCTGACCGCCGCCGATAATTTTATGCTGGAGTGCTCTTGAAGCGTCCATTGTGGCAGAAAAAACGGTTTTGATTATCTCTCCCTTTTCTCCGCATTTTTCGGCAACATTGTCAAGTATCTGCTGTTCTCTTTCCTCGTTTAATACCGGAATACCTTTTTTTACTTTATATTCCGCAACCTGCTCAGCTATATCCATTCTCTTCATAAGAAGAGGAATAAGCTGACTGTCAATTTTGTCTATTTCTTTTCTTAATTCAAGTAAATCCATTAATTTAATTTCCTCAATTACATCATTAAATCAAGTATTCCAAGTGCCGCCGCCGCCTCAACAACAGGCACGGCTCTCGGTACTATGCAGGGGTCGTGACGTCCTTTAATCACAAGGGTTTCTTCCTCCATAGTCTGCAAATTTACACTTTGCTGAGGCTGTGAAATTGAAGGCGTAGGCTTTATTGCAGCCCTGAAAATTATGGGAGCACCTGTTGTTATACCTCCGAGAACACCGCCGTTATTATTCGTTTTAACAGCAATCTCACCGTCTTTTACACAGTAAGGGTCATTTGCGGCTGAACCTCTCATTGAAGCAAATCCGAAGCCATTTCCGAACTCAACGCCCTTTACGGCAGGAACACCGAAAAGTATTGATGCAAGTTTGCTTTCAACTGTTGAAAACATATTTCCGCCGACACCTGCCGAAACACCGATAACGGCACATTCGATTACACCGCCGATACTGTCCTGTGCCATTCTTGCTTTTTCAATTTCTTCTCTCATTTTTTCTTCAGCCGTATCGTCAATAACTGAAAAATTAGTCGATGTCAGCATTTTTAATAAATCGGCTGAAACATTATTACTGTCAAAACTTCTGTCAAAAACTTCTCCAATCTGTGCTATATGGGCACCGATTCTTATACCCTTTTCTTCAAGAATCTGCTTTGCAACAGCTCCTGCAAAAACAATCGGAGCAGTAAGTCTTCCGCTGAAATGACCGCCGCCTCTGATATCGTTAAAACCGTTATATTTTACATAAGCGGGATAATCACTGTGAGACGGTCTCGGAACAGTCAGAAGATTGCCGTAGTCCGAGCTTTTAGTATTTGTATTCTCAATAATCATTGCAAGAGGTGCACCTGTTGTAACATTATCAAGCGTACCCGACAAAATATGGGGTATATCCTTTTCAAGTCTGGGAGTTGCAAACTTTTCTTTACCCGGAGCACGTCTTGACATATCGGCATAAATTTTTTCCATATCAAGTTTAACACCTGCAGGCAGTCCGTCTATAACACAGCCTATTGCCTCGCCGTGACTTTCACCGAATACAGATATTTTAATTTTTTCTCCGAATTCAGAGGACATTTGCCTTACCTCCAAGCATATTGTAATCTTCAAAAAATGACGGATATGATTTATTTATACTTTCAGCATCGTCAATTACCGTTTCGCCCTGTGCAAAAAGCCCTGCAACAGAAAACGACATAACTATTCTGTGGTCGTTATAGCCTTTAAGCTCTGTACCTTTAAGTCCTTTACCGCCGTTTATTATCATACCGTCAGGCACTTCCTTTACGTCAGCCCTCATAGCCGTAAGATTAGTGACAACGCTTTCAATCCTGTCTGACTCTTTGTATCTCAGTCTTTCTGCACCTCTGATAACAGTTTCTCCCTTTGCATATGATGCAAGAACAGCTATAATCGGTACAAGATCGGGAATGTCTGATGCGTCAATATCCGTGCCTGTCAGTTCACTTGAGATACAGGTAACGCCGTCTGCGTCTGTTTTGACCAATCCGCCGAATTTTCTTATAACGTCAACTATTGCCTTATCGCCCTGAGTAGAATTAAAATCAAGACCTTTTACGGTAACATTACCGCCTATTGCTCCTGCCGTAAGGAAAAATGCTGCCTGTGACCAGTCGCCCTCAACCGTGTAATCAATTTTTTTGAATTGCTGACCGCCTTTGATGAGATAGCCGAAATCCGTTTCCTTAACATTTACACCGTAATCAGCCATTACCTTAACTGTCATATCAACATAAGGCTTTGACTGAAGAGGAGTTTTCATTATTACGGCACTGTCACCCTGAAGATTTGCAAGAGCCAAAAGAAGTCCCGTAACATACTGACTGCTTACATCTCCCGAAACTTCAAAGCTGCCGTTTTTGAGCTGACCTGAAATTTTAAAAGGCAGACATCCGCTGCTTTCGACCTTAACACCGTGAATGGGAAGAAGTTCGGTAAATTCTCCTACAGTTCTTTTTAACAGACTTCCCTGCCCCACAAATTCAACATTTCTTCCCAGTGAAGCCGCTACAGGAATCATAAAGCGCATTGTAGAACCGCTTTCAATACAGTCCAAAACACTCTCGTTATTTTTAAGTGAGTTTATTATTCCTACTGTCGCCGCCATATCCCTTGAATTGATAATAGGCTTTACTGTTCCTCCCCCCGAAAGGAAAGAGCATATTAACGCTCTGTGTGCCGCAGATTTTGACGGCGGTGCCGTTACATTTCCGCTTAACACCGAATTGCTGATTCTGACTAACATTATGCACTTATACTCCGAAAATATTTTTTAGCTCTTCATTTGTAACAGGCATAACAAAACTTTCACCGATTTTTTTAACCATAACAAGTTTGATTCCGCTGCCTGTTCTTTTTTTATCCGCACTCATAGCTCCGACAATCTCCTGCACCGGGTGAGTGTCGGATATTTTGAGATTGTTTTTTTCAAGAACCTCTATAATTCTGTCCTTTGTACCTTTTTCCGTAATTCCGTTCTTTTCTCCTGCTTCGGCAATCATAACCATTCCGATACCTACAGCTTCTCCGTGGCTGACTGTTTCAAAATTCCACAGCTTTTCAATGGCATGACCGCAGGTATGTCCGAAATTAAGAAGCGCTCTTTCACCGTGCTCCTTTTCGTCATTTTCAACTATGGCACGTTTTATATCAAGGCACTCATAAATAATGTTCTCAATAAAGTCAGCCGCATTTTCCTTTTCAAGTCTTTCAAAAAGAAAAGAGGATTTTATACAGCCGTATTTTATAACCTCGCCCATACCGTCGCTGAAAAAGTGCGGACTTAATGTATCAAGAACCAAAGGGTCAATTATAACAAGGCTCGGCTGGTGAAAAGCACCGCAGAGATTTTTACCCTGGGGTAAATCAACAGCAGTTTTGCCTCCTACCGAAGAATCGACCTGAGAAAGCAGGGTTGTGGGTATCTGAACAAATTTTATGCCTCTGAGATAAATTGAAGCCGCAAATCCCGCCATATCACCGCATACACCGCCTCCGAGAGCTACAACACCGTCCTCACGGTTTAGCTCCTTTTGAGCCATGAATTCAACCATATCAATAACATTGCCGGTATTCTTTGATGACTCCCCGGCCTGAAACACATATGTAAACACTTCATAACCCTGAGCCTCAAGGGAGGTTTTAACTGCGTCACCGTAAATCGGATATACATTTGTTTCGCTTATCAGCGCTATTCTTTTACAATTAAGAACCGATTTAACAAGCTTTCCTGTTTTCGCAAGAAGACCTTTTTCAATCAGAATATCATATTTTTCGCTGACATTAACTGTTAATTTCTTCATTAACCTATTTCCTCTTTTATCTTATTGCCTTTTTCCATTAAAGCACGAAGCTGTTCTGAGTCCTCGTTTACGATACAATATTTGAACTTCATCAGATTTGAAACAAGGTCGTCAATTTCACGTACAAGGGGTTCTTTATTGTCAATAAACAGCTCTGTCCACATATCCGCATTAATTCTTGCTACACGGCTTACGTCTCTGTAACTCCCTGCGGAATAGCCCGAATGGTAAGGCGCAAGAGGAGAAAGGACATATGAGCATGCAAGCACATGGGCAATCTGTGAGGTGAATGCAATCATTTCATCATGATGCTCGGGAGTTGTAACAACCGTTCTTGCAAACTTCATTTCCTGTGAAAGTCCCACAAGAGCATCTGTTTTGTTCCTCGGTATATCTTCTGTCGGTGTACAGATAAACGAAGCATTGTCGAAAAGATTATCAAGGGAATTGTCGTATCCGCTGACTTCTCTTCCTGCCATGGGATGAGCACCGATAAAATAAAAATCAAAGTTCTCCTTTTCAAGCTCTCTGCAAATTTTTGTCTTAATACCGCAGGAGTCGGAAACTATACTGTTTTTCTTAAAAAAGTCTTTATTGTCCCTGATGAATTCAGGAATAGCCTCCGGATAAAAATTTACAAATGTAATATCAGCCTTCGGCAAAATTTCGGAAAGTTCACCCGTTTCGTCAATAACTCCGTCTTCAAGAGCACGCTTTGTTACAGACTCGGTTCTGTTCCAGCCGATAATATGATGATTTGTATTTTTTTTCAGGGTTTTTGCGAGGCTGGCACCGATAAGTCCCAAACCGACTATTAAGACATTCATACGTTCACCTTCGGACATAGTTAATTACTTTAATAATAATATATAACTTATAATATGTCAAATGAGAAACTGCAAGATTTAAAAAATTTTATAAAATTTTTAGAAAACAAATATCCGTCATTAAATTTTCTCATTGATAATAAAACAAAACAGGTATATAATAACCCTGTTAAAATTTACACACCCACTGACTAAATTAATTTTATCGATTAAACGGAGAATATTATGGAATTACTAAACGGACGACCCGATTCAAACGATAACAGACTTGAAAGAGAAATAAAGGTTTACGACCTTCTTGACAATCTGAATATACCTTTTCAGCGTACAGACCATGAGCCTGCCGACACTATGGAAGCCTGCAACAGAATAGACAGTGTTTTACAAACAATAATCTGCAAAAATCTTTTTCTCTGCAACAGGCAGAAAACAGAATTTTATCTTTTGATGATGCCCGGTGACAAGCCTTTTAAAACAAAGGATATCACTAAGCAAATAGGATGCTCGCGGCTTTCTTTTGCAGACAGCGAATATATGGAAAAATTTTTACATATCAAACCAGGTGCAGTATCTATAATGGGACTTATGAACGACACTGACAATTGTGTACAGCTTCTCATTGACAGACCTGTTATCGAAGCTGAGACAATCGGCTGTCACCCTTGTGTGAACACATCAAGCCTTAAGCTGAAAACTAAGGATGTACTTGATGTTTTTCTCCCTGCCGTACATCACGAGCCGATAATTGTCGATATGCCGAGTTACAATGAATAACAACAAATAAAAAATTCTTAAAGATAATTCATTGGATTATAACAAGAAAACAATTGAACAAATGATGGAAAAAGAGCCTGAAGAAAACCGGATACAAAATCCCGATATTCAAGGCGAATCCACAAATTCATAAAAGCAACTGCAGACTGAATAGATATTTACTTATTTGAAAGGGAGGGCAACAGCAAAAACTCAATAAATTTATCGTCAGTTTTAACTGCTGTTCTTATTATATCAAATGTAATATCAATTGTTTTTATAATTAATTTTCAGGCAAAAGAAGAAAAAGCTATAAATACAATACCTGATTCTGTTGGTACATATGTTGACTTAAATGAAATATTCGAAATTTCACCTGATGATGAATTAAAATCAATGTCAGCTGATAAAGGCTTTTATTATATAACAAACAATTATAATTTAGATATAATTATTATTAAAGGCAATAAAATTTTTGATGTGTACATTTTCTGCGAAAATATCGAAATAACCAATACGATAATTCAACAAATTGCTGATTTGAAATTTTACTGTAAAAATTTAATCTATGAAAAAATTAAGACCGCAGGTTTTTAACCTGCGGTCTTTTGAATTATCTATTATTTGAAATAGCCGTACTCGTAATCATCACCGTCATTAAGATCATTATTATCACCATCTGACGGGTCAGAAGTCATAACAACATCTCTTGGAGGGAATGCATAATTACGAATCTGGATTTCGGGTTCTTCATATAATTTCATCATAACTAATGTTCTCCTTCCTTAGAAGTTTGTTGTTGTTCCTGAATATTTATCCGAGTAGAAAATCTGCTGTTTTCCGTTAGAATCTGTTACGATTGCATATGCAACATAATCAAATGATTCAACTGATGTTCTGATATTGATAACAAACTGATTGCCGACTGTGTACTTTGATGACTTCATTCTGGCAATTCCGTTTGTTCCTACATTTTCAACTGTCAAATCTGCACCTGACTGTGATGTGAACAGGAATCCTGTTTCAACCATTTTATAGCCTTCAGGGAGACAGAACGTACCAACAAGCGAAATCTTCTGAAGAGAGCCGTCTGTGTTGTAAATAGGAACAGCTGTGTTGTTGGCAGTTATGGTTACTTCTGGGTTATAAGTGCTTGACATATTGTCTTCAATATTCTGACGGGACATTGCAATAATGTTCATATCAGAGTAAGCATAGAATTTGTAAGTACCGCCCATGCAAAGGAACTTATATGTGCTATAATCAGTCGGGTCTTCAGCTGTAAAGAGTGCGTAAACCTCTTCAACTCCTACATCGCCAAGCCAGAAACCGTCTGTTATGAACTGAACCTTTTCGTTGTAATCATAAACATTCTTAACTAAATATCCTTCGCTTGAATCGAAGTCTACTCCGATGCCGTCTGCACTGTTAAGTACGAAGCTTGGGTCATCACCCATATAAACATTTATGGTAAAGCCGTTTGCATGTGTTGTATCAACTTCATAGTTTGCTGTGATTGTACAGAAATCATCAACCTGCAGCTTGCCATCCTCAGTCTCTGTAAGGTTAGCTGTATCACAGGAATAGCCTACAAATTTGTAATATGCATAGCTTGGTGCTTCCGGAGCGTCCTGAAGAATACCGTCAGCGTCCGAATAGCAAACTGCATAAGTCTTTGTTGAATTTCCTGCAAGATTTGCTACCATTGTAACAATAACGCCGTCAAATTCTGTTGTTTCATCTGTTGTTGTAAGGTAAGTATCACCCTTAACAATGAAACCGAATGAAGCAGCTGTTGTCATATACTTTCTTGCTGTTGCATTAAAGTCTGTTGACGGAGCAGCATAGCTATAGAACCATGAAACTCTCTGTCCGTCATAATCAGGATGAGTATCGGAAACATTTGTCTGATATGTACTGTCACTGTTTACAATCATCGGAGTGCCGTAATCAACAGTTGTAACAGCAGTACCGTTTACATAGATTGTGTATGATCTTACAGTAAGAGAAGCATTAAGTGCAGCATCAAGTTCTTCCTGTGTTGCATATACAAATCCGATTACATCTTCGCCTGCAACATTAACTGTCTGATAAAGTTCAACCTCTGCTGAGAAACGGTCAGCATCTCCGCCTGCAGATTCAGCAACACTGACATCAATAGATGCCGGTGTGAGACCATTTTTAAGCTCTGTCATCTTTGCTGTATCAGCATCAATCTTATCCTGTGAATCAGCCATTACAGCATCTTTCTGCTCATCTGTGTAACTGAAATATGTCAATGCTTCAATTTCTGTATTAAGTGCAGTAAGGTCAGCTGCTGTATATGTTTTATCGGTAATCACACCGAGAAGCTCTGCTTTGGCAGTGTTAAATGCATCCCATATAGCATTGTTAGGTGTACCGTCATACTGTGCAACATAAACTGCATCGCCTTTTACAGCTGCATCAAGATTGATTTCAGGTGACCACTCTCTGAATTTGTAAGTATAATTGTTAGCTACAAAATCGGGAGTTGTGATTGCATTAATCTGTGTGAGATACTTGCTCATACTGAGTGTATCGCCGTAAGTAACTTTAAGAGTTTTGCTTGCGTCAGCACCTGCTGAATTCTTCCAGTTGAATACAACACTGAAGGTCTTTGCTTCAAGAGCACTGTATTTTGCCCAAAGCTGTGTATATCTGCTCTTAACCTCTGCCGTAATTGCATCAGCAGTCATTGACTTGTAGTCAAAGTCAGCCTGTACGTCCTCAAGTGTTTTCTGGAATGGGCCCCATGTTGCGTCTGTATACTTTTCAGCCTCAGGAATAAGTGCATTACACTGAGCTACAAGGTCAATCAGATAAGACATATCGACTACGGATACCGTCGAATTAATGAGCTCGTTGTTTGATTTTGAGGTAAGATAGCCATAACCTGCCCAAGCAGATTCAGGCTGAGTATTACGTACAAAGGTTGCACCGAAATAGCCGCTGTATGTATAGTTTGTCTTAGTAGGGGTTGTGCTTCCTGTAAGAGTTTTCTTTGTTGTTGCAGGGATATCTAAATTCATATCCGAAGTAAGAGTGATGGAAGAATCTCCCTTTGCACCGGGCTGAAGTGCGATTGTACCGCGTGCAGGGAATGTACTTGTACCTTCTGTTGTAGCAAGAATCTTTGTATACGCGTCTGTTGCTGATTCTTTACCGCTTACTGCATTACCGTTTGCATCGGTACCAAAATAACTCTTAGCGTTATTCATCTGTCCCGTTACTTTGAAATCTGTCAAAGAGAAACGAATTTTGTCCGCATTTTCCGCTTCAAGACATCCTGCATATGTTGTTTCTCTCTGTGTCTGTGAAAGCTCGGGAGGCGTTGATGTCCACTGAGCATTGTTAATTTCTGCATTTTGGTCAGCAGTACCGTTAATTGTGATACTGTCGAGAGCGTTGTTTTCCTTAGAAATATTGTTATCAATATTAATCTTAAAGGTTACATTTGAATTACCGTAAGGAACTGTAATAGCATCATGTGTTGTCTTGAATACTATTGCAGAACCGGGATATGAAAAATCAATCCACCAGTTATATCTATTGCTGTTTGAATGATGCTCAAGAGTAGTGATAGCAGACGTTGTTGCACTGACTACAGTACCGTCGGGAACCTTAAAGAACGGACGCTTAAGGTTGTTATACGCTTCAACTAATGCTATTACCTGTCTTTTATATTCTGCAAGCTGTGCATCGTAATCTGTAAACGGTGTTGTCTCAAGTGAAGCAACGTAATTGTTTGCAACAGTAAGTGCCGCACTGAAAGTTGCATAGTTACTGTAATCAGTGGGGTCCGAAATCTCATTTTCAAGAGCAAGCGCACTGACCATCGTGTATTTATCACCGTCATCGGTTGAAACGACTGTTTCCGTGCTTATTACAAGAGTTTTGATTGCGTCAAGAACTGCCTGTGCCTGCTCTGCTACAAGAGCCTCAGTATCAACTGAATCATCGGGAGCAGCCGTAGGAACCTTATAATCATCTACTGTACCCCAAACAGCTGTCTTTGCATTATCAACAACTGCCTTTACAGCGTTATAAGTGTCTGCTGTAAAGATGTTTGCGTAAGCTTCAAAGGTATCAATAGCATTTTCAAGAGCTGTTGTATCAACCTTAGCAACATTTGTCTTAAGATTGTTGAAAGCAGTTATAAGCTCTGATGCTGCTGTTGCGGCTGTTGTTGAAGTATAACCGCTGTCGTTACAAGCAGCCATAATAGCCTGAGCAGCCTGATACTTCTGAACAAATGCTGCCCATGAATCAGCAGTATAACCTGTGTCGCCGGCTGCATAAGTTGCTCTTACGTTTTCAGCCATAGCTGTACGGAGAGTTGCATAATCTTCGTTGTTTGTATTTGTAACAGGCGCATTGTTCATATTTGCAACAAGAGTTGCAATCTGCTGAGCACAGCCTGTGTAATTATTGCCTGATGTGAAATATGTATTCGGATTAAAATCAGTAGCTGCTTCCATAGCATTGATGTAGTCAGACAAGCCGCCTTCGCTGAAATCAGCGAGGTCAACAAGCTTCATCTTATTGCCGTTAGTTGCAAGACCGTCTAAAAGAGTCTTATAGTTTACGACATGAATCTTGCTTGCAGACGCATCAATTGTTGTGGCATCGGAGTTAGCACCGTCACCTGATGATACATACCAAACAAGTGAATAATCTGAATATGTGGAAGCAGGAGTACCGACAAATTTCATTGCGTTTGCAATGTATTTTGTATAGCCGGATTTGAATATTGCCCATCCTTCTTTGTTGTCGCCTAAATTCGTTGAATATGAAAGGCGCTGGCTTCTGTGGCCTGTGTCCTGATTTCCTTTATAACCTGTTGCATAGTTATAAGAAGGGTTATCGTTTGTAGCGTCCCAAGACCATGTGAAGTCAAGGTTTTCACCTGAATTACCGTGCCAGTAACCCTGAAGGTTAAAGTCCTTGCTGTCTGTATTATCAGATGCAGATACACAGGGATACGAAGCATAGATATAACGTACCTTCTTGTCGGTAACAGACGCCATACCCATTACAGGCATAATAGTATCGTTAGTACCATCATAAAGAAGTGTAGTCTCAGGATAGAATACTCTGTGAACTACCTCACCTGTCTTGTTTGAACGCATTTCATTAGCGGAGGTAGTCTGTGTGGTATAAAGGACATTATTGTATGCAACACCCTTGGCAGAAGCCTGGCTGCCGCCTACACCGTAATCAGTCATAGTACCTGTACTGTTTGCAAAGGTTGGAACAGCAGTACCTTTCATACCTGTAAATGTCACAATATTGTTGATAGCGTTTTTAAGAGCTGCCGCTTTGCCGTTAAGAGCGTCTGACTCACCGCCGTAAACGTATGCATCAAGAGCTTTCTGACAGTCAACATAAGCGTTATAAGCAACATCAACATTAGTAAAAGAGCCTGAAGAAGAGAGTTTTGTCTTAAAACTATCCATAGCGTCCTGAACTGCCTTTACAGCAGGATCTACTGCTGCAGCTTCATCAGCAAAAGCAGTAAATGCCATCATCGGAAGCGATGTGACAACCATCATAACAGCAAGGATGAAAGACAAAACCTTTTTGGAAGTTTTAGTTTTCATTTTTTATTTCCTCCTTAAAAACTTGCCTGTAATGCACAAAGCCGCAGTCATTGCACCATGTAATATAATATGTATAGGGTTTCATTTCTGACCAAAATCCGCCCCGCTGTGCAAAGCGCATTAACAAACTTTTATGGGAAAAAGGGTATAAATTCCCCTTTGCCTATATTAATACAGACTTATAATATCACACCAAAGGGGCGGTGTCAATATGAAAACGGGATAATTTTCAAAAAAGAATTTACAAATTCTTAACAAAATGTAACAGCTTTTTTGTACAGATTTTTATTTTTGTCAATTTTAAATTTGATATTCATTGATGTGAACACGTTATGATTCAGTGAACTGTCAGGGATAAAAAACAGGCTTGTGATGCAATCCCGATTATATCTGAACGCACCGATGAGTTTTAATTTATATACTAAAAGAGGGCATATGCTGCCCTCTTTTTATTATCTTACATAAACGGATTTTACCGATGACCAGGCGCCGTAAACTTTTTGTCCGTTTGCTTTTGTATACGCTCTCACGCGCACATAATATCTCTTTTTCTTCTGAGCAGTTTTAATGGTTTTTGAAACCTCATCCTCATCAACATTTACAGTCTTGTAATTTGAAGAAAAATTCTTTTTTGTTGACCATTGAACCTGATATCCTGAGCAGTTCGTATATTTCCACTTAACCGTAATTCTTTTTGACGAGGAGCTTTTCGCCGACCTTGCAGAAACCTTTTTAGGCTTAGTAGCAACCTTTACATAATTGCTCTTTTTGCCCTCGTTGCCGTCCTTATAGGCAGACACTCTGAACTTATATACGGAACCCGGGTCAAGACCTTCAACCTTAAAGTTATTTGTATCAGGTAGAACTCTTGCAATTTCCTCATATTGCTCCGATGCTTCGTTAAAGATGTAAATTATGTACAAATCACATTCAGCAAGTTTATTCCAAGTAAGCCTTACGGCAGATGTTGAACGTGATTTGACCTTTAAGCCTGTTATGTCACTTCCGGCAGTGGCTCTTGTGTCAATGTCCGAATAAGGTCCCCAGACAATTACACCGTCTGAATTCTCGGCTCCTGCCGAAACCTTAACGGAATACTGATTGCCCTGAGTCAGACCCGAAAGGGTGGCTGAATTTGTTTTAACAGTTTTTGTAAAGGTATTTGCATTTGTATTATTCGTTATATAAACTCTGTAGCTTGACGCTCCGGGAACGGAGTTCCATGAATAGGTTAATGAATCCTTTGTATTTGAAACAAAAGTCATACCTTCCACCTTCTGAGGAACTATTTTAAATCTGAATCTTTTTACATAACCGTCGTATGCACCTATTCCGACAGCGTCTGCTATACCGTATCCGATATTTATATTGTTTGAGTACACGAGAGTATAGTCAACATCTTTCACTGCAGGAGTTCCGTCAAAATCCACTGCAGGCTCGGGTGTAACAGGCATACCTGTATAAGTCTGATTTTCAATATCGCAAATGTCGCCTGTGTATCTGAAATTGATATCAACATTTCCTTTTATTCCCGAGACGCTTCCACTTGCAGTATGCTGCCAATATTCAAAATCTCCCGAATAGGAAGTTTTTGCACTGTAATTTGCAAGCCATACTGTATAAAGTGAGGAAATATCGTCGGCATTCAAATGCTCAAGGAGGAAATTTTCACTGGCATAGAGACAGCCATCATATCCTGCAGAAGCAACGGTGTCAAGAAAAGCAAGAGCGTTTGCAGTCATTCTTGCCTTCGATAATTTAGCACTGTCAAGTCTTCCTGCTTTTGTATCGGCAAATTCATAGTCAAAAACAACAGGCATTGTTATATCATAATTTGATATTGCTTTTAAAAGTTTTTCTGCCTCCTGAACAGCCTCGGTTGTTGTAACTGCCTGAGAATACCAGTAAACTCCTACATCAAGTCCTGCTGCTTTTGCATCTTTAATATAAGTCTTATATTTTTTATCATAGTTAAGTGAAAATGATGATTTTGTATATCCCGTATAACCAACGCGGACAAAGACATAGTCCATTCCGTCAGCCTTAACCTTTTTAAAATTTATATCGCCGTTATGCTGAGAAACGTCAATACCGTATGAAATATCATAGCCGTCAAATCTTGACTGATGGGTATATGTTGTATTTGTATATTTACTTTTCAGTTTCACGGCAGCAGATGCAGTTATACCTGACTGAAAAATCATAACCGCTGCCAATAAAACCGATATTACTTTAGTAATTCTTTTCATTTTACTCTCCTTTTTGAATGTTTTTGTAATAGTAGTTAAAATCTACATTTTTACTGCTTACGCCTTCACAGCTCCCTGTACGTGAATACTGCCATATTTTATAATCAACATCATAACTGACCTGTTTGTTGTAATCGGCAACCCATATCATTACATCCTTATCAAGTCTGTCGGTATCAATATTGAGTTTTAATACAGAAGATGAAGCATAAACTCCTGCGGCATAACCGCCGTTTTTTATTTCATTACAAAAAGCATTTATTATATCGGTATTTTCTTCACTGCTTAAAGACGAATTATAAAGTCTTCCTGTCATTGCTCCGTCTTCATCAGTCGGATATTCAAAATCAATAACAACGGGAAGCTGAGGAGAATAATGTCTGATTTTTTTCAGAACAAACTTAGCCTCTTCTTTTGCCTCCTTCTCATTTACAGCCTGAGAATAAAAATACACGCCGAAGGGTATTCCTGCTTTCTGTACTCCTTTTAAATTATCCTTGGCATATTCATCTTCAACCACTTTGCCCGAACCGTAGCCCCTGTATCCTACTCGTATAAAAGCAAAATCGGCGTTGTTTTTAACTGTTTTCCAGTCAACTTCGCCGTTATGCTCCGAAACGTCAATACCTGCGGCAACATCTTTCTGAAAATCGTAATATTCAATTTCATGCTTATTTACAGCCGAACAAATTACTGTTACAATCAATGCCGCGGCAACAATCAAAGCGGCAATAATTACAGCCGTTTTCCTGTTCAGCCTTGTTTTGACCGAAGTCGCCATATTAATCCACCTTTCAACAACGCTTTATATTAACATATTGAAAAAACAAAATCCATAATGATAATAGAAAATTAACAAAATTGTCAGTATTTTCTGTTTGATACTTTAGAAATAAATTATTGACAAGCTATGCTATACTATTATAATATAGTGCAAAGATGATTTTTGAGGTGACAAAATGGATAATATGACAAACACTTATTTCAAAAGAAAGCTTCCTGTTCCTCAGGAAATAAAAAAAGAAATGCCTCTTTCTGCCGAGGCTGAAAAAATAAAAACAGCCCGTGACGAAGAAATTGCAAAGGTATTTACAGGCGAAAGCGACAAACTTCTTCTGATAATCGGTCCCTGCTCGGCAGACAGAAGAGACTCTGTACTTGACTATATCCACCGTCTTGCACTTTTGCAGACAGAGATTCAGGATAAAATTATAATCATTCCCCGTATTTACACAGGTAAGCCCAGAACTACAGGAGCAGGCTACAAGGGTATGCTCCACCAACCCGACCCTGACAAGAAGCCCGATATGTTAGAGGGCATAAAGGCAATACGAGAACTCCATAAGGACGCTATAGAGGAAACAGGGCTCACCTGTGCAGACGAAATGCTCTATCCTCAAAATTACAGATATCTTTCGGATCTGCTTTCATATGTTGCAGTAGGTGCAAGGTCTGTTGAAAATCAGGAGCACAGACTTGTATCCTCGGGAATGGATATACCTGTAGGTATGAAAAACCCTACAAGCGGTGATCTGTCCATTATGCTCAATTCAATAAGAGCCGCCCACGGCGATCACACCTTCCTCTACAGAGGCTGGGAGGTCGAATCAAAGGGAAATCCCCTTGCCCACGCAATACTCAGAGGAAGCGTAAGCAAGCACGGAAATAATCACGCAAATTATCACTACGAGGATTTAAGACAGCTTTACGATATGTACTGTACAGGCAGCTACACAAATCCTGCCGTTATCGTTGACACTAATCACAGCAACTCAGGTAAAAAATATCTTGAGCAGGTCAGAATTGCCAACGAGGTTCTTCATTCAATGCGCCACAGCAACGATATTAAATCAATGGTAAAAGGATTTATGATAGAGTCTTACATTGAAGACGGCTGTCAGAAGGTTGAAGACGGTGTTTACGGAAAATCAATTACTGACCCGTGTCTCGGCTGGGAAAAAACTAAGGATATGATTTACTCCATCGCAGAACAGTTGTAATAGATTTATGAAATACGGAAATATATGCGAAGCTCGCTTCATAAGCAGACCTAACAGATTTATTGCAAAGGTTATGCTAAACAAAGAGGAGCTTACGGTTCATGTAAAGAACACGGGACGATGCCGTGAACTGCTGATTGAAAACGCAAGAGTAATTCTTGAAAAAAGCAGTAATCCCGACAGAAAAACGCAATATGACCTTATTGCCGTATACAAGGGAAATACCCTTATAAATATGGACTCACAAAGTCCTAACAAAGCTGTGGGAGAGTGGCTGAGTGCAGGAGAATTTTTAAAAAATCCGACATTTATAAAACCTGAAAGCACCTTCGGAAAATCAAGGCTTGATTTTTACGAAGAAAACGAAAGCGAAAAAGCATATATCGAGGTAAAAGGCGTTACTCTTGAAGAAAACGGTATTGCACGTTTCCCCGACGCCCCTACCGAAAGAGGCAGAAAACATTTGTCAGAGCTGATAAACGCACGAAATCAGGGCTTCAGGGCAGCTGTAATTTTCGTTATACAGATGAAAGGCTGTCATCTTTTTGAGCCGAATTATGCAACTGACAAACCTTTTGCAGAAGAGCTTAAAAGAGCATATGAAAACGGAGTTGATATTATTGCAGTTGACTGCAAGGTTCAGCCTGACGGTATGACCGTTGATGAAAAGATTGAGGTAAAATTATGAAAAAATTACTTATTGCTGTCATCGCCCTATTGATTTGTATTTGTTTTGCTGCCTGCACCGGCAATAGCAATACTCAGCAGGGAAACGAAAATGAATCGGTTGTCTCGGAGATTCCAAGCCCGGGAAACGAAACTACCGCCGAAAGAGTGACAAACACAACATCTCCGGTAAAAGAGGACAGGAAAAAAGGAGAACAGCTCAGCAAAGCTGTTTTAGATTTTTTCGATAATGACAATGACGGTAAGATAAAAAATGACGGCTGCGGCGGATTCAGCTACACCTCCCAAAGCAATGAGGCATCCGAAATGTACTCAATGGAGCAAAGCGACGATATAACTGAAATTGCCGAAAAAAATGCAAACACCTTTGTTCAGGAAATTAAGGACTTTTATCCCGACGAAATAACATATGAGCAAACTGACATAAAACAGATAGGCGGCGATGACAACGGAATTGACAGTGCAGTCTACACCGTTATTTATGTCAATACTCAAAATCAGGAGCTTAAAATCACAACTGACTCCACAGGCAGAATTTATTATGTTTCCTGTGCATTTACATGGTAATTGACAAATCGGAAATATAAGAGTACAATGAATAGATTAGATTTGTCAGGCAGGGCTTTACTGGGAAGATGTACTTTGCGTACTGCGAGCAGTGAATAACGATGCACGACGGAAAAAGACACAATTTTAATATACATACAGAGGCGAAAATTATGTTAACATTAGACAGGGTATATCTTGCAAAAAGAATTCTTTCACAGGTTGTGAGAGAAACGGATATGATTCGTGCAAGAAACATTTGCCCTAATTCAGAGATTTATCTTAAAACAGAAAATCTTCAGGTAACAGGCTCATTTAAAGTAAGAGGCTCTTATTTCAAGATAAGCCAGCTTTCTGACGAAGAAAAGAAAAGAGGCGTAATCGCCTGCTCTGCAGGAAACCACGCTCAGGGTGTTGCTCTTGCAGCAACAAAAAACGGTATTAAATCACTTATTTGTCTTCCTGACGGTGCACCCATCAGCAAGGTTGAAGCAACAAAGCGTTACGGCGCTGAGGTCTGTCTTGTAAAAGGCGTATATGACGATGCTTACAATAAAGCTATTGAGCTCCAGAAGGAAAAGGGCTACACCTTTATCCATCCGTTCAATGACCCCGATGTTATCGCAGGTCAGGGTACTATCGGTCTTGAAATTCTTGACCAGCTTCCCGACGCAGACGCAGTAGTTGTACCTATCGGCGGAGGCGGACTGATTGCAGGGGTTGCCTTTACTATCAAGCAGATTAATCCAAAGTGCAAGGTATACGGCGTACAGGCATCGGGTGCTCCGTCAATGAAAAGGGCTATTGAGGACGGAGAGGTTGAAACTCTGGAAAAAGTTCAGACAATTGCCGACGGTATCGCTGTTAAAACTCCGGGCGACCTTACATACGATATGGTACAGAAATATGTTGACGGTATAGTTACGGTATCAGATGATGAAATCGCACTTGCAATTCTAACTCTTATGGAACAGCAGAAGCTTGTTGCAGAGGGTGCAGGCGCTGTCCCCGTTGCCGCTGTTATGAACGGAAGAATCCCCGACATTGACGGTAAAAAGGTTTGCTGTCTTGTTTCGGGCGGAAATATTGACGTGACTATTCTTTCAAGAGTTATTGAAAGAGGACTTAAAATGGGAGGCAGAACCGCTAACATTACCATTGCTCTTTCAGACAAGCCGGGTCAGCTTTCAGGTGTCAGTGAGATTATTGCCAAGCTCGGTGCAAATGTTGTTTCCGTTAATTACGACAGTACAGATCTTGATATGAACATTACAGACTGCTATCTGAAAATCGGTGTTGAAACAAGAGATTATCAGCATATTGTACAAATTAAAACAGCGTTAAGAGAAGCAGGCTTTGAAGTCTGCGATTAGAAAATAATCGGAATATAAAGGAGATATTATTATGGAATATGTAGCAACAAACAATGCACCAAACGCAATCGGACCATACTCACAGGCAGTAAAAGCAAACGGCTTGCTTTTCACCTCGGGACAAATTGCAATCAATCCAAAAACAAATACTGTTGAGGCAGTCACCATTGAAGAGCAGACAACTCAGGTCTGCGAAAATCTTAAGGCTGTTGTTGAAGCCGCAGGCACAACAATGGATAAGGTTGTTAAAACAGTATGCTTTCTTGCAGACATTAACGATTTTGCAAAGTTCAATGAAATTTACGGAACATATTTTACCTCAAAGCCTGCACGCTCCTGCGTAGCAGTAAAGGATTTGCCGAAAGGCGTTCTCTGTGAGGTAGAGCTTATCGCCGAACTGTAATCGAATAATACAAACCGCTTTATGTGCACAAAAAAGGAAGGCATTGCCTTCCTTTTCTATTCTTCCTTTTCTTTTTTGCCGTCATCGGTTTTTTCGTTATCCCAAATTTTCTGCATCTTTTTCAGATTATTTTCAATAATAAAAAGTATACTGAAAATTCCGAAGGTCTGCAAAAGAAGGATAACACAGGGCATATAATCCCTATCAAAAAGGAAACGGCAAAGCAAAGCCAAAGCAACACCAAGCGCCAAAGAAATAACTGCATAAAGGATAAAATAAACGCTCATTTGCTTCTGTGCCAGGTTCCAGCTTTGCTTATCTCTCATACTTCTTGCAGTTCTGTAGCCGTAAACGGAATTAATATTCTCAGGCGGTTTCTTCTGCGTAATTATACCGCATATTAAAAACACAAACGGCACAATAAAAATAAGATAGTATTTTGCCATTAAAAATTACGCCTCAATCCAAATGGGATTTGTGAATGCCCAAATGAAATCAGGAACACTGCCGTCACCGTTTAAAATTTTGCTTTCAACTAATCTGTAAACCTCTTTAAGAACAGGACCGAATTTATATGTAATCTCTGCGCGGATAAATCCCGGCTCTTTAATATCAACAGTTGTCATAAAGGTGTCCGTATTTTTTGAAGCCGTCTGCTCATAAATAACCTTTTCGTTATTATAAACAGTTATCTTAAAACCTTTTATCAGCTTTGTAACTGTAAGCTCTGCCGTTTTGTTTTCCGACAGCTTAACCGTATCGCCGATATTTGCATCTCCGCAGGTGAGATAAATCATAGATGTGTTAGGAGAGTTTGTAACAACACTTCTGCCCTCTCTCATAGCCTTGAGAATATCTTCCTCGGTCTTGCTTTCAGCGTGAACAATAGTTGTGGGCATAGCAAGAAGCGGAATACCTGCCTGATTCTTATGATAATCCGAACCGCCGACTGCGCCGATATGCTTTCCTTTAAGGAGCTGACCTACCCACCAGTCTCTGTTTTTCATATTGTCGCTGTGCTGAATTGTATTCCAAACCTCAATACAGTCAAAAGGATAGTCCTCCAGATTCAGCCTAAACGGACAATTTGAACAAAACGGATGATTAGCGGAAACGGTAGCGCCTGCTTCCTTGCATCTCTGAATAACTCCTGCGTAGTCCTCGGCAGTTCTCAAAGTAAATGACGGCTCATCGGGAACTACCCTGCCCCAGACATTAACATGTCCCGGCTCGTCCGTAAGCTCCTGTCCCTGGATTACAAGCATATCTCCGTCAAAATAGCTGTGGTCAACAGAGTTATTATTATGGTCTGTGATAATCATAAAATCAAGACCCTTTTTCTTGCACATTTCAACGAGCTGACCTTTTGTATAATGCCCGTCCCAGCTAAGTGTCGTATGCAAATGTGTATCGCCCTTGTACCATTGTCTTTCCATAAAAATTACCTCTTTAAAATTTATTAATCTAATATAACTGTTGCTGTGCTTTTCTGCCCAACAGTTATTTTTTAACCGTTGATTAATTTATCGATTCTTTCATTATCTCTTGAAAAACGGCGCTGACTTATAAGCATTACAAGCTCGTCACCTTCTTTAATCACCGTGTCGCCCTTCGGTGTAATTGAAACGCCGTTTCTTTCAACGCTGACAACAAGGCAATGCCTGCCCCAGTCAATATCGCTTATGCATTTTCTGTCAACAGGACTGCCCACAGGCACAACAAACTCACGAAGCACCTTCTCATCCTTTAATTGAAATTCTTTGGTTTCTGTATTACCGCTTAAAATTCTGCCAAGCAGAGTCTCAAAAATCGGCTCAACACCCATAAGGTTTGCAACCGCATAGCTTATAAGACTTACAGTTGCCAGGGGCAGTATATTATTCATATTTCCTGTCAGTTCATAAACAAGGACAATACCTGTAATAGGACTTCTGACGATTGACGAAAAAAATCCCGCCATACCGATTACAACAAATTCCTCATAAAATTCAGGACCTAAATCAAGTATATTTATTGATACCGCTCCGAAAATTGCACCGAGATAAGCTCCCAGCACACAAAGAGGATAAAGAGTACCTCCCGGTGCACCGCAGGCAAAGCTGATTACACCGAAAAGAAATTTGCATACAAGCAAAACTATCATATATGTTATTGAGGGATGCTCCTTCAAAAGCAGTTCTGACATAGTGTGACCTCCGCACAAAACCTGCGGAAGCACAAGTCCCACAACTCCGCTTATAAGAAACACTATCGGCATTTTTACGTAATTCGGTACATTCTTAATACTTTTGTAGATATCCTGTGCCTTGACCATTATTACATTATATGCCGCTCCGCTTACCCCGAGAATTACACCGATAAGAAGAAGCAGCCAGTAATAACGCAAAGGAAAATTTACAGTATCGTAATTGAAAGTAGTGCTTTGACCGAAAAACAGCTTTGAAATAAAGTCAGCCGTTATAGTTGCGACTATACCCATACACAGAATATTTTTATCAAATGTTCTGTGTATTTCCTCAAGAATAAAAATAATTCCCGTAAGCGGTGCATTAAACGCCGCAGACATTCCTGCACCTGCACCGCAGCTAATCATACGAAGCTCTGTAGTTCTGTCAGCCTTTGTGAGTCTTGCAACACCTTTTGCCGCCATACCTCCGAGCTGGACACTCGGTCCTTCTCTGCCAAGGGACAGTCCCGAAAATACCGAAGCAGTACCGCCGATAAATTTTGCTAAAATAATACGGTACCATTTCGGGTTAAAGTTTCCCTTGATTTCTCCGTTGACCTGAGGTATACCCGAGCCTGAAGCCATAGGCTCCCACTTGTTGAGAAATGAGATAAACACGCCTATAGCCGCCAAAAGCACAAACCAGCCTGCAATTCTTAAAGGATTGCCCCTTACAAAATCAAGAACCTTTATAAGTCCCGTTTCCGCAAACGACAGGGCATATCTGTAAAAAACAGCGGTAAGCCCCGCAACAATTCCGACTTCAAGTCCTCTGACAATCAGGTAAAAACTTTCTTTTCTGTGATATTCAATTTTTCTGTAGGTTGTTTTCTTCTTCTCTTTCATTTTTCCTTATTCGCTTTTATTCCTATATAAACTGATTATAACATATTATTTGACGATGTACATATTTTTTTTAGAAATTAGTGTTTATTGAAAATTTTTTTGAAAAAACATTACGGGTCGCCCCTACGGCAGCTTGTAACATTTACGAAATAACGTTGATTCAACAAACTTCCATAGGGGCTGTCTTGGAGCGACCGCCGGACCCTTTTGTCTGCTGCGCAGACACTTCCCCTAACAGGGAAATCTCACTGTACACCCGATTTTATATCCCGACACCTTACTGAATTATAATTTATAAACCAAAAACAACGCAGAAGCCTAACACCTCTGCGTTGTTGTAATTATTCTGCTATCTTCCAGCCTGCTGAAATAATGCCCTCATCTTTTCCAACATGGATAAGCAGACTTTCTATAACATCATTATTCTTTTTAGGAGTAGTAACGTAAGCACGAATTTTTATATTCTTATCATCTGTTTCATTACTTTCAAGAGTATGAAGCAGGACATCATTCTTATCTCTGATGGTTTTTACAAGATGTGAACGGATATCAATTTCACTGCTTTCCGTACAAACAATCGTAATCTTGTATGTGCATTCTTTTCTTGCTTCTTTCTCTTTATTATAATGATTTTTCTGATTAACATAGCTTGAAAAAGGATGCAGCACCAGATGCAGTATAACTATTGCGACTGCCACAATCACTGAAAACCATATATTCGGCAGTGTGCAGAGCACACCGACAGCGGCAGTAGTCCAGATTGTCGCTGCAGTTGAAAGTCCTCTGACATTAATTCCGTCACGGATAATAAGACCTGCACCGAGAAAACCGATACCGCTTACAACCTGAGCTGCCACACGGGTAACATCCGCATTATCTCCAAGGGCAATGTATGAAAAAGCTGAATAAGCGTAGGCTCCCACACAGACAATAACATTAGTAAGAATACCTGCCTGATGTCTGGTCCACTGCCTTTCAAGTCCCACAATAAAGCCTAAAACTATTGCAATGGCAAGCCTGATTGAAAAACCCATCACACTTGATATATCAAGTATCTCATACATTTGATTAATCAGCCCCCTCTACTGATTTCATCTTCAAATAAGAGTTAATAAATCCGTCAAGGTCTCCGTCCATTACGGCAGTAATATTTCCCATTTCATAGCCTGTTCTGTGATCCTTAACCATAGTGTAAGGCATAAATACGTAAGATCTTATCTGACTGCCCCATGCAATTTCTTTTTGGTCGCCCTTGATATCATCAATCTTTTCAAGGTTTTCTCTTTCCTTAATTTCAACAAGTTTTGATTTGAGCATACGCATGGCAACTTCCCTGTTCTGATGCTGGCTTCGCTCAATCTGGCAGGATACCACTATGCCTGTGGGAATATGGGTAAGTCTTACGGCAGATGATGTCTTATTAACCTTCTGTCCGCCTGCACCCGAAGCACGGTAAACGTCCATTTTTATATCTTCCTCACGGATTTCAACATTTACATCATCATCAATTTCAGGCATTACCTCTAAGGATGCAAATGAAGTGTGACGTCTGCCCGAAGAGTCGAAAGGCGATACTCTCACAAGTCTGTGAATACCCATTTCGCCCTTAAGATAGCCATATGCATTTTCGCCCTCAACAAGAATTGTTGCACTTTTTACACCTGCAACATCGCCGTCAAGATAATCAAGGGTTGACACCTTATAGCCGTGGCGCTCTCCCCAGCGGTTATACATTCTGAAAAGCATTTCCGCCCAGTCCTGCGCCTCTGTTCCGCCTGCACCTGCGTGGAAGGTTAAAAGAGCATTTTTACTGTCATATTCTCCGCTTAAAAGCGTTGACAATGTAAGGCTTTCCAAAGTTTTTTCAATCTCATTTACAGAGGCGGTGCAGTCCTCTAAGAGCTCTGCATCCTCCTCTTCGTTGGCAAGCTCAATCATTACAAGTGCATCATCAAAAGCATTTTTGACATTTTCATATGAAGCAACCTTTGATTTAAGAGCGCCAATTTTCTGCATAACCTTCTGACTGTTTTCCATATCGTCCCAAAAATCAGGTCTTCCGCTTTCCTGCTCCAACTCTTCAATTTCACTTTTCAGCGTGTCAATAGCAAGAGCCTCTTTTAAATTTTCAACTGTTTTCTCAGAGTCAAGAAGTCTGAGTCTGAGTTCCTCGTACTCTACCATATTTTTTCTCCGTTTTTCAAAATATTATGTTTATACTCTGTAATTTTTATTCATATTATTATATACAAATTGCATCATTAATGCAAGTTTAAAAATACATTCACAATATTTTAATTAAAAGATTGATTTATTATGCTATTTTAGATATAATAAATTAGTTAGAATTAACAATATTTTGCTTTAAGCAATTCAAATAATACCGAAAGGAATATATTATGCCGTCTTATGAAAATGAGACCTGCCCAGTATGCGGCAGAAAATTTACCGCTGAAGATGATATCGTTACCTGCCCTGTATGCGGTACACCTCATCACAGAGAATGCTACAGAACTCTCGGTCACTGTGCAAACGAAGAGAAGCACGGTACTGACTTTTCATTTTCGCCATCTGACACCTCTGCCGAAGCAAAGCAGAATAATGACGAAAAAAGCAGCAATAATTCTCAGGAAAGCAGTAATCAGTATTTTTACACTCCGAAACAGGACAATGGTAACGAAAAAACCAAATGTGTAAAATGCGGTGCAGAAATTGATAAGGACGCACCGTTTTGCAGCAAATGCGGAGAAAGACAGCCCTCTCCTCAATACAGGGAATATAAATCTCCCGTTGATTTCGGATTCGGCAATATTTCCGAAATGAAAACAGGCTACGAAAACAGTGAAGAAACTGTTGAAGGAAAAAGTGTCTCAGATATTGCAAACGTCGTTAAAACAAACACTGACAGGTTTATACCGAAATTTATCGGAAACAGGAAAATTTCCTGGAACTGGGGCGGCTTCTTCTTCGGTCCGTTTTATCTGTTTTTCAGAAAAATGTATAAGGAAGGTGCAATCTTTCTTGCAATAAAGCTGATTGTAAGTCTTATCGTTCAGGGAATTTATGCACAGCCCTTTACAGAATTTTCGCGTTACATTGTATCAAATTATGATAAAATTATTTCAAATCCAACAGAGGCTATGGAAGCTCAGGTTATGAGCCTTTACGAAAAAATTATGCCGATGATGTTAATAATAATTGCGGCAAATATAATTATTCATTTGGTTATTGCTCTTTTTTCAGACAGAATGTACAGAGCAAAGGTAATTTCCGTTTTGAACAATGTTGACAGCAAACTTGCCGACGGCGGTATGTTCAATCAGACCTTTACCGTAATGGATATGGAAACAAACCTTTCACATGAGGATATGAAAAAGCTCTATCTCGGCAAACTTGGCGGAACGAACTTTTTCTCCCCTGTAATTGCTTTTTTCATATATGATATGATAACGTCATTTATTTCAAATCTGTAAACAATTTTCAATGATTTTATCCGTATATTAATTTTTGGGAGAATTATGAAATGAAAATTAAAAAAGCGATTATCCCTGCTGCAGGTATGGGAACAAGAGTTCTGCCGGCATCAAAGGCAGTTCCTAAGGAAATGCTCAATATTGTTGACAAACCTGCAATCCAGTACATAGTCGAAGAGGCTTTTGCTTCAGGTATTGAGGATATTCTCATTATCACAAACAGAGGAAAGAGTGCTATCGAAGACCACTTTGACCACGCTTTTGAGCTCGAAGCAAAGCTCGAAGAAAACGAAAGCAAGAAAAAAATTTACGATGATGTTATGGCCTGCTCAAATTTCGGCAATATTTATTTTATACGCCAGAAAGAGACAAAGGGTCTCGGTCACGCTGTTCTCTGCGCTAAGAGCTTTGTAGGCAATGAACCCTTCGCAGTTCTCTACGGCGACGATGTTATTGTTTCGGACACTCCTGTTACAAAGCAGCTTTGCGATGCTTACGAAAAGTACGGCAAGGGTTCAGTAGGAGTTAAAGAAGTTCCCGATACGGCAATTACAAAATACTGTTCACTTGCTGTTGAACCTCTTGAGGGAAACTGCTACAGCTGTACCGATATGATTGAAAAGCCGTCACCTGAAGAAATTATGTCTAACTTTTCAATTCTCGGCAGAGTTGTTATGCCGCCTGAAATTTTTGATATTCTCGAAAAGACACCTCTCGGTGCGGGAAATGAGCTTCAGCTTACAGACGCTATGAGAACTCTTGCTCAGACAAAGGGCGTTGTTGCAGTTGATTACGAAGGCAAGCGCTACGATATGGGTAACAAATTCGGTATTCTTCAGGCTAACATTGAAGTTGGTTTAAAGCATCCCGAAATAAAAGACGAGCTTAAGGCTTATATCAAAGAAATAGCAAAGGATTTAGACTGATATGATTAAACTTGAACGTACGGGCGTAATGAATTTTGACAACGCTATGCGCGGAGCAAGAAACCCTATGAATTCCTGGGGCAGATATGACTCTTACTATGACGAAGCTGGAAATTTCGTTTTTGGTGAAAACGATTTGTCCCTTGCAAAGCGTCTGTGCAAAGCAGGAACAGACCACAGAAAATTTGCAAGAATGATTTTCGTTACGGTTGACGTAACTGCGCCTATGTACTGGTGGAAAGAATATGACACCTACAAGGTCGCCACAGTTGCCAACTCCACATCAACTATGCACAAAATTACGTCAAAGCCCTTTGAGCTTTCCGATTTTTCCGTTGACAAAATGAATGAAGAGGGCATCCGGGCTATGGAAGCCGTTATTGAAACTCTTGAAAATTTAAGGCTGAAATATCTTGAAACAAAGGACAAGGAGCTTTGGTATACAATTATACAGCTTCTTCCGAGCTCATATAATCAAATGAGAACCTGCACTCTTAATTATGAAACCTTATGCAATATTTATTATGCAAGGAGAAATCATAAACTTGACGAGTGGCACACCTACTGTGACTGGATTGAGGGGCTTCCCTATTTCAAAGAGCTATTTATAAACGAGGACGAAAAGGACTGATAAAATGCCTCAATATTACTATGACCCATTTAATAACGGCAATTATCAAAGCAACGCATATAACGAGCAGGTACAGAGAATGTATGAGCGTGAGCAGAGAAAAAAGGCTGAAAAAAGTGAACTCAGAAAAGTCAGCTTTGCTTTAGGCTCTGCTATTGTTGCATATATTGTATTTCAGACATTAGCATCACTTGCGCTGATGAAATTTTCATTGTACAGCCTTTACAATGAAAATGCGGTTTTTCAGTATGCATTTAATGTCATATTCATTTCCATACTTTCAGTTGCCGTACCTTTCGGGGTGGTTGCTCTGTTTAACAGAAAAAAATACAGAGGTCCGATTGTTCCGAACAGGCCGATAAAGGCTTCCAGATGCTTTGCTTGGGTTTGCTTCGGTATGGGCTGTTGTATTGTAGTCAATATGGCTGTAAATTATATAGTCGCATTTTTAAAAACAGCGTTTAATATCAAACTTACTCAGGGAGAGAGCTTAAGCCCCGACTCCGTATTCGCTTGTATTATGGAGGTAATTGCCCTTGCGGTAATTCCTGCTCTCTGCGAGGAATTTGCGATGAGATGCTGTTCTCTCCAGCTTTTAAAAAAATACGGAACAGGCTTTGCAGTGCTTGCAGTAAGTATGGTTTTCGGTCTGCTTCACGGAAACGTAATTCAATTTCTTTTTGCCTTTGCCGTAGGTGCAATTCTGGCTTATGTTACGGTTAAAACAGAAAGCATCGTTCCCGCTATACTTATCCATATGCTTAATAACAGTATGTCGGCTGTTCAGGATATTTTCAAGTATGCTTCAGGCGAAAAGGCTTCGGACTACGTTATTGTTGCAATGTTTGTATTCTGGATTGTATCGGGAGTTCTTGCCGCTGTTTACCTTTTCTTTAAAAAGGAGTTTAAAGGTATTAACGATTCAGGCACAAGTGTACTTACAAACGGCGAAAAAATGGCAGCATTTTTCCCGGGTATGATTATTCCGTTTTTCATTCTTATATTAATGACTGCTCAAACTGTTTCAATAGGATAAAATATGGACGAATATTTTATGAAACAAGCCATTGAGCTTGCGAAAAAAAGTGCCCTTGAGGGCGAAGTTCCCGTGGGGGCGGTAGTCGTAAAAGACGGAGAAATTGCAGGCTCGGGCAGGAACAGACGTGAAAAAGGTAAAAATGCTCTTTATCACGCAGAGATTGAGGCAATTAACGAAGCCTGCAAAAAACTGGGCGGCTGGAGACTTTGGCAATGTGATTTATACGTCACCCTCGAGCCGTGCCCTATGTGCGCAGGCGCTATCATCAATTCAAGAATAAAAAAAGTTATATACGGTGCAAGTGACAGCAAGGCAGGTTCTTTTGGCTCTGTTGCGGATTTTAATGCACTGCCCTATAATCACAAGCCGGAAATTGTTTCAGGTGTTCTTGAAAAAGAATGTTCCGAAATTCTCAGTGTATTTTTTGCAGAATTACGGCAAAGAAGAAAAAATACTGTTGACAAATAAAGCTTTAGATATTATAATTTCATTAACTTAATAAGTCAGGGGTGCTGGGGATTTGATTTTCCCTAAGCTGAGATTATACCCTTCGAGCCGTACGTTAGCACGAACGGTAAGACGAAGCGTTATTGTTATTAAACCCTGCATTTATTGCAGGGTATTTTTTTGACTTATTTTGAATTTTACGAAAGGAGTATTACATATGGCAGATTCATCTATCAAAAACACAAGACGTCTTACCGAAACAGCTATTATGCTGGCCCTTGCGGTTGCACTTTCTTATGTTCAGATTTTCTCGCTTCCTATGGGCGGTTCCGTTACTTTGTTCAGTCAGGTTCCGATTATAATTATCGGCTATCGTTACGGTGCTAAGTGGGGAATTTCAACAGGCGTTATTTACGGTATTCTTGAAATGCTCTTGCAGGGTCTCGGAAATTTTGCTTATGTAAAAGGCATCGGCTCATACCTTATTCTTATTTTTGCCGACTATGTTCTTGCATTTATGGTGCTCGGTCTCGGCGGTGCAATGTTCAAAAAAGCAGTTAAAAATCAGGCTGTGGCTTTAGGTCTCGGTGCTTTTATCGGCTCTCTGCTTCGTTTCGTTTGTCACTTTATTTCAGGTGTTACAATCTGGGGCGAATATGCTGACGGCTGGAAATCAGTATGGGCATACAGCGCAGGCTACAACGGCTCATATATGGCAGCAGAAGCAGCTATATCTGTTGTGGGAGTAGTTCTTTTAAGCCTTGTTCTTGATTTTTCAAGCCCTACACTTATCAGAAAAAAGAAAAGCAAATAATCCCGTAAAATACACAAACACCGTCTGAAAATTCAGACGGTGTTTTTAGTTTTTGTATTATTTTGTGTGCTCGTCAAGGGTTAAATAGTAAGATTGCAAAAAAGTATCTCTGAAATATTTTACCTCGTCAAGGTTAATATTATCAATGATTTTTTTCTGTGCCTCAAGAGCTTTTTCAAATTCACGGTTCCCCATTCTGTCCTCTTCAATACACTTGACGAGGGCACTTATTTTATCTGCCGCTTTAACCAAAGCCCAAAGCTCCCTATCATCTTCCCTATGCTCAAAGAAGGGCTCGTAATCCTCTCTGAATTCCTCAGGAAGCATTGAAAGAAGCCTTTCCCCTGCTATACGCTCAATATCCTTATAAACATTCTTTATATCGTCATTATAATACTTAACGGGAGTAGGCATATCACCTGTGATAACCTCTGTTGTATCGTGATAAAGAGCAAGAACAGCAACTCTCTGAGCATCATAATTTTTACCGAATTTCTTATTTCCGATAAGCGCTAAAGCGTGGGCAATAACTGCAACAGAATGGCTGTGCTCAGCAATATTTTCCTTGGTGGAGTTATTCATAAGCGCCCACCTGTCAATATATTTCATTCTGTTGACCATAGCGAAAAAGCTGTTATTCATTCTCTTTCTCCGCCTTTACTGCTTCAATTCCAAGCTCATCAAGCTGAATATCGTCGATATAATCGGGTGCACCGCTCATAAGCTCACTTGCATTCTGAACCTTCGGGAATGCAGTAACATCTCTCAGACTGTCTGCGCCACAGATAAGCATTGCAAGTCTGTCAAGACCGATACCCATACCGCCGTGAGGAGGTGAAGCGTAATGATATGCTTCAACAAGGAAACCAAACTTTGCATCAATTTCATCCTGCTCCATACCGAGAAGCTCAAACATTTTATTCTGAAGTTCACAGTCCGTAATTCTCATTGAACCTGAAGAAAGCTCAATTCCATTTAACACAAGGTCAAAAGCCTTTGCCCTAACCTTGCCCTTGTCGTTATCGAGATACTCAATACATTCATCCATAGGCATCGTAAACGGATGGTGCATTGCAACCCATTCCCCTGTTTCCTCATCCTGCTCGAAGAAAGGCATCTCGGTAATCCAGAGATAATTCCACTTGCCCTCGGGAATTATACCAAGCTCCTTTGCAATGATAAGACGGAGTGAACCGAGGATTGAAAGGGCTGAAGAAGTCTTATCCGAAATGATAAATATACAGTCGCCTTTTTTTGCACCCAGGGTATCGCAAAGCTCTTTAAGCTCTCCGTCCTTAAGAAACTTGTTAAAGGAACAGCTTGGCTCCTCGTCAGCCCATCTGACATAGGCAAGTCCCTTTGCTCCGATTCCCTTTGCATGGTCGGTCAATTTGTCAATTTTCTTTCTTGTATAAACAGAAGCAGAATTTTCGGCAACTATTGCCTTAACCGAACCACCGTTTTCTATCGCATTTTTAAATACAACAAAATCGGTTTTATCTGCCCAGTCTGTAATATCTTTTATGAGCATATCAAAACGGGTATCCGGCTTATCGGAACCGTAGTTTTCCATTGCCTTAGCAAAGGTCATTCTCCTGAGAGGAAGCTCAATGTCAACATTGATAGTTTCTTTCATCAGCTTTTTGATGAAGCCCTCTGCCATTTCCATAATATCCTCTGTGTCGACAAATGACATTTCAAGGTCAATCTGAGTAAATTCCGGCTGTCTGTCTGCTCTCAAATCCTCATCCCTGAAACAGCGTGCAAGCTGAATATATCTGTCAAAGCCTGCAACCATACAAAGCTGCTTATAAATCTGAGGTGACTGGGGCAAAGCATAAAACTTACCGTTATGTACACGTGACGGAACAACATAGTCTCTTGCTCCCTCAGGAGTTGACTTGATAAGCATAGGTGTTTCAATTTCGATAAAATCGTTTGCGTAAAAATATTCCCTTGCGATTTTTGCGATTTTATGACGCATAAGAATATTCTGAGTCAGTTTCTGATTTCTGAGATTGAGATAACGGTATTTCAATGTTGTTTCATCGCCGACCTTTTCGGAATTGACAATTTCAAAAGGAGGGGTCTGTGCCTTTGAAACAATGCGGAATTCCTTAACATTTATCTCAATTTCACCTGTGGGGATATCCTTGTTTTTGCTTTCACGTTCACAGACTGTTCCCACAGCGGCAACAACATATTCGCTTCTTACACTCTGAGCCTTTTCAAAAATTTCTCTGCCTGTATTGTCATTAAATGAAAGCTGAACAATACCTGTTCTGTCTCTCAAATCAATGAAAATAAGGTTGCCTAAATCTCTCTGTCTCTGACACCAGCCGAAAAGGGTAACCTCCTTCCCGGCATCGGAAAGTCTTAATTCACCGCAGTAATTTGTTCTTTTAAGTCCTTTTATAGTTTCTGTTTCCATAGTTTAATCTTCCTCTACTAAGGTAATGTTAATAATCCGAACCACGGTTTAGCGTGGCAGATATTGCCCTTACTCTTCGTTAAAATACTCGGCATACGGAAGTATGCCTGTGTTTTGTGCCTCGATTAAGACCAAATCTGCACACGCTAAACTGCAAAGCATCAAAAATGTTTGAAGTAAATATGAGATTTGTTGTCTTGAGGTGGCAGCCTTGCTGACGCAAGGCAACAGCGAAAGCGACAAATATCGCTTTAATACTGCATTTTTGACGGGTTTGGATTACTACCGTTACCCCCTGAAAACAGTGAAGAAAAATCAAATTCCTCACCGTTAATTTCCAAATCTGCCAGCTGCTCCGAAAGGGAAATATTATAAAAGCCGTTTACAAATGCAGTTAAATCAATTTCATTTTCCTCGCCGCTTGACATATTTTTAAGCACAGCCCTGCCCTTATCAACCTCATTATCACCGATAACGATATTGAATTTTGCACCGAGCTTATCTGCGTATTTCATCTGTGCACGCAGGCTTCTCTGATTGAGATCCATTACAACAGAAAATCCCTCTGCCCTCATATCCTTTGAAAGCTCAACAGCTTTAACAGTTGCCTTATCTCCAAGCGCACATATGAATAAATCCGGTACTTCAGGGCTTGGAAATTCACAACCCTGTGCTTCCATAAGGAGCATAAGCCTTTCAAGTCCCATTCCAAAGCCAAGTGACGGAGTATGCTGACCGCCAAGTTCTTCAACAAGTCCGTCATATCTTCCGCCGCCGCAAACAGTACCCTGAGCGCCGATTGAATTTGACACAAATTCAAAAACAGTCTTTGTATAATAATCAAGTCCGCGTACAATCTTCGGATTGATTGTATATTCAATATTCATTGCTTTGAGATATTCCTGAACTTTTGCAAAATGCTCTTTGCATTCATCGCAGAGATAATCTGTAATAACAGGTGCACCTGACGCAATTTCGGAGCATACAGGACTCTTGCAGTCAAGAATTCTCATAGGATTTCTGTCAAGTCTGCCCTTGCAGGTATCGCACAAATCCTCTTCTCTCTTTGAGAAGTACTCTTTAAGCGCCTTATGATATTCCGCCCTGCAGGTGGGACAACCGATTGAGTTAATCTCAAGACTTAAATCCCTGACTCCGAGTGTTTCAAAAACCGAATTTGCAAGAGCAATCATTTCAGCATCTGCAAGAGGTGACTGTGTGCCGAAACACTCAATACCAAACTGATGAAATTCTCTCAAGCGTCCTGCCTGCGGCTTTTCATACCTGTAGCATGATGTCAGATAGCATATCTTCTGAGGCATAGTCTCGTTGCAGAGACCATTTTCAAGAAACGCTCTTACTGCCCCTGCCGTACCCTCGGGTCTCAGTGTAATGGAGCGTCCGCCCTTGTCGTCAAAGGTATACATCTCTTTCTGAACAACATCGGTTGTATCGCCGACACCTCTCTGAAAAAGCTCAGTGTGCTCAAAAACAGGAGTTCTCATTTCCTTATATCCGAACTTTGACGCTGTATCAAGAACAGTTGCTTCAATATATTGATACTTGTGTATATCCTTCGGTAGGGCGTCTTTAGTGCCTTTAATTGCTTTAGTTATTAATGCCATATTTTATAGCCTTTCTGTTGCTGAAATTATTTATGTATAAATGCCAAAATTCTTGTATGCATAAACACACAAGAATTTAAAATGCAGTTATTTTGACTGATTATACCTTGGATTAACGATTTCTCTCCACTCAAAATCGCCCCGCTCAACACCTCTGATAAGTGCCTCAGCAGTAGCAATATTTGTTGCAAAAGGAATATTATGAACATCACAAAGCCTTAACAAATCGTGGTCGTTAGGTTCATGAGGTTTTGGTGAGAGAGGGTCTCTGAAAAATATCAGAAGATCAATCTCGTTACATGCAATTCTGCTTGCTATCTGTTGACCACCGCCCTGGCTGCCCGAAAGAAAACAGTTTATTTTAAGTCCTGTGGCTTCCGAAACAAGTTTTCCTGTTGTACCTGTGGCGCAGACCTCGTGACGACTGATAATTCCGCAATATGCAATACAAAACTGCACAAGAAGTTCTTTTTTTGCATCGTGGGCTATAAGTGCTATATTCATAATGAATTTCTTCCTTCTTTATTTTTTCAATTTTGTGGTTATTTTAACATAATTTAAAACTTTATTCAACCTGAATAAGAGAAATTTAAGGAAGTATTGTTCCGACTTTTTGGTTTGTTTTTGCGTCGGTATTGTTCTGATACCAGTAATCGATAATCTGAGCTGTTATTTCTGCTGTTTCCGAACCCGATCCTGCAAGTTCAACTACAGATGAAACAGCTATTTCGGGGTTTTCATACGGAGCATAGGTAATAAGGAAACCGTTGTTTCTCTTTACTCCGTTTACCTTTACCTCTGATGTACCTGTTTTGCAGGCAACCTTTGTATCAATCTGATTGAAAACAAGATTCGGACCTCCCTGAGTTGCGACAAGTCTCATACCCTGGTGAACAGTATCAAGTGTGCTTTGGCTCAAATCTACCGTATCGGCAACTGTTTTGCTTTTCTCATTAACTGCGCCTGTTGAAGCGGAAATAATTGATTTTACAAAATGCATTTCATATCTTGTTCCGCCGTTAGCAACAGTTGCACAGTAGTTTGCAAGCTGAAGAGGAGTGAAAATATTGTCACTCTGACCGATTGCAGTCTGAAGTGTATCACCTGCGTTCCAGATTCCGCCTGCCTTTTCTCTGTTTTCGGGAGAAGCAAGCGTACCTGATGCTTCTGCAATTTCAACTCCCGTCTTTTCTCCAAGACCGAAGGTGCTTGCATATTCGTCAATTTTACCGATACCAAGCCGCATTGCACAATTGTAGAAGAAAAGGTTGCAGGAATCTCTGAGCGCCGTTTTAACATTTTCTCCGCCGTGGGCAATACCCTTTAAACATTTAAAAGGCTGCTTTCTGTACGTCATTGTACCAGTGCAGGTGAAAATTGTATCGTCGCTGATTACTCCCTCCTCAAGCGAAGCACATGCTACCACAGGCTTAAAGGTTGAACCGGGAGCATATGTTCCCAGAGCAAATCTGCTCCATAGAGGATTTCTCGTATTAGAGGCAAGCTCATCATATTTATCATAATAATCATTCAAATCAAAGGTAGGATATGATGCGGCGGCTAAAACTTCTCCACTGTTGCAGTCAGCAACAACAACCGCTCCTGCCGAAGAAAGTATACTTACACTGTTGCAGACCTCTTCAAGCTTATTCTGCGCCAGAATCTGCAAATCTCTGTCTATGGTAAGAGCAACGGTATTCCCCTGAACAGGTCTTTTTGTTACTTCTTCGGTTATGGTGCCGTCTCTTGCGACAGTAATTGTCAGCTCTCCCTGAGTACCTCTGAGGTCAGGCTCCATTGCTTTTTCAATACCCGATTCTCCTATCTGGTCCGTAATTTTATAACCGTCCTCTTTAAGCTCACTGTATTCTTCGGCATTGATTTTACGGACAGTTCCCAAAATATGGGGTGCAACGGTTGAATCGGCATATTCCCTGTAAGCAACCACTCTTACATCAGCACCCTGATAAGTTTCCTTATCCTCCTTAATTTTTGCTATCGTTTCGTCGCTTACGTCATCTGCAATAGTGACGGGATTTTCATAGGAAAAAAGAAGTTTTGTAAGCTCGTATCTGATATTTCCGATTTTCAGGGCTGTTTTGTCGTCATAGCCTTCTATCTCGTATTTTTCAAGCATCGCGTCAAAGCAGTTCTGTGCCGTGGCATAAGGCTGAAGATTGAGCATATCGGCACTTTTCATTGCGGTAATATCTTCCTTTTTCCCTCTGAATTTTATATTGCCTTTCTTATCTATTTTTAAAGGGAGATTATCTGAATACTTTTCTTTGTTGGATTCAAAAAGTTTTATGAGATTGTAAATAATTTCATTTCTTTTATGATTATTTTCCGTCGTATCTGCGGCAGGAAAATAAACTGCATTTAATACTACCGAATTGCCCTGTCTGTTTGTTACAAGAGCATTGCCGTTTCTGTCAACAATCTCGCCTCTTGCCGCTTCAATGGGAACTACGTATTTTTTCTCTGTGTTGTTAAGCTCGGAATAATATTCATTGTCACGAACCTGAATCATATAGAGGTCTGCCGCAAAGCCTGCAACTACAGCTATTATGAGAATAAGCGCTGTAATACTTCTGCTGCTTTTGTATTTGCTTTTCATTACAAACAAACCTCCTTTTAGATTTTTTAATTATATCTTTCAGATTTCGGGTAATTCACGATACTCAAACTTTTTCTTAACAGGCTTTAACGCAAGCCACAAAATCGGAGTAATAACAAAAGTATAGAACATACAAGGGATATAGAAAGAGAACAATGTCATTTCTCCCCCTTCAACACCCTTAATGATAATGAAGAACAGCCAGTACAAAATGCAGTAAACTCCCGTCGTTATAACCGCACAAATCATATTTGTAATAAACGTATTTCTCGCAATATATGTTACTAAAGCACAGGAGAAAAAGCACATAAGCATTATATAAATCGCATTAAAGCCCATATGAACCCCCGAGGAAATATCCCATAAAAGTCCTGCAAAAAGTCCCATTAGAGCCCCGTACTTTTCATCCTCACCCATGGAGAGAATAATTGAAACAGGTAAAAGCAAAAAGCATCTTGCTCCATTTATTTCGGGAAAAAGCCCTGCTGTATTCTGCAATAAATCGCAGAGAAATATTATCAGGCAGAAGCTGACATATTTAGCTGTTTTCTGCTTTTTAGTCATTACTGCCCTCCCCGTTTTCTTCACCGTAGTCAACAAGAACAAGGCACTTGTCCAGCTTTTTAATATCAGTTCCCGGCTCAACAGACGCATAGGTGGAAATATCAGTAGTCTCGTCGCTGATATCCTTAACCGTTCCTATGATTATACCCTTAGGCATTTTTGAGCTTACTCCGGCAGTGGCGATAATTGAACCGTAGGAAATCTTAGTTGCCGAGTCAAGATTTTCAAATTTACAGTAGCCGTCCTCTGCCAAATCGGCGCTTCCCGTAACATAACTCAGCTCATTTGTGCTTATATCATAAGCCGAAACAGAAAAATCCGGGTCAATAACAGAGCTTACAACACTGTAGGTAGGATATGCTTTTTTTATTATTCCCACAAGATATTTACCGTATAACACGGCGTCCCCGTCATCTATGCCGTTGACTGTTCCCTTGCTGATAGTAAATGAGCAGTAGGGATTTGCACTGTCTCTGCCGGTGACGGAAGCCTCGGTAAATTTGAAATCTTTATTTTCTTCTTTAAGCTCAAGCGTTTCCTTATAAAGCTCATTCTGCGCTTTTAAATTATTGTAATCTGCAAGCTGCTCCTGAAGCTCTCCCAGCTGCTGCTGAAGAGAATCAATTTTCTGCTCGTATTCAGCATTGCCCTTTGCATTTTCGGAAATTTTATCAATACCGTCCGAAATTTTACCTGCCACCCAGTGAGCAGGGGCAAAAACAGTTCCGACTATTCCCGACTGAGCAGTTTCACCGTGACCGTTTGCGGCACTGATAAACATACCCAGCAGAAGAAGAGCTATAATAATAACTATTAACTTGAAACGGCTGCTTTTAAAAAGGTCTTTCATTTTTACTGTGCCCTTCTGAGTTTGATTGATGTACCGATTGCAACACAGTCAAGAGGCTTTTCCGGAATGTGAACTGCAATCTTTGTTTCCTTTGAAATTAAATCTGCAAGCCCTCTGAGCTGACTTGCACCGCCTGCAAGATAAATTCCTCTGTCAATAATGTCCGCCGCAAGCTCGGGAAGTGTAACCTCAAGAGTTTCCTTAATTGCGGCTATAATCTGACCTACAGGCTCAGCCAGAACCTCCCTGATTTCCTGAGAGGTTATCTCTACGCTTTTGGGAAGTCCGTCAACAAGATTTCTTCCTCTTACATCCATAGCGCCTTCACCGTCATAGGAGGATGCCGAGCCGATTTTAAGTTTAATATCCTCGGCAGTATTACCGCCGATAAGAAGATTATGAGATTTTTTCATATGATCTACAATTGCATCATCAAATGCGTTTCCGCCAACCTTTATACTTCTGCATGCCGCAATTCCGCCAAGGCTGATAACGGCAACGTCACAGGTTCCCCCGCCGATATCCACTATCATTGAGCCTGTAGCTTCAAAAACAGGAAGCCCCGAACCGATAGCCGCCGCCATTGATTCCTCAATAAGCTCAACCTCCTGAGCGCCTGCGGACCTTACTGCGTCCTCTACTGCTCTTCTTTCAACCTCGGTAACACCGCTGGGAACGCTTACCACAACCCTTGTTTTTGTAAAAAGATTTCGCCTGCTTGAACGATAAATAAAACTTCTGAGCATATCAGCAGTCATATCGAAATCAGCAATAACTCCGTCCTGAAGCGGTCTTACCGCAACTATTGAACCGGGAGTTCTGCCTATCATCGCCTTTGCCTCGTCACCTGTTGCAAGAACCCTCTTTGTCTTAACATCTACGGCAACAACACTTGGCTCTCTTATAATAACTCTGCCCTTCTTATCGCAGATAACTGTATTTGCAGTACCTAAATCAATACCGATATCTCTTGAAAAAATCATAACAAAATCTCTCTTTCGCCGTACTTGCCAGCTATAAAATATATATTACTAAAAATAATCATATCTATTATATAATAGTGTTCCGTTTATAACAATAGCAAATTTTAAAATTTACAAAAATGTTAAAGAAAAATTTTTCATCCGAAAATTTTTATGCAAAAAGCAGTACGGCAGAAATGTAAAAGAGAATAACAAAACCGCAGTAACCGTATAGTTTACGATTGCTGCGGTAATTTTTATTTTCGGAAATCAGTCAAAATCAAAGGGTTCGCTTGACCTTGAAATAATCTCTCCTGTCGACGGGTCAATCTCATATTCATACTCTGTTTTGCCGTCGTGAAAATCTATCTCATAAACCTGTCTGCCGTCGTCATAATCAAGCTTTTCCGCAGTGAAAACAACAGCTCCTGCATTATCAAAGCCTGCATCATTAAGGGCAGTATTTTTTGCATCATCAACTGTAATTTTCGTCTGATTTTTTGTCGATTCAGTAGTGTATATATCACCGACATTGACATCACCGACAGAAATATCACCTGAAGTAACATTATCTTCTATACTAAGCTGTGTAGAAGGCTTTGTGAAATTCTCTTTGCTTTTTCCGTCCGCCATTGAAACTGCAACAACAGCTGCAACTATTATAATCATTATAACTGCAAAAGCCGATAATAAACCTTTTTCTTTTTTATTCATAAAAATTCCTCCCTTACAAATTTATGCTTTAATAAAGCAAGCTATCCAGTAATAAAGCGGTATTATTATGAAGAGCAGGCAGGAATAACCCCACATACCCGTCAAAACGCTGAGGCACAGGAATATTGTAACAATAAGCTCCGGAACAGGCATCAAAAGTGCAAATACTTTTCTGTTATTAGCTTTGCAGGCAATGGCAAATCTGTAATAAATCGGTATTGTCATAAACAGTATCCAAAGGGGATGCCAGATATGAAAAATCATAGAAAGTGCCGCATAGACTATTACTACGATAATAGGGAAAGGAAAAACCAAAAGTGCCTTTGCGGTTTTCGGGTACATTCCGAAATCATTAGCCTTTGAAAGCAAAGATTTCATTTTACCTTTAAAATCCTTATCCTGCTTTTTCGGATCCTGAACAATAACCTTATCCTTATCAGTATTCAGCAAATCATCAACGCTTATACCGTAAATTTTTGCAAGTGCCATAAGATTGTCAATTTCGGGTGAGGATTCCGCTCTTTCCCATTTTGAAACCGACTGTCTGCTGACTCCCAGCTTTTCAGCCAGCACCTCCTGGCTGTAGCCGTTCATTTTTCTAAGTTCCTGCAGACGTGTTGCCGTTAATAAATTCATATGCTTTCCTCCTTGTTTGTTGTGGTTTCATTTTATCAAAATGTTGTGTTTTTCGCAATATATTTCGGTTTGCAAAGGCAGAAAATTTTCGCAACCGGCGGTTGCATAAGCCAAAAATTTCCGAAATATATTCCTTTTTCTTTAAATAAGTATCTAAAATCTTGAAAAGAATATATAAATATGATAAAATTGATGTATCTATATATAGTTTTGAATTGGAGCAAAAAATGGACAGAATAATAAAACTCTTAAAGAAAATTCTGAGATATATTTCAAGAATGTTTTCCAAAACGCCTAAGAGAAAATTTTACTACGGAAGATATTTTAAGCACTGCAAAGTAAAGGACAATGTTATTTTGGTCGAGTCTTTTCACGGCTCAAATATTTCTGACTCCTCCCTTGCACTTGTAAGGGAAATACTGAAATCCTACCCGGGAAAATACAAGATATATTACGGCACGGAAAATAAAAAGGTTCATCAGAAATTCATTGACGACATAGGGCTTGATGTTAAGCTCATAGATGTTACCACTTTCAGATACACCAAAATTCTTGCCACTGCAAAATATCTTATCAATAACAGTTCCTTCCCTGTTTATTTTGTAAAAAGGCCGGAGCAAGTTTATATTCAGACCTGGCACGGTACACCTCTTAAAACGCTGGGTAAAAAAATGAGACTTGGTATCGAGTCAATGTACAATGTTCAGCATAATTTTTTACAGGCTGACTACATTACCTTTCCCAACGACTTTACAAGAGATGTAATGATGGAGGACTACAACCTTAACAACCTCTACACAGGCAAGGTTGTAATGGCAGGCTATCCGAGAAATGAAATCTTCTTCCGCAAAGAAGAGGGCGAAAAGCTGAAAAAAGAACTCGGATTAGACGGCAAAACCGTTTACGCATATATGCCAACCTGGAGGGGCACAAGCAACCACGATGTCAATACATCTGCTTACGAAAGCAGAGTTAAGGAAATATTCAAGGTTCTTGATAAGAAGCTCAGGGACGACCAGGTGTTTTACGTAAATTTCCACCCGATTTTAAAGGACTCAATCTCACTTAAAAAGTACAAGCACATCAAGCCGTTTCCTCAGGGAGTTGACAACTACTCTTTTCTGAACTGTGCAGACGCACTTGTCACCGACTACTCTTCTGTATTTTTTGACTTCTCGATTACACAAAAGCCCATTATCTTATTTATGTATGACTATGATGAGTATATGCATGACAGAGGAATGTATATGGATGTTGCATCTCTTCCTTTCCGTAAAATTTATAACGAAAAAGAGCTTGCAAAGGTTTTAAGCGAAGAGAGCTTTATGTCGGACTCATATACAGACACAGAATATTTCAAAACATTTTTCAAATACGATTCCCCCAATACCAGCAAAAAGCTGCTTAACTTACTCTTTACGGGAAATTCAGGTGATTTGGAGGTTAAGGACTACGCTTTTAATAAGGAAAAAAGGTTAAAAGTAATTCATCCTGAAATCGTAAATCAGTATGCCCACCTTAATTCAATCGCAAAAAATGCGGACGAAAATACTGTTGTCTGCTTTGAGAAAAAGTGGTTCAAAGGCGAGGTAGGCCCTCAGCTTTACGATAATTTCAATGGCGCTTTCAAATATGTTGTTATTACAATGACGACACCGAGAACATATTTTGAAGATTTGCTGTGTCACTTAGGTGTTAAAAGCGTAAGAGAAAAAGTTCATCTCCGTGAAATCCAGAGAACATTCCCTAACCTCAATATCGAACCTGAATATATCGAAAATATTTCTGCATTTGACGACAAGTGCATTGTTGACGAAAGCGATATCGTTCACCTTAAAACGAAAGAGGTTACAAACGGAGATAAGGAAATCACCGTATCCGTAAACGCAAAGGGATATGAATTTCAAAAGCTTGCAATCGTCGGCCCTAAAAGAGTTATCCTTAAAACTCTGCCTCTGTCAGACAAAGAAAAGAAATCAAAATCAGTTACAATTCCTCTGCAGAAGCTCATTGAGGAAATGATTGTATATAACAAACAGCAGTATGTTATAGGAATCGTGGCGTTTAACAAGAAAAAGAACAGGCAGTGTCTTGTTATACCGTCCATACCGAAGAAAAGTCAGAATGATATTTCCGAAGCATACAAAAAACCGCTGTTTGACAACTACACTCTTCCGAAATCATATTTCAATGCAGATTTGAAAAAGCTCATTGACGCTGATAATGAAAGAAACAGAAAGGTACTTGAGCTTTACGATTTAACCCCCGCAGTTTATGAAATTGCGTCAAGTCCTTTCTTTAATAAGTTTAATGAATTTTCGCTGTATTTCGGTAAAAAGGAAGATGCACTTGAGGCTATTTATCCTCCGTGCAGACTGAAGGCTCTTAAAACCAAAGGAAACAGACTTGTTCTTGTTGTTGAAGTGCCTAAGGACAACAACGCAAAATTCAAAGGAATTGTGCTTAAATACCGCTCTGTTATTGAGGATATTCAAATTCCTTTCAGCTGCAATATTCAGGAAAAAGAGGACTGCCTGAGAGTTATAGCAAACCTTGACTTCACCCCCGATATGCCTTTAAAGGAGATTTACTGGGATGTAAGAGCAGTGGTTGAAAAATACGGCTCAGACCAGCTTGTCAAGCTCGGTTATAAGGGTATCGCACTTAAGCAGAAATTCTATTTTACAAACACTCAGTGTGATGTGGGAAAAGAACACATAATCTTTCCTTACTTCAATAAAAAAGGAATTATCAATTTCTGCTACCGTGAAAGAAGCGAATACGATACCGCTTCAATTAAGAGAAAAGAAGTCATTGCGTATATACTTTACATTCTTTTCGGTCTGTTCCTCAGAAGGAAAAATATATGGATTGTATATGAAAAATTCTGCAAGCTGGCGCAGGATAACGGCTACTATTTCTTCAAATACTGTATGGATTCTCTGCCGAAAGAGGAAAGCAAAAATATCTATTACATTATAGATAAGCACTCTCCCGATTATGAGAATATTAAAAAATATGATAAAAATGTTATTCAGTTTATGAGCATAAAGCATATGATTTACATTATGTCAATGAAAATCTGTATTTCATCTGACTCGAAATCCCACCTTTATGCATGGAGAACGAAGCCCAGTCTTATTAAGAGAGGAATCGGCAAAAAGAAAGAGCTGTTCCTCCAGCACGGTGTAACTGCGCTTAAACAGGTGCATCAGCTTTTCGGCAGAAAAGGTACAAGCGCTATGACCTACTTTGTCACCACAGGCAGAGTAGAGCAGGAAATTGCAATTTCAGAGCTTCTCTATAACGAGAAAACAGCTCCTATAACAGGCTTTGCAAGGTGGGATGTTCTTGAAAATAAGGAGGATAAAAACGACCGTTTCATTCTTCTTATGCCGACCTGGAGATCGTGGCTTGAAGAGGTCAGTGACGAAGAGTTTGTAAACAGCGATTATTTCAAAAAATATTCTTCATTTTTGAAGAGCAAAGAACTCGATAAAATTCTTGAAAACGGCAATACAAGACTTGTATTCTATATTCACCCGAAATTTGCAGGCTATATTAACAATTTCAAAGAAGCTGTCAGCAACAGAATAAGCTGTATTCCTATGGGGCAGGAGCCTCTGAATGAGCTTATGATGAAATGTTCAATGCTGATAACCGACTATTCAAGCGTCTGCTGGGATGTTTACTATATGGATAAGCCGGTGCTCTTCTATCAGTTTGACTACGATATGTACAAGGTCGCCCACGGCTCATATATCAATATGGAAACAGACCTTTTCGGCAACAGGTCAACTGACGAAGAAACTCTTTTAAAAGATATCAGACATTTTGTTGACAACGGCTTCGAGGAAAATGAAAAGGACAGGGAAAACGCATCAATGTACTTTGAATACCGTGACAACAATAACAGCAAACGTATTTATGATTTTCTGAAGAATAATAATTTTTAATAAAAGCAAAGACAAGACCTCCGGTTTGACCGGAGGTCTTGTCTTATTGACTTTTTGTCTTCATAATGATATACTGAACTTGCCCAATAAATTTAATAATCTTGTTAAATGAGTTTGTATTTTTATGCCAAAAATGCAGGCTTTATTCAGCATACTTGTTTAGCAAGGTTTGAATTTGTTGGGCGACAATCGGAGCCTGCGTTTTATTGCACAGCTTCGGCTGTGCATTTTTTATTTCGGGGGATAAAAATATGGCTTGCTTTTTGATTGATTATGAAAATGAAAGCGGAAGAATGCTTGAAGGTATATCGCTTATCAGACTGACTAAAAATGACGAACTTATATTTTTTTACAGCACACATTCGGCACACATATCTATGAAGTTACACAGGGAGCTTGAAAAAATAAAATCCAAAAAGCTGTATATAAAAATTGAATCAGGAGGTAAAAATTCCCTTGATTTTCAGCTTTCTTCTTATCTCGGTGCCCGTATAGAAAAGTATCCCGAAGAAGAATATTATATCATATCAAGAGACTGCGGTTATGACTGCGTCTGCCGTTTCTGGCAAAACAAAAATGTTTTCGTAAAAAGAATAGAACGGTTTTGCTATTACGCAGATGCAGATAAGAATGCAATATAAATATCCAATGTGTTCCCTCGGCACAGTGCGCATTGTGCGCGTGCCGACGAAACAGAGGGGGTTATTACGGGGAATGGGCATCTTTGATGCTTCCCCCTGATTTGCTTTCTTTGTTTCGTTTCTTTCGCAACACGAAAGAAATGAAAGACCCCGCGTCAGCGGAAATATTTTTTATGAAGATTATAAAGCCCTGCATTAGCAGAAATATTTTATCTTCCTATAATTCCCCTTTTGGTAAAATTATTATAAACCGCTCTCACGATAACAAAAGCCGTATAAGCTACAATCATTCCGCCGGCAACATCGGTAAGATAATGTGCACCGACTACAAGCCTTGAATAGCCCATAACAAAAACATATACTGTGCTTACACAAACGGCAAATGGCGTCAGCTTCTTCAGCTTATCAAAAGCACCGCAAAACAGAACGCTTAAAAATCCGGCAAAGGAGCAGGTTGTGTGACCGCTGGGAAAAGAATCGGCTCTGCTGTAAATTCCCATATCATCGCCGATTTTGTACCAAGGAGTAAAAGCGGAAAAATCCGTACCGTTTACCATATTGCTTGTAAGAGGTGAATACTTGCCCTCGCTCAAGCCGTCCTCATTGAGAAAACCATTTGAATATGCCACCATTTCTCTGAAACGTACTCTTGAATTAATGGTCTTGCATTCTTCTATAATCTTTGCAAAAATACCGAAAAGTACTCCTGCAAGAGCCAGTGCTTCTAACTTTTTCAGAGTTTTTTTATCAATTCTCGAAACAAGAATAATTGAAATTACGGCAACAACAAAGCTAACGGCAAAATAAACAGCCTGACTTAAATTGTCTTTGTCTGACCAAAGCAGAACATTTTTAGTAACATTTTCAATAATCTTTTTCCAGCCTACACCGCAGAGCACAAAAAATCCTAAAGTCGTTATTGCTTTTAAAATAAAATTAAAAAATTTGTATGCCTTGCTGTCTGTATTTTTTACAGGCTTAACAAACGGCAACAGCTTTCCGATAACAGCCAAGCTTTCATTAAGGTCACGCCTGCAGACAAAAATTATTGCAAAAGCAATTCCCCAAATTCCCCAGTACACAAACAGACCGAAGTATTCAAAAATTCTGCCGAACATACTTTCAGGATTGAAAATCGCCATATCTATTTTCAAATCATTGAATGTTCCCAGTATCATCAGTCCTATTGCAGCTGCATAAAACAATACGGAAAAAATTATAAACCCTTTGCTTTTAGTCTTTTGCATAATTATCTCCCCCTAAGGATAATACCTTATTATTTCATTCAATAATATACCATATATGTTATATTTATGCAAATATTTTCATATACAAAACATCAAAAACTCCCTGACAAAAATCAGGGAGTTCTAATTTTAATCATGTAAAGAAATTATTTCTCAGCGTATTTGTCGTCGCCGTTCCAGCTGTACATAGCACGAATCTTCTCGCCGACTTCTTCAAGCTGATGGCTTGCTTCCATTTCTCTCTTAGCCTTGAAGTGAGCCCAGCCGTTGTTAGCCTCAGTGATAAACTTGGAAGCAAATGTACCGTCCTGAATTTCCTCAAGAACCTTCTTCATTTCCTTCTTAGTCTCATCTGTGATAAGTCTCTTACCTGTCTCGTAGTCACCGTACTCAGCAGTATTTGAAATTGAATATCTCATCTTTGAGAAACCGCCTGAATAGATAAGGTCAACGATGAGCTTCATTTCGTGGATACACTCAAAATAAGCGTTTCTCGGGTCATAGCCTGCCTCAACAAGTGTTTCAAAACCTGCCTTCATAAGAGCTGTAACACCGCCGC
>CAZHSE010000004.1:0-144683 GCA_964535085.1 uncultured Bacteroides sp.
TCGAACCCCGGACACCTTGATTAAAAGTCAAGTGCTCTGCCATCTGAGCTAATGGATCGTATACACCCATATTTTGTATTAGGGTGTTGGCTGGGGAGGCGGGATTCGAACCCACGCATGACGGAGTCAAAGTCCGTTGCCTTACCGCTTGGCTACACCCCAATATTTTGGGATAAATAAAAAAGTGGGGTGGGATATCGGATTCGAACCGATGACCTCCAGTGCCACAAACTGGCGCTCTAACCAACTGAACTAATCCCACCATATATGTAAAAGCACCGAAGTGCTGTTACTGCGAAATATTCACTTTACACATACGCTGGCGCGCTGAGAGGGACTCGAACCCCCGACCTACTGCTTAGAAGGCAGTTGCTCTATCCAGCTGAGCTATCAGCGCATAAATGGAGCGGGTGATGGGAATCGAACCCACACGACCAGCTTGGAAGGCTGGGATTCTACCATTGAACTACACCCGCATTTGCAACGGTCACTATTATAACTAATGACCGCCGAAGTGTCAAGTCTTTTTTGAAAATTAATTTATTTTTATTTCAATTTTTTCATTTGCTGACAATGAAAACCTTTTAATTTCCTTATCCTGATTAAAGACTATAGCGTTTGCAAGCTTATCCTCAACAAGGCGTCTTACGCTGTCACGCAGACCTCTTGCATTTTTCTTTGAGCCGTATGCTTCCTTTGCAAGAAAAACAGGAACAGAGTCATCATAGACAAGCTCTATTGCTTTATCCTTTAATCCCTCTGCAAGCTCATCAAGCAAAAGTCTTGCAATCTTCTCAAAATTATCATGAGTAAGCTGATTGAAAATAACAATCTCATCTACCCTGCCGAGAAATTCAGGACGTAAAAATCTTTCAAGTGCTTTCATTGTGACCTCTTTATTAATATCACTGTCGGATTTATTAAATCCGAGAGAAGCAGAGTCTGTCGAGCCTGCATTTGAAGTCATAACTATAATCGTATTTTCAAAATTAACCGTTCTTCCCTGAGCGTCCGTTATTCTTCCCTCGTCAAGAATCTGAAGAAGAATATTAAGAACATCCTTATGAGCTTTTTCAATCTCATCAAAAAGGATAACGCTATACGGTTTTCTTCTGACCTTTTCGGTAAGCTGACCTGCGTCATCATAGCCGACATATCCCGGAGGAGAACCGATAATTCTTGACACGCTGAATTTTTCCATAAATTCAGACATATCAAGTCTGATAAGATTATCGGGGCTGTCAAAAAGTGCGTCTGCAAGCCTTTTAACAAGCTCTGTTTTACCGACGCCGGTAGGACCGACAAAAATAAATGACTGAGGTCTCTTCTTAGGACTTATCTGAACTCTTCCGCGTCTTACAGCATCTGCAACCTTTACGATAGCGTCGTCCTGTCCTATGATATGTGTTTTAAGCTCAGTTTCCAAGCCTGCAAGTTTCTTAATATCATTCTGTTCGATTTTTGAAGCAGGTATTCCTGTCCAAAGTGATATAACATTAGCTATATCAGCCTCAAGAACCTGATTATCATCAGCTTTTTCCTTAAGCTCACCGAGAGTATTGTCAAGCTGTAAAATTTCGCTTTTCAGCTTTGTTATAAGCTCATAGTCAATAGTATCATTTTCTTCAGGAGCGGAAAGACGCTCTATATTCTCTTCAAGAAGTTTTTTTCTGTCAAGGGACATCTGATATTTGCTGATAGCAGGATTCCTCAAATTTGCACTTGTACAGCACTCGTCGAGCAAATCTATAGCCTTGTCGGGAAGATATCTGTCCGTTACATATCTTTCAGACATAGTAACTGCTCTGTAAACAAGAGAATCGGAAATCTTGACCTTATGATAATCCTCATAGTATTTCTTTATACCAAGGAGCATTTTATATGCATCATCAATAGAAGGTTCTTCAATCTTAATAGGCTGAAATCTTCTCTCCAATGCGGCATCTTTTTCAATATATTTTCTGTACTCGTTGAAAGTAGTTGCACCGATAACCTGAATTTCCCCTCTTGAAAGAGCAGGCTTTAAAATATTAGCGGCATTCATTGTGCCCTCTGAATCGCCTGTACCCACGAGATTATGAACCTCGTCAATAAAGAGAATGATATTCCCCTCGTGCTTTACCTCGTCAACAAGCCCTTTAATTCTTCCTTCAAACTGACCTCTGAACTGCGTGCCTGCAACAAGAGCAGTCAAATCAAGAAGATATATTTCCTTATCGGCAAGACGGGCAGGAACCTCACCCTTTGCAATTCTTATTGCAAGTCCCTCGGCAATAGCGGTTTTACCTACGCCGGGCTCGCCTATCAGACAAGGGTTGTTTTTTGTTCTTCTGCAGAGAATCTGAACCGCTCTTGCAATCTCCTTATCTCTGCCGATAATGTTATCCATTTTACCGTCCTTGGCACGCTGAGTAAGGTTATTGCAATAGGTATTAAGAAATTTTCTCGTGTCATCCTGAGAATTCTTTTTAGGACGCTTAGAGCGTTTATTTTGACCTGCCTGACCTGAGCCGTTACCGTCATTCTCCTGAGGAGCAAGAGAATTACCGCCGAAAAGATTTGAAAAAGGCATTGTCTGAGCGCCATCCATATTGTCGGGATTGAACATTTCGCCAAGACTGTCAAAATTAAAATCTCCCATATTTTCCATAAAATCAGCCATCTGCTCCGACGCCATTTCAAGTTCTTCGTCGGAAATGCCCATTTTATCTATCATCTGATTGATAGAGCCGATATTAAGCTCTCTTGCACATTTTATGCAAAGCCCTTCGGGAGTAACCTTGTCACCCTCCATTTTCTGTATAAACACAACTGCAGGTCTTTCGCCGCAGCGTGAACACATCTGTTGTTTCATTGAATCACCTCATAAATGCTGTGTCAGCTTATTTTCCGTCACTGTTGCTCTTTGCTTTATTCTCTTTAAGCTGACGGATAAATCCGGGAGCGTATCCGAAAAGGGATACAAATGCAAGAACAGCCGAAATTACCACCATAATTGTAATAACGGTATTGCTAAGCTCAAAGGATTTGAAAAACTCTATAGAAAGCAATGCACCACCGGGTCCGATTGCAATAATAGTAATCATAAACACATAAAAAACCACTGTGGCAAGTTTGCCCCAAATCTCTGCGGCTACTGGTCTCATTCCCTTTGACAGCAAAATGCCTCCGCCTATTACCATAAGAAGCTCCTTTACTATGAAAAGAAACAGTATGTACTTGAGAGGTCCGTCCCAAAACTTTACAAGAAGAATTATAACAATAGCTATCTGAGAAAGCTTATCAGCAATAGGGTCAAGTATTTTGCCGAGATTTGACACCATATTAAATTTTCTTGCAATTTTACCGTCAAATACATCTGTCAGTGCCGCAATAATCATTGTTACAAAAGCGGCTATATACTGCTCTTTAATAAACAAAGCCGAAAAAACAGGAATAAGTGCAATTCTCACAAAGCACATCCAGTTGGGAATAGTATTCCAGTTTTCAAACAAATCCTTAACATTCTCTTTAAACTTACTCATAATAGTACCTCTTAATCAATTTTTATAAATTAAAATGGGGTTATATTCATTTATATATTTTAATATTGCACTGCTCTCAAGCTGATTCAAAAATTCATTATCCGAAGCGTCAAAGCTGACAATCAAATCCGAAACAGCTCCGATAGCAAGAACAATTATAAAAGCCTTTATCAAACCGAATACACCGCCTAAAATACTGTTTGTACGGTGAAGGGGTAATTCTTTCTTTTCTCTGATTTTTTTCGTAGTAAAGATTATTATACCTGTTATTACATAAAAAAGCAAAAAAGTCAATAATATTAAAACTAATTTTACAATTTCCAGTGCGACAGGCTCAATTATGTTGTCTGTAATATATACTGCAGCTTTGTCAGCGCTCAGATTATCAAGTATATCAAGGTTTGTTTTATCTTCCAAAAGAAAAGAAAAAGTATTCAAGCCCTCCTCTAATTGCTCCGCAAAACCTGTTATTTGCTGGGAATCAGTAAGTTTTTTACCAACCTGCTCAACGGCATACTGTCTTATATATTCATCATAAATCGTCTTATTATACGTTTCACCGACATACAGCGAAAGGGGTACACCTGCAGCAATTCTGAGCATTCCCAAAAGTGAGATTACAAATCCTTTTCTGAATCCTAAATAGACGCATAATACTGTTATGATAATGAGAAATAAATCAATATAGTTAATCTTCCTCAGCTCCGCTTCTATCAATTAATGACTGTCTGTGCACAAAGACATCCGTTCCCATACGGCATATTGATTTAACGGAATCCTCCACTGCCGTACTGCCCGTCTTTTCGAGATTACTCAGCTTAAACGAAACTATCTCATTACCTGTCAGAACACTGACCGCACTTGAAGAAGCTGAAACAGACTTGACATTACCGCTGATTTTACCCTCTTTCCTTATCTTGCCGTTTGATTTTACTCTTGCTATTACGTTTTCCGTGGAGTTTGTATAGCTGTTATAAATAAACACAAGCTCATTTGACGGGGTAAATGTATATGCGACAGTGCTTATTGAACCTTGTTTATACACAGTTTGGGCTTTTTTCTGATTAGTTATAACAGACAGGTAGCTGTCCCCTATAACATAAACATTATTTGAAGAATATTCAATATCGACAACATTTCCCTGTGGAAGCTCTATTTTTTCTTTTATCTCATTTTCTCCCACATTCATAGTATACAGCGTTGATTTAAGCTGTGCATTTTCGCTGTTTACCGCAACAAATGAAATCTTATTGCCGCTGTCATTTATTGCAGCCGCAATAACATATCCGTCGGATATGCTGTATGACAGCTGATTCTTCATCGACTTATTATGAACAAATATATCACACTTTTTTTCCTTTGATGCAGCAGCGTAAACAACTGAGCCGTTCTTTGCAACATCGGCACAGAAAATATTTGTTTTTGCCTCTGTTTCATAGACATTTTCACTTGTTGTATCAAGTCTCATTGACTTGTCGCCCTGGTCAAAAATCAGTGTATAAATACCTGAGTTTCTCAAAATAGGGTTAGAATAACCATGGTCAAAGGTATATTTAACATCGGCATTCTTACTGTCAATAATGCTAAAACCGGTCGGTGTAAGGACGCCTATTTTTTTATTTACCTCTTTCAAAGTGACATTTCTCGACGAATCAATATTATAAGGGAAATTATCATCGGTAACACCCTGCGTAATTGTAAAATTACCGTCGGCGTCCGTAAAATAATCTTTCACAGAATTTATATTAATTTCACAGATTTTCATAACAGCAAGAACAGCAATAATAATAAAAATAACTATCCAGATAATTATTTTATTTCTTCTGTCTTTCCTTGCTTTTTTTTCTTTTCTCTGCATTTCACGCTGATTTCCCGCCATAATGTCACCTCCTAATAAACAGCCTTATTCAAATACAGCCCCTGTGGAGGAGCCGTCTTTCCTGCTCTTTTTCTGTCCTTTGACAAAATCACATCGTTTAATTCATCTTTTTCTATTTTTCCCTCAGAAACAAACAGAAGCGTTCCCACCATAATTCTTACCATATTATAAAGGAAGCCGTCTGCTTCAACACGGAAATAAACCATATCTCCCTGCCTTGTAACGGAAAAGCTCTTGACTGTCCTTACTGTATCCTCAACATCGCTTTTTGCCGAACAAAAGCCCGAGTAATCGTATGTTCCCACAAAAGCCTGTGCCTGTTCGTTTAAATAATCGGCATCAATAGGATATCTGTAATAAAAAGCATAATCGGATAAAAACGGATTTCTGATTTTACCGTTATAAAGTTTATACACATATTCCTTTGACTTACAGGAATATCTGGGGTGAAAATCAAAGTCACCCTCATTGCAGTCAATTACTGCAACATCCTTCGGCAAATGAGAATTAAGTGCAAAAATAACGCCGTCATTGCTGATATTCATATCGGTATCAAGAGTCAGGACATACATATTTGCGTGAACACCTGCATCTGTCCTGCTGCAGCCTTTGACATCAAGCCTCTTGCCAAACACCTTTTCAACAGCGTTCTGAAAAACCTCCTGAACCGTCAGTGCATTTGACTGCACCTGCCAGCCATGATAATTTGAGCCATCATATTGAATTGTTATAATTAATCGTCTCATATAACATTTTTAAAGAAATGGTTAAGCACTATTATAAGTGCAATAAAAACTGCCACAACTGCAAAGGAAATATAATCTCCGGCAGTAAATTTCATAACCTTCATTTTCGTTCTGCCGTCTCCACCTCTGTAGCACCTGCACTCCATAGCATAGGCAAGCTCGTTTGCACGTCTGAAGGCTGAAACAAAAAGCGGTATCAAAACAGGAATAAGCGCCTTCGCCCTGTGAATAAGACCGCCTGATTCCATATCCGCACCTCTTGATTTCTGGGCAGACATTATTTTTTCTATTTCCTCTATAAGAGTCGGGATAAATCTCAGTGCAATAGTCATTGTCATTGAAATTGAGTGAACGTCAACTTTAAATATCTTCAGCGGTTTCATCAGCCGTTCAAGTCCGTCCGTCAACTCCGTCGGAGAGGTTGTATAAGTCAGAAGAGAGCTGATAACTACAAGAACTATAATTCTCACCGCCATAAAAACTGCGGTCATTATTCCGTCTTCGGTAATTTTCAGTCTGCCTAACTGAACGAGTGGCTCGCCGTCTCCGTAAAAGAGATTGAGTATCGACGTTATAACTATGATTATTGCAAGAGGTTTTATACTTTTCAGCACTGTTTTCACAGGTATTTTAGAAATAAGAACAAGAATGATACTTGCAAGAATTACAGCCAAAAGGGAAAAAATACTTTTGCACAGAAATATTGAGACAATCAATGCTAATGTCAAAATTATTTTCATTCGGGAATCCATTTTATGAATAAACGAATTTCCCGGGAAATACTGACCTATGGTAATATCGCTAATCATTTTTCAGCACCTCCCGAAAGAAGTCTTTTAATTTCGGAAATTCCCTGCTCAACTGTATAGATACCGGTGTTACAATCAACGCCCTTGGATTTCAGCTTAAGGAAAATATCGGTTATTTCGGGAACATTCAGTCCCATTTCTTTCAGCTCTTCGCCTCTTGAATAAACCGAATCAACACTGCCCTGCATTGCTACCTTTCCCTTATTCATCACAACAACGTGACTGCAAAGTTTAGCCACATCCTCCATTGAGTGAGAAACAAGAACAACAGTATTACCCATTTTGCTCTGATAATCTTTTATAAGGCTGAGAATCACATCTCTGCCCTTTGGGTCAAGACCTGCGCACGGTTCGTCAAGAATAAGCACCTTAGGCTCCATTGCGATAATTGATGCAATGGCAACTCTTCTTTTCTGACCGCCCGAAAGGTCAAAGGGTGACTTGGAAGCGATGGAAAAATCAAGGCCTACAAATTCCATACTGCGTTTTATCCGGCGGTCAATTTCATCTTCTCCTAACCCCATTTGTTTAGGACCGAAGGCAATTTCTTTATATACCGATTCTTCAAAAATCTGATATTCGGGATACTGAAAACAAAGACCTACCGCAAAACGCACCTGCCTTATCTGCTTTCTGTTTTCCTTTGTCCAGATATCATTACCTTCAAGAAAAACCTTACCGCTGTGAGGCTCTAACAATCCGTTAAGATGCTGAATTAAGGTTGATTTTCCCGAGCCCGTATGACCGATAATTCCTATCAGTCCGCCCTGCTCTGCCTCAAAGCTGACACCATCAAGTGCCGCCGTTTCAAAGGGAGTACCAATGCTGTAAAGATACTTTAAATTTTCACAGACAAGATATGCCATTTACCTTTTTTCCTCCGATTGAACAATAAGTGATTTTAAAAACTCTGCACAGTCCTCTGCATTAAGTATGGTTTTATCGCTTTCAAGTCCGAGACGGTGAATAAGCTCCGTTGACTGCGGTACGTCAAGCCCGTAAGATTTAACCTTATCCACCTGAGAAAATACATTTTCGGGAGTATCATCAAGCTTAATTTTTCCGCCATCAACGACTATAACCCTGTCTGCCTGAACAGCCTCATCCATATAATGAGTAATAAGAACTATTGTTATGCCTTCTTCACGGTTGAGCTTTTTTACCGTTTCAATAACTTCACGTCTTCCGCTGGGGTCAAGCATTGCCGTAGGCTCATCAAGGACTATACAATCAGGTCTCATAGCAATAATTCCCGCAACTGCAACCCTCTGCTTCTGACCGCCCGAAAGTTTGCTCGGGGATTTTGTTATGTACTCATACATACCGACTGTTTTCAGTGCTTCGTCAACACGTCTGCGGCATTCCTCAGAAGGCACTCCGAGATTTTCCACACCGAAAGCTACGTCCTCCTCAACAATAGAGGAAACAATCTGATTATCGGGATTCTGGAAAACCATACCTACTTTTTTTCTTATATCAAAAACAGATTCGTCATCTTTTGTTTCCTGTCCGTCAACAATAACCTTTCCCTTCTGCGGAAACAATATTCCGTTTGTCAGCTTTGCAATAGTTGACTTGCCGGAACCGTTATGACCTAAAACAGCGACAAAAGAACCTTTTTCTATTGACAAATTCAAATTTTCAAGGACAGGAACAAGAGTTTTTGTTTCGTTGTCCTCATCTATTTCATAAGAAAAATCAACATTTTGAAATTCGATTAAATTCATTATTTTAACATCCATATTGCAGAAGAGCCACAGGGTAAAATCCTGTCCTTTGAGGAAAGAGGAAGTCCTATTTCGTCTGCCTCAACTCTTCCGCCTTTTTCATTCGTAATTACATCATCAAGAATATATTTCATAACAGAAGCGGAAAGCCCTGTTGTATAAGAATTAAGAAGCACCATAAGAGGTTCATCGGACAACACCTTAGAAACAAGCTGTACAAATTCATAAATACTGTCCTCAAGATGCCAGATTTCACCTTTAGGTCCTCTGCCGTAGCTGGGAGGGTCAAGTATTACGATATCGTATCTGTTGCCCCGTCTGATTTCCCGCTGAACGAATTTAAAGCAGTCGTCAACGATCCATCTTACATCACAATCGGAAACTCCCGAAGCGGCGGCATTCTCCTTAGCCCACTGCACCATACCCTTTGACGCATCTACATGAACAACACTTGCGCCCTCTTTAAGACAGGCAACGGTTGCGGCTCCCGTATAGGCAAACAGGTTAAGAACCTTAACATCATTACGCCCCGAATTCCTTATAACCTCACGGGTAAAATCCCAGTTGACAGCCTGCTCGGGAAAAAGTCCCGTATGCTTAAAACCCATAGTCTTTATGTTAAACATAAGATCCTTGTATCTTACCTGCCACTGTGCAGGTATATGGTTAAACACCTGCCACTTTCCGCCTCCTGTTTTCGAGCGGACATATCTTGCGTCAGGCATATACCACTGTTTACAGGTCTTTTCACTTTTCCAGATAACCTGGGGGTCGGGTCGTATAAGAATTTCTCTTGTCCAGCGTTCAAGCTTTTCACCGTTTGTACAGTCAATAAGCTCGTAATCCTTCCAGTCCTTTGAATACCTCATAGTTAAGTAATCCTTAATTCGCTAATTAATTATTTATGACAATCTTTCACGTACAACATCTGCAATACCGTTTCCCAGAGCGGTAATCTGCTCCAAATCACTGCCCTCAAGCATTACTCTGATTAAAGGCTCGGTACCGCTGACACGGACAAGAACTCTGCCGTCGCCGTGAAGCTCCATTTCAGCCTGTTGTACGGCTGAAATTATATATTCATCGTTATTGTATTTCTTCCTTCCCTCATTGCTGACTTTAACATTTATCAGAACCTGAGGATAAACCGTCATCACTTCAGCCAGCTGAGACAGGGTTTTATTTGCTTTTACTACCGTTTCAATAAGCTGAACGGCAGTCAGCTCGCCGTCACCTGTTGCGGCAAAATCATGAAAAATAACGTGGCCGCTTTGCTCTCCGCCTATGTTACAACCGTCCTTTAACATTCTTTCAAGAACATATCTGTCACCGACAGCTGTTTTTACACAATTAATATCGTTTTCCTCACAGAATTTGAAGAAACCCATATTGCTCATAACCGTTACTACAACAGTATTTTCAGCAAGTGTTCCCTCTTCCTTCATTCTATTTGAGCAAATGGCGATAATTTTATCACCGTCTACAATATTCCCGTTTTCATCAACTGCAATAACTCTGTCTGCGTCACCGTCAAAGGCGATTCCCAAATCGACTGAAGCAGAGCTTTTCACAAATTCCATAAGCTCTTCGGGATGAGTTGAGCCGCAGTTTTCATTGATATTAGTACCATCAGGCGTATCCGAAAGCATCAGACATTTTGCACCGAGAGATGTGAATATCTCTTTAGCACATACTGAAGCGCTTCCGTTTGCACAGTCAACTGCTATTGAAATACCGTCGAATCTGACGCCTGCAGTTGAAACTATATGATTTACATAATCCTTTACGGCAGTCTTACAAAACATTCTGTTGCCTACGTTTCCGCCTGTAACAACAGGAATTTCCCTGCTGTTCAGAACGATATCCTCAATTTCATTTTCAATAGCATCATCAAGCTTATAGCCTGTACCCTGAAAAATTTTTATGCCGTTATATTCACATGGATTATGAGATGCCGAAATCATAATGCCTGCCTTACAGCCGTATTCTTCAACAAGAAAAGCCACGGCAGGAGTAGGTATTATACCCACTGAAAGCACATTGCACCCCACAGAACAAAGACCTGCCGTAAGAGCGGCCTCAAGCATATCGCCCGATGCTCTCGTATCACGTCCTATAAGAACTGTAGGCTTTGACGATTTACTTTCCTTAAGCAGAACCATTGCGGCGGCTCTGCCTATTTTTAATGCAAGCTCGGATGTCAAATCCTCATTTGCTACTCCTCTTACACCATCTGTTCCGAACAATCTGCCCATTAAAACAAACCTTTCAAAATTAAATTATAAAAGCAACTATGCTTATATTACAAAAGTGACTGCTGTCCGTCCTGTTCAATGCCCAAGTGCTTATACGCAAGAGCCGTTGCACATCTTCCTCTGGGCGTTCTAGACAAAAATCCTATCTGCATAAGATACGGCTCGTAAACATCTTCTATTGTAACGGCTTCCTCGCCGATTGCGGCGGCAATGGTTTCAAGACCTACGGGACCGCCGTTATAATTCTTTATCATAGTTCTGAGAAGAACCCTGTCAATATTATCAAGTCCCAGCTCATCAATTTCCATTCTTGAAAGAGCATCAACTGCCGCCTCTCTGCTGATAACGCCGTCATATTTTACCTGAGCAAAATCACGGCTTCTTTTAAGCAGTCTGTTAGCAATACGAGGAGTTCCCCTTGAACGTGACGCAATTTCCATTGCTCCGTCCTCGTCAACAGGAATTTCAAGTATTCCTGCACTTCTCTTTACTATTGACGCAAGCTGTGAAGGAGTATACATTTCAAGTCTAAAGATCACACCGAATCTGTCTCTCAGCGGTGCCGAAAGCTGACCGGCTCTTGTTGTTGCACCGATAAGTGTAAAATGGGGAAGGTCAAGCCTGATTGACCTTGCAGACGGTCCCTTACCGATTATGATATCAAGAGCTCCATCCTCCATTGCAGGATAAAGAACCTCTTCAACCTGTCTGTTAAGGCGGTGAATCTCATCAATAAAGAGAACGTCACCCTCCTGCAGATTTGTAAGAAGAGCCGCTAAGTCACCCTGCTTTTCTATTGCAGGACCGCTTGTAATTCGGATATTAACACCCATTTCATTTGCAATAATTCCTGCAAGTGTAGTTTTTCCGAGACCCGGCGGACCGTAAAGCAGAACATGGTCAAGAGCCTCTCCCCTGCCTTTTGCCGCCTTTATATAAACAGAAAGATTTTCCTTAACTTTATCCTGGCCAATATAATCGTCCAAAACCTTCGGTCTTAAAGAATTTTCAATATCGTTATCCTCAGGGGTAAAATCAGAGGTTACAATTCTGTTTTCAAAATCCATTTCAGTTTCCTGCATAATTTACCTCCTAAAGATTTTTAGCAAGCTGTTTAAGCCCCTGCCTTATCATTTCATCAACAGACAATGACTTATCCATTGCACCGACAGCTATTGACGCATCTGACTGTGAATATCCAAGGGCGACAAGTGCCGCCACAGCCTCCGCCGTATCGTTATCAACCACGGCTGATGATGCATTCATTACAGACCGGGAAACACTGTCGGAAGCAATAGCGCCCATTTTATCCTTAAGCTCAAGTACAATTCTTTCAGCAGTTTTCTTACCAACTCCCTGAGCTCTCGTGATAGACTTTGCATCCCCAGATGCTATGCACAAAGCGAGTTTATCGGGAGAAAGCTCCGAAAGGACGGCTGCCGCCGCTTTAGGTCCTACACCTGAAACGGTGATAAGAAGTTTGAAGGCGTCAAGCTCCGCGACAGTTGCAAAGCCGTACAAATCCATTGCATCCTCCCTTACGGAAAGATGGGTATAAACATTTACCTCATCTCCGACACGTCCCAAATCCTTTACAGTATTAAGCGTTGTAAAACATTTAAAGCCCACCCCGGAGCACTCCACAACTATGTAGTTCACATCGGAAACCGTCAATGTCCCTCTTAAATTATAAATCATAAGCTCTCACCATATACGCCTTTTAATCCGCCCATAATTGAACCGCTGCAATGTCCGTGGCAAATTGCCATAGCCAAAGCGTCGGCAGTATCGTCAGGCTTCGGAATCTTATCAAGTCCGAGTATAACTCTTGTCATCTCCTGCACCTGTTTTTTCTCAGCTCTGCCGTAACCCACAACAGACTGCTTGACCTGAAGGGGTGTATATTCAAAGACATCCACTAAGTAATTCTGCGCGGAAAGGGTTATTACTCCTCTTGCCTGTGCAACATCAATAACGGTTTTTGCGTTATTGTTATAGAATAGTTTTTCCATGCTCATAACCTCAGGCTTATACTTTTCAAAAATATAGCACATATCGTTATAAATCGTCTGAAGTCTGAGCGGAAAAGGTGTATGAGCTTCGGTGGTGATTGCACCGTAGCCTAAAACTTTGAATTTATTAGCCTTGTATTCCAAAACTCCCCAGCCTACAATGGCATATCCGGGGTCGATTCCCAGAATAATCATACACAATTCTCCATTCTACAGTCGTACAATTATAACATATAAGTTATTAATAATCAACTGATAATATATAAATTATATTAAATGAGGAATACAAAAAAATACCCGAAACTCTTAAACAGATTTCGGGTATCGTAAATGCTATTCACTGCCTCTGAGCTGGTGGACAAATTTTTGAAGCTCAACCATATTAAAGGTATATTTTCCGGTATCGGTATTCGGGATATAGTATCTTGCGCAAAACTCACCGTTCAGGACAGTAAAAGCCTGGCGTAGAGTCCCCACCATATAATCGGCACACTGCCTTGCATTCGAACCGCTGGCAATAACCGCTCCTACACGCTTGGGCTTTTTTATAGGAGGCTTTGCACCTCTTTTAAAACGAGCACTGTAATATCTCTGAAAACGGTCAATGACTGCTTTCAGCGGTGCAGGGAAAAAGTTATTATAAACCGGAGTGAAAAACGCTATATAATCAGCATCTTCAAAATCTTCAAAAAACAAGTCCAAATCCTTATTTGAACAGCCATCGTGATATTCGCAGTATTTGCAGTCAGTACAGGGAGCAGGTGCCATTTTATACGTGTCATAAAGTTTTATTTCGCAGTCAAGGAAATATGTCCTGACCTGGTTTATAAGCTCCTGGCAGACGCCGTCCTCTCTGGGCGAACCCATTATAATCAAAAGTTTTTTCATTTTATCACCAAATATATTTTATTTGCATATTATACCATATCGTTTGATATTTTTAAAGAATAAATATATTGTAACGGAAAGAAAAATGTTGTATAATGAAAAATACTGCAAAATACCCACTGATTTATCATTATCATTTCTGAATATTTTGTAATGGACTGCAGGACATTGATTTTTCAAAGAGGCAAAATTATGACAAAAAAATTTATTGAAAATATTATACAAAAAAAGGGCTGGGACAATATAAAAGCCCGTGAAGAATTAGGAATTACAAGCGGAATTGTAGGAATCGTCTGCAATGTGATACTATGCATTTTCAAATTCTTTGTAGGCTCTGTAACGAACTCTGTTTCAATTACCGCAGACGCCGTAAATAATCTGTCGGACGCAGGCTCAAACATTGTTACAATAGCAAGTGCCAAGCTGTCGGCTAAGCCTGTCGACAAGGAACATCCATTCGGTCACGGAAGAATTGAATACATATCGGCTCTGATAGTTTCGTTTTTTATTTTTCTTATGGGATTTGAGCTTGGAAAAAGCTCTGTTGAAAAAATCTTTCATCCCGAGACAGTAGAATTCGGAATCTGGAATTTAATAATTCTTATCGCCGCTATCGGAGTTAAACTTTGGATGGCTTATTTTAACAACATTCTTTACAAGGCTACGGGAAACATCAATATGAAAGCCGTAAAGCAAGACAGTCTCAACGACTGCATTGCCACAGGTGCAACCATAGTCGCTCTGCTTATATCAACATTCACAAAATTTAACAGAGCCGACGGAATAATAGGTCTTATTGTAGCAGTTATAATTATTTTGGCGGGAATTGATATTATCAAAGACATAATCGGTCCCCTGTTGGGTCAGGCACCGTCAGAGGAGCTTGTTAAAGATATTGAAAACATCATGCTCAGCGATGAACATATTGTGGGCGTTCACGATTTAATTGTGCATAACTATGGCCCGGGACGAATTATTGCGTCTGCTCACGCTGAAGTACCTTCCGATTCCGACATAGTTTTAATACACGATATTATAGACAACATTGAAAAAGAGATAAGTGAAAAGCTGAAAATAGTTATCTGCATACATATGGATCCCATCGAAATCAATAATGAAAAGGTAAACAGATACAAAGAACTCACAAACAAAATAATTACCGAATACAATCCCGATTACAAATTTCACGATTTTAGACTTGTTGACGGTCAAACACATACAAATCTTATTTTTGACCTTGTTGTTCCGTTTTCAAAAACTGTTACAAACGATAAAATTTTAAACGATATCAGGGATAAATTCAAAGAAGAAGACGGCTCAATAAATATTGTTGTAACTGTTGAGCATTCTTATATTTAAACTATCATAAAAGAAGAAAGTGTTAGAAATTCCCGATAAAGAAATAATACAATTCATTAAAAAGTAAAAACCTCAGGAAATAAATTCTCCTGAGGTTTTTCAAATTTAAGTAATTTTATACTTCTGTTTTATATTCTATATTATTTTCGTTACACCAAGAGACTGCTTTGTCAAGAACAAAATTCTTTTCAAAATCTCCGAAGCCCTCGGAAATATCCGAATAGGCATTATAATATTTCCAAAAAATATCAGCAACCTCTTCCGGCGGCAGTTTATCAAAAACCGCGGACACTTTTTTATTATCAATAAATTTAATATACGCTCTGATAATTTCCTCGTTACTGATTGTAAGGAAAGGAATAAATCCGTTTTCAACAAGTTCGGCACTGTCCTCTTCGCTTAATTCGGAAGAAGGATAAACGGTACAGTCTGTTCTTGAAAACCAAAATTCGCCTGTTGAGCCCCACACATATCTCAATGTTTTTTCATCAAGTAGTAATTGCATTTTTAAATATACCTTTGCCGATCTTATTTTTCTAAAGACTTCATCAGTCCGCCGTTTTTGATTATGTTCTGAATAAATTCAGGGAACGGCTGAGCCTTATAGGTTCTTCCTGTGGTGATATTCGTAATAATACCGCTGTTAAAATCAACCTCTACATCATCGCCATCCTTAATATCCTTTGCCGCCTCGTCACATTCAAGAATAGGCAGACCGATATTAATTGCATTTCTGTAAAAAATACGTGCAAAGGTTGAAGCGATAACGCAGGAAATACCCGAAGCCTTAATTGCTATCGGAGCATGTTCACGTGAAGAACCGCATCCGAAATTAGCCTCTGCCACCATAATATCGCCGGGCTTAACCTTATTAACAAAATCAGCGTCAATATCCTCCATGCAGTGAGAAGCAAGCCAAGCCTCATCACTCTTATTGAGGTAACGTGCAGGAATAATAACGTCGGTATCCACGTTATCTCCGAACTTATGTACTAAACCTTTAGCTTTCATATCTCTGCCTCCTTATATATTTCTCGGGTCTGCAACACAGCCTTTAACAGCTGAAGCTGCCGCAACTGCAGGAGACGCAAGGTAAATTTCAGATTTCGTATGTCCCATTCTGCCCACAAAATTACGGTTAGAAGTGGAAACTGCTTTCTCACCGGAAGCAAGAATACCCATATGACCGCCAAGACACGGACCGCAGGTCGGTGTTGATACAATGGCACCTGCTTCAATAAAGGTTTCCACTATTCCCTCTTTTACACACTGAAGGTAGATAGCCTGTGTTGCAGGAATTACAATACAGCGTATTCCCTTGGCAACCTTTCTGCCTTTAAGAATTGCAGCCGCATTTCTCATATCCTCCATACGTCCGTTTGTGCATGAACCGATTACAACCTGGTCAATTTTAATATCTTCTTTTTCAAGCTCGGAAGCTGTCTTTGTATTCTCTGGAAGATGAGGGCAAGCAACGGTAGGTTCAAGCTTGCTTAAATCAATTTCAACAACGCTGTCATATTCAGCGTCTGCGTCAGCCTCATAAACCTTATAGTCACGGAGAGAACGTCCTGTTACATACTCAACAGTAACATCGTCAACAGGGAAAATTCCGTTCTTTGCACCGCACTCAATAGCCATGTTTGAAATGCAGAGACGGTCATCCATAGAAAGTTCTTTAATACCGTCGCCTGTAAATTCAAGAGACTTATAGAGAGCGCCGTCAACGCCGATTTCACCAATGAGATGAAGCACAACATCCTTACCGCTGATAAAGGTCGCCTTTTTACCTGTAATAACAACCTTAATAGCAGACGGTACTTTAAACCAAGCCTTGCCTGTTACCATACCTGCCGCCATATCGGTTGAACCCACACCTGTTGAAAATGCACCCAATGCACCGTATGTGCAGGTATGTGAATCTGCACCGATAATACAATCACCGCAGGTAACAATACCTTTTTCGGGGAGAAGAGCATGCTCAATCCCCATATTTCCCACATCGTAATAGTGGAGAATATCATTCTTCTTTGCAAACTCTCTAACCTGCTTGCAGTTTTCAGCAGACTGAATATCCTTGTTAGGAGTAAAGTGGTCCATTACAAGAGAAATTCTTGTCTTATCAAATACAGACGTCCTGCCGAACTTATTCATTTCGTTGATTGCAACAGGAGACGTTACGTCGTTGCCCAGCACCATATCAAGCTTTGCCTCAATAAGCTGACCTGCAACTACGCTGTCAAGTCCTGCATGAGCGGCAAGAATCTTCTGCGTCATTGTCATTCCCATATTTTTCACCTATTTTCATTAAATATATATGCTTACCTTTCGGTTAAATGTCATCCGTAAAAGAGCCTTCTCCTCTTTCAAGAGAGGTTACACCTGTTCTCGCAAGCTCAACTATTTCAAAATTCTTTTCGATTTCTTCAACAAATTCATCAATAGCGCTTCCCTCTCCTGTAAATTCGAGGGTGATTGTTGTCATAGAAACATCAAGCACACGGGCACCGTAACGGATGTTAAAAGAAAGCAGCGCATTTTTTTGCTCAATACCCTGAGCGTGAACCTTAATGAGCAGAAGCTCAGAGGAAACGGAATTTTCAGGTTTAAGCTCTGAAACCTTTTTTACTATCTCAAGTTTTAAAAGCTGACACTTAATCTGTCTTACATTTTCAGGCTCTGTATATGTCTCAATAGTCATTCTTGAAAATGCAGGGTCTTCGGTTTCACTTACGGTAAGTGAACTGATATTATAACTTCTTCTGGAGAAAAGGCTTGCTACTCTCTGAAGCACACCGCTTTCATTGTCAACAAGTACAGACAATACTAATTTTTCTTTCATAGCCGATTCCTCCTTAATTGAATTTCTCAATAATGTCCGTATGAGCGCCTCCCGGCGGAATCATAGGAAGAACATTTGAATCAGGCGAAATTCTGCAGTCAACAAGAACAGGACCGTTATAAGCAAAAGCCTCTTTAATAACTGCGTCAATTTCATCATTAGTATTAATTCTCATTCCCTTTACACCGAAAGCCTCGGCAACCTTGACGAAGTCCGTTGCTCTGTGAGGATCGGTATCGGAAAAACGATTTTCATAAAACAGCTTCTGCCACTGACGTACCATTCCGAGAACAGTATTATTCATAATGAACATCTTAACAGGTACGTTGTACGAAGCCATAGTTGCAAGCTCTGACAGATTCATATGAAATCCTCCGTCACCTGCAAACATAACAACCTGCTTATCGGGACAGCCTATCTGACCGCCGATAGCAGCGCCCATTGAATATCCCATAGTACCGAGACCGCCTGACGAAAGGAAAGTTCTCGGCTGAGTATACTTATAAAACTGAGCTGCCCAGAGCTGATGCTGACCGACGTCGGTTACAACTATTGCATCATCAGCCGTAGCCTCGTCAATTTTTTCAATAAGAATCTGCGGATTAACATAATCGCCTATCTGAAGCTGAACAAAAGGCTTTCTGTAGCTGTTGATTTCATTTTTCCATTCGGTATGATCAAGCTGTTCAACTTCTTTTGTAAGCTCAGGAATAAGCTGAGCAAGGTCACCTCTCAAATGGTAATTTGAAACAATATTCTTATCCATTTCAGCGGCGTCAATATCAATATGTAAAATCTCTGCATTAGGAGCAAATTTCTTTCTGTTTCCTGCAACTCTGTCGGAAAATCTTGCACCTGCAACAATTAAAACATCACAGTCATGAGCCGCCTTGTTAGCCTCAAAATGACCGTGCATACCGATAAGTCCGATATGAAGAGGATGACCGTAAGGAAAAGCTCCAAGTCCCATAAGTGAAGAAACAACAGGTGCGTCTATCTTTTCGGCAAAGGTAATCAAATCTTCGCCTACATTTGACAGCACTGCTCCGCCGCCTGCATAAATAAGCGGTTTCTTCGCATTTCTTATCAGTTCAACTGCTCTTTCGAAAGTATTCTTTTTAGGCTGAACAGGCTCATCTGCCTGTTGTGCAGGTTCGGGGGTATATTCACATTCTGCGGCAGTGATATCCTTCGGAATATCTACAAGGACAGGTCCTTTTCTTCCGCTCATAGCTATCTTAAAAGCACGTCTGATTGTGGGAGCAAGCTCTTCAACAGTTTTAACCTGGAAATTATGCTTTGTAATCGGCATGGTAATACCGCAGATATCGACCTCCTGAAAGGAATCTCTGCCCAGTCCCGATGTGGCATAGTTGCAGGTAATGGCAACAACAGGAACAGAGTCCATATACGCAGTAGCAATACCTGTTACAAGATTTGTTGAGCCCGGGCCTGAAGTCGCAAAGCAGACGCCTACCTTTCCCGTAGCTCTGCTGTAACCGTCAGCCGCATGAGAAGCACCCTGCTCGTGAGCAGTAAGGACATGTTTAAATGTATCTCCGTATTTATAAAGCTCGTCAAAAATGTTCAGAATTGTTCCGCCGGGATAACCGAAAATAGTATCTACACCCTGCTCTTTAAGGGTTTCAAGAACAATCTGTGAACCGTTGAGTTTCATTTTCCTCTCTCCTTCTGCAATACAATGTAAAAATATTTAACTGTTATGATAAAGTATTTAAGTTACAAAGTCAAGAGAAAATCTCCTAAATAATACAAGATATTTACCCATAAAACAAATTGTGGGATTTTTAGCTTGTAAAAAAAGGATAATTGTTATATACTTGATAAAAACATATTATTTCAAGGAGATAAAAAAATGAAACTTGGAATTGTAGGACTGCCGAATGTGGGCAAGAGTACATTATTTAATGCTATAACAAATGCAGGTGCGCAGAGTGCAAATTATCCTTTCTGCACGATTGAACCAAATGTAGGTATGGTAAGCGTTCCCGACGAGAGACTTGACAAGCTTGCAGAGATGTATCAGCCTGACAAATTTACTCCTGCAACTATTGAATTTGTTGATATCGCAGGACTTGTAAAGGGTGCTTCAAAGGGTGAAGGTCTGGGCAACAAATTCCTTTCCCACATAAGAGAGGTCGATGCCGTAATCCACGTTGTAAGATGCTTTGAAAACGATGACATCACTCATGTAGACGGCAGTGTTGACCCTGCAAGAGATATTGAAACCATCAACCTTGAGCTTATACTTTCAGACCTTGAAATTCTCACAAGAAGAATCGACAGCCGAAAAAAAGCTATGAAAGGCGACAAAACCATTGCAGGCGAGGTTGAATTTCTCGAAAGGCTTCAGTCGGAAATGGAGCAGGGAAAAACTGCAAGAAGTGTTGAAATTACAGAGGATGAACAGGAATATCTGAGAGACGTATCTCTTCTTACAATCAAGCCTGTAATCTATGCCTGCAATATGGGCGAAAACGATTTCATTGACGGTATTGAAAACAATGAATATTACAAAACAGTTGAAAATATCGCCCGGGAGGAAGGAGCGGAAACTCTTCCCATCTGTGCCGAAATGGAGGCTGAAATTGCTCAGCTTGACGAGGACGAGAAAGCTCTTTTCCTTGCTGATATGGGACTTGAAAAAAGCGGACTTGACAGACTCATCAAAAAGAGCTATTCACTTTTAGGTCTCATCTCCTATCTTACGGCAGGCAAACCCGAAGTCAGAGCCTGGACTATCAAGAAAGGCACAAAGGCTCCTCAGGCAGCTGGAAAAATTCATACCGACTTTGAAAGAGGTTTTATCAGAGCCGAGGTTGTTTCCTTTGACGATTTGATGAGCTGCGGCAGTATGACGGCTGCAAAAGAAAAAGGACTTGTCCGTTCCGAAGGCAAAGAGTATGTTATGAAAGACGGGGATATCGTTCTGTTCCGCTTTAATGTATAATTTTCAGGCATTTTTTGAATACTCCCGATTTTTTCGTAATAATCAAAAGAAAAAATCGGGTATTTTTGTAAAACTTTGTCGATTTGCTTAAAAGTTTTACATGGTTTCACATACTTTTTTGTTGACTATTTTCAAAAAGTTTGTTATTATATTAACTAAGGTGGGAGAGAATTATGTCAAAAGTTCATATAACGGCAACTGACGAAATTCTTTCAAATGCGCAGTCAGGCAATAAAATTCAGACTGAAGCACTGATAATGCAGTATACTCCTCTTGTTGAGTCTATTGCTTCAAAGTATACCTCATCACCGATGGAATCAGAGGATCTTATTCAGGAGGGAATGATAGGTCTGCTTGCAGCAATAAAATCCTATGATGAGAGCAAAGGCGCCGCATTTAAAACTTATGCATCTGTCTGTATTGATAATTCAATGCAGACATCTTTGAGAAAATTTTTCCGTCAGAAAGATATTCCTCAGCAGAATATTGTTGAATATCAGGACGAAGAGGTTTCACAGCAAAGCATAAGTCTCAGTGCAGAAGAGATATTTATTGCCAAGGAAAGCGTTTCACTGTTGACCAATGTTCTTCGTGAAAATCTCTCTGATTTTGAAAACGAAGTCTTGAGACTGCATATAGTCGGATGCAGCTACAATGAAATTGCAAAAAGATTATGCAAAACACCTAAAGCTGTTGATAATGCAATACAGCGTATCCGCAAAAAGCTGACTCGTATAAGTTTTTAGCGGTACACAAATCCGACAAATAAAATCAAAGAGGTATTAAAAATGTACGAGGACAAAACTTTAGTATGCAAAGACTGCGGACAGGAATTTGTATTCACCGCAGGCGAACAGGAATTTTACGATTCTAAGGGCTTTGAAAATGAGCCGCAGAGATGTAAGGAATGCCGTGACAAGAAGAAAAAGTCACGCCGTGAATATCACGACGCTGTCTGTGCCTCATGCGGTGCAGAGTGCAAAGTTCCTTTCGTTCCTAACGGTGAGAAGCCTGTTTATTGCAGCGAATGTTTCGCTAAACTCCATGAAGAAAAATAGTTTAAACTGAATCAAGCTGAAAGGCTGTCCTGAAAACAGGACAGCCTTTTTCTTTGTCGATTTCAATTATTCAAATTCCGTAGTAATTTTAAGATTTTTAACCGCCTTCATTTCCTTCATTTCCTCGGGAATAACAACCTTTTGTGCGTATTCAAGCTCTTTGCAAATATAATCGACCTTACATTTAAACGGCTTTTTGCTGTTATATTTATCCATGCTGAACCATGTGAAGCTGTAAATTAGCTGCGGCGTATAACCTATAAGCATCAGATTTCGCTCAATCTCCCCTACTGAAATCATAACTGCTTCATCAAAAGAAATATTGCCGAAATATTTTTTCCGCTCTATATCCCTGCTCAGCTCCAGCTTATCCCTGCCGAAAAGCGGAGGTCTGCCCTTTGAACAAATTGTTGAAATATCTTTTTTATCGAAAAAGCTGTTTGTATCAAACCTGACAGGAATATAATTTCTGCTTTTTATCAAATCTAAAAGCTCTTCTCTGTAATCGGGATTTTTTGCCTCGTCAAAAGCAAGATAATATTTCTTGATTGAATTATTGCGTTCAATTCTTTTAAAGGTTCTTATCCTTGTTTCCGTCAGCTTACCGCCGAGAAAATATATTACTCTTGACTCTTCGGACTCATTTGATTCAACATCCGTACCGTCATTTAAAGCATCAAAGAATTTTTCACATTCATCGGATTTCACGGAAATATTATTCCCTGTGCCGATACTTCTGATATGGTTCAAAAGCTCCGCAGGATTTTTACCGATTAAATAATCTTCGCTGTTGATTTCAAGTTCGGCATCCTCGATATACATTTTCTCGTCAGTTATATATCTGACAATTTTCGAGGAAATATTTTTGCAGGATACAAGCATACTGTGATAATTTGTAACAACAACATCAGCCGAGCCGATAAAGTCAAACATACTGTATTCTTCAGGCATAAGATTAATATGGCTGAAAATGCTTGTGTCTGCTTCAAACGGAAAACCGTCAAGGCAAATATAAGCGACTTCGCTGTCAGTCATTTCCCGATCAAGCTGAATAAGTGACGCCATATATTTTCTGAATGCCTTAACTGATGTTCTTTCCTCTCCGATTTTATTTTTCGGTGCGAGAAGAAGCAGCTTTTTATCTGTTATGCCAAGCTCACTTTTTACATCGCTTTTTCCGATTATATCGGTTTCAGGGAACACAGAGTAAAAAGATTTTACACCTAATCCCGAAACCTTGTATTTTTCTTCAAAAGCGTCTTTACTGCTTTTATTCTGATATACGGTAAAATCGGAAATCATCATACTTCTCTGAACTGCGGAAAAGTCAAAATCATTTCCATCCTGCCTAAGCACCTCTTTCGGAGATGTATATTCAGTCATAAAGCTGATGTATTTTTGATTTTCTGACGGAGCAAAGAAGTATTCAAGAGGACAGTCGGCAAAAACAAATTTTGCCGAAGCGGATGTGTTTACGTATTTATCTCCTCCCCTCTTCATAATTTCAGTATCTGTAAGACCGTATTTATTGAGAATTTTTTCAAGTCTGTCAAATGATTTTTTACCGCAGGAAACAACCGTTTTCACTTCGGGATAATTTCTGTTTATATATATTAAGACCGAAAGAAGAGAAGGACTGATTCCCTTTTTTGCATTTGAGACAAAAAGCGCAGTATTTTCTGTTTCTCCTGCTCGCTGTTTTGTGTTAAACAGAAGAGATTTTTCTTCTTTTTTCTCTCTGATTACGTCAAAGGTTTTAGGTTTTTTCGGAGACGGCGAATAATTTTCCGTAAGCTCTGCATTATATAAAATCTGCTCTTCAGACGTCATAGCTTTTGTATTTTCAATATAATCAAGAAGCGACTGCCTTGACATATAAAAATCGGCAAGGCGGTAAATCCTGTCAGGCAGATTATAAAGCAAATACGGATTTTCCTTCATTTTTGGATAATCAGCCTCAAGATAATCATAAAGAACATTAATAAGTTTCTTCTTTAACTCGAAGTTCTCATCGGAATATAAAGTCAGAAGCTGTTCAAATCTATAGAAAAAATGACGGATTGTAATATATTCAAGCTCTTTTTTGTAAATTGATAATGTGCCATCTGCTTCAAGAGTTTTTTTAAGAAAATCTATTGCTTTCACAATATCAAGGGTAGACTCGGTAAATTTGCTTAAAAAGCCTACCTGAACCCTGTAATCATAAAGAAAATCATTGATTACGCCTATATTTTTTGCCCGGGTAAAAAGAATAAACGAAACAGGAAGATCCTCAAATCTGATTCCCTCCGGGAAGGAAAGATTATTTAAAAGGTCTTTTTTTATAAACTTGTTCCATGGAAAAGGTGACAGCTTCACCATTTCATAAGGATTATCCGAAGCCTTAAAATTCTGATTAAAATGAAAGGTTCTGTTGCCCTTTTTTTCACCTGTCTGACCGTCAACATCATATCTGCTGAAAAGGACTAAATCATTATCGTCTGCCAAGGCTTTTTTATAAAGTCTTTCGCAGGCTTCTTTTTCAGTAAAATCATCCGAGTCTACAAACCAGATATATTCGCCGTTTGCCTTGCCCAGTCCGAAATTTCTTGCATAGCTGACGCCGTGGTTTTCGATATTATATACATAAACCTTGTTTGAATTTTCAGCCTGATATTTTTTCAGAATTTCAAGAGAATTATCAGTACTGCCGTCATTTACGGCAATAATTTCAATTTCCTCCAAAGTCTGATTTAAAAGACTTTCAATGCACTGTTCAAGATATTTTGATGTGTTATACACAGGAAGAATAATACTTACTTTACAAGCCTTCATCTTTTTACCTCGTGAATTTTATAATACTATATATAATATACCAACTATTCGGCACTTTTTCAAGTTATGAAGATGTTTTAGAAAAAAATAAAAAAAGAACAGTAACAATACTGTTCTTCTGGCGCAGAGGGTGACCCTCCGGGTATCCAAGACGGAAAAAGGTACACTGTACCTTTTTCTGATAATTCTGCTTCGTGTCTTACACTTGCATAATTATATCGTCTTGGTTCGAATCCCACCCCAAAAGTTCAAAAATAAAAAAGAACAGTAACAATACTGTTCTTCTGGCGCAGAGGGTGGGATTCGAACCCACGCGCCCTTTCGGACAAACGGTTTTCAAGACCGCCTCGTTATGACCACTTCGATACCTCTGCGTTTGTTGCTCAATAATATTAACATAGAGAAAGGGATATGTCAAGATTTTTTTGAAAAATAATATTTGTGATAATCATAAACTAAAAGACACCCTGTTAGGTGTCTTTTAATTCGTGTCTTTGTACAGCATATTTGATACAATGTGACCACCTGTCCAAAAATGTGACCATGCACTTGAAAATGTGACCACCACAAAATATTTAACAATTAAAAATATATGCTAACATTAATACTTTTTAATTACAGGAACCCAAATCTCACTGCGATAATCAGGACTGTCCATATTTCCTTCTGTATATGCTTCTATATCCATTTCGTAGGTAGGCTCATAACCCGATGTAGGAAAAAATTCCGAAACAATCTTATGCCACATATCTTGAATAGCATTCGGCATAGCGCCTTTACACTCAAATATTGCCCAAGTTCTTGCAGGAATAGTGTTCTTTCTAAACCCTTTTGGTACTGTTGTGTTCTCATCGCATTTCGCCGCAATAGAATAATCAAAAGTTTTTGCATTTTTCGGTAGATTTCCGTAACATATACCAAAAATGTAGGTTCTGTCAGTTGTAGTATCAAATAAGTTTTTAACCGTACCGTCATTATGTGATCTCGTCCAAAAGTCAGGAATGCTTTTCGCATTTTCAGAGTTATCAACGGTATGTGCTTCTACCTTTTCAATAATGTCAAATGCAGCCTTTTCAATAATCTTGTAATCCATTATATTGCCTCCGCTTAATGTTATTTTTACGGAAAGTGGAGAAAAGGATTTAAGTTTAGAGCCATCTTTTTTTGCATCGGAAGGTGTAACTCCGTGAAATTTTGAAAAGGCTCTTGTGAAACTCTCGGGACTTTCATAGCCGTATTTCAAAGCGATATCAATCACTTTGTTATCAGTTGCGCTCAACTCATTTCCGGCAAGAGTAAGTCGTCTGTTGCGAATATAATCTCCAAGAGTTATTCCGCACAAAATACTGAAAATTCTTTGGAAATAGAAACTTGAACAAGATGCTTGTTTTGCAGTTTCATCATAGTCGATTTTTTCTGTCAGATTTCCCTCAATGTAATTAATCGCATTTTGTATTCCGGTTAACCAGTCCATTCTATCTCTCCTCTCTGTGTGATTACATTATAGAGCAGTAATAATTTGTTTTCCTGACCTTCAGTGTTCAGCCTTGCAAGGTCGCAAGATAAAAGATGCCAATAGGTATGTATTTATTATTCTTATTTGATACAATGTGACTATTACAATTCTGTCAATTTATCGTTTTCATTAGCGTTTTGTCAGTATATGCCAAATATCATTGCCTATAAATCCGCATTTGCGGTAAACACTTTCAGGATTTGTAATGTTATTGCATTCGCCTGATACAGTTGCAAAATCTGCATTTAGCTTTAATATATTTAGAGCTTTGCATATAAGTACAGAGGCAATTCCTTTCCCTCTATATTCCGGCAAAATCTGTAACCACTCAATAATACCTTCACCAATCTTCGTATCTAAATCACATATAATCGAGCCTACTAATTTAGTGTTATCAAAGGCACCAATCCATAGCTCCGGGAAATACACTTTTGTTTCAGTAAGACCTTTTATATAGTCGGCAGAAACAAATACATCAGTGTGCGAATATGAAGCGTTTATCATATCCGCAACTTCATTTGTTTTTTCTTTTGACAACATTTTATAGGTGAAATCATTATTTGAAAAGTCAGGAACATAATTTAGTCTGTGAATTAACCTAAAGTATTGTTTATCACTGTATTTTTCTAATAAAGTTTCATCAAAATTTTTGTTATGAATGATTTTTACATTATCAGGAATAATTATATCAGTTGCTTTCCAATATGGAATTGACAAAGCTTCGCACGGGTTTTGTTTGTATTCTTCTATTGAAATCATATTGTTAACTCCATAAAACATCTTTTCTATTTTACTTTATCAAATATATATAACCAAGTCAATTCTTTCTGCTTCAATTATTTCTATTTCCCTCCGGTTAAACCGAGGATTTATTTCTTTGCTGAAGAGACAAAAAAATTAGACACTAAAAATTGTATCATTTTTAGTGTCCTATGGTGGTTGCGGGGGTAAGACTCGAACTTACGACCTTCGGGTTATGAGCCCGACGAGCTACCAACTGCTCCACCCCGCGATATATATTAACTTCGCTGTACTATATATTATAGCATTATATTTAAAAATGTCAATAGCTAATTAAAAAAAGTTGTATAAACGCCGTATTAACAAAAAAAATAATATGGGTGATAAAATGGCAGACAGGAATGCTTTTATAAAATCTGTTGACATTGCAGAAAAAATTATTGAAAAGGGCGGTGAAATCAGCAGAGCCGAAGAGACAGTTAAAAGAATTAACAGTGCTTTCGGTCAGGAATGCCGTGTTTTTGCCCTGCCGACGCTTATTATTGCCCAATGCGGTGACTTTACTCAGATAAGAAGAATTGTTCCGAAGGACGCTGATCTTGCCGAGCTGACAAGACTCAATTCACTTTCAAGAAGCATTTGCAGAAACTTCAGCAAAAATATTTCCGAGTCCGACGGCAACTATCCGAATGTCATTGAAAAAATATCGGTTTTCGGGGCTGCCGGTGCTTTTTCAATTTTCTTCGGTGGAACATTAATTGATGCTTTATTCTCGGGCATAATAGGACTTATCATAACATATCCGCCGTACAAAAAAATGAGCCTTCCCCTGTTTTCTTCAAATCTTATGGACTCGTTCATTGCAGGCATACTTGCCTGTATGCCTGCTGTTTTTGGTATCGACATCCACAAAGATAAAATTATTATAGGTACAATAATGCTGCTTGTTCCCGGTCTTACCGTTGTAAATGCCATCAGAGATATGATGAGCTCCGACCTTTTTGCAGGGCTGATTGAGCTTGTAATAGCAATAATGTCGGCACTCGGTATTGCATTAGGCACCGCAGGCGCATTAATGATTTTCAGAGGTCTATGATTAAAGAAATTATTTGCTGTGTTGCAGGAACAATGTTTTTTGCCGTAACTATGAAGGCACCGAAAAATACGCTTATATATATTTTTGCAGGCAGTATCATAACCTCCATAATTGAAAGAATTTTAAACAGCTTCTACGGTGATTTAACTGCCTGCTTTCTTGCCATGCTTTGCCTTGTTATGTACTGCGAGCTTGCGGCAAGGATACTGAAAATTCCTGTTACGGTCATTCTTATGCCGTCAACTATTCCCCTGCTTCCCGGCAGTTCAATTTATTACACAATGCTTTATGCTATTAGTTCAAACACAGATAATGCCCTTAGATATGCAAAGGCAACTGTTTCATCAGGACTGGGAATAGCCCTCGGTGCAATAGTCAGTTCAATTTTTATTAAGCTGACTGTTGCTGTAGAAAAAAGCCTGAAAAGGTAAGATGTTTTAATTCAGAGAATATAATCGGGGATATTTCGAATAAAGCCTCATTTTTAATAACAAATAAAGACTATATGCTTTCGGAAAAGCTGTTTTAAATATATCGCAAAATTCTGTGTTATCAGTAGGTGCTCCTATTTCTCTGCAAACGCCCTAAATCTGAATGTTATCTATACAAAGAGATACATTCGGACTTTCTTTTATTACCTTATATTTTCTGAAATTCCTGTCAGTTTGGAAATAAAATTCATCAGCAATTCTTGCAATAATCATCATTCGCGAACTGACTTTGTCTTGATAAGACGTTGAAAGCACCATATTTCTATGCGTACCGAAATCGTCAAAAAATTTTGAAATTTCATCTTTTAACATTTCACTTTTCTCCTTTGAATATTAGTTGACATATGGTAAAATAAGATAATAACAGCAAGTAAAATGTCGGATATTTCGGCTTTGTGTATGATAAACTTAAGGCGAGGTGAGAAAGTGGATATTTTAAAAAGCTTAAATGATGCAGTTGACTGCATAGAAAAGCACTTAATGGAGGATGTTGATATCGCCAAAGCGGCTCAGCTTGCCGCAATGAGTGAATATGATTTTTCAAATCTGTTTCATTCACTTACATCAATGACTGTCAGAGAATATATAAGAAAGAGACGCCTCACTCTGGCAGGTGAAGAATTGCAAAACGGCAAAGAAAAAGTCATTGACATAGCTGTAAAATACGGATATGACAGTGCCGATTCCTTCCGAAGAGCTTTCGTTCTTCAGCACAATATAACACCTTCTCAGGCAAGAGACAATAAAACAGCTTTAAAAATCTATCCTCCCGTCTCATTTCGCATTAATATTATGGGAGCTGAAAAAATGAATTTTAAGATTATCAACGAAGAGGAGATTACAGTTTACGGAATTTCAAGAGACTGCTTTTCTTCCGATGAAAACAGATATGAGCTTGCTCACACAATGTGGTCCGACGAATGTGACAACATTCCTAAAAACATTTGCGACGGCTATGACGGCAAATGGTACGGCATCTGGTACAGCAACAAATACTTAATAGGAAGAGAAAAAATCGACTGCCGTTCTGATACATTTAATTCTCTTGAAAAAGAGATTATTCCGTCAGGAAAATATGCTGTATTCACAACAGAGCTCGGCGGATATGCAGGAGATGAACTGCCTAAGCTGCACAAACTGATTTTTGAAGCCTGGCTGCCAAATTCAAAATATGTGCGAAACGGCAATATTGAAATTGAGGTATATCACCTTTGCACCGACAGAACGGAAAGACGTAAAAAAAGATACTACGAAATATGGATACCCGTCAGGGAAAAATAGATGCAAAAACTCGCAGGGGTATTTCCTGCGAGTTTTTCGATTTTTCAATCTCTGTATTTTTGCTTTTTAATATCAAGGTGGGAAATATCAATATAGTCGGGCAAGCCGTTTCTGTAGGGTGTCTGAACAACGCCCTCAATCAAAGGTTTAAGATAATCAATCATTTCCTGTGTAACATCATTGCCTTCACTGTTTATCCATTCGAGAGGAACGGTTTTTTCTGCGTTAGCAACGACAGCAACATCTTCTGTAGTATATTCAACACTGTAAGGAATATTCGACATTCTTTTGAGCGTTGAAAAAACTCCTGTCTGCCCTTCTAAAGCTGCTTTTACTGCAACAATGCCCAAATTAAAAGCCTCCTCAACGTCTGTCAGGGATGAAATATGACCTCCGCTTCTTTGAAGAACGCTTGGCTCAAGTGCTCTTACCTTACATCCGATTTGCTCTTCAATACATGATTTCAGATATGCACCCGTTCCGCTTAACATTACGTGGCCGAATCGATCAATATTATTGTTTTTTGAACAGATATATTTACCTTCCTTATCTTTGAGTCCTTCGCTTACAACGGCTATTACGGAGTTATATTCTTTAAGCTTATCTTTTACATCTGAGATAAATTTTTCTACAGAAAAAGGCACTTCCGGGAGATAAATAAGATGAGGGGCAATAGAATCTCCGTGTCTTGCAAGAACTGATGACGCTGTCAGCCAGCCCGCATTTCTTCCCATAGTTTCTATAATATGAACACTTTTAACATTATATATACTTGTATCATATGCAACAGCCCTGACCGCAGATGAAATATATTTTGCAGCACTGCCGAAACCGGGAGAATGATCTATACCCACAAGGTCATTATCAATAGTTTTCGGTATACCGACAATTTTAATGTCAATGTTATGGCTGTTGACATATTTTGACAGCCCGTAAACCGTATCCATCGAGTCATTGCCGCCGATGTAGAAGAAATAGCCGATATTTTTTTCTTCAAGCAAATCAATAATTCTGCGGTATTCCTGCTCATCATCCCTTAGTTTATACCTGCAGGAACCGAGATACATTGCGGGAGTCAGCTTCATTCTGTTAAGTTCATATGGATTATTTTTAAAAATATCGGTCAGATTAATTGTATTGCCGTCAAGAAAACCTTCAATACCGTTTATCATTCCGTAAACAGTATCAATTTCATCTTGTTTAAATGCATAATCGACAGCACCTGCAAGCGATGAATTAATAACCGCAGTAGGTCCCCCTGACTGACCGATAATCATATTTTTTGACATTGTTTTTCCTCTGCTTTATCATCTTGTATTTTTTATTCAGACATATTGCGTATTAGGCAAATCTTTTTACGTATGTAACAGAGCGTCAAAATTTTTAGGACACACTGAATTCTATAAATTTATTATTTCTCTGTTTACCGAGGTTATTATACACTATAATGTATAAGCGTGCAATATTTAATAATAATTTTATTGACAATGAACAGTAAAGTAATGTATTATAAGAACAAAGCATTTATACAAATAGTTCATTTCGTAATAATTTAAGGGGTACGGGAGATGGATTGGAAAGAAATTTATAAGAGTAAGCTTGTAACGGCTGAAGAAGCAATAAAGGCAATTCACGACAATGACAAGGTTGTTACGGGATTTGCCTGCGGCGAGCCTTTTGAGATTGAACGGGCGCTTATTAAGCATTATCAGGATTATCATAATGTTGAGATAATCAACATGCTTACTTTAGGTGACTCTCCGTGGTGCAGAGCTGAAATGAACGGTCATTTCACCCTGAACTGTCTTTTTGCGTCACCCAGCAACAGGAAAGCAATTTCAACAGGCGTAAGTGAATTTACAACATCTCATTTTTATGAAATTCCTGATATTATTAAAAATTATATCCGTCCCAGAGTAAGTGTTGTTATGGTATCACCTCCTGATGAGCACGGATATGTTTCCTTCGGAACTACTGTTGATTACACAAGGGGAACTACCGATTACTGCGAGGTTGTTATTGCACAGGTAAACAAATATATGCCCAGAACCTTCGGCAACAGCATTAAGCACGTAAGGGATTTTACATATTTTGTTGAACACGATGAAAAACTTCCTGAAGTTAAAAGCGTTGAAATTACAGATACAGAAATGAAAATCGGTAAATACTGTGCCTCCCTTATTAACGACGGTGACTGTTTGCAGCTTGGTATCGGCGGTATACCTAACGCTGTCTGCGCCCAGCTTTGGGATAAAAAGGATTTAGGAATTCACAGCGAACTTGTAGGTGACGGTGTAGTTGACCTGCTTGAAGCAGGCATTATCAACAATAAGAAAAAGCAGACTAATATTTACAGAACCGTTATCGGTGCAGCATTCGGCTCACAGAAGCTGAACGACTACATCAATAACAATCCCTCTGTTGAGCTTCATCCTATCGACTATGTAAACAACCCCATTGAAATTGCAAAAAATGACAATATGGTTTCAATAAATTCCTGCCTTCAGATTGACTTATTAGGTCAGGTCGTTTCAGATACTGTCGGTCTAAATCAGTATTCAGCTGTAGGAGGTCAGGTGGATTTTGTCAGAGGTGCAACAATGAGCAAGGGAGGACGTTCCATTATCGCCATGCCGTCGACAGCTAAAGGCGGTATGCTTTCAAGAATCGTACCCCTTATCACTGAGGGCAGTGCAGTTACTACCCCGAGAAACGATGTAAACTATGTTGTAACGGAATACGGTATCGCTCAGCTCAAAGGAAAAACTCTCAAAGAGAGAGCAAAAGCGCTTATCTGCATTGCTCATCCTAAATTCAGACCGCATCTCATTCTTGAATACACAAAGAGATTCAATGAAGAGCCTTTTTCAAAAGAAGAGATAAAGAAATATCTGTCAACTGCCAAAGAACAGATTAAAGATGGCGTAAAAAACAAAATAGCCACTGCCAAAGAAAAATTACAGCAAGAGAATTAAACGGTAAAATCCGTGTATTATAAAAGGAGAACACAAGAATGTCATTAATTAAAGAAGAAAATTTTGGTATCGCACGTAAAATTGTATCAAATATGACGGCGGAAAGCTGGGAGAATATCCCTCATGCCACATTAGTATATAATGCAGATGTTACCGAGCTTATGAAAGAGTATAAAAAGCTTAATGCAGATTGTACTGATAAGTCAAAAAAAATAACAATCAATACAATTATGCTTAAAATTATCTGCGAAGGATACAAGGCAGCGCCGAAAATGAACACACACCTTGAGTTTAACAGAAAACTTGTAAGAGGTACTCTCAAATATTTTGACCATATTGATATTTCAATGCCTATGCTTCTCCCAAACGGAGAAATGATGACAATTAATATGCACGATATGGGAAATAAATCTCTTTCCGAAATAACTGAAGCTATTAACGACAGTACAAGAAGAGCAAAAAATTCCAATATGAATGAGGTTATGTTTGAGGTTTCTCTTGACAACACTCTTAACGGACTGAAGAACGGAAAAATTCTTCAGACAATCAGAAGACTTTACGGCTCTAAAATGCCGGGTAAGCATAAGGTTCATACTTTAAGCGGAGCAGAAAAGAAAAAATATTACTCCATTCCTGTAAAGGACCGTCTTACAAAGCATGATATTGAGCAGGGCACAACAACTGTTTCAAATCTCGGCTCAATTTACAGAGAGCAAAAGGGCGAATGCTTCTTACTTGAAATTATTCCGCCGCAGACAACGGCTATCGCAATCAATGCCGCTCAGAAAAGACCTGTTGTTGTAACAGACGAAAACGGTGTTGACAAAATTGAGACAAGAACAATTCTTCCTCTTACCATTGCCATTGACCACCGAGCACTTGACTATGGTGACATTGTTCCGTTTATGAGAAAACTCGATGAGATTTTTGAAAATCCGTCAGTTATCCAGAGCTGGAAATAATAAAAAAACAAAGACTGTATCAATCCGTCTAAAAGATTGATGCAGTCTTTTCATTTATCATCAATTAATGTCTGTCTTCGTCCTCAAAGCATTCGCAGAATCTCGCCGCAAAAGCAGGCTCTTCATTTCCGGCATACAGATGACTGATATCCCCAAACTGCTGACAGCGGAAAACTGCCGTTCCCTCTTCCCTTTCCTCTGTGATAAGGGTAGTTACAGATGTGGGAAGCGCCACAAAATTATGCCACAGCACCATAGGAGAACAGGAAAATATATGAGACAAAATAACACACTCCACACCGAAGTGGCAAAAAAGCACTATTGTATCGTGATTTGAATTTGTCACCTCATAGTAACCGCCGATATGTTTATATCCGTGCTTTGCAAGCAGCTCGTCTATCCCCTTACAAACCTTCTTATATTCTTTTTCTACGTTATAACTGCGCATAAGTTTTGTTTTATACCACCTGTCACAGTCGTAATAATCCCTGTTATTTGCCCACTCTGACGGCAGTCTGTCCCAGCAGTTGCAAATCTTAATTCCATTTCTGATTTTTCCGCGAAATTCGTGGAGCCATCCAAGTTCCTCGGCTTCACGGTTCATCTTATTTAAAGTAAATGAGGCCGTGTCTCTGGCTCTGCCTAAAGGCGAACAATAAAAAGCAGTTACATCGAGTTTGGTTAATCTGCCTGACAACAGCTCTGCTTCCCTCCAGCCCTTCTCGGTAAGGCTGTCTTTTACATAATCGGGATCACCGTGCCGCACTATAATCAATCTCATATAATTCAACTCCATTCTCTAAAATAAGTTTAACATATTTGATTACTTATGGCAATTATGTTATTATATATTTATAAATTAACAGGACTGATGATAATGAAAATTTTAATTGTACCCGACAGCTTTAAAGGAACTTTAACCTCTCAGCAGGTTTGCGTCTGCATTGAAAACGGAATAAAAAGTATTTACGAAAATGAAGAAATAACGTCAATTCCCTTTGCTGACGGAGGTGAAGGATTTGCTCAATGTCTAAGTAATATGTGTAACGGCAATATACTTTACAGCAATTGTACAGACATATACGGCAGACACATTAAGGGACATATATTTACATACAGCGATACAGCCATATTAGAGACTGCCTGTGCCAGCGGTTTGCAAAAGAAAAAAGACGTTATGAACGCCACATCATACGGTACTGGTGAGCTGATAAAATACGCTGTACAAAAAGGATTTAAAAATATTATACTCGGACTCGGAGGCAGCGGATGCTGTGATGGAGGAGCAGGCGCTCTATCCGCCCTAGGAGTTGTTTTCAGGGACATAAGCGGTGAAGAGATACCCTATCCCACAGGGAAAGATTTAGAAAATATCTACGGCGCAGGTTACACAAAAATCGTAAATGGTATTAACTTTACATTTGCCTGTGATGTAGATAATGTATTTTTTGGAAAAAACGGCGCCGCATATGTATTCGCTCCCCAAAAAGGCGCTGATAAAAACGATGTAATAACACTTGATAACGGGCTTAAAATGCTGAATGCTTTTCTTCCCCGTGACGTTTCCGAAATTAACGGTGCAGGAGCCGCAGGAGGCATATGCGGAGGACTATATTCGGTTTACGGCGGTACAATCAAAAGCGGTTTTGATATTCTTTCAAACGCCTGCTCACTTGAAGAGAAAATTAAGCAGGCGGATTTGATAATTACAGGTGAGGGTAAAACCGACTGCCAAACCCTTATGGGAAAACTTCCTTACAGAATAAGCCAGCTTTGCAAAAAACACCTCAAAAAGTGTTATATCATCAGCGGAACTGTAGAAGATATAAAGCTGGGTGACAAAATGATAAGTCTTACAGACAGCAAAATATCAGCTGATTATGCAATGGCAAATGCCGAAGAGGTATTGACAAATAAAGCAAAATTACTGTTGCAATAGTCTGTTATTAAATATATAATATATGATATTAATAATAAAGGAGAATCATACTATGAAAGTTATACTTCCAAAACACAGAGAATTTCTTATAAAATTTGAGGACGGTTATGCTCAGGAGGCAGAGGCCTGGGAGGCTCTCAATCAGATAGTTAAAGACTACAGCGTTGACGGCAAAAGCGTTTATACCGAAACTTTTATTGAAGACAATGAAGATAAGGTTAAGGCTCTTCAGGAAAAGTACGAATTTACATACGAGATTATAGAGAAATAATTTTAGATACACGGGGAATTTAAATGGAAAAGAAAAAGGCTTTCGTTGTGGCAACCTCACATCTCGATACTGTATGGAGATGGAGCATTGCCGACACAGTTGAAAAATTTATACCCGACACATTAACAAAGAATTTCGATTTGCTTGAAAAGTACCCTAATTACCGTTTTAATTTTGAGGGTGCTTACAGATATGAGCTGATTGAGGAATTTTATCCAAAGGCATTTGAAATAATTAAAAAATATGTCAGTCAGGACAGATGGTGCGTTTCAGGCTCTGCTTATGAAAACGGAGATGTAAACATTCCGTCTCCCGAAGCGCTTTTCAGAAATATTCTTATCGGCAACAACTATTTTAAAGAAAAGCTGGGTAAAAAATCAGAAGATTTGTTCCTTCCTGACTGCTTCGGTTTTGGCTACGCTCTTCCCTCGGTTATCAGCAATGCAGGTCTTAAAGGCTTTACTACTCAGAAACTTTCCTGGGGCAGTGCATATGGTCTGCCATTTGACCTGGGAATCTGGAGAGGTCCTGACGGAAAATGCGCCTACACCTGCCTGAATGCCAAGTCCTACAGATACAAATTCAGCGGTGATATCAGAGGAGACGTAAGCATAATTGACAGAATTGCCGACAATGCTTCAAGGTCAAATCTGCCTTGGGCAAACCACCTTTACGGCACAGGTGACTGGGGTGGTGCTCCTACAGAAGAAAGCGTTGAAGCTGTAAACGAAAGCGTAAAAGCTAATAATACGGCGGATTTTGATGTTATTTCTGCATCAAGCGACGAAATTTTCAAAGAACTGGACAAACTTTCAAAGGAAGAAAAAAATCAGCTTCCAATATGGGACAATGAGCTTCTTATGACAAGTCACGGTGCAGGCTGTTACACCTCAAGAGGAATGAGCAAAAGGCTTGATTTTCAGGCTGAGCAGACTGCTGATTTGGTGGAACCGTTTTGCTGTCTCGCTCACTATAACGGTCTCTATGAATATCCAAAAGAGAATTTGAGAAATGCCTGGAAAAATACTGTAAAGCATCAATTTCACGATGATATAACAGGCACCTCAACTATGGAGGTTTATAACGAAAGCTGGAACGATTACTACAATTCAATCTCCCAGTTCAGGTCTGAATTTTCAGGTGCTGCTACTGCCCTTGCAAAAGGACTTGATACCTCATGGATTGATAAAAACGACATAGCCGTTATCGTATTCAACCCAACTCAGTATAAGAGAGTGGAAAGCGTAAAGGCTAAGGTTATGCTTAAAAGAAATGCCTTTTACGTAAAAGTTACCGACGCAAGCGGAAAAGAAACTCCAAGTCAGGTAGCAGCAAAGAAGCAAAAGGAGCTTGACATAATATTTCAGGCTGAAATGAAGCCTTATGAATGCAAGGTTTATTCAGTAGGTGTTTCCGATGCTCCCTATTCAAAGGACACCGGTCTGAAGCTCACTAATCATTCCCTTGAAAATTTCAAATTTAAAATTGTATTCAACAGAAACGGCGACATTGCTCGTCTTTATGATAAAGAGCTCGGAAAGAATATCATCTCTTCGCCTATTAAGATGGCTTTGCTTCACGATACAGGTGAGCTATCCTATCCGTCATGGGAAATGAGAAAAGAAGATATTGACAAGGAACCCTACTGCTATGCCAACACTCCGAAATTTGAAATTTACGAAAACGGCGCAGCAAGAATTTCAATAAGAATTACAAGAGAGGCTGAATATTCAACAATTACTCAGATAGTTTCTCTCTCTCCTACATCGGAATACGCTGAAGTTTTCAACATTGTTGACTGGAGAACAAGAAGAACTATGCTTAAAGCAACATTCCCTCTTGCTTCTTCAAACGAATACGCAACCTATGATTTAGGTCTCGGCGTAATAAAAAGAGGAAATAACACGGAGAATCTTTACGAAGTTCCTGCTCAACACTGGGCTGACATTACTGACAGAAGCGGAGATTTCGGTGTTTCTGTTCTTTCGGACAGTAAGCACGGCTGGGATAAACCGAACGACAATACCTTAAGACTTACATGTATTCATACTCCTGCAGGAGCATTTACGAAAGATGCAAGACAGGATTTACAGGACCTTGGCAGAAATATGTTCGGATTTGCTGTATATTCCCATAAAAATGACTTTGAAAACGGTACTCAAAAGCAGAACATTCTGTTTACAAATCCACTCAGGACTGTTGAAGCACCAACAGGAAACAACGCCCATGCAAGCAGTATATCACTTTTGAGCATAAGCAATGAAGATGTTATTGTAAGAGCAGTTAAAATGAGTGAGGACGGAGATTCGCTTATTATCAGAGTTAATGAAGGAACAGGCAAAGAGCATAAAAATGTAAAGCTCACGTTACCTGACCTTGAAATAGAAAAAGCACAGGTTGTTAATTCCTCGGAAGAAATTTTAAAAAATATAAAATCCGACAAAAACTCAATAAAGTTCAACATTAATCCTTTTGAGGTTAAAACCTTTAAATTTCATATTAAGTATACTGCAAAAGGCGAAGATGATAATTATAATCCGATTATCCTGCCATTTAATGCAAAAGGCTTTACCTCCGACAGTAATATGCGGCATGTAATTCTTCAGGGAAGCGGTTTTTCACTGCCGATTGAACTGCTTCCGAAAAAGCATATATCCGGCGGTGTTCCGTTTGAATTTACGCAAAAGGCTGACGATTTATATGATGTTCTCGTTTGCAGAGGACAGACAATAGAGCTTGACGAGGATGTAAAAGCTGTTTATATTCTTGCGGCAACAGTAAATGAAGAAAAGACGACGGAAACATTTGTCACAGGCTCAAAGAAAAATAAACTTAACATTTTTCCGATGTCGCAACCTGTCTGCAAATGGGATATGTACGCAATGAATCAGAAAGCCAATGTAAACCATAAGGTAAACTACGGTTTTGAATTTACTCACACCCATCACCCTGAAGGAAATACCACAGGAAAAGCATTGTTTAATGTTTATAAAATTTCCCTCGGAAAAGCTCACACTATTGAACTGCCCGAGGACAACAAGCTGATTATCCTCGCTATGACAGCATCTAAAGAAGATAAAGATGTTGCTGTAAGAAATCCATTCATTGATTTGGCTTCATCAAATTATGAATTCGGTGAAATACCGCCGATTGATAAAATAATAGAAAAAGGTGAAGCAGTTACAATACGAGCAGGAAAAATTCAGGATCAGATAAAATCGGGAAAAGGAAAAGGCTTCAAAAGAGATAATATTATTACAAACATTATTCGCTCATATACAAAAAGTGAATGGTAAATGATAAAATATTCAACAGCTCTGCATACATTAAATGTATACAGAGCTGTCTTTTTATGTAAAGTACAATAACTTTTCGGATTTTAAAATGTTCAAATCATTGCGGAAAACTATGTTAAAACTGTGGAAACTTTAAATTCCGTGCTCTAAAAAATGCGGAAAACTCTGTGGAAATTGTTAAAAATGTAAAGTCTTTAACTTGCATTTAACAATTTTTTCCAAATACAAACCTTCTGTCTAATTATTTATGCAATTTGATAAATAATTTAAAAAGTGTATAAAAAAACATTCCCCGAAACCGAGGAATGTTTTACTGTCACAAATTATTTCTTAAAGAAATTTACGATGTCTGAGAAAGCATCATCATCGTTATCGGTGAAGCTTGAAGGTGCTGCTGTTGATACAGTAGGAGCTGCGATTGGCTGCGGAGGAGCAACCTCATTGTTAGCTGTCACTGACTTAATAGGAGCACCGGGACCGTTATCACCAAAGCGAGTAGCGATAACAGTAATAATCATTTCGTCCTCAAGCTCTTCATCAAATGTAGCACCCCAAATGATTTCACAATCAGGATGAACAGCCGCACTTACGATTGAAGAAGCGGCATCAATTTCTTCAAGACCGATATCTGTTGAAGCAGTAATGTTAATAAGAATACCGTGAGCACCGTCAATTGAAGTATTAAGAAGCGGAGAAGAAATAGCCTGCCGAGCGGCAACCTCTGCCTTATCCTTACCCTTAGCTCTGCCTACACCCATATGAGCATAGCCTGAATCCTTCATAATCTCAGTAACATCGGCAAAGTCACAGTTTACAAGACCTGTAGCATTTACAAGGTCGGAAACAGACTGAACACCCTGGCGAAGTACATCATTAGCTATTTCAAATGCATTAAGGAGAGTAATCTTTTCATCAGTAACATATTTAAGATTTTCGTTAGGAATAACCATAATTGAATCAACATACTGAGCAAGCTCGTTAATACCTTCCTGAGCCTGCTTCATTCTTTTGTTGCCTTCAAAAGCAAAAGGAGTTGTAACTACGGCAACAGTAAGTATTCCGAGATCTTTGGCAATCTTTGCAACTACAGGTGCTGCACCTGTACCTGTTCCGCCGCCCATACCGGCAGTAATAAATACCATTTCTGCTCCGGTAAGGATATCGGTAAGAGCTTCACGGCTTTCCTCAGCTGCCTTTGTACCGACTTCAGGCTTTGCACCTGCACCGCGACCCTTTGCTGTTTTCTCGCCGATAAGTATTTTATGTGTGGCTGTTGACTTTGCAAGAGCCGGCTTATCAGAGTTAATAGCTACAAACTCAACATCCTGAATATTACAATGTACCATACGGTTTACGGCATTTCCGCCGCCTCCGCCTACACCTACAACTTTAATCTGTACTACCTTTGAATCGTCAGTATCTATTTCATAACGTCCCATATTTTAATTCTCCTTGCATAATATTCTAAATTAGTCCCTAAGACTTTGTTACATATCATATTGTAACAATATTGTAATCTTTTTGCAATACTTTTTTTGAATTATTCTCAAAGTTATTGACAATGTTTTGTTGATATTTCATATTATTATTTGTAAGTATTGCACAAATTCCAAAATTAATCACAATTTTTGTAAAGCAGTTATCTTTACGCGTTATTCTCTGTAAAGTAAACTGACTTGTCACCTGTAATGGTCATTGTTCCTTTTACATTGGGACTTGATTCATTTAATTGTTCACAGGCTGCCAATCCTCTGTATATTTTTGTTTCAAGGTCATCACAGTTTCCAAGTTTAAATTTTATCCTGCCATCGTATACAACGTAATTATCGCTTATATTATTACTGTATATTGATGTAATTTCCGTGAAATTATTATTTTTAACTATTTGCGCAAGCTGTTCCAGACAATTTCCTGTATCAGTATTTTTAAACTCTATTTTAAAGCCTGCAACTGCCTTTTTTATATCAGCCTTGCTTATCTTGATACCCTTTGATTTTTCTGCTCCCTGCTCAAGAACTTTGAAATTATCATCAAGGTAGATATATGTTTTATCTTTAGTTTTAACTGAATATGCAACCTTTGCCTCTGTAATATTAATTACAATTTTGTCCGGGAGTTTTCTTTTTATTTCAGCATTATAAATATACGGCAGACTTTCTTCAAGCCTTTGCTCAGCTGATTTAGTATCGGACATAAACAGATTTTCGCCCACATCTATCGTACACTGAGAAAGAATTTCCTCTTTTGAATATAATTTATTTGAATTAACAGTAATACTGTTAATATGAAAAAATACTGTGAGAGAAAGTACCGTACCTAATGCTACAACGAATATAACCACAGCTGTCCATATAAGAAATTTTCTGAAGGCACTTCTTTTTTTTCTCTTTTTTGTTTCTTTTGCTCTTCGTTCTGACTTTGTAAACTGTTTGCTTTTCGGTGATGAAGAACCATTATGAAGCTCTCTGTTTCTTTGAGAATCTCTGTATATTTTAGGTGGTTCAAGTCCCAAATCATCAAGGCTCTTTCCGTAATTATCCGTATTATAACTGCGCCTTTGAGTCATTGGAGCTGATTTCTTTGTCGTCTTTTTCTTCTTCATTGTTATTTATCCTCTTTATATCCGCACCTAAATTTGTAAGGTTTTCTTCAAGCTTTTCGTATCCTCTGTCAATATGCTGAATATAATTAACCGTGGATGTTCCTTCTGCGCCTAAAGCGGCAACCACAAGTGCTGCTCCGCCCCTTAAGTCAGCAGCATATACATTTGCACCGTGCAGATGCTTAACTCCGTTTATAACAGCTATCTTATCATTTACCTGCACATCTGCACCGAAACGGTTAAGTTCACTTACATATCTGAAACGGTTTTCAAATATATTTTCCTGTAAAAGTGAAGTTCCTTTTGCTGTTGCCAACGCTGCCGCAACAGGTGAATGGGAATCTGTAGGAAAACCCGGAAATGGCATTGTCTTAATCATATGTACCCTTTTAAGCCTTTTAGGAGCATGTATTTTAAGGCTGTTCCCTGTCAAGTAAAGCGTACATCCCATTTCGGTAAAAATAGGAAATACAGGAGCAAGATGGGTAGGTCTGATATCATCAATAATAATTTCCGAACCTGTAACAGCGGCGGCACTCATATATGTTGAAGCAAGTATTCTGTCGGGAATAATTCTATGCTCACAGGGATGGAGCTTTTCAACTCCGTCTATTTCAATGGTTGTATCCCCTGCTCCGAAAATTCTTGCTCCGCATTTATTGAGAAAATCAGCAAGATCGCATATTTCGGGTTCTCTTGCAGGGTTTATAATAGTTGTTCTGCCCTTTGATATTGCCGAGGCAATAATTATATTTTCCGTAGCGCCTACGCTTGGAAACGGCAAAATAATTTTTGCACCGTTAATTGACGAAGCCATACAAACAATTGAAGAACCATTTTCACAAAACGAAGCGCCGAGAGATTTTAATGCTTTTAAATGGAGGTCAACTGGCCTTGTACCTATTTCGCATCCGCCCGGATAAAAAATAGATGCTCTGCCTGTACGGGAAACGATTGAACCGAGAAAAATTATTGATGACCTCATAGTCCTCATCATCTGCTCGTCAATATCACTGCTGATTATATTTTCTGCATTAATAATCAAGGTATTTCCGTCTCTTTTTACCGAACAGCCGAGGCTTTCAAGTATTTTTACCGTAGCTCTGACGTCGCTCAAATCAGGACAGTTATGTATTACACATTCGCCTTTTACAAGAATTGTAGCGGCTAAAATCGGAAGAGCTGAATTTTTAGCTCCGTGAAGCCTTACACTTCCGTTGAGTTTTGCTTTTCCGTTGATTTTAAATACATTCATCTAATCACCTCTGCAAACTATCCTATGCAGAGGGATTATTTTTGTTATTAATCTTTTTCTTTTACAAGAGAAATTATAATTGTCGATATACGTTCTCTCGCATCTGTAACAGACATATTTTTTGCATTTTCTTCAATCTGTCTGAGTCTTACCTTGTTAGACAAAAGCTCATCAAGCATTTCTGAAAGTTTATTTGACGTCAGGTCCTTTTCTTCCAGAATATATCCTGCTCCCCTGTTTACAAGAGCCATTGCGTTATGGTACTGATGATTTTCGGCAACATAAGGCGAAGGAATAAGAATAGACGCTTTACCCATCGCCTCAATTTCCGAAAGAGATGAAGCACCGGCTCTTCCGATTACAACATCTGCCGCAGCCATACAAACGTCCATATTGTCAATATACTGTCTGACATCAACAGTTCCTTTTTTACCGTTTTTAAAGCCAGCCTGTTCAAACTTTTCAAAATAATCCGAACCGTTTGTTCCCACGGAATGAATGTGGTAGTATTTTCCTGTTTCGGCACTGTTTAACAGAATATCGTACATAGCGTCATTAATCGGCTTTGCACCCAGTGATCCGCCGAAGGACAGCACAAGGAATTTATCGTCGGGTATTCCGAGCTGTGCTCTTGCAATATCTTTATTAGCTTTCAGAAGCTCTCCTCTTACTGGAAGTCCTGTTACGGTAACAGGATTTTTCGCTTCAAGGTGTTTTTCTGCATCTTCCACGTTAAGCATAACCTTGTCCACTTCTCTGGCAAGTGTTTTATTTGTTATACCGGGAAAAGCATTCTGCTCGTGAATACATGTCGGGATTTTAAGGCTTACCGCTTCCTGCAAAACAGGTCCCGATACATATCCGCCGAAGCCTACAACCACATCGGGATTAAATTCTTTAATTATTTTTTTACTTTCATTTTTAGATGTAACTATTTTACAGACTGTCTTTAAGTTATGCACAATTGCACTTGGGGAAAATGACCTGCGAAAGCCGGAAATATTTATTGCTTTAAAATCAAAACCGGCATTCGGTACAAGCCTTGACTCCATATGGTCCTCAGTGCCTACAAAAAGAATTTCACAATTTTTATAGTTTTCTCTTATATATGAGGCTACGGCAAGTGCAGGATTGATATGACCTGCCGTTCCGCCAGTTGCAAACAAAATTCTCATTTTCTCACCTAAACTTTTTGTTGATTAGATTTTCTCGATACAGACAGCACAACACCGATTTCAAATAAAAGCATCATCATCGCCGTGCCTCCGTAGGAGAAAAACGGAAGGGAAATACCCGTATTTGGAAATGTATCCGTTACTACCATAATATTGAAAACCACCTGTATGCCTATCTGTGCCACAACACCGATTACAAGGAGGCTTCCGAATCTGTCCTTACATCTTGCGGCAATCATAAAACCTCTTACCACAAGAGCACCGAAGAGTATAATTATAAAAACTGCTCCGACAAAACCAAGCTCTTCACATACTATTGAAAAAATAAAATCGTTCTGCGGCTCGGAAACATACAGATACTTTTGCTTTGAGTTTCCGAGACCTACACCGAAAAGACCGCCTGAGCCTATGGCATAAAGTGAATTATTCGTCTGCCATCTTGCACCTGACGGGTCATAATCCTTATCAAGCCACGCTTTAATTCTTTCACCTGCATAATTTTCAAGAAGGTCCGGAAAAGTGACAATCAGGAATACTAAAAGAACCAGCATACCCAGACCGAAAGCAAATAATTTCCAGTTGCTTCCTCCCGCAAACATCAAGGCTGCACCGATTAAAAACATCAGAATGGTACAGGACATATGATGCTCCATAACAATCAGTCCGCAGAATATAGCAATTATTCCCAAGGGATAACAAATACCGTATTTAAAAGTTTTAATATGACGGTAATAATCGCTGATATAGCTTGCAAGTGTCAGTATTATTGTAAATTTAGCAAGATCAGACGGCTGAAAGGTTATTCCTGCAAACAAAGGAATCCATCTTTTAAAATTGCCTACATTTGTATGATAAAACAGTACAAGTACCAAACAGGCAAGGGTGAATATAAGAAGCGGAGTTGTGAAGGCTTTCAGAAGTTTATAATTGATTTTCGACATAACAAACATTGCTATTAAGCCTAACACCGTAAAAACAAGCTGACGTTCAAAATAATAATATGAATTGTGATTTTCATAATAATAGGAATAGGGATATGATGCAGAAAAGAGCATTATCAGTCCTATAGTCAGCAAAGCAACCGTAAGACCTAAAAAGGGTATATCTATGCTTCCCGTTATAAAGATGTCGCTTTTTTTAAGACTGAGGGCATTGGCATCCTTTGATTTTGACGCCCTGCGTCTGTTATTTATCCTCTGTGAATCTTCAGCCATACATATGCTCCTTTCATTAAAATTTATTTATTATTAATTCAGACTGCCTGCAAAATTCCCGAAATAGTGAAGCAATACACCGACTACGCATCCTACTGCATTTACAAAAGAAAATACAACGCAGATTTTTTTCTCTTTCCAGCCGCACATTTCAAAGTGGTGGTGAATAGGCGCCATTTTGAAAATTCTTTTACCGTGAGTGATTTTGAAATAACCTATCTGAATAATATCGCTCATTGTCTCACAAACATAAACGATACCTATGGGCAAAAGGAGAAGCGGACATTTACAGAGATATCCGAGAGCGACAACCATACCGCCTAAAAACAATGAGCCTGTATCGCCCATAAAGGTTTTTGCAGGATTCCAGTTCCAGCAAAGAAATCCGAGAACTCCGCCCAAAAGAGCACCTGCAAAAATTGAAAGCCCTGCAAATCCCTGAATATATGAAATTACGATAAATGCTATTGCGACTGTTGTTGTTACAGATGAACAAAGTCCGTCTATACCGTCTGTAAGATTTACGGAATTAACACAGCCATATATTATAAATATTGACAGCACCCAGAAAACTATTGCCGTAAAAATATTTTTTTCAAAATTAACAGTACCTGCAAAAGGAATATACCAGCTTGTGTTATGAGAAAGCCAGAGAGTAAGAATATACCCAAGGGTCATAATAAGCTGACCTGCCGTCTTCTGCTTTGGCGAAAGACCCTCATTTCTCTTCATTTTAATTTTAATAAAATCATCGGTAAAGCCTACAACACCGAATCCCAGAGAAAGAATAAGTCCTGCAATAAGAAGCACCTTTTCTTTACCCTGCATAATTGAGGAATAATCACTTTCAAGATTACCTCCCGAAAGATGAAAGGTAAGAGCAGTTACCGCAAAGGAAACGGTAATGCCTATAATAAACATAAGTCCGCCCATATTAGGAGTACCCTGCTTTGACTTATGCCAGCTCGGACCGATATCAAGTATAGTCTGACCGAATTTTAACTTTCTCAGCCATGGAATAATAACAAAGCCTAAACCTGCCGTTACACCAAAGGCAATAATAACACCGATAATCAATGCAACTGTACTGTTCATTTATTTTCCCCACCTGTCATATGCAATATGGATTACGTCCTCAAGCTTCATTCCTCTTGAAGCCTTGAAAATTACTGCATCGCCTGATTTAGCAATTTCCGTCAGCTTATCGGCAAGCTCCTCTTTTGTATTAAAATGAAAAGCATTTTTAAGACCTGCTTCTTTTGCACCCTGAGAAATCAGTTTTCCCATTTCTCCGAAGGTAAGCAAGACATCTATATTATTGTCAGCCGCCGTTTTTCCTACCTCCAAATGTGCCTGTTTTGAATAATCACCAAGCTCAAGCATATCTGCAAGGACAGCAATTTTTTTATTTGCCTTTGTACCTGCAAGAGTTTTAAGAGCAGCTCTCATAGAATCCGGACTTGCATTATAGCAATCTTCGATAGATGTTATTCTGGCTATATTTACTGCTTTCTGTCTCATTCCCTCGGGAATGTATTTTGACAGAGCATCAGCCGCCGCTTCAGAATCCACATCAAGAAAATAACCGACTGCAAATGCCGCAAGGGCATTATATACATTGTGTAATCCTATAGTCGGAATGACTATTTTCTGATTTTTTCCGAAATAATTAACGGTAAATTCAGTTTTACCGTCTTCTTCGGTTATATCTGTAGCTTTAAAGTCGCAGTCATTTTCAATACCGTAAAATACCGTTTTATAATCATCTGTTTTAACTGTACTTAAAAGGTCGTTATCTCCGTTTAAAATCAAAGGAGCACCTTTTTTAAGCCCCTCAAGTATCTCAAGTTTTGCTTTAAGTATTCCATGTCTTGAGCCGAGATTTTCAATATGTGAAACACCGATATTTGTTATAAGAGCAACAGTAGGCTGAGCCGCTTTTGTAAGTCTGCTTATCTCGCCGAAATGATTCATTCCCATTTCGATAACAGCTGCTTCGGTTTTACTGTCAAGCTGAAACAGCATCTGAGGAAGTCCTATTTCATTATTAAGATTTCCGAGAGTTTTGATTGCATTATATTTTGAACTGACTACAAGATAAGTAAATTCCTTTGTTGTTGTTTTCCCTACCGAACCTGTAAGACCTACAACCGGAATACCAAATTTTCTTCTGTAATAACCCGACAGAGTTAAAAGCGCCGAGGAAGTATTTTCTACCTTTACATAACAGCCGTCAATTTCAATATCACTGTGAAGCATTACTGCTGCCGCGCCCGAATCCAGCGCCTGCTGCGCAAACTGATGGGCGTCAAACCGTTCACCCTTTATACAGATAAAGAGACAGCCCTTTGTAATTTTTCTTGTATCAATACATACGCCTGTAATTTCGCATTCTTTATTAAATGTTCCGCTGCAGGCTTTTGCAATTTCACTTAATTTAAGTTTTTCCATAATCAGTCAAGTGCAGCAAGCACTTCTGCCACTGCTTCTCTTTCATCAAAATGAATTGTACCCGTCGGTAAAATCTGGTAAGTTTCGTGACCCTTGCCGGCAAGAAGCACTATATCGTCCTTTTTGGCATTTTTTATTGCATAGTCTATTGCTTCTTTTCTGTTTTCAACAACCACATAAGGGGTGTTTATACCCTCCATACCTGCGAGAATATCTTTAATAATTTCCGACGGATTTTCAGATCTCGGATTATCTGACGTAACTATACAGAAATCTGAAAGCTCTGCCGCAATTTTACCCATCTTAGGTCTTTTTGTCTTATCTCTGTCACCGCCGCAGCCAAAAAGGGTAACCACCCTTCCCTTTGCAATTTCTTTAAGAGATGTGATTATATTTTCGAGACCGTCTGGAGAATGAGCATAGTCAATAATGATTGTGAAATCTTTTCCCGTCGGAACAACCTCAATTCTGCCCTTAACTCCTTTTGATTTGCCGATAGAATCAAGAACCGTATCAAAATCAATACCCAGTGCTAATGCACATGTGCAGGCACAAAGGGAATTATATACGGAAAATCTTCCGGGAATAGGACAATTGCATCTGCCTATTGTTTCGCCTACGAGCTCATATTCCACACCGTTTGATTTAAATTTAACATTTTTTGCAACAAAGTCAGCGTCATTTGTATTCACCGCGTATGTTACAAGTTTACTGAATTTAAGACCGTCAACAATTTTAAATCCGTGTTCATCATCCGCATTAGTTACTGCAATATCACAGTTTTCAAAAAGACGTCTTTTTGCATTAAAATAGTTTTCCCATGTTTTATGATAATCAAGATGGTCCTGAGTAAGATTTGTGAAAGCACCCAAGGTAAATCTTATACCGCTTACTCTGCCCTGTGCAAGTGCCTGTGAGGAAACCTCCATAACGCAGTATTCACATCCGGCATCAACCATCATTGAAAATAACTTCTGAAGCTCATAAGGATCGGGAGTAGTATATTTCGCAGGATAAATTTCGTCACAAATCATATTCTGAACAGTTCCGATAAGTCCTACCTTTTTTCCTGAATTTTCAAGAATTTGCTTGATGAGAAATGTTGTCGTTGTTTTTCCGTTTGTGCCTGTAAGACCGATTATCTTCAGCTTATCGGCAGGGTTTGAAAAGAAATTAGCACATATGGGCGAATAAGACTCTCTTGAATTTTCAACTAATATCTGACCCTCTATGCCCAAATCTCGCTCAACAACAACACCTGAAGCACCCTTTTCCATCATTTCCCTTGCAACGCTGTGTCCGTCAAATGCGGCACCCTTTACGCATACAAAAAGTGAGCCTTCTTTCACAAGTCTTGAGTCCTGTGTTACATCTGTAACCTCCCTGTCTTCAAAGCTGTTTTTAACATTAATCCCCTTTAAAATCTGTGAAAGCTTCATATCATAACCCCGTTTATAATTTGTCAGTCGAGAATCGACTGTGTATTCTTGAAGGTAACTGTAATTACAGTCCCTTTTTCAACCTTTGTTTCTTTTTCTTCACTTTGTCTGAATGCAACTACTGTACCGCTTGACATATTGTTACCGCTGATTTCAATATTGAGATCGTTCATTTTTGCAAGGTCTTTTGCTTCGCTTACAGTCAGACCCGTAAAATCCGGAACGGTGCTCATTTGCTTATCGACCTCCTCGGTATAAACAAATACCGTACCGCCGTTAGGAACTGTACCTGCACCTGTGGGACACTGCCTTACAATCTTATCGCCGTTTCCGAATACACTGCAGTTAAGTCCGTTTTCTTTAAGCTCTGTTCTTCCGTCTTCAAGAGACTTTCCGACAACATTCGGCGTATACTTTGAAAGATTTTTCATTTCGTCTTCGTCATATTTAGGTTCAATTCCGAGGACATTCATTGCTTCTTCAACAACCTGTGCCGCTACAGGCGCACAAAGTGCTCCGCCGCCTAAATCCTGATTAGGCTCATCAACAATGATAAGCATTGCTATTTCGGGATTATCCGACGGTGCGATTGCTCCGAAGGACACAATATATTTATCTCCCTCGCCCTCTTTTGATTCTCCGAGCTTTGTTGATGTACCTGTCTTACCGCCGACGCTGTAGCCTGCAACGTAACCGTTTTTACCTGTACCGTTATCAACAACGGATTTCATCATCTGTCTTACTGTTGCTGAGGTTTCACTGCTGATGACCTGTCTTTTAACTGTGGTTTCGGTTTTCTTAACTGTCTTTCCGCTGCTGTCAACAATGCTTGACACAAGGTAAGGCTGAACGAGTTTGCCGCCGTTTGCTATTGCACAAAGACCTGTACAAACCTGTATCGGCGTCAGAGAGTTTGTCTGACCGAATGATGCAGAGGAAAGCTCAACTATTCCGTACTGCTCTTCTTTATAGTACTGAGGTGAAGCTTCTCCGGGCAAATCTATATCTGTCTTTTCGGTAAATCCGAAAGCGTCAAAATATTTGAAATAATTGTGCACTCCCAGCTTCTGACCTACTGTTATGAAGAAGGGATTGCAGGAATTTTCAAGCCCCTGGGTGAAGTTCTCTGTTCCGTGACCGGGGTGATAATGGCATTTCATAGTGTACTCATCAACCTGAATTGAACCTGTACAGGTGTATGTTGTATCAAGAGTAACTACATTTTCCTCTAATGCCGCACAGGCAATAAAAGTCTTGAATACAGAACCGGGAACATATGTATCGGAAACAGTGAAATTTCTCCACTGATTCTGCACTGCTGCACTTTCCGCTTCCTGTTTCTCTGTTTTGCCGGTAAGTTTTTTGATTGCCTTTTTATCCTTTTTGTATGTCAGCTTATAAGGCTCATTGCAGTCATAATCGGGAAGCGAGGACATTGCAAGCACTGCACCTGTGTTACAGTTCATAACTACTCCGTAAGCGCCCTTTGCCTGATACTCCTCCATTGTTTCCCTAAGACCTTTTTCGAGATAATACTGAATCGTCTGATTGATTGTTAGATAAAGCGAATCGCCGTCAGAGGCTTCAACAGATGTTTCGTAATCATTTGCAATTTTATTTGAAACTGCATCCTTTGCTGTAATTATTCTGCCGTTTGTTCCTGTCAGCTCATTGTCATAATACGACTCAATACCTGAAAGTCCCTGATCGTCTGCTCCCGTAAAGCCGATTACAGACGAGGCAAGAGAACCGTAAGGATAATATCTCTTGGTTGCCTGCTCGCTTCCGATACAGTCGCTCAGCTTGTTTTTTGAAACAAATTCAGAAATTTTTTCTTTTATGTTATTCTCGACTTTTTTTTCTACAATTTCGTAATGATTTTGTGCTTTTGTCTTTTTGTAAAGCTCCTCTTTTTCCTCGTCATCATACTCAAACAGCTTTGCAAACTCATCTGTAATAAGTTCTCTCTTTTCTTCGCTGTCAATTTCAAGAGGGTCAAGATATATATTCCATACAGTTGCCGACTGAGCAAGTACGTTTCCGTCAGAATCGTAAATTGTGCCGCGCATTGCAGATATTTCGGTATCCTTTAACTGCTGGCTCTCCGCTTTCTGTGCAAGCTCTTCACCTCTTACAGTCTGAAGGTAAAACACTCTGACACCCGAAGCAGTCATCAGGAAGATTATTATGATCGACATAATGAACAATCTTTTGAGCATTTTTTTGCTTGTATTCATATTTATCTTCCTCTCTCGCGTTTGTTCTCTTATTTACTAAAAAGGCTATGAGAGTTAAGCAAAATCTTAACTCTCAATATTTTACGCTCATATTTAAAATAATATTACTCTGCGTTTTTGCTGTCCGCTTTATTATTTTCGTTCTTCTGCAGAAGAAGCTGTGCGGCAGCAAGACGTTTCTCCTTGTACTGAGAAACATCTATGTATTTTATCTGATTTGATTTCATCTTCGTCATACCGAGCTGCTCAACAGCATATTGATCAATCATACTCATTGAAACGAGACTGTCAAGCTCACTATTCAGCCTTGTGCTTTCACTCTGCGCCACGGACAAATCAGTCTCAAGATTCGAAATCTCGTGAATCAGTTCATTCTTTTGTGCGTAGTTACAGAGTATACCGAAAAGCATAGCAAGACTTAGTACGGAAACTATACAGATTTTCACAATTTGAGCAAAGCCGATTTTCTGCTCGGAAATAAGCTGTGAACGGCTTTTTTTCTTAGTATTTTCCCTTACTTTAAAGCTCCTTCCCGGATTAGTGCCGGGAATATATGACGGTGCGGCAGATGACCTCTGAACGTCAAATGCTCTCACAGCATATGACGCATCTGCAGAATATGAATAACGTCTGAAATCGCCTGTATTTGTCATCTTTCTCACCTTTCAAAAATTTAATCAGAATTTTTCAAAAATTCTAAGTCTTGAGGAACGGGCTCTCGGGTTTTCCTCAAGCTCTTCCTTTGACGGTGCAACCGCTTTGAAAACCTTTCCCTTCGGTTTATTTCCGCACACACATACTGGAAATTCCTTCGGGCAGGTACACCCTTTGCACCATTCATTAAACCTTTCCTTAACAATCCTGTCCTCTAAGGAGTGGAAGGTTATTATTGCAATTCTGCCGCCCTTTGACAGAATTGAAAAGGCATCATCAAGAGTACTGCTCAAGACATCAAGCTCTGCATTTACCTCTATTCTGATAGCCTGAAATGTTTTTCTCGCAGGGTGCGAATCTCTCATTGCTTTCTGCGGAAGTGAAGATTTTATAATATCCACAAGCTCAAATGTTGTTTCAACAGGCTTGTCCTGCCTTGCCTTAACAATATTTGCAGCAATTCTTCTCGCAAACTTCTCCTCGCCGTATCTGAAAAGAATATCGGCAAGCTGTCCTTCGCTGTAATCGTTTACAACATCTTTGGCACTGAGTCCGCTTTTACTCATACGCATATCAAGAGGTGCGTCTTTATGAAAAGAAAATCCTCTCTCTGCCGTGTCAAGCTGAAATGAGCTTACGCCTAAGTCAAGAAGCAGTCCGTCAATTTCATCAATGCCAAGATTCTTAACAATATCTTTTATATTTGAATAATTATCGTGAACTATTGTTATATTTTCTCTTTTGCCAAGGCGTTCGTTAAGCACTTTTATTGCGTCAGGGTCCCTGTCAACGGCAATAACCTTTTTCGCTGTTTTTGCAATCTCGCCGGTGTGGCCGCCGCCGCCAGCCGTACCGTCAACAATTATTTTATCTTCTGATAAATCAAGTGCCTTTACCGCCTCGTCAAACAGCACACTTTTATGAACAAATTCCATTATTCCGCATTGCCCTTTACTCTGTCCATAAGGTCATAAATACCTTGTGTATGGTCGTAGCTGTTATAAATCTTTTCATACTCATCGGTATTCCAAATCTCTATAACCCTGCCCTTTCCCTTAAAAACAACAGTTGACTCATTTGTCAAAACCGCTGCTTCTTTCAGACGCTGATTAACCGTAAATCTTCCCTGAGAATCAAGAACAGCCTCCTCGGCATTATCAAGAAAACTTGTAGTTGCGTCATATTTCTGATTTTCGGTTCCCTGCTGCATTGCTTCATACGTATTTTCAAAATGCTCAACAGGGTAAAGAGTAAGGCATTTACAGCCTCTTACCGTAACAGCAACCATATAAAATTCCTTACCCAGACGCTCTCTCCACTTGGTAGGAATGGAAAGACGTCCCTTTGAGTCAAGTTTATATCCATCTAATGTACCGACAAAAAGCTGCATATCTATCCTTCCTTTCTCAAGTAAATTTGCGATTTCATCGCTTACCATTAATGGGAATTATATTGAAAGTTTTGGGAATTTAATGGAATTATCACCACTGATTACATTATATAAGGGAATTACTGCATTGTCAAGGCTTAATTTTGCGGCTCAGTAAATGTAACTAATTGTAAATTTTGTAATACTTTTGTAACCTAATGAGTAAAAAAATCAGCGAAATAAAGTTGTACAAATGTCCATAATATGATATACTTTTCTTAACAAAATTAAGGAGTATACATATGAGTGACTACAAAACCACTTGGAGAGAAAAGATAGGCTACGGTGTAGGCGCTATCGGTCTTGACCTTAGCTATGGACTTTTTTATTCTTATCTTTCCTACTATTTATCAAGTGTATTGGGACTCAAAGAAGGATTTTTGCTACTTCTGACTCCCCTTGCAAGAATTTGGGACGGCATCAACGATCCGATGATGGGAACTATCGTTGACAGCACAAAAACAAAAATGGGTAAATACCGGCCATGGATTGTTATAGGAGCACTGTCAAACGCAGTTGTACTGACGCTTCTTTTCACAAGTTTCGGTATGAGCGGAACACGGCTTTATATTTACATCGGATTTATGTATATTCTGTGGGGTATGACAAATACAATGGCAGACATTCCCTACTGGTCTATGGTTCCGTCATTCACAACCGACCCTGCGGACAGAAATCTCGTTGCAACGGTTGCAAGAACTTTTTCGGGATTAGGTCAGGGCATCATTACGGTTTTGACACCGATAATTCTCCCTATGCTTTCATCCGGTATGACAACTGACAAAGGTTATTCGGCATCGGGATTTTCGAGATGGGCTTTGATTTGTTCTATTGCTCTCGTGTTTTTCTCATCAATTTGTGTGCTTAACACAAAGGAACGCCACGTAGTCTATAACAACAGCGGTGAAAAATTCTCATTTAAAAAGATGTTTTCGGTAATTGCTCACAACGACCAGCTTGTTGTATTTATCATTTTTGCAATGCTTTCAAATGCAGGCTGGTATCTTACAAGCGGAACGGCCGTTTACTATTTCACGGACGTTTTAGGCAAGCCGAAGGCTCAGAGCCTTTTCTCAACTATCGGTGCTGTAGGCTCTGTTTTGGGACTGCTTGTAATCCCCGTTCTTTCAAAATGGTGGTCGAAGAGAAAGATTTATCAGTTCTCCCTTTGTCTGACTATTGCAGGATATGTATTAATGCTTATTTTCGGACCTGTACTGAAAATCACGATAGCACTTGATATAAGTTACATTCTTGCTTCAATAGGAATAGGCTCAATGTTTGTTGCTCAGACAGTATTTCTCGCAGATATCGTTGATTACGGCGAATACAAAAACGGCGACAGAAACGAATCAATAACCTTTTCCATGAAAGGATTTTTGCAAAAGCTGGCATATACAATTCAGACAATTATACTTTTCGGCGGTCTGAAAATTATGGGCTATAATCAGCAGATACTTTCAAATTCAATAAATCAGCAGACAAAAGCAGCTATCGGAATAATATGCTTTGGAGTTCCTGTTATACTTGTAACACTTTCATTAATTGTGTTTACAACAAAATTCAAGCTTTACGGCGACCTTGCCGATAAGGTTCACGATTATATCGTAAACAAAAGAACAGACGAAGCAGAATAAGAACAAAAATAAAAACAGTATAAAATAAAGCGGCAGGTTTAATCCTGCCGCTTTTAGATAGCTAATATAGCAGACATTTCCCCTAATAAAGGAATCTCAGTTCACACATGCTTTTATTTCTGCCGTTTTTTATATTCCGATTTCCTCTTTCATTTCACGGAGAATTTCGCAAGAGGTATGAAACTGCTGTTTTTCTTCTTCGCTTAGTTTCATTTCAAGAACCTCTCTGACACCTTTTCTGTTCACAACCGACGGAGCGCCTGCGTAAATTTCTTTTTCGCCATACTCCCCTTTAAGATAGGTTGAGACAGTAAAAATCGAATTTTCGTCAAAGAGAATTGCCCGTGTAAGTCTTGCAAGAACCATACCTATACCATAGTAGGTTGCTTTTTTTGCCTTTATAATTTCATAAGCAGATTCTTTAACGTCAACTGCAATATTTTTCATATCTTCCATCAGCTTCGGATTACCGGCTGCAAGCTCGCTTAAAGGCTTTACTGAAATTGCGGCATTACTCCACGCAACAAATTCAGAGTCGCCGTGTTCACCGATTACATATGCGTGAACGTTTCTTGGGTTGATCTTGAAATAATCACTCATCATATGCTTAAGCCTTGCGGAATCAAGGATTGTACCCGAGCCGAGAACCCGTCCGGCAGGAAAGCCCGAAAGGCTGTAAACCACCTGCGTCATCACATCAACCGGGTTTGACGCTACAAGAAAAACTCCGTCAAAGCCGCTGGCAACTATCGGATTTACTATTGATTTAAACACTTTATAATTCTTCTGAAGCAAGTCACGGCGGGTTTCTCCCTGTTCCTGCGGTGCACCTGCACAAATTACAACAACATCGGCATCCGAACAATCCGAATACTCTCCCGAATAAATCGTCATTGAGCTTGGAGCAAAGGGCAGGCCGTGACTTAAATCAGCAGCTTCGCCCTTTGCCCTTTCTTTATTTATATCAATAAGCACTAACTCATCACAAATATTTTGATTTAAAAGTGCATATGCAAAGCTCATACCCACCATTCCGACACCGACTATTGCAACCTTTTTTCTATCAATAAACATAAAAAATCACCCGAAAGTATTATTACCATACTTTCGGGTATTAGTATTTTTAATTTTTGAAAAACAGCGGAAGAGGCTCGAGAAAGAATATATCGTCTCTCTCTGCAGCGTCGCCCTCTGCGAGAGGTGCACACGAGCCAACGATATTTCCATCAAAGGATTTTACAATTCCTTCGACTGCTTTAAGGCTTTCGCCTGTTGAAACAACATCATCAACAATAAGAACCTTTTTGCCTTTAAGCAAATCACCGTCCTCGTGTCCGAGGTAAAGGGTCTGCTCCTTTTGAGTTGTTATGCTTGTCTCTGTATACGAAACAGGATTATCCATATAGACCTTTACACCTTTGCGGACAACTATATATTTCTTACCGCTGAGCCTGCTCATTTCATAAGCAAGAGGAATCGATTTTGCCTCGGGGGTAACTATGTAGTCAAACTCGGGAGCTTTCTCAAGAAGTGCTTTTGCACAGGCCTCTGTCAACTCCACATCACCGAAAAGAATAAATGCCGCAATATCCATTTTATCAGAAACAGCAAATTTTTTGAGTTTCCTTTCAAGTCCGGCAATTTTCAGCGTATAAAATTCGTCATTCATATAATTTTCTCTCCTAACTTAACACCGCCGATAAGGTGAAAATGAAGGTGCATTACAGTCTGTCCTGCATCTTCTCCGCAGTTATTTATAATTCTGTAAGAGTCAATACCCTGTGACTTTGCAATCTCAGGTATCTTTTCAAATATATGAGCAACAAATTTACTGTTTTCTTCTGTCACACCGTTAGCACATTCAATATGCTCTTTCGGAACAATAACTATATGAACGGGTGCAACAGGATTTATATCTTTAAAAGCAAGAATCATATCATCCTCGTAAACCTTTGTCGAGGGGATATTTCCTGCAATAATTTCACAAAACAGGCACATAGTTTTCTCCTTATTTAATCATAGATTTAACTGTACTTTCAACTGCCGAAATTGCTTCATCAAGTTTTGACAGATCCTTTGCACCTGCCATAGCCGAATCGGGACGGCCGCCGCCGCCACCGCCTGCAAGTTTTGCGATTTCACGGACAAGATCTCCTGCCTTAACGCCTTTTGCGATAGCATTTTTACCGCATACGGCTACAAGATTTGCCTTTTCTCCGTTTATGCCTGCAATAAGAGCAACAACATTATCGCCCTTTGATTTGATATCATCACCCATTGAGCGAAGAGCATCGGGAGTTGTTCCCTCAACCTTTGCGATATAAACCTCAAGTCCTTCAATTTCAACAGGTTTTGAGAACATATCGGCGCTTTTCAGCTTTGTAAGTTCAGCATTAAGTTTCTGAATTTCCTTATCCTTTTCTTTATTTTCGGCAATAACCGCAGAAACCCTCTCTTCAATCTCGTTTTCAGCAGTTTTAAAAGACGAAGCAACAAGTTTAACAATGGCTTCGCTTCTGTTGAGATAACCGAGAACTCCAAGACCTGTATAAGCCGTAATTCTTCTTACGCCTGCAGCTACGGAAGATTCGGAAACGATCTTGAAAAGGCCAAGCTGACCGCTGTTTGAAACATGAGTACCGCCGCAGAATTCAGTTGAAAAATCTCCTGCTTTAACTACTCTTACAATGTCCCCGTACTTTTCGCCGAAGAGCATCATAGCGCCCATTTTTTTAGCTTCTTCAATAGGCATTTCCTGCATCGTAACAGGCTGGGATCTGAGGATAAAATCATTTACAAGAAATTCAACATTTGCGATTTCATCAGCTGTCATAGGATTGAAATGAGTAAAGTCAAAACGAACTTCCTTTTCGTCGACAAGCTGTCCTGCCTGTTCAACATGAGTACCCAACACCTGACGAAGAGCCGCCTGAAGAAGATGAGCCGCAGTATGATTTCTCATAATTGACTTTCTTCTCTCCTCATTAATGCTTGCAAAAACACTGTCGCCTTTGCTTATAACGCCCCTTGTTACTTCTCCCTTGTGAAGATAGATACCGTCTCCGTTTTTTGAAGTATCCGCAACAATAAAGGCATTGCCTTCGCCGTTTTTGATAACACCGCTGTCGCCGACCTGACCGCCTGAAAGAGCATAGAAAGGAGTTTTATCAAGAACTATTGTTCCCTGCTCCCCTGCTCCGAGCATATCAACAAGTTCGCCGTCGGCATTTACAATTGCCTGAACCTTTGCATCACATTCAAAATCGGTATAGCCGACAAAATCTGTTTTTTCAGTCTCTATTTTAACATTTTCGCCCTTCCATGCATCTGCGCCTGCATCCTTACGTGCTGCTCTGGCTACCGCCTTCTGTCCTGCAAGAAGAGCATTAAACTTATCCTCATCAACGGTTATGCCTTTTTCCTCAAGAATATCCTTGGTTAAATCAAGAGGAAATCCGTAGGTATCATTAAGTTTAAAGGCATCCTCACCTGAAAATACGTTGCCTTCCATCTTTTCGATATATTCGTCAAGAAGAGCAAGCCCTGCATCAATAGTCTTGCCGAATGATTCCTCTTCAGCAAGTATAACCTTTGTGATAAGCTCCTCTTTATCCAAGAGCTCAGGATAAGCAGCCTTATTTTCGTTAATAACGGTTTTGCATACCTTGTAGAGAAACGGTTCGTTTACACCTAAAAGTCTGCCGTGACGGCAAGCTCTTCTGATAAGACGGCGAAGAACATATCCTCTGCCGTTATTTGACGGAATAACACCGTCACCTATCATAAATGTAGCAGAACGGACATGGTCTGTTATAACACGAAGAGAAACGTCCTTTTTCTCGTCCTCGTGATATTTGACGCCTGCAATTTCGGAAATCTTCTTCATAATATTCTGAACGGTGTCAACCTCAAAAATATTATCAACACCCTGTAAAATACAGGCAAGTCTCTCAAGTCCCATACCGGTATCAATATTCGGATGGTCAAGAGGAGTATAGTTTCCGTTTCCGTCGTTATCAAACTGGGTAAATACGTTATTCCAAAATTCAGTAAATCTGTCACATTCACATCCCGGTCCGCAATCGGGACTGCCGCAGCCGTATTTTTCACCGCGGTCAAAATAAATTTCAGAGCATGGACCGCATGGTCCTGAACCGTGCTCCCAGAAATTATCCTCTTTGCCGAGTCTTACAATATGGCTCGGGTCAACTCCGTTTTGCTTTGTCCAAATCTCAAAAGCCTCGTCGTCATTTTCATAAATTGTGACATACAGCTTGTCCACAGGCATTTCAAGCACCTGCGTACAAAATTCCCACGCCCAGGCAGTTGCCTCTCTTTTAAAATAGTCCCCGAAGGAGAAATTACCAAGCATTTCAAAAAACGTACCGTGGCGGTCAGTCTTGCCAACACATTCAATATCGGGAGTACGGATACATTTCTGACAGGTGGTTACACGCTTTCTCGGAGGTGTTACCTCGCCTGTAAAATACTTTTTCATAGGAGCCATACCTGAATTAATCAGAAGAAGACTCTTGTCTCCGTTAGGTATGAGAGAAAAACTGGGAAGTCTCAAATGTCCCTTGCTTTCAAAGAAAGAAAGATATTTCTCCCTTAAATCGTTTAAAGATGTCCATTCCATAATCTATACCTCAAACTAACGCAAAAGCGCTTTATTTGTAATAATCACAAGTGTTCATTATACAATCAAAAGGGCAACAGCATTTTGTTGCCCTTAATAATTATAAAATCAGAGTTTTTCAACAAGCTTTGTAAGCTCCTTAACCTCGTCAACGGTAAATGTAAGACCCTTGCTCATCTTTGAATGGTCGGGTGACCAGTCTCTGACGTCAATCTTAGGCTCACGTCCGTTCCATGAAATCATATTTACTTCTCTTGTCCAGCCTCTTGCTGTTTCGGAGATTACTCCGAGATGCTCTGTAATTTCATATTTAATTTCAGGCATTGTGACTCCTCCTTTTCTGTATTAAAACTAAATTGTGCTTAAACTGAATTATGCTTTAAGTGATTTAACTATTTCCTCGGTATCACGGGCAATAGTAAGCTCTTCATCGGTAGCAAGAATAAATACTCTTACCTTATCAGTCGGATTCGTAAGCTCAGCCTCAGCGCCCTTTACGGTTGACTGATTCAAAGCCTCGTTGATTTTAACGCCCATATAACCGAAGTAAGAACAAATCTTGGAGCGAAGCCAGAAGCCGTTTTCTCCGATACCGCCCGTAAATACAATAGCGTCAACACCGTTCATTGCTGCTATGTATGAACCGATATATTTTGCAATTTCATAAGCCTGCATTTCGTGAGCTAGAAGAGCTCTTTCGTTGCCTGCATTCTGAGCCGCACAGATATCTCTGTCATCGGAGGAAACGCCTGAAATAGCATTTACACCGGACTCTTTATTAAGGATATTATCCATTTCATCAGGAGTTAAGCCTAATTTCTTTTCAATAAAGGTTACAACAGACGGGTCAACTCCGCCTGAACGTGTGCCCATCATAAAGCCGTCAAGAGGGGTAAAGCCCATTGAAGTATCAACAACTCTGCCGTGGTCGATAGCAGCAATTGAAGAACCGTTGCCGAGATGACAGGTAATGATTTTCAAATCTTCAAATTTCCTGCCCATTTTATCTGCAACCCTGTGAGAAACATATTTATGAGAAGTACCGTGGAAGCCGTAACGGCGGACACCGTATTTTTCATAATACTCATAAGGAACAGCATACATATAAGCCTTCGGCGGCATTGTACTGTGGAAGGCTGTATCGAAAGCAACAACCTGCGGAACGTCAGGACCGACTACTTCAAGGCAAGCCTTATATCCCTGAAGATTTGCAGGATTGTGGAGAGGAGCGAGAGGAGCAAGCTCTTCAATATCCTTAACAACCTTTTCGGTGATAAGCACGCTCCTATCATATCTGTCGCCGCCCTGAACAACTCTGTGTCCAATTGCATCGATTTCATCAAAAGAGTCTATAACCTTATGCTCTCCCTCGGAAAGTATATATTTAACTTCGTTGAAAGCGTCAATATGAGTTGGAATTTCCTTATCATAAGTATACTTTTCATCGTTTACTTTAATGATAACATTTTCTTCTCCGCCGCTGATTTTAAGTCCGATTCTTTCTATTGCACCTTTACAGAGAACAGATTCATCAGACATATCCATTAACTGATATTTGAGCGAGGAACTGCCGCAGTTAATAACAAGAATTTTCAAAATATTTCCTCCGTGTATTGAATTTGTTTTATTTATTTAGTATTATAATAATATATAAGGCAAGTGATTGTCAAGAACTTTTGAGGATTTTTTATGACTGCAGGAATAATTTGTGAATTCAACCCTTTTCACAAGGGACATAAATATCTCATTGACACTGTAAAAAAAGAATGTGAAAGTGTTGTATGTGTTATGAGCGGTAATGTTGTTCAGCGGGGAGAATTTGCCGTTTACGATAAATTTACACGGGCAAAAACGGCCTTGGAAAACGGTGCTGACCTTATTATAGACCTGCCCTGTGTCTACTCGCTGATGTCTGCTGAGGGCTTTGCAAAATACGCCGTTCAGATTCTGGAAAAATGCGGTATTGCCGATAAAATAGCTTTCGGTGCAGAATGTGAAGATACGTCTGTTCTTAAAGAAATTGCCGTCAGAATTGACAACAGCAAACAGGAAATCATTAATGAAATGAAACATGGCGTCTCCTACCCTGCTGCACGAAAGAACGTAATAAAAAGCGATATTCTCGATTATCCCAACAACATACTTGCTGTTGAATACATCAGGCATACAAATCTGCCTTTTACCGCAGTTAAAAGAATCGGAAAGGGCCACGATACCGACGACGAACTATACAGTGCATCTGCAATAAGAAGCACTCTTGACACAAACGAAATCTGCACTCTGAAAAACTGTGAAAGAGCAGTTCTGGCTAAGCTCCGTTCAATGACAGCAGAGGATTTTTTACAGATTGAGGACGTGACGGAAGGTCTTGAAAATAGGATAGTACAGGCAGTTAAAACTGCTGAAAATCTCCAAGAGCTCTATGACAGTATTAAGACAAAAAGATACGCTCATTCAAGAATAAGAAGAATTATTTTAAAAAGCTATCTTTCCGTTACAAAAGAATTTTCCTGTGATGTTCCGTATATTCGCATAATCGGTTTTAATGAAAAAGGCAGAGAACTTTTGACCGAAATGAAATCAAAAGCTGCACTGCCTATTATAAGCAAGTACAGCGACATTAAAAAGCTTGACGAAAAAGGTCAAAGGCTATTTGAGCTTGAATGCCGATGTACTGATTTATATAATTTAGGCTTTTCTATTCCGAAGCCCTGCGGACTTGAGCAGAAAAGCCATATAGTTATTGCTGATTAATGAATTTGGTTTTACAGGTGTGCAACTGTAGCAAACCACTGTGGGGAGCTTGCACTGCAATCCCGATTATATACGGACGACCATTGGTCGCCCCTACGGTTATTACTTACAGTTACACATCTTAAAAGTCCTGATTTATTGTTCAAAAAGATTACAAAATTCTTCCTTTGTCATAGAAAAATTTATATAGGACAAAAGTGAATTTGTGGAAAGGAACTCCGGTAAATCAAGCATTTCAAGGAGTTTCTTTTTATTTTTCTTAGCATTCGGCGTACCTGAAATTCCAAGCTCAAAAAGGTCATAATTTGTTATCGGATTTTTATTTTCCGTAAAATCGGCTTTTATATTTCCCTTTTCAAAAAGTTTCAAAAGCAGGCTTTCGCTCATTCCTTCAACGCCCAGCTTTCCCTCTTTTGACGGCGCTGTTTTTCTCTTTTCCTTACCGTAAATATCAGGAATATAGATATGCTTTATCCTGTCCTGCGGTATTCCCGAGGAAATATAATTTCTTATTTGAAAACCGCTGTGGTCGGAATCGGTAAGGACAATAATTCCTCTTTCCTCAGCAAGACGTCTGATAAAATTTAGCTTTTCCCTGTCCTTAAATATTCCGAAACCGTTTGTTTCAATAATAAGGGCATCGAGAATATTTGACAGCTTCAGCTTATCGTATCTGCCCTCAACTATTACAGCCTCATTAATCTTTAACATTATATCTCCCGTGCCGTCAAAATCAGTTTAACTATCAGCTCTTCAATAAGCAGTTTTTTGTCAACGGCTGTACTTTTCATTTTAATGTCCGTATCGGTAATTTCATCAAGAGATACGGCAAGCTGTTTTTCGGAAAGAGAAGCACAGTCTCTCGTTGCATTTCTTAAAGCAAATTCCCTGCCTCTGTAATTATAATGCTTTGCCACATCATCATAGGAAAAGCCTGCTGTCTTTGCGCATTTTACCCTGTACATATCAACATAAACACTGCTGATTGCAGAAAGGATAATAACAGGCTCTTCTTTCATTGCAAAAAGAGTATCAAGGACTTCATATGCTTTATCTGAATTTCCCGAAACAACATATTTTGAAAGGTCATATATTCTTGCCTGAAGGCATTTTGTTGCCATATTGTCAATGATATCTTTTGTTATCTCTCCGCCTTTGACATAATACGACAGCTTGTCGAGCTCATTTAAAAGATTTTTCATATCGTTTCCCGAAACGGAAATAAGATACTTTGCGTTATTTATATCAAGGAGTGCGCCTCTTTTTTTTGCACCGCTGACAAGGAGCTTTGCAACGTCACCTTCGCTTCGCTTCTGCATATTGACAACAGCACCTGCCAAGCTTAAGGCTTTTATAATTTTTCTGAATTTAGCCGATTTCACATCAGGCTCCAAGGCATCATACCAAAGGACAAAAACAGTTGTATCGGGACAGTCTGAAAGATACTCCTCAAGAAGTTTCACATCCGACTGTGTTTTATCAACAGGATAATCCCGCACCACCACAAGATTATATTCGCTCATCATAGGAAGCATCTGAGCATCTTTCAAAATTTCGTCAAGAGAAATATCCTTGCCGTCAAAAAAATGATAGTTAAAAGACTCAAAGGTTTTGTCAACAATCTTTTCTCTCAGTTGGGAAACATAGTATTCTTTAAGATAGCTTTCCTCGCCGTAGATAAGATAAGCATTTTCAAAACTATTTTCTTTTATCTGCTTTTTGAGCTGAGCTTCGCCTATTTCAGCCATTTGCTTCCCTCCTTACATTTACAGTACTGTTTTTATAGAAAGAAAAAACATAATCTTTATTGTCGGAAAATCTGTCGGATACATTGCGAAAAGCTTTGTAACCGTTTACGGTAACATAATCATCATAAACGTATATGGCATTCGAATAAACATTCAGCCGAATTTTGTCTCCCTGATATTTTACACCAATACCTTCACAAAAATCAACTTCTATTTCTCCGCTTTTATAAAAATACGTCTGACAGTCTGTTAATTTTTCAATACGCTGATTGTCATAATCACTGTCAATAAACACTGCCTTTTCAAAATTTTTTACTGCACAGATTTCCTTTACTTTATAAAAATCTTCCTTTTCGTCTGCATCAATAACAACAAGACAGTTATTGTTATAAACTGCAACAGCGTTACTTACGGTTACCTGTGCAGTTATTTTATTTTTATTTTCAAAACTGCAGAAAATACCTGACAAAGCAAAAACACATACCATAAAAACACAAAGATGTTTAATATTTATTTTCTTAAAAGCCAGAACACTGACAGCACAAAACAGCAGACAAAGAGAAACTGCTGTACCGAAAACAGGAGCTGACACATCGACAAAAAGCCTGCCGAATTTTTCAGAACAGAATGAAGTAATATCAAGAATTGCTCCGCTGAAAAGTATCATAACCTGTTTCGGCAAAAATGCCGTTACGGCAGAAAATCTGAATATATTAAATGAAATTGTTGCGATAAGAACAATCTCCGCCGGAAGTATCAGAATAAAATTCAGAAAAAATCCCAAAAGGCTTACTGATTTAAAGAAAATAAGAGTTGCAGGAAAGGTAGTTATTATTATTGACGCTGACAGAGTAAACACGTCATAAATGTATTCTGCCACACGTTTTTTAAAAGTATACAGTTTTTCAAATTCAGGCTTAACAAAGCCGATACCCAAAACTGCACAAACCGTCAGTATTGCACTTGGGTCTGTTACCGCAAACGGATTAAGGCAAATTAATACCATTGCAAGTCCTAAGGAATTGAGCAAATCCGCTTTTCTGTTTATAAGCCTTGCAAAAATAAATACGGAAACCGTTATTACAGAACGGATAACCGATTTGGAAAAATCCGCAACTGCACAGTAAGACAAAAGCAGAACAAAGGTCACCAAAGTTGCCGGCAGCAAAGGAACTCCAAGCCGTTTTAAAATACAGTATACACCAAAGCATATAAGTGCCGTATGAAGTCCCGAAACAGCCATGATGTGAGATGCACCGCAAATTTTGAAATCGTTTATTACCCCATCCGACAAAAGGCTTTTATCACCTGTCAGAAAAGAGAATGCCAAAGCTCCTTCGCTGCCCTCTGTAACAAATGCCGTATTTCTTTTTATATTTTCCCTTAGTTTTATGAACCTGTAGTTTATGGGTTTTGACACTGTTTTCCTGCATAAAAATTCTGCATTATTAAAATCCGTATAAGCCCTTACAAATATATTTTCGCCGAATTCACCGTAAGAATCGAAGCCGTTATCACTTGTTTTTTCAAAATTCAGATATGACGAAACCATGTCATAATAATCCGCATCTATTTCCGTTTCGGAAAACACCTTCGATTTAAAATTCTGAGGTGCATTTTCCTTATTAACGCTGTTTACTCTGACTGCATAAATATATCCTGCTCCTGTCTTCTGCGGTATGTCAACTATTTGATATTCACAGTATGCCCTCTGACCGTCAAGAGACTGAACAGGCTCAACTGTGTTATTCCACGCAAAAGCAAATAAAAAACAGGACAGCATAACAGTACCGGTTATTATAGGTACTGTCAGCGCCTGTCTTGTATCCTTAACAAGCAGGGATATTATAAATAATACCCCTGCCGATATACTTATTAATACTGCCGCCGAAGCACCCAGTACGTTTGAAAAAAGAAGAGCAACGGCACAGGAAGCACCCATATGGAGAGCTATTCTTTTCATAAATTATTTTCCAAAGCCAATCGGTGTAATTACAAAGCTATATGAAAGTTCAATTCCCTTATCCATTCTGTACGGGTCTCTTACAAATGCCTGTCCCGGCAGGTCTCCACCTACTCCAAGCTGTCTGTGGTCAATATTAAGAGTCGTTATACTGCTGTCATAAGGGATATTGTTGATATGAGTGGCTTTTTCCAGTCCGTCCTGAGTATAGTGATAAGCCGAAAAGTTAAGAGGATTGTCATAATAAGCCTGAATTTTCAGTCCTGTTCCCTTTTTATCGGTTATTGTAAGATATCTTACACCTGTTCTGTTAGAGCTTTCCTGTGGTCTCATATAGCGATATTCAAGGTCGGTTACTGTTGACTTATATTTATCAATCTTATATCCCCTGCATCTGTCAATATAGTTAGGTTCGAATCCTCTTCCGTACCACTCCACATTTTCCATACTTCCGTCAAGAGTCATCTGATATCCGAAGCGTATCATATTGCTTGATGCCTTTGCGGAATGATAAACATAAAGTCTGCCGTCTGCGTATACTCTGTAGGTTACAACAGAATTCTTCAGACCCATTGTTGAAAGAGCAATATGAGTCTCCGCAAAAGTGCCGTACTCTTTAATTTCTGTTTTAACGGCTTTAGTATTCTTAGTAGCCTTCTGCCACAAATAATAGGGATGGAATTTGCTCCACTGGGGAGTAAAGTTCAGAAAATCTATATCATTATCGGTTAAAGCTCTGAAGTAGTTAGGCGCAAGAGGAGCTTTAAGCATTTCTTTTCCGTCAATACAGTAGCTTGTAACTCTGCCGTTATCAACTGTTACACTTACTTTATCATTGAAAAATTCAGCCTTATTACCGCTTGCGTTACAGGTGATAGAACCTTCTGCGTTTTCCGACTGTTCAGGCTGAGGATATTCGCTTAAAATAAACTGCTCCCAGGCTATTTCATAATTTGACTTTAATCCTTCTGTTTTCTTCTTTGTACAGAATGAAATTGTGAGAATATTCTCCTTATCGGCAGTAAGCATATCCTTTGTATAAGGAATTGTAACAAAGGTTTCGCTTAAAGGATCACATTCAACCGCCTCTTCACCCTTTGCAACAATCTCTCCCTCTGCTTTAATAACCCACTTGCATTTATAAGCACTGAGATTTGTAAAGAGGAATTTATTTTTAACTCGGAATTTTCCTGTTTCCAAATCAAATGCTTCTACAGCGATATTCTGATATCCGTGCTTAACCTCTTCAATCTGCGGATGAGGTTTTCTGTCAGCGCCGATAATACCGTTTGCACAGAAATAAACATTACTTCCCGTCATCGCTGTAGTATTCGGGATATCTATGAGCTTATGAGGTTCCTGACCCTGAAAGTCAGTACCGTAGAGATAGTTGTCGCAGCCGTTTTCATCCTTTACATGAAGAGTCTGGTCAACAAAGTCCCAGATAAATCCGCCGCACATATTGTCATACTTTTCAAAATCGTCAATATATTCCTGGAAATTACCGAGACTGTTTTCCATACTGTGAGCATATTCACAGAGAATTACAGGCTTTCCCTCATACATTTCAGGCTTGATAGGCTTACTGTCTGCGGCAAGCTGATTTGCAATATTATCGTAAAGGGATATGGTTATTTCTTTTTTATTACCCAGCTTTTCCATAATATCCGCTGTGGGATACATACGGGAAATGACGTCACTTTTCTTTAAATCGAAGTCGCCTTCATAGTGGAACTGTCTGGTTGTATCAAGTTTCAGGGCGGCTTTTTTCATTTCTGCAAAGTTATCGCCGTCGCCTGCTTCGTTGCCCAGGGACCACATAAAGATACACGGATTATTTCTGTCACGGAGCACCATTCTCTCCATTCTGTCAACTACAGCCGCAGTCCACATTGGATTTGAGCCGGGAACACCCTTACGTCTGACACCGTGGGTTTCAACTTCGCACTCGTCCATTACATAGAAACCGTACTTGTTGCACATATCATAGAAATAAGGATCATCCGGATAATGAGAAGTCCTTATTGCATTGATATTATTCTGCTTCATAATATCAAGATCCTGAGCGTATCTTTCCCTCGGTACTGCCCAGCCGCAGTCACAGTCAAAATCATGGCGGTTTACACCCTTAACCATAAGAGGCATACCGTTGAAATAGATTTTTTCGCCTCTTATTTCAACCTTTTTAAAGCCTATCTTATATGTCTTGACTGAAACAATTTCACCGCTAAGAGAAACTGTCATAACAAGTGTGTAAAGATTAGGCGCTTCAGCCGACCATTTCTTAGGCGCTTTTATTTTCTGCTCAAAGGAAATTGTTTCTTTTCCTCCCGACAGCTTTCGCTGCTCTTCACCGATTTCTATTTCTCTGCCCGTTTTTGTAATAAGCTTTGCACTGATTTGAGCGTTGCCGCGGATATTGTTATAGTTTTCAAGATACATTTCAAGGCTTAAATCAGAATCTTTGAAATCAACGTCAAAATCTGTTTTTATGTAAAAATCTCTAAGACAGAGCTTTGGCTCGGCATAAAGGTAAACCTCTCTGTAAATACCGCAAAGCCACCACATATCCTGATCCTCAAGATATGAGCCGTCTGAATATCTGTAAACCTTTGCAGTCACAAGGTTTTCACCCTTCTTCAGTACCTTTGTAACATTAAACTCGTGAGGAGTCATTGAGCCCTGGGAATAACCGATAAACTCGCCGTTGACATATACCTCAAGAGCAGATTTTACTGCGCCGAAATGAAGAAAAATTTCTTTTGAATCAAAGCATTCATCAAGCACAAAGCTTCTTCTGTAAAAGCCTATTTCCTGCATATTATGGTCTATTGAAGGAATTTTTGCCTTGTTTCTCGAAAAAGCCTTTGGAAATGTACTTGCATAATAGTAAGGAACGGAATATCCCTCTGTCTGCCAAACTGACGGAACTTTTATCTCATCCCAATGAGAATCGTCAAAAGAAGGCATTTCAAAATTTTCGGGCTGATTTTTCAGCCCTCTCTGCCAATAGAATTTCCACATACCGTTAAGCGACTGCTTGTATTTGCTTTCTTCTCCCGAAAGTGCTTGCTCTTCACTGTCATACGGAAACATAAGAGTATGACCGTTTTCTTTGTTAATCTTAATTACCGACGGATCTTCCCATCTGAATTTTGCCATAACTGCACCCCTTATACATATATTGGTAAATACTATATTACCTGAATAAACACAAAATGTCAAACCAACTTTATTTCAGTTTGAAATACATATAATAGATTATAGACAAACTGACAAGTTTTTGATATAATTGTAAAAAACAACCAAACGGAGCAAATACAATGATAGTAAGAATAAACAAAGACAATTTAGACGAATATGAAAAATTTATAAAAAAGCATCCCAAAGGACTTTTTCAGCATTCATCAAAATGGGCGAAGGTTAAAAGCGCATGGAAATTCGAGGCAATAATGCTTAAAGACGAAAACGGCGAAATCAAAGGCTCTGCCTCTGTTCTCATCCGCTCAATCCCTGTTATCAAAAATTCCCTTATGTACTGCTGTCGCGGCTTTGTATGCGACGAAAACGACTTTGATACCTTTGACAGACTGTTTGAGGGTCTTTTGGAAATAGGAAAAGAATACAAGGCTTACTGCATTAAAATCGACCCTGAAATTGTTATTGAAAATAAAGAATATAAAAAGCATCTGTTGGAAAAAGGATTTAAAGAACTTAACCCCGGTTGTATGGATTTTGAAAATGTACAGCCAAGATTTGTATACTGCTTTGATTACAACGGTATGGATGAGGATGAGCTGATGCTCACCTTTAAATCAGATTACCGAAACAGAATCAGAAAAGCTCCTAAAAAGGGTGTTGAGGTTAAGGTCTGCGGTAAGGAGGCTCTTGACGATTTCATCAGAATTATGAGTGAAACGGGAGAAAGAGACGGCTTTTCCACAAGGCCAAAATGGTATTTTGAAAAAATACTTGACTGTATGACTGATGATGCAAGACTCTATATGGCATATTACAACGGCGAAGCAATCGCAGGTACTCTTGCAATTAAATGGGGACAGAACGTTATGAAATATCAATATGGTGCATCGTCAAATGCTCACAGAAATGTTTATCCCAACTACGCTTTGCAGTGGGCAATGATGCAGTGGGGTATGGAATGCGGATGCAAGACCTATGATTTCGGCGGTATTTCAGGCGACTGTCAGAATCCCGACAATCCTCATTACGGATTATGGAGATTTAAGCACGGCTTCGGCGGTTATATGAAGGAATTTGTAGGCGAATTTGACTATGTCATCAATAAGCCTGTTTATAACCTCTACAACTTAGCAACAAAAATTCTTGAAAAAATCAGATAACGGGACAAAATAATGAGCAGATATATAATTGACAAAAAGAGGCTTGAAGAAAATATCAGCATTATAAAGAAGAAATCAGGAACCGACATTATCGGGGTAGTAAAGGGTAATGGCTATGGCTTCGGTATAAAGGAATTTGCGTCGATTTTAAAAGATAACGGTATCAGAACCTTTGCCGTTACTGAAATTGACGACATTGAGGAGCTTAAAAGTGTACTTGATGAGAACTGCAATATTTTGGTAATGCGTTCAACCTGCATTGAAGAAGAGGCAAAAGTCATTGCCAAGAACGGTTGTATTGCTACAATAGGCTCTTCTAATTCAGCAATTGTTATGGACAGGGTATCAGCTGATTTGGGAGTAATCACAAAATGCCATCTGAAAATTGACACAGGTATGGGCAGATACGGTTTTATGCCGAGTCAGGTTGAAGACGCAATAAAATGCTATGATTTTAAAAATCTAAAATTTATCGGAGCTTATACTCATTTTTCCTCTGCTTTTAGAAATACAGAACTTACCAAGGTACAGCTTGGAATGTTCAAAGACACAATGGAGCAGATAAAAAAGGCAGGAAAAGAAGTGGGAATTATCCACGCCGCAAACTCACCCGCTCTTTTAAATGTTGAGGATGTCTGCCTTGACAGCGTAAGAATCGGCTCAGCCTTTACGGGAAGAGTTATTACAAAAAACAAAAATCCGCTTAACCGAATAGGCTGTCTTGAAGCTGAGGTTATTGAAATAAAGACCGTACCCGCCGGGTATGCAATCGGCTACAACGGACTTTATAAAACAAAAAGAGAAACAAAAATCGCCATAGTACCTATCGGTCACTATGACGGCTTCGGTTTAACAAAGGAAAAGGAAATTGCAGATTTTCATTCCGTGCTTTCCCAGTTAAAAAAATATCTAAAAAAAGCACAAATGTATGTAAGAATAAACGAAAGAATGTACAGTGTTATCGGTGAAGTCGGACTTTCACATACCGCAGTTGATATTACGGGAAGTGATGTGAAAATCGGAGACATTGCAACAGTTGACATTTCTCCTCTTATGGTAAATCCAAGAATAAAAAGAATATATAAATAACATTAAAGCTCCGCAGATTTTGCGGAGCTTATTTTATATATTAATACTCAACCTTAAAACCCTCTTCTGCTTCAGCAACCTTAAGCATAACTGCACATTCAATACGCTTTCTGTGAAGCTCACAGCCGAAATTGTAAACGCCGTTTACACTGCCTGTAGTATGGTATGCATTTGCGGCACAGCCTCCTGAGCAATAGAGTTTGGCAAAGCAGTCCTTACATTCTTTATGGGAATAGACATTGCACTTTTCAAACTGATTCAAAACATCCTTATTTGTAATACCCTTCCATATATCTCCCAAAAGGAATTTTTCATCACCTACAAACTGATGACAGGGATAAAGCTCACCGCTTGGCGTAACTGCAAGATATTCTGTGCCTACACCGCAGCCTGAAACCCTCTTTACAATACACGGACCTGCATCAAGATCAATCATATAGTGATAAAAAGTAAAGCCGTTTCCGTTTCTGTACCTTCTTAGCATTTCATCGGCAAGAAGCTGATACTGCTCCTTAAGTATAGGTAAATCCTCTTGTTTTAAGGCATACGATTCCTTTGAATCGCAAACTACAGGCTCAATGGAAAGCTCCCTGAAGCCCAAATCCGCCATATGAATTATATCCTTTGAAAAATCAAGATTATTATGAGTATAAGTTCCCCTCATATAATAATCCTTCTGATTTCGTGAACCGGCAAATTTCTTGAATTTGTCAGCAATTAAATCATATGAGCCTTTACCATTGGGAGAAACTCTCATTTTGTCGTTTGTCTCTTTTCTGCCGTCAAGTGACAAAACAACATTTCCCATTTCCTTATTGCAGAAATCTATTACATCGTCATTGATAAGAACTCCGTTTGTTGTCAAAGTAAAGCGGAAATTCTTGTTATACTCTTTCTCTTTGCTTCTGCCGTATCTTACAAGCTCTTTGCAGACTTCCCAGTTTAAAAGCGGCTCTCCTCCGAAAAAATCAACCTCAAGATTCTTTCTTGTACCGCTCTGTTCAATAAGAAAATCAAGGGCTCTTTTACCTGTTTCAAGGCTCATAAGTCCTTTAGGCCCGTCATATTCGCCCTTGCCTGCAAAACAGTATTTACATGCAAGATTGCAGTCATGAGCTACATGAAGACAAATAGCCTTAACAACTCCTTGACGCTTTTTAAACTGCTGTGCAGTCTCCTCAAAGGTATCCTCGGCAAAAAGTCTGCCCTCTCCTTTAAGTCTTTCAATATCGTCAAAACAGATGTCTATATCCTCGGCAGTGACCTCACTGTCGTTTTTATACTTATCAAGGATAAATTTCTTTATCTCTTCCTTTGAGCTGTTTTCATACATAGCTATAATATCAAAGGTTGCCTCATCAACGGAATGTACGCATCCGCTGTTCTGGTCAATTATGATATTATAGCCGTTCATTTTATATCCATGTATCATAAATTCTCCTAAGTAACGGTAATATAGAAAAAGGTGGGAAATCCCACCTAATTCAAACATAAATATTACTCAATTATTTTTTGAGCTGCTCGCACTTCTGATTTGCTACTGAGCAAGAAGTCTTACTTGCTGACTGGCATGATGTCTGGCATTCGCCGCAGCCGCCCTTCTTTGCTGACTCGCAAAGGTTACGTGAGCTTAAAGTGTTAATTCTTTTCACAAAGAACACCTCTTTCTAAATTTTTATCGTATCTATTCTACAATAATATTACTGCTTTGTCAATATTTTTAACGGCAGTAAGGACGTATCCGACAAAACATTTACATCATTTTCAATAAGAGCCGAAATATAATCAATGTTTTCACGCTTTATAACCTGACCTGGAACAAGAATCGGGCAACCGGGAGGATAAGCGTAAACATACTCAGCACAGGTTTTGCCTATGCTGTCGGATAACACAGTTTCATCAGCAGTATCTGCAACAATTCCTCCCTGCATTTTTTCAGGCAGAACAGGCATTGAAATATCAAAACTGATTTTATCTCTTTTCTCAAGAGAGCTTAAAGCATTATAAAGCATTTCAAAACCTTCCTGACTGTCACAGACAGTTGAAATTAAAATCACATATTTTAAAGCTGAGCCTTCTACCTCAATATCATAATCTTTTCTTAAAACATTTTCAAGCTCTGTTCCCGTATAGCCGTGTGTGGAAACAATAATTCTTGTCCTGTCATCATTTTCAAGAATATCAATATTTTCAAGCATAGAAGCTTTTTTATAAAATTCGTCAAGATGTTTTTTATAATTGTCAAAGGCTTTTCCGCTTGTTTGAATAAAATCAACACATTTATCAACAGAATCAAGCAGAACATAGCTCGGTGAGCTTGTTTCAAAAATATCAAGGTATTTTTTCACAGTGCCTATATACTTTTCGTTATTCACATTAACAATCGCCGTCTGAGTCAAAGCCGGCAAGGTTTTATGAAGGGACATAACGGTTATATCGCCGTTGGGTTTTTGAGGAAGCCAGGAGGCTAAGCCGAAATGGGCGCCGTGGGCAGAATCAACAATAAGGGGAACATTGCATCTTATATTGCTTACAAAGCCTTCATACGTCGGTGATGTAATAACTACTGCGCAGGAATTCGGATGTTCCATCAAAGCATCATCAACACTTTTCTGCGTTATTCTCCCCCAGCAGGAATATTCCGCATTGTATTCGGGAGTAATAAAATAAACATTTAAGCTGTTGATTACACAGGCATTATAAACCGACTTATGACAATTTGCTGCAATGATAATATCACTGCCTTTTTTACTGACAGCACTTATTGCAGACAAAATACCGCATGTTGAACCATTTACCGAAATAAATGTTTTCTTCGATTTATAAATATCCGTGAACTTGTCTTCCATTTCTTTAATAATACCTGTTGGAGAATGAAGATTATCAAGTCCGAAAATTTCGGTTACATCAATTTCTTCCCCGGTAATTGAGAGTCCGCTTCTTCTTTTATGTCCCGGCATATGAAAGGGATAAGAAGTCAGACTGTTAAGTTTGTCATCAAGCCTCAATCTTTACTTTCTCCCCTTTCAAATTATGTATAAGAAGCAGGGCATAACCCACGAAAACAGGTACAACCTCTATAAGCGCAGTTTCCTTAAAAATAATAAGGAGAACCAGGTCAGTCAGCAAAACAGCACCGCAGATTACGGCTGAAATATAATTTTTCGTCAAAACAAAAAGCAGAAACACCGTTATTCCCGTAACTGCCGAGAAAGTTAATGAACCTATACAATGAGCAAGGTACTGCGGATAAACACTGTAATCAAAATCACAGCATAGTGTTAATGCCATACCTAAAAACGATAAGGCAAGAAGGAAAATATAAAATTTATACTTCGTTTTCGAAAAGCCCGTAAATATATTAAATGCAATGGCAAAATATGTACTTATTCCCCAAAAGGAAAATATAACAGGATGAACGAGCCCAACCTTTGAAAGTGCACTTTCATTTCCGATAAAGCCTGTAATATGCAAATAAAAAGCAGTGATACCTACTGCAATTATAACACTTATTATACAAATAAGCCTTTTTCCGTCACTACCTGACAAAATCAATTACCTATCCTTTACAATAATTCAAAATTCATACTAATAATTTAAGGTTTTACAATAAATTTGTCAATAGGCAGAAAAAATAATATTGATGCAATTCTATAGCTATTTATTATAATCTGTGTTATAATCGCTAAAAGGAGTGATAGAAATGTTAAAACCGTCGATTATTGCAAAAACAGATGCAAAGGCTGATAAAAGTCAGATTAAGGAAATTAACGGATTACGAATTACCTGCCTTACTTCGCGCTTAATACGTGTTGAAAGCGGCAGCTTTACCGACCTTGCAAGCTACACCGTCTGGTTTCGCAGATTTGATTCACCTAAAATGCAGGTTTCCTGCAGGGGTAATAATATTCTTGTTGAAACACAGGATGTTATCTTCACAATAAAATCAAATAAACCCTACAGCGTTTATTTCAAGGATACAAAAAATACGGAAATTTTCAGCAGGCAGAAAAATTTAAAAGGCACAAGACGCACCCTTGATATGACCTTCGGCAAGGTTTCTCTTGAGGACGGAATTATTACCGAAAACGGTGCTTATCTTCTTGACGACAGCAAGTCTATGCTGCTTGACGATAGCGGTCATTTTGTTGCAAGAAACGGTAATTCAAAAGATTACTACGCCTTTGCATACGGGAAAAATTACAGGGAAACATTGAAGGCGTTTTATACCATCAGTTCCCCTGTTCCCCTTATTCCCCGCTTTGCACTCGGTGTTTGGTGGAGCAGATACCACGCATACACTCAGCAGGAATATCTTGACTTAATGGCTGAATTTAAAAGGCACAATATTCCTTTGACGGTTGCAACTGTTGATATGGACTGGCACTGGGTTAAGGATATAGATAAAAAATTCGGTATTAAATATAACGGCTGGACAGGATATTCCTGGAACACGGAGCTTTTCCCAAATTACAAAGAATTTCTTTCCGATTTGAAAAAGGAAAATCTACACGTGACCCTTAATCTTCATCCGGCAGACGGTGTTCATCCATATGAGGATATGTATGAGGATATGGCAAAAGCGGTTGGAATTGACCCGAAAACAAAAAAGAAGGTTGATTTCAAATGTTCTGACGATAAATTCTGGAATGCTTACTTTGACATCTTACATAAACCTTATGAAAAAAACGGCGTTGATTTTTGGTGGATTGACTGGCAGCAGGGCAAAAAAAGTGATATGGAGGGACTTGATCCTCTTAACGCCCTCAACCACTATCATTATCTCGACAATGCCGAAAGCGGTCAGATGCCTTTGATTTTATCGCGTTACGCAGGCTTAGGCTCTCACAGATATCCCTTAGGCTTTTCAGGTGACACGGCAATAAACTGGAAGGTTCTGGACTTTCAGCCTTACTTTACTGCCAACGCTTCAAATGCCGCATACTCCTGGTGGAGCCACGATATCGGCGGTCATCATATGGGCTACAGAGATGACGATTTATATATGAGATGGCTTCAGTTCGGGGTTTTCTCTCCTATAATGAGACTGCACTCTACTGCTATTGAGCTTCTGGGAAAAGAACCATGGAAATATAAATCAGAGGTTTACAAATGTGCAAAGGAATGGCTTAACTTCAGACACAAATTAATTCCGTATATTTTTACAATGAATTACAGAACACATAATGAGGGTATCTCTCTTTGCGAGCCGATGTATTATTCCTATCCTGAAAAAAGTCAGGCTTATAACGTACCTAATCAATATATGTTCGGAAGTGAACTGATGGTCTGCCCTATCACAAAACCGCAGCACAAGAGTATTAATATGGGCAGTACTTATTCATGGATTCCAAAGGGAAGATGGACAGATATTTTTACAAATCAAAGCTATGAGGGTGAGCAGTCATTAGCTTTTTTCAGAGATCTTGATACAATCCCTGTTCTTGCCAAGGAAGGTGCAATCATTCCTCTTTCCGCTGATAAGGGAAACAAAACCGATAATCCCGAGGCATTTGAAATATGGGCTTTTTCAGGCAACGGCAGTTTTGTTATGATTGAGGATAATTCAAAAACGGATTTCGACGAACACAGGGCAGAAACGGAATTTAAAATTGAGTATGTCAATAACAATCTAAAATTCACGATTAGCGCTGTTAAGGGTGATTTGTCTGTTGTTCCGAATAAGAGAAATTACAGAATAATCATTAAGGACATTGATGTAAACGGCAAACCTCTTACTTTTGAGTTTAATGATGCAGACGTAACAGAGGACCATTCACAAACTTTTGACAACGCCGTAAGATTTCAAAATGAAAAACCGCGTGACGCAGTAATCAGAATAATGTCACGCTGGCAGGAAAAGACAGGTAAAAAAGACAGAGCTTACAAGCCTTTCTCCGATCTCACCAATAAAGCAGAAATCAAAACAGCACTTAAACGTTCCCACCTGCCGAAAGAAATAAAATCGGCAATAGAGGAATGTATAAATTTAGCATAGTTACATAACTGAAAAACGGCAGTCAATCGACTGCCGTTTTGTTTATTTTAAAGGGATATTAGCTTTTTAAGATTTTCTGCGGAAAGGCATTTTGCTGTTCGCAAAAGTTCCTTATATCTGTCCATATTATACTGTGAATGTTCCGTTTCCTTACTCCAAAGGTGCATTGTCCAGCTGTCATTTCCAAAGCAGGCAGGAATCAAGACACCTACTGCCGCCATTTTAACCTTTGACAAAATATCATAATCAAATACGGCTGTGAGAAAATATCTGAAGATAAAATACACAGCTATATTTTCACTGAAAATTTCATTTGAAACAGAACTGTATTTTCCGTTATCAACCCTTTGTGTCCACTGGGGATTGATTAACTCGGGATTTCTGAAAACATCAAAAAAGCTGATATCATCAGTTGGCTTTGGATAATCGTCCAAGTCCTCCTGAAGCTCCTGTGCAAAATCAAGAAGTTTTACCATTCTTTCTTTTATGGGAATACTTCTGTCCTGAACTATTTTAAATGCTTCTTTTCTTGCTTTTAAAAGGAAAAAATATGTCTGTGCGTCAATATCATTAAGCTGAGGAGGCAAATCATTTTCCTCGTCACAGAAAGTTATGGACTCTTTTTCACTGAACATTATATCAGATGCAACAGGACACGAAAAAGAAATTCCCATTTCTCTCACATTCCCAAAATCGTTTATAAATCTCGGAAAGGTTCTGCAGGTATAAGGAGTATGCTCTCCTCCGATTGCTATATGCATGTCACAGAGATTTTCGCTGTTTAAAAACGGACAGCGCTTCTTTTCTGCAAGGCGGAAAATTGTGTTGCCGAATTCGTCCTTATCAAGAACCGAATCAATACGTTTTCTGATATCACCGCTTAATGTTCTATAATAGACAAGGGAATCGGAATCCGCATCAACCTCCCAACCCTGACAACAGGAATCGGGGCACTCCCCTGCTATACATTTGAATTTTTTATAATATTCGGGTGTCCGTAAAATCATCGGTAAATCCTCAGTCGTTCTCAAAAAGAGGTGTTGAAAAATATCTTTCCGCAGTATCGGGAAGAACGGTAACTACTGTTTTGCCCTTACCCAGCTTTTTAGCAAGTTTTTTTGCGGCGGCAACATTTGTTCCGCTACTGATACCGCACATCAGACCCTCAAGCCTTGCAAGATCCTTTGATGTCTGAATAGCCTCTTCGTCACTTATGATACAGATATCCTCATAAATTTTCTGATTAAGTATATCGGGAATTACACCATCACCGATACCCATTTGATTATGAGTTCCCACTGTTCCTCCGGCAAGGATTGCGGCATTTTCAGGCTCAACTGCCCAAATTGTAATATCAGGATTCTGTGCCTTCAGCACCTCTCCGATACCGGTTATGGTACCGCCGGTGCCTATACCCGAGCAAAAACCGTCAATAGGTCCTGCAACCTGTTCGAGAATTTCAAGAGCAGTATGGTGCCTGTGAACCATAGGGTTTGCAGGATTTTCAAACTGCTGTGGTATGTAAACTCTCGGATTTTCCTCTTTCATTTTCACGGCCGTATTTACACATTCTTCAATGCAGTCTCCGATATTACCGCTGTCGTGAATTGTTATGACCTTTGCACCGTAATGCTCAACAAGTCTGCGTCTCTCAACACTTACGGAATCAGGCATAATAATAACAGTTTCATATCCCTTAACTGCACCTACAAGCGCAAGACCTATTCCCTGATTTCCGCTTGTAGGCTCAACAATAACGGTATCCTCTTTTATAAGACCTTTACTCTCGGCATCACATATCATATTATACGCTGTTCTTGTCTTAATCGAACCGCCTACGTTAAGCCCTTCAAACTTCACAAGAATCTGAGCCGAATCCTCATCAACCATTTTGTTAAGTCTGACCATAGGAGTATGACCTATGGCTTCAAGAATATTATTATAAATCATATGAGTACCTCTCTTAATTTCCCTGCTATTTTACACTTACGGACATAAAAAGGCAAGTGTATATTCAATTAAATTTATTTTATTTAACCGAAAATGCCCACAGCCTGAAGCAGAATGATGAAAAGAAGAACAGGAGCAACAAATTTTATCATTACAACATATATACCCTTACGTGAGAATTTTTCTCCGTTTTTTGTAACCTCATCAATAATAGTCTTCGGCTTTGCCGCATAGCCTATCATTATGCAGGTTATCAAAGCTACAAGAGGCATAAGAACACTGTTGCTCAGATAGTCAAGAACATCAAGTATCTGACCTACCGAACCGTTCGGAAGAGTGAGCTCAAAATAAAACTTATTATATCCGAGGCAAACTATAACTCCTACAATTAAAGTATATATCAAAACAACGACAGCACTCTTTTTTCTGGAAAGCTTAAATCTGTCCATAATACTTGATACTATTGCTTCCATAACTGAAACAGATGAGGTTACGGCGGCAAAAATTACCATAAGGAAGAATAAAACTCCGATAACTGTTCCTACTGTTCCCATATTCTTAAAGACTTTCGGGAGAGACACAAACATAAGTCCGGGTCCTGCGGACATACCGTCCTTGCCCATAAACACAAACACTGCCGGAACTATCATAAGTCCTGCAAGGAAGGCGACAATGGTGTCAAAAATTTCTATTTGGTTAATGGATTTCATTAAATTAGTGTCATCATTAACATATGAGCCGTAGGCTACCATTATGCCCATTGCAACGCTGATTGAGAAGAAAAGCTGTCCCATTGCGTCCATAACAATCACGAAAAATTCTTTAAGTGTTATTCCGGTAAAATCAGGAATGAGATACAGCTTAAGCCCGTCAAGACCTGTTCTGACTGCACCTGTTTCATCAGTATAGTTCAATGTAAGAGAATAAACCGATATACCGATTATGAGGAAAAGCAGTATAGGCATAAGCACCTTGCTGAACTTTTCAATTCCCTTTTCAACACCGCATATAATTACAATTGATGTTATTGCAAGGAAAATTACAAACCATATAATCGGGGCAACATCGCTTGTAATAAAGCCCGTAAAATAATTATCCGCCGCTGCGGCTTCACCCTGTCCTATAATAAAGGTAATGAAGTATTTTATTACCCATCCCCCTATCGTACAGTAATAAGGCAGGATAATAACAGGTACAAGAGTTGCAAGTGTACCGAGGAAAGTAAATTTCTTACTGATTTTTCCGTATGCGGTAAGAGGGCTCTGCTTTGTCTTTCTGCCGATTGCAACTTCAGTTGTAAGAAGTGCAAAGCCGAATGTCAGAGCTAATATGATATAACATAAAATAAATACACCGCCATGATCCTTTGCTGCAAGATAAGGAAACCGCCAAATGTTTCCGAGTCCTACCGCACTTCCTGCTGCGGCAAGGACAAAACCTATTGAGCCTGTAAAGCTGCTTCTTTTTTTTGCTTCCATAATCTTCTCCTTTTTTATTTAGATGTAAGCTATATTGTATAACATTTTCGGCAATGTTTCAACAAAAAAATCAAATTATGTGTTTTACTATATTTTTGACCTTAAATTCTTATTTACAACTATCTTTTTGCGTGGTATAATCATTGACGTCAAAATGTAAATAAGAGAAGAAGGCAAACAAAAATGGTGAAAGACCTTTCACAGGGAAAACCGGGCAAAGTGCTGTGGAACTTTTCTCTGCCTCTTTTGGGCAGTATTATCTTTCAGCAGCTTTACAACATTGCAGACAGCTTCGTTGCAGGAAAATTTATCGGTGATAACGCTCTTGCCGCAGTGGGCAACGGTTATGAGATAACGCTTATTTATCTCGCCTTTGCTTTCGGCTGCAACATCGGATGCAGTGTGGTGCTTTCTCAGCTTTTCGGTGCAAAAAGATATAAGGAATTAAAAACTGCGGTAAATACAAATTTTATTTTCAGCGGTATTTTATGTGTGGTGCTTATGCTGTTAGGCTTTATTTTTATGAAGTCTCTGCTTCATCTAATTAATACTCCCGACAGCATAATGGATGATACCGTGCTTTATCTGAATATTTATACAGGCGGACTGTTATTTTTATTTTACTACAATATTTCAACAGGAATATTTACCGCTTTAGGTGATTCAAAAACTCCTTTTGTTTTTCTTGCAGTATCATCTGTAACAAATATAGCGGCGGATATTCTTTTTGTAACAACATTTAAAATGGGAATTGCAGGCGTTGCCTGGGCAACATTCATATGCCAGGGTATTTCCTGCCTGCTTTCAATGATTGTTGTTTTTACACGTCTTAAGAAAATTCAATGTGAAAAGCCTAAAATTTTTTCAGTCGTTCTTTTTAAGAAAATTATTAAAATTGCTGTTCCGAGTATAATGTAGCAGGGATTTGTATCCGTCGGAAACATATTCATTCAAAGCATAGTAAACAGCTTCGGTACTTCCGTCATTGCTGGCTATGCTGCGGCTGTTAAAATCAACAATTTTGCCGTAACCTGCTTTAACACTCTGGGAACGGCAATGTCGAACTACACAGCTCAAAATCTCGGCGCAGGAAAGCTTGACAGAGTTAAGCAGGGCTACAAGGCAGGAATAATAATGAGCGGCGGTATCGCCTTGGGATTTACAGCTGTTTTTGTACTTTTAAGAAAACAGCTTATCGGTCTTTTTATGAACTCAAGCACATCAAACGCTTTAACAGTAGGAACGACATTTATTATAATAGTTGCTCCGTTTTTTGCTATGATTGCAATAAAAATTGCTACAGACGGCTTGCTTAGAGGAGCCGGCGCTATGCAGTGCTTTATGATTTCCACTTTCACTGATTTGCTGTTAAGAGTAACGCTGGCATTCGTGCTGTCAAAATTTCTCGGTTCAACGGGAATATGGCTTGCCTGGCCTGTGGGATGGGCAGCGGCGACAGTGCTGTCACTGACGTTTTACGGAAAAGGTGTATGGAAAAAGTATAAAATCTGAATTTTACATAATGATGAAAATGGGGGAAATTTATGAATAAGGATGTTGAAAGAATACTTGTTACCGAAGAGGAATTAAACAAAATTGCTCACCGCTTAGGTGCAAAAATCACAGAAGAATACGCAGGTAAGGAGCTTCTGATTATCGGTATTTTAAAAGGCTCAATATACTTTCTTACAGACCTTTCAAGATATATTGACCTGCCCTGCAACATTGATTTCATTCAGGCATCAAGCTACGGCGCTTCCACAGTTTCAAGCGGTGAAATTAAAATTATTAAAGATACATATGATGATTTGACAGGATATGACGTACTGCTTGTGGAGGATATTCTCGACACAGGCAGAACACTTAAATATATCCGTGATATGCTTTCAAAGAGAAACCCCGAATCAATTTCTGTCGTTACTCTTCTTGATAAGCCTGCAAGGCGTACAGTTGATATTCATGCGGACTATGTGGGTGTTGACGTGCCCGACGCCTTTGTTGTCGGCTACGGTCTTGACTACAATCAGCTTTACCGCAATCTCCCCTATATCGGTGTTTTGAAAAAAAGTGTTTATGAAAAATAAAGAATAGAAAAGCATCCCCTACGACAGTATGGAATATCTGCCATAGGGGATTTTTCTGCGTCAGATTAAGAATGGTTGTTAAGATAAATTTTTTTAATTTCCTCCGGCATATCGTCGGGAATCAGTGAGGAAAGTCTTTCTTCATTACCGTCCTTTATCGCTTCATCATAATACCAGCATTTGAATTTAAGCATATCAAGCACCTTATTAAGGCGTTCAATTTCATTTTCAACCTGTGTCCTCTGTTTTTCAAATAATTGTTTTCTGAGAGGATAAGTTGAGCCTCCCTGTACACACCACTGCATAAACTGTTTAATATCCTTGATTTCCAAGCCTGACTTTTTTAAGCATTCAATTACACGCAGTGCTTCAATTTCTTTATCACCAAACTGCCTTATTCCTGACACTCTCTGCATTTCGGGAAACAATCCCTCTTTGTCATAGTAACGCAGGGTGGAAATCGGTAATTCAAACATTTCTGCAACCTGACCGATTGTATACATATCATTTTCTCCCGTAAAAAATTTTTATTTGGGTATTGACCTAAAGTTAGGTTTATGTTTTATAATAACAATGATATCAAAAAATATAACAGATGTCAACGAAAAAATAATATGTTAATTCATAGAAGGTAATATTAAAGTTACTTTAAAATGAAACAATTCTGGAGGAATTATTATGTTAGGAAATTTCAGTTACTGCAACCCGACAAAATTATATTTCGGTGACGATTCTTTAAAATATCTGAACACAGAACTGCCGAAATACGGCAAAAATGTTGTTCTGGCATATGGCAAAGAATCAATCAAGAAAAACGGTATTTATGATGAGATTGTTGCCATACTCAAGGGAAACGGCAAAAACATTGCCGAAATTTCGGGCGTAATGCCGAACCCGACCGTTGAAAAACTCTATGAGGGCGTTGAATCGCAAGAAAACACAATGCCGATTTAATACTTGCAGTGGGCGGTGGCTCGGTATGCGATTACTGCAAGGCTGTTTCCGTTTCGGTAAATTGTGACGAAGACCCATGGAAAAAGTATTATATCAAATTTGATGAACCAACCTGTGAAATTGTTCCTGTCGGTTGCGTACTTACTATGGTGGGTACAGGCTCGGAGATGAATGCAGGTGCAGTTATCACAAATCACGATACAAAAATGAAAATCGGACATGTGTTTGCAAGCGAAAATGTTATGCCTAAATTCTCTATTCTCAATCCAAAATACACAATGACTCTTCCCCACTATCAGATGGTATCGGGAATATATGACATTTTCAATCATATCTGCGAACAATACTTCTCAGGCGAAGACGACAACACAAGCGATTATATCAGCGAAGGGCTGATGAAATCGGTTATCAATTCAAGCCGTATTGCAAACAAGGACAGTCAGAATTATGAGGCAAGAAGCAATATTATGTGGACTGCCACATGGGCGCTCAATACCCTTGTTTCAAGAGGTAAGTCAACCGACTGGATGGTGCATATGCTCGGTCAGGCAGTCGGTGCTCATACCGACGCAACACACGGAATGACTTTATCTGCCGTATCACTGCCTTATTACAAATATATTATGTCATACGGACTTGCAAAGTTTAAACGCTTTGCAATGAATGTCTGGGATATAGATGATACAGATAAAACAGATGAGCAGGTTGCATTAGAAGGTCTTTCTGCAATGGAGGACTGGATGAAAGAGCTTGGACTTGTTATGAATCTTTCAAACCTCGGTGCGACAGAGGATATGATTGAGGGTATTGCAGATTCAACCATAGTTATTGAAGGCGGATATAAAGTATTAAACCGTGATGAAATAGTTGATATTCTTAAAACGTGTATGTAATTGAAAATTGTTTAACCTAATCAAATGTATTTTTGCAGAAGGAAGTAATTAATTAAATGGCTATTACAGTAAATATTTATTATAGCGGCGTAAACGGAAATGCTAAGAAATTTGCAGAAGAAATGGTTTCAAGCGGCATTGTCAGTGATATTCGTGCAGAAGCCGGAAATATAAGATATGAATACTTTTATCCAATGAATGATAAAGAAACCGTGCTTTTAATTGATTCTTGGAAGGATCAGCAATCAATTGATGTTCATCACAATTCACCTATGATGGCAAAAATAATTGAACTTAGAAATAAATATGATTTGCATATGAAAGTAGAACGGTACGTATCTGATGAAACTAAAATTCCCGAAACGGATAAAGCATTTATTAAAAAGTAACCTTTCTGTTAATTATGCAATTTAATCAGTTAAACAATAGGAGGCAGATTTCTCTGCCTCCTATTTGTTGTTAAATCAAATCTGATATTTTGTATTTTTTAAAACAGATGAATGAACTTGGCTGATCCTCATAAAGCACGCCGATATGTTCGTCATCAATTTGAGCCAAGCAGGAATAGGCAAAAAATCCTGTGTTGATTTCCGTTTCGGTATACCAGTTTACACCTGCGGTTTTGCCGTTTTTCTTAAAGAACTTTCCTACTGTTATAACTCCGTTAGCTCTCTTCTTTTCACTTGGATGGGAGCAGAAAACATAATCGCCTATGCTTATAATACTCTTCTGACATTTGGGAGCATAAATGCCTGTCTTTTTCGTCTTTTTCCAGTGAATACCGTCATCATATGAAACTGATACAGGCGTTTTACCGTACATTTTCTGTCTCCCGAAGCCGAGAATTACTCCGTCGGGAGCCTGTACCATCTGCCACTCGTCAATATTGCAGGAATACGGCTGACCTTTTGTTCTCTTCCAGCTTTCACCGTTGTCACCGCTGTAAATTGAAACAGTCTCTTTTCTGTCTACATATAGAGGAATAATCACTTTTCCGTTTTTCGTAGTCAGACCTACACCGGGAGCAATACCGACAAATGTTCCATCCGACTTAATCAGAAAATCACTTGTTACATCCACAGGTTCAGACCAAGTTTTGCCGTGGTCTGAGCTTCTTAACATATATATGTAATTTCTTTTCGGAGCTTTTAACGGTGCTCCGAAGGTGGTAACGGCGCCTACTTCATTTTTTCCTGTCTTACCGTTTAAAAATATGTTTCCCACATACTCATCATTTTTATAAAGAGAGCCCTGCCAATCAGTCACCCTATAATCGGTTTTGTTCATCATATTATCGTAAACATCACCGTTTTCACTTACAGCATAGAATCTGCCGTCTCTGTCATAAAGTGCAGGACGGAGCTTTCCCTGACACATCGCATAAGGAAGCTTTTTCCTATCAAGAAGCCTTCTGTTATGAAGTCCTTTACATTCGGGATAAAAGTCAATAAGAAGCAGAACATCGCCGTTTGGTGCAATTGTCATACAAGGGTCGATAAAAAATGCAGAAGCATAGGAATCATCGGTAATTCTCGTTTCCCTTGCAGGCGGAGCGGCTATTGTCTGAATATCGCTCCAGGTCTCTCCGCCGTCATCACTTGTTCGTATTGCAATCTCAATATATCCCCAGTCGGCTCCGCAGCTTTGCTTATCTATTGCCGCAATAAGAGTATCTCCTGATTTGATAAGACTTGGTATTCTGAATGCCGTACCACCGTTTGAATCATTGCTGTATTTGATAAGACTGCTGTCGAGAAATTTATCGCTGTTTCCGCAGAATATAATTTTTTCTTCCATATTGCTTTCCCCCTTCTCTTAATGATAACATTATATCATAAAGTTTATGCAATTTAAAGACTATTTTTCACAATAACACTTGAAAAAAATTCCGTAAACAGTTACAATAGGAAATGAAATAATTTGTAAAGGAGGAAGAACTATGCTTTGGGAACTTAAAAAATGCTGGTATAGAATATATCAGAAGGTTTTTAAGGTTGCAATGTGCTTTATGGACTGGTCATCACCGGAGCTTCTTGAAGGTGCAGGAAGTATTCTCAAATTGCCTGAATTCATCAAAAATAAAGGCATAACAAAGGTTCTTGTCGTAACAGATAAAGGCCTTATGGGACTTCATCTTCTTGATCCTATGTTCAAAAAACTTGAAGAAGTCGGCGTTGACTATGTTATTTATGACGGTGTTCAGCCTAACCCTACTATCCCCAACATTGAGGAATGTAAGGATATGTATATAGAGAATAACTGTCAGGGTATCATCGCTTTCGGCGGCGGTTCATCAATGGACTGTGCAAAAGCAGCAGGAGCAAGAGTGGTAAAGCCTAAGCAGTCAGTACGTTCTATGAGAGGACAGCTTAAGGTGCACAAGAAGCTTCCGCCGTTCTTTGCCGTTCCGACAACTGCCGGTACAGGCTCGGAGACGACTGTTGCCGCTGTTGTAACAGACCCCGAAACTCACGAGAAGAATGCAATTAACGATACCTGTCTGCGTCCTAAATATGCTGTACTCGACCCTGAGCTTACAGTAGGTTTGCCGCCTCACATTACCTCGACAACAGGTATGGATGCCCTTACTCACGCAGTAGAGGCTTACATAGGCAAGAGCAACACCAGAGAAACACGCAGAGAAGCAGAAGAAGCAACAAAGCTCATCTTCGCAAACATCGAAAAGGCTTACAATAACGGAAAGGATTTGGAGGCAAGAGGAAATATGCTTAAGGGCTCTTTCCTTGCAGGACGTGCATTTACCCACGCTTATGTAGGTTATGTTCACGCTATCGCCCATAATCTTGGCGGTCTGTACGGAACTCCTCACGGTCTCGCAAATGCAGTTATCCTGCCTTATGTTCTTGATTACTACGGAGAAGCCGCTTATCCTCAGCTTGCAAAGCTGGCTGATATTGTCGGTGTAGGAAAGGGTCTCGACACAGCAGGTAAAGGCAGAGCCTTTATTGACGCTATCAGAACTCTTAACAGGAATATGAACATTCCCGATAAGTTTGATTTCATCAAAGAGGAGGACATTCCTACTCTTGTTGAAAGAGCTTTGAAGGAGGGCAATCCGCTTTATCCTGTTCCGAAAATTATGGACAAAAAGGACTGCGAAGCTGTTATCCGCACCTTTATGGCATAATAAATTAATCAAAAAGAAAGACCTCAGACATTTGAAATTCAAGTGTCTGAGGTTTTTATTATTTAATGCTGTTTATCGCGTTAAGCACCATTTTTTTATCCGCTGACCAAAGGGGTGCAATCAAATCCTTTTTTGCTCCATCGCCTGTAAGACGGTGGATAACAATATTTTCGGGTATGATTTCAAGGCAGTTTTTAATCAGATTAATATATTCGTCAAATTCAAGGACTTTAAATTTCCCGTCAAGGTAATCATTTGCCAAATCGGTATTTTTTAATACGTGGAGAAGCTGGAGCTTTATTCCGTTAATTCCGCTTTGGCAGACATATCCGACAGTATCCAGCATATCTGCTTTTGTTTCATACGGCAGACCTAAAATAACGTGGACAACTACGTTTACACCTATACTTTTCAAATCTTTTACGGCTTTGTCATAAATGTCAAGAGTGTAGCCCCGTCTGATATATTCGGCAGTTTTTTCGTGAATCGTCTGAAGTCCCAGTTCAACAAATACAGGCTTGATTTTATTAATTTCATCAAGAAGCTCAAGCACATCTTCACCAAGGCAGTCAGGCCTTGTAGCAATAGAAAGAGCGACGATATCACTGTGATTCAGTGCTTCATAATACTTTTTCCTCAGCACTTCCGCAGGCGCATATGTGTTTGTATATGCCTGAAAATAAGCTATGTATTTTCCGCTTTTAATCTTTGATGAAACAAGCTCTTTACCCTTTTCAATCTGCTGCGTAATTGAAAACCGACTGCTCTGGGCAAAATCACCGCTCCCTCCTGCAGAGCAGAAAATACATCCCCTTGTATCTAAAGTACCGTCTCTGTTGGGACAGGTGAAGCCTGCGTCAAGACTGATTTTATAAACCTTACAGCCAAAGGTGTCACGGAGATAATTATTCAGACTGTAATATTTCATAAAAATCCTTTAAGCTGTTTTCATTGCCGCAGACAAAGGAATCAATCCTGTCTGCACTGATTTCTTCTTTATCAAATGTAAACGCATGTCCCCCTGCTTCAGAAAGGATAACAGAGGCTGCCGCCCAGTCCCAGGGACGCAGTATCATTTCATAATAAAGATCTGCCTTGCCTGCCGCAACATAACAAATATCAAGAGCTGCCGAGCCTGAACGTCTGACCTCAATAGCCTTGTAAAATATTTTTTCCGTCAGCTCAAAGGTTTTATGTGCAAGCTCGTGCTCATAAGGACATGTTCCGAAAAGGACCAAACTTTTATCAATACCGCAGTCTGAAACATTTATTCTCTTTCCGTTTAGATAAGCACCTTTACCTTTTTCTGCGTAAAACATATTATTCATATCGGGGTCAAGAACTGCGCCTGCGATAAGCTCCTTATCCTTTGCAAGTCCTACGCTTATACCGCTGTGGCAAAAACCCTTTATAAAATTTGTAGTTCCGTCTATCGGGTCTATGATAAAACAGTATCCGCCGGTAAGAGATTTGTTATCCTCCCCTTCTTCCCCTAAAAACGTACAGTCGGGAATAAGCTCCTTCAATTTTGAAAACAAAAAATCCTGTATCATTTTATCATATTTTGTCACAAGATTAACACTCGAGCCTTTATCCTCAATACCTAAATCGTCAGTGGCACTTTTGTAAATCTCCCCGGCTTTTTTAACAATTTCGACTATTTCTTCTATCATATATTCAGTTCCTTTCTTATTTTCATATATTATATCATTTTAATGTGATAAGTTAAAGAATTTTATTTTATATTTATGTTGACTTAAAACCTAAGGTAGTTTAATATTATTATGATATAAAATATTTCATATGATATTGTAGATAGGCAATAAATAAATTTGGAAGTGATTAAGTGAGAGTATTTTTAAGCTGTCTTGTATGCCGGATAGTAACTTTTATTTTGCAGAAGCTCGGCAGAGGTGCAACATCAATGCCCGGCAAGGTTGCACTTAAGGTTAAAAGAAATGTCCTTTCGGACCTGTCGAAAAACACAAAGGTTATCATCGTTACGGGTACTAACGGAAAAACCACCTCCTGCAGAATTATTGAAGAAGGGCTAAAAGAAGCCGGAAAATCTTATTTCATCAATAAGTCGGGAGCAAATCTGATTACAGGCATTACGGCTTCTTTTATTATGAATTCCACCATAACAGGAAAATGTAAAAAGGATTATGCCATAATTGAGTGTGATGAAAATGCATTCAAAGAGGTTTCACGTTATATCAGAGCAGATGTAATTCTCGTTACAAACGTATTCCGCGACCAGCTTGACAGATACGGCGAGGTTACTCACACCCTTAACGCAATCAAGGAATCTGTCAAAAACCTGCCTGATGCTGTCGTATGCCTTGATGCCGACTGCTCTCTGACATACTCTATGTCAAGAGAAATTCCAAACAAAATAGTGACCTTCGGAGTCAGTGTTCCCTTTGACAAAAACGCAAAGGCTCCCGAAATCAGCGACGCCAAATACTGCATTTTCTGTAAAAATGAGTATGACTATACCTATCACACCTACGGTCACTTAGGCGGTTTTGTCTGCAGTAAATGCGGATATAAAAGACCCGAGCCTGATTTCGCCGTTACCTCTGTTGATGAGCTGGGCAAAAATCATTCTATAGTTGTTGCAGATTTTAAAGGAAGCAAAAATATAATCAGAGTAAATATCGGCGGAGCATATAACGTCTATAATGCTGTCGGTTGTGCGGCGGCTTTATCCTCAATAGGCATTGACGAAAAAACAGTTATCAGCGCCATTGAACATTTCAGCGGAGCTTTCGGCAGAATGGAGCAGTTTAAAAACGGCGATAACAACATAAATATTATCCTTGTTAAAAACCCTGCAGGTTTCAGCCAGACTATGAATTTTCTTACAAAGGTTGAGGAGGACTTCACACTATTTATCAGCCTTAACGACAACGGTGCCGACGGCAGAGACATAAGCTGGATTTGGGACGTTGACTTTGCCGATATATTCAAAAAGCAGAATGTTAAGGATATTTATGTCTGCGGTAAACGCTGTTACGACATGGCAATAAGAATTAAATACGAAGGTACAGACGGCAGAGAAATCAAGGTAATTGAAAATGAAGATTACCATAAGCTTCTTGACATTGCCGTTAGCCAGAACAGAGATGTTTATATCGTGCCTACCTACACATCAATGATGGCAATGAGACCTGTTATAGCCAAGCGACTGGGCGGAAAGGAGTTTTGGGAATGATTATCAGAATAGGACACCTTTATCCCGATATGCTGAACCTCTACGGCGACAGAGGGAATATTATAGCTCTTACCGTGCGTATGAAAGAAAGAGGAATTGACGTTCATACTGATGCAATAACAATGGGAAAATCCTTTAACGCAGACGATTACGATATACTTTTTATCGGCGGAGGTCAGGACTTTGAGCAGGATGTTCTTCTTGACGATTTGAAAAAAGGCAAGGACACCGAGATAAGCAAAGCTATACAAAACGGTACGCCTATGCTTGCAATCTGCGGCGGATATCAGATGCTCGGAAAATACTACAAAACCTATGACGGCAAAATGCTTGAATATTTAGGCGCTCTTGATTTTTACACCGAGGGCAAGGAAGACAGAATGATAGGAAACTACGCCTACAAAACAAAAGAAGGAATTGAAGTTTTGGGCTTTGAAAACCACAGCGGACGTACCTATCTGGGAAAAGGCATCGAACCTCTGGGAACAGTTATCAGGGGATACGGAAATAACGGCGAGGATAAAACAGAGGGCGTCAGATACAAAAACACCTTCGGCACATATTCCCACGGTCCCGTACTTCCAAAAAATCCGAAGCTTGCCGATATGCTGATATCAAAAGCGATTGAAAACAAATACGGCAAAACGGAACTTGCACCGCTCGACGACAGTCTCGAAGAAAAGGCAAAACATCAGGTAATGAAACTTTATATCAAATAATTGTATATGAAAAAGGAGCCGGACATTAATGATTTTTGATAAAATTGATAATATTTCAGACTATTTTGACGAATTACCGCTTCTGAAAAAAGTTGCTGACTTTGTTGATAAGTTCAATAAAAATAATCTCAGCGACGGAACATATGATATTGACGGTAAGCGTGTTTTTGCGATGGTTCAGTCTTACCGAACAAAACAGCAGACACCTGAAATGATGTTTGAGGCTCATAAAAAATATATTGATTTGCAGTATATTGTAAACGGCATAGAGAAAATACGCTGGGCAAGTCTTGACAAAGTTAATCTTGTTGAGGAAAAATATTCATCAGGCGGAGATATCGCCTTTTATGAGGGTGACGCAATGTTTGACTTCACGCTGACTAAAAATACTTTTTTGCTTCTTTATCCGTCAGACGCCCATTTGCCCGGACTGAGTGCAGATAAGGATGTTAATGTAAGAAAAATAGTTTTTAAAATTCAATTAGAAGAATAGAAATAAGGACGCATTTATCGCTTCTTTATTTGAATTTGCAATATCAACGGAAATGATATTGCAAAAATACGATATGAGGTGTATTTTATGAAAAAAGTATTCAGTATATTTTTGTCGGTTATTCTTGCGGTATCAATGCTTGCAGGATGCAGTAATGGATACAAAAATAACACTGCTGTTACAAACAGTACGGCAGGTGACGTTATCGAAATGGTTTATCCTGTTGATACATCCGTGGATTTTCACACAAAAAAACAGCTTAAATTTTTAAATAAATCAACACTTTCAACATTTCTTTACACTAATGGCAAAAAAGAAAACAGCCGTCCCGAAGCTATTGAATTTGAATGGGTATACAATAATGACAAGACTGCTGACACAGAGTATGTTATAAATATCAGTGAAAATGAAAATATGGAGAATGCAGTAACATATACCTCTTCAAGTGAAAGTCTTTCCGTCTATAATCTTAAAATTGCTTCTTCATATTACTGGACTGTAAGTGTTGACGGAAATGAAAGTGATGTATGCGAATTTAAAACCTCTGATATCACACCGAGAAATCTCTATGTTGACGGAGTAACAAATGTACGTGACCTCGGAGGCAGAGTCACGGAAAGCGGGAGCAGAACAAAACAGGGACTTATTTTCAGATGCGGCAGGTTGAACGAAAGCAGCGCCGAATCACCTGTTATCGAAATTACCGAGGCAGGCAAAAAGACTATGCTGAATGACCTTGGTATAAAAACAGAAATAGATGTCAGAAAAAGCTCAGACGGTGAAATCGGTGCTATCAAATCAAGCCCTCTGGGTGAAAGCGTCAATTATTTCAACTGTCCGATGAAATGGGACGGTAACATATTTACCGACAATCAGCAGGAATTGCTGAGAATATTTGAAATTCTTTCCGATGAAAAAAATTATCCTCTGATTTTTCACTGTAATATCGGAACAGACAGAACGGGTATGATAGCATTTTTGGTAAACGCTCTGCTGGGTGTTCCCGAAGAGGAACTTTTTAAGGATTACATTTTCTCAAATTTCGGCAATATCGGCGGAACAAGAAAAATCAGTCAGTTGAAAAAAAGCGGTTATTACACTGCGGTTATGTCCGCCGAGGGTGAAACTCTCAGCGAAAAGACATATAATTGTCTTACTGATTTCGGAGTGCCGTCCCAACAGCTTGATTCTATTATTGAAATATTATCATAACTTTTAATTTTATAATAAATCTTATTCAGAGTATAAAAACAGGCTGACTCACATTTTCGTGAATCAGCCCATTTTTTATTTAAAATACATATAATACTGGCATTTTATCATACCGTTATAAAGCTTTCGGCGTTTATCGGCTTTTCTGCCGAAGACCTTTTCAAATTCCTCATCGGGAGAAATTATGCCATAGGACCAGCCATGCTTTGAAACGAATTTTTTACCCATTATATGATAAATATTTTTTGCCGTTTTAATATCTAACATTCTTTCACCGTAGGGCGGATTAGTTATAAGCGTTCCCTTTTCCGTGGACGGTACAAAATCTTCAATATCGGTCTGTTCAAGACGCAGAAATTTATCAACCTTAATTCTCTTGGCGTTATTCATTGTAAGCTCAAGTGAATGAAAATCAATATCACTTCCGAAAGCAGTAAAATCAGTATCGGTTTTAATGATATCATGACAGCGCTGTCTTTCCTGCTTCCAGACTTCCTCGGGTATAAATCCCCATCTGTCACACTCAAAATTTCTGTTTATTCCCGGGGCAATATTATTCGCCATCATTGCACCCTCAATGAGAATTGTTCCGCTGCCGCAGCAAGGGTCATAAAGCATATGATAATGTCTCAGCCTTGATAGACCGCAAAGCGCCGCCGCAAGAGTTTCTCTTATCGGCGCGTCGTTAGACTCGGGACGGTATCCCCTCTTGTGAAGTCCGATACCGCTTGTGTCAAGCATAATTGTCACTTCATTTTTCATAATGGAAAACTGAATCTGATGAACAGGTCCGCTTTCCTCAAACCAGGAGATATTGTAGTCCTGCTTCAAAGATTCCACAACTGCTTTTTTTATTATTTTTTGGCAGTCCGGCACTGAATGAAGTGTTGAATTAATACTGTACCCTTTTACCGGAAAGGTATCACGTGAACCGATAAATTCCGACCACGGCAATGCTTTTACACCCTGAAAAAGCTCTTCAAAGGTTTCTGCATAAAATCGGTCAAGAACTATCAAAATTCTTTCGGCATAACGGCTGTTAATATTAGCTCTTGCAAGAATTAACTCGTCACCCTCAAAAAATACTCTTCCGTTTTCAGCAGATACATTTTCCGCCTCCATCATTTTAAGCTCGTCCGCCACCAGTCCCTCAAGTCCCAGCAGGCAGGGAGCAGTCATCAATAATCTCATAATTTACCTTCTCCGCAAAAAAACAGACCGAGATGTTCTCGGTCCTGATAATTAAAATTTACTCAGATGCTGAGATGTCGTAAAAAACAACCTCATCTGACTTTACATAGCCTTTTTCACGTGCTTTCTTTTCTATATAATCGTCCTTGTTTTCGTTGTCAAGAACTGCCTGAAGCTCTTTATTTTTTTTCGTCTGTTCCTCATATTTTGCGCTAACCTCAGCTTTCTGCTGTTCAAGTCTGCTGATATCTGCACGCTGATTTACAGTACTGATACCGAATATTACAAAAAGAACTGTCAGAAACAAGGCGGAAATTACTGTAAAAGCCTTTTTATCCTTTAAAAAATTTGGTATTGAATTTTTACCGTTTTCCTTATTCTTCGTCATCATTGTCACCTGCGGTCTTTTTTCTAAACGGTTTTCGCACTACATCTTTTATATTATAGTATATATCGTTTACAAAATGCAATACTTTTTTAAAACTTTTTAGCTTGTTTTTCATCTTTTTTAACCAAATTTTAACTTTTTTCGCAAATTTCACTTCGATATTTTTTGTGACATAGCCTATTGTCAGAATATAGAAAACAAAGCCTGCAAAAATTAAAACAAAATAAATCCCTCTGATTTCTCCGTTATTGAATATCAAAAGAAAGGAAAACACCGCAAACGCCGTAACTATCCAAAAAAGAAAGTCAAGCAGGAAATTTGAATTAAAGGTCAATCTGAAAAAGCGAAAAACATCATAAAGGACACCGAGCAAAATTCCCGTAAGCAGAGCAAAATACAGCCCCTCAGCCACCAAACAGCCTCTTTAAAAGCGAAGTAGAGGAAAACTTTTCGCTGTAGGTCAGAGAAACGATTTTTCCGCTGACTGTAAGTATACCGTTTTCAAGATTAAGCTCCTCAATATGAAGCGTATTACCTTTAATAGTCAGTTCTCCGCAGGAGCAGACAGCAAGTATTTCCTCTTCATTAAATGAATCGACATCACTTATACCCGTAAGCGAAAGAGTTTCACGGTTAGTCAAATTCAGGGTATGCTCTGTTGCGTTTTCCATAAAATCACCTGATAAATTCTATGCAGGGATTCGGGAAAATATTATAATTTATATATCAGATTTGTTCGTACATTTTAAGAGCATCCTCTTTTAATGCATGCTCCGTAACAAGCAAAACTCTGTAGGTGTTTTCCTTAGCGCCGAGAGTTATCTTTATTTCATCGCCTTCCTTAACGTCATATGACGCTCTGGCAACTTTTCCGTTTACTTCAACCTTGCCTGCGTCGCAGGCTTCGTTTGCAACTGTTCTGCGCTTAATAATTCTGGAAACCTTTAAATATTTATCGAGTCTCATATTCCATCTCCACTAAAAAAGGCACCGTAAAAACGGTGTCTTTCTTATTTATTGCTCTTATTTTACAGCATCCTTGAGAGCTGCGCCTGCCTTAAATGCAGGAACCTTTGCTTCAGGAATTTCAATAGTTTCCTTTGTACGTGGGTTAAGACCTGTACGAGCTGCACGAACCTTAACTGAGAATGTACCGAAACCGATAAGAGATACTTTGTCGCCCTCAGCAAGAGCGTCCTTAACTGAGTCAAGAACAGCTGAAACTGCTGCTTCCGAATCCTTCTTTGAAAGACCTGTTTTTGCTGCTACTGCTGCTGCAAGTTCTGTTTTGTTCATTTTAAATTCCTCCGTTTTGCTGTTAATCAGCTAATATTTCTTTTGCCCTGTCCCATAATTCATCAAGAACTTCGATTGAAGAATCCTTCATTGATATACCCGCTTCACATGCCAAATCTTCAACAACTTTAAAACGTCTGACAAACTTGTCTGTGGAAGCCTTAAGAGCTTCCTCACTGTCAACATTAATAAAACGTGAAATATTCACACAGGAAAAAAGCACGTCTCCGAACTCTTCCTCAATATCATCCTGATTATTCAGGTTTACGGCATTTTTCAACTCGTCAATCTCTTCGTTAAGCTTTTCAAAAGCACCGTTTTGATTTTCCCAATCAAACCCGACCTTAGCCGCCCTGCTCTGCACCTTTTGGGCTCTCATCAAAGCAGGAAGCTCAACAGGGATACTGTCCATAGCCTCGCTTTGTTTTTTTACACCCTTAATGCTTTGCTTAACGGCATCCCAGCTTGAAAGCGCTTCAGCAGTGTTACTCGCTTTAACATCACCGAAAACATGGGGATGACGTACAACAAGCTTTTTACAAAGCTCATCGCACACGTCATTAAAATCAAAATTTCCTGCTTCACTTTCCATCTGAGAATGAAGCATAACCTGTAAAAGGACATCCCCTAATTCTTCTCTTAAACCGTCAGTACTGTCTTTATTGATTGCTTCAATAACCTCATAGGTTTCTTCAATAAAATTCTTCTTTATAGAACGGTGTGTTTGCTCTCTGTCCCAAGGACATCCTCCCGGTGCTCTGAGCAAAGCAATAAGGGAAATCAAATCATTGATATCATATCTATCTTTAAATTCAAAATCCACCATAATTGCCGCTCACTTTCCGATTAACTTGTCACTATTGATAATACTATAAATGAATTGATTTTTCAAGTATTTAAGCCAATTTTTTATATTTATTTAAGGCTTTTAAGCTCCTGAAAGGATATGCACCTGAACAAAAACATCATAATTATCAGAATTATGACACATACTGATGCACTCAGCACAAATGATACAAATTGCGACATGCCGATAAAAACACCTTCTCGGATAAATTTTACTGCAAAAAATGTTACAACTGTACAAATTATCGGTTTTATAAATACATCTGAAATTCTTATGCGGCAGTTTGTTTTTTTTCTTATAATTACAAGACACCAGACAGTTATAATGATAAAGCCTGCGAAATTTGAATAAGCCGTACCTAAGATATTTGTTTCGTCATTGCCCACCGTAAAATAATTTACAGCTGCCCTGACAACGGCTGAAACTGCAAAAGGAGCTACAGTCTGCTTTGAATATCCCAACGACTGCACGCAGAAAACCGACGTAGATGCCACACAGCATGGCATTATCGTCACGCCGAAAAGATAAAGAAGTCTTTCACCGCCCTCAACTATATCTGCGTTATTTGAACCGTAAAATAAACTTAGTATATCCCTGCTGAAAAGTGATAAAACCACTCCTCCTGCGCAGGCAAGAATTGAAGTGTATTTAAGTATGCTTGTCATCAATGAAGAAAAACGCTCCTGTGAGCTTTCATAGGCGGCACTGACTGCGGGAACAGCAGTTACGCCGAGAGCCATAACTATTCCGGGAACAAGATTTTTATAATCAAGTGCCGCTGAATAAATCCCGTAAACATATGTATATACATCTTCTCCTGCATTAGGATACTGCAAAAGAAGATAATTTTTATCGCAGAGAGAAAGAGAGTACTGTATGCTTGCAGTATCCGCAAAATTTGAAATGCTCTGAACCGCAGTTGCACCTACTAACGAAACAGAAAACATAACAAGCTCATTCATTGCCTCCTTTACATCAATCCTACCCGGGGGGAAAGAATTATACCTGCAGTTGGTATATACGCTTGCAAATATCCAGCCTGCAATACTGCCCAGCGTTACCCCTACCATTGCCGCCGCAGAGGTCAGCGGGTAGATTGCCGCCAACGCCTCCTCTTCTGTATTTACAGCTCTCCCAAAAACAGTACCTGTTTCTATATAGAACTCATACAAAGCCGACATACAACAGCGTGCCAAAAGCAGACCGAACACCATTTTAAAAAGTGCCTCAATAATCTGGCTTATCGCCGTAGGCTTCATATCAAGATAACCTTCGGCAAAAGCTCTTTTACCTGCGGCAAGGCAGGAAAAAAATACTGACGGAGCAAGGGCTAAAATTGTATAAATACTTTTTGGTGATGACGCTATTGCTTCGGAATAGGGTTTTGCAGCAATGAGCATAACGGCAAGACCTGCTGCACCCACAATAAAAAACAGTCTTCCCGAGGCTTTTTTAACCGCTTTTATTTTGAGATAATCACCCTTAGCATTATATGTGCTTACCAGCTTTGAAAGAGCAATGGGAAAAGCCCCCATTGTCAGAGCGTGAATCGGCATACAAAGATTATAGGCAAGAGAAAAATATCCCCTGCCTGTTGCACCTATATACGCAGTCAGCGGTATTTTATATACCGCACTGATTATTTTTACAACTACCGTTGATATTAAAAGTATAAATGCAGAAGAAATATATCTCTGCTTAATATTCTGCACACTTCTGCCCAAGAAATCACCTTAAAATAAAAAGTAAGACAGTACGAAATGTACTGCCTTTAAACTTCTGTGAGCATAACTGATAAAAATGATATATTACTTATCTTCTGCAGGCTCTGTTTCAACCGTAACGTCTTCACTCGAAACGGTAACGTCCACGGCTTCATCAGCCTGAACCTCTTTACCGTCCTGACAGAAAGCGTCACGTGTGCGCTTAGCCGCCTGAGACATTGACTCGTTAAAAGCGGCCTTCGCTTCTTCGATATCTTTCGTATATATATCAATTTTTTCTCTGAGTTCGGCTATCTGATTTTCATAATCAGTCAGTACCCCCTGACCGATTTCATCACCGATACGAATACCATACTGGAGTTTGCCGTACTTTTCATAAAGTTTGGCAAGCTTTGCCTTTATGTCAAAAAGCTCAACCCTTTTTCTGCTGAGTTCAATACGCTCTGCACTTTTTTTACTAACTGACTCAGCTACATCTTTGGTTTTATTAAAAACTTCTTCCAGCTTTTCATTATTGAAAGGTTCCTGAGCGGAAACGAAAAAATCGCTGAATTTAATTGGCATTATTACCACCTCTAATATTATTATATTACAAGTTGTAAAATAATGCAATACAAATTGTTCATAAAATTAATATTCATTATAAAATTTAATTATTCCGTTTTTTCGGTTTAAAATTTCATTAAAATTATCTATATACTCATAAGGATATTTATAATTATATATTCTGTCGATTTTTTGTGTATTCTGATTTTTCAGCCTTGTTACCGCACCGGCACCTGCGGCAAAAACAGAATGAGTTTCATCCATCATATAGATATTATATAAACAATCATGATTTGATCTGCACCAGCCGACATTTTCAAGATTTCCGCGTGACTTTGACTGCCTGTACATATAGTAAGGATAATAACCGCTTTCATGGAGCTTTTCATTGGAATAATCAACCATGGCCGAAGTAATTAATCTATCTGAAAAATCAAAAGTATTTTCCTTTGTCACAAGATAAGCAGCACTTTTCATTGCAAGAGTATGGACTGTTACCGACTCAGCACCGAGGCTTACGGCTTTATCAACGCTGTTTTTAAAAGAATCAAGGGTATCAAGAGGAAGTCCTGCAATAAGATCCATATTAATATTGTCAAATCCGCATTTCCTTGCCAGTTCAAAAGCATCAACAGTCTGTCGGCTTGTATGCTTTCTGCCTATTGCTTCAAGGACCTTATCGTTAAAAGTTTGGGGATTTATGCTTATTCTTCCCACACCTGCCGTCCTTAAAGCCATAAGTTTTTCGTATGTAACCGTATCGGGTCTGCCTGCTTCAACAGTATATTCTCTAAGATTTGAAAGGTCAAAATTATTTTCTATTGTTTCAAAAATTCTCGTCAGTTGTTCTGAAGAAAGGGTAGTAGGCGTTCCTCCGCCGAAATAAATCGTTTCAAGTCTGAGCCCGAAATCCCTTGAAATTTTTGCAATGCTTTCAAGCTCTCTGCAAATCAGCTCTGTATACGGCTCGACTAATTTTCCAGTCCTCTCTATTGAATGTGAAACAAAGGAGCAGTACGAACATCTTGTGGGGCAAAAAGGAATGGAAATATAAAGGGAAAAAGAATTATTGCCGGATAAAGATATGACTTCATTCTCTCTTTTCATTACCTCAATGGTTAAATCGGCTTTTCTTTCACTGACAAGAAAATTATTTATAAAATAATCTCTCGCCTTTTTTTCGCCGATTTCAGCGCAAATTCTGTGCATCAGCTTAGCAGGTCTTACACCGTACAGAATACCCCAGGGAGGATTAAAGCCCGTAAGCGATGACAAAACGGAATAAAGCAAAACCGACATTACTTCCGCTTCTTCCTCGTTCTTTTCGGTAATACGGCTTTGCTCTGAAAATTTATCAAATATTCTTGCACTGACATATAAAGTGCTATTTTCTTTTTTTGTTTTTACAACAACATTCTCCTGTGGATAATCCTCCCCTGCGGCCTCTGTCTCTCTTATTTTTTCATTAGGGAAAAAGGCTGTGCAGAGATTTTTCATATCATAGGCATATTGATGATTTATTATTTCAAGTATCATAGTGACTGTAAATAAGGATTATTCTTTCTTTCATAATCAAGAGTTGATATATCGTTATGACCGGGATAAACAGCATAGTCTCCCTTAAGAGAGGATATACGGCGAAGGCTTTCTGTTATTTCCTTTGCCGAACCTCCGGGAAAATCTATCCTTCCGCAGGATAAGCTGAAAAGAGTATCCCCTGTAAAAACCGAACCATCGCAGATATAACAGAGTCCGCCCTTGGTATGCCCGGGAGTAGCCATAACCGTAATCTCAGTTTCTCCCAGCATTATAATGTCTCCGTCGGAAACAATCATATCTGCCTTTGTGTTATTCTGAGGTGCATTGCAAAAAGCGGCAAGGCTTGCCTTTGATGAAGACAGCATAGGCTCATCTTCCTTGCTTATTACAACCTTTGCTCCTGTTTTTTCCTTAACTGCCTTAACTCCGCCGATATGGTCAAAGTGACCGTGGGTAAGAAAAATATACCGTAAATCTTTACCCTCAATAAGTTTCATCATTTTTTCACTGTCATCTGTACAGTCAATAAGGGCACTCTTTCCTGTTGCCTTATCGGTAATTATATAGCAGTTATTTGAAAGCGTACCGAATACGCCTGCATCAATTTCAATCATTATCTAAGTTCCTTACTGTCAAGAATAATTGTTACCGGACCATCGTTTAAAAGCTCCACCTTCATATCTGCACCGAATTCTCCTGTCTGAACAGATTTAACACCTGTATCTTTAAGTCCTTTTACAACATACTGATAAAGTTTATCGGCTTCCTGAGGCGGTGCAGAATCTGTAAAACTCGGACGTCTGCCGTGAGAACAGTCGGCACAAAGAGTAAACTGGGAAACAACAAGCATTTCTCCGTCAATATCAAGACATGACAAATTCATTTTTCCCTTTTCGTCTTCAAAAACTCTCAGAACAGTAATTTTTCTAATCAGCCTGTCTGCATCCTCCGAGGTATCACCGTTTACAACACCCAGCAAAATCAAAAATCCCTGACCGATTTCACTTTTCTTTTTACCGTCAATAGTTACTGAGGAATATTTAACTCTTTGTAAAACTGCTTTCATTACTTTGCACTTCTTTCAATATGATATACGCCTTCAATTTTTCTGAGTATTTTCTCAATACTGTCAAGATGTTCCTTTGAATTAACAGTTATAGTCATTGTTGTAAGGCAATTGCCGTCATTAATGGGTCTTGCATTTATTGAATGAATTTTAACATGTGCATTAGCCATTTTAGCGGTTATATCAAGAACTACACCGTCACGGTCAATAGCATAAACATCAATAGTAGACCTTGCTTCAATTTGTGCGGAAGAATCCCAGTGAGCATTAACCCATCTTTTAGGCTCGGGTGAAAGAGAAATATCGACAGGAACATTTACGCAGTCTCTTCTGTGAATTGTAAGACCTGTTCCCCTGTTGATAAAGCCGATAATCTCTTCTCCGGGGATTGGAGAACAGCAGCGTGCCATTTTAATCAGGCAGTTATCTATGCCCTCAACAATTACACCATCCGTTCCCTTGCTTTGAGGACGCACCTGTGTATTGTTAGCTGCAGCCTTAGGCTGTACAGCATCCTTAGGCTTCCAGTTACGGTTATATTCGTCTTTGATACCCGGCATAAGTCGGGTTATTACAATGCCCCCGTAACCCACAGCAGCATAAAAATCATCAACATTTGTAAAATGCTGGCGCTCTGCAATTCTTGCAACAAAGCTGTCGTATTCTTCTCCGTCAAGCCTGATAAAGTTACGCTTAAATTCTCTGTCCACATCTGCTTTACCGCGGACAATATTTTCGTCTCTTTTTTCTTTTTTAAACCAGGAACGGATTTTACTTCTTGCTTCGCCTGTAGTTACTATATTAAGCCAGTCACGGCTTGGTCCCTTACCCTGCTGATTTGAAGTAAGGATTTCAACAATTTCGCCTGTTTTTACTTTATAATCAAGGGTTACGATTTTACCGTTTACCTTTGCGCCTATCATTTTATTGCCTACTGCGGAATGAATGGCATAGGCGAAGTCGATTACCGTTGCACCCTTCGGCAGACATTTTACATCTCCTCTGGGAGTAAATACATAGACCTCATCAACGGACAAATCACATTTGATATTTGTAACGAGCTCCTCTGCATTTTCGGTATTGTTGCCTGCCTCCACCATTCTGTGAATCCATTCGAGTCTTTTGTCAATATTATCTTTTCCGCCTTTGCCGAGCTTATATTTCCAGTGTGCAGCAATACCGAACTCGGCAGTTCTGTGCATATCCCAGGTACGAATCTGAATTTCAAAAGGAATACCTGACGGGGACAGAACAGTAGTATGAAGAGACTGATACATATTAGGCTTCGGCATTGAAATATAGTCCTTAAAACGACCCGGTAAAGGCTTATACATATCGTGGACAATACCAAGAGCATTATAGCAGTCAATCATGGAATCAACAATAATTCTGACTGCGTAAATATCAAAAATCTGCTCGAAATTTTTGCCCTTAATATACACCTTTCTGAAAATACCGTGAACAGATTTTACCCTCGAAGTAATCTGAACATTTTTCATTACAGGTGTAATTTTCTCGCTTATCTGCCTTGTAATTTCATTTAAGAATTTTTCACCCTGCTCCTTTTTCATTGAAAGATTTTTCTCAATTTCTTTATATGCGATAGGGTCAAGGTAATAAATTGCCAAATCCTCAAGCTCTTCCTTGATGGCTCTGATACCTAAACGGTGAGCAATGGGGGCATATATTTCAAGAGTTTCAAGGCTTTTTTCTCTCTGCTTATACTCAGGCATATGCTCAAGAGTACGCATATTATGAAGCCTGTCGCAAAGCTTTATAATTATAACTCTGACGTCCTCGTTCATTGCGATAAACATTTTTCTGATGTTTTCCGCCTGAACCTCCTCCCTTGTGGAAAGAGGAATCTGACCCAGCTTTGTAACACCGTCAACAAGCAGCGCAACCTCGTCACCGAACTCTTTGCCTATATAATCGATATCATACTCGGTATCCTCAACTACATCGTGAAGAAGAGCACCGATTATACACTCGTTATCCATACCGAGTTTAAAAAGGATTTCGGCAACTGCAACAGGGTGCATAATATAAGGCTCGCCTGAACGTCTGCGCTGATTCCTATGGGCATCATGGGCAAGGTCATAAGCCTTTTTAATTTTCTCACTGTCATACTGAGAATTCTTTTTTATCTCTTCAAAAAACATATTGAAGCCGTCATCGTAATCATCAGTATAAACTACTTTATCTTCTTCAATCAATTTATAGCCTTCCCTTCAGGGTTTTTAGTACATCAGTGCTGTCCAAATCGGTTTTGCCGCTGACTTTATTAAGGATAATACCGCTGCTTCTTGAAATCAGCCCCGCCTCTTCAAATGCGTCAAGAGCATAGCAAAGCTGACCGTAGGTTACCTTTTGCTCCAAGGCAAAATATAAATCCTCGGCAGTATATTTCCAGCCGCTGTTTTGTTTTAAAAATTTATATATAACAGAACAGTCCTTTCTTTCGGGATAAAGGAGTGTCTTGTTTTTTTCACCTGAAAGAAAAAGCTGATAATCAGTTTTTTCAAATAAAAATTTATCTGTGTCGCTTCCGCTTTTTCTGACATCTGCCGCCTGAATTGAAAGATAATATCTCCCCTTGTACAAATTTTTTGATATTCTGACTGCAAAATCAAGAACATCTCCCTGCTTATACGGAAACTCATCAACAGTAGTTCTGAAGAATACTATACGAAATATTTTACCCTTTTTAGACGCTTCAATTCTGATATGCCTGCCCTCACCCACAGGAGTGACGGAACAGAGAGTCATGTTGAAAATACCGAATACCGGCTGTCTGTTATTTTCTCCGTAGGGCTCAAGACAGTTTAAATTGTCAACCAAATCAACAGTAAGATAAAACGGTGACAGCTTACAGTCGATATGAAGTGTTTCCACAGGCATTACCGAATAATATTTTTTTGCATATTCATTTATACGCCTGCGAAATTCAGGTATATCCGTGCTCTTCAGTCCAAGTCCTGCCGCAAGAGGATGACCTCCGAAATGGGTCAGCAAATCTTCACAGGAGGAAATGGCTTCAAAAATATTAAAGCCATCAACGCTTCTTGCAGAGCCTGTTGCCTCACCGTTTTCATCAACGCTGATTACAATTGCAGGCTTTGAATAAACATCTGAAATATGAGAGGCAGTAATTCCTATAACACCTCTGTGATATCCCTTTCCGTCAACAACAATAACTCTGTCTTCTGCAAGATGGGGATTTTCTCTTATTTTATTCTTTATATCTTCCGATATATTATTTTCCACATTATGTCTGTGCTCATTTTCGTCACAAAGCTGTTGTGCTCTCATTTTAGCAGTTTCATAGTCGTCTGAAATCAAAAGCTCCGCTGCTATTAATGCTTTATCCATTCTTCCGGCCGCATTAATTCTCGGACAAAGCTGAAACGCAACATCTCCTGCATTCAGCTCTTTATCATTTGAACAGGCAAGTTCTTTAAGAACAGACAGACCGATTCTTGTATCATTATTTATGAGATTCAATCCGAATTTTACAAGACTTCTGTTCTCACCTGACAAAGGCACAACATCACCTATTGTGCCTATAGTTACAAGGTCTGCATACTGCTCCAGCAAATCATCCGTATCGCCGTCATACAAAGCACACGCAAGTTTAAAGGCAACACCCACACCTGCAAAGTCACGAAATAATATTTTATTATCATTCCTGTGGGGATTTACAACTGCTTCTGCTTTCGGCAGGATTTCGCCTATCTGATGATGGTCTGTTACCACAAGCTCCATACCGAGAGAATAAATATATTCAGCCTCGTTAATTGCAGAAATACCGTTATCAACAGTTATAATCAGGTCTGTACCGAGAGAATGAATTTTATCAATCGCACTGCAGTTCATCCCGTAACCTTCTGTCAGCCTGTCGGGAATAAAGTAAATAACGTCTGCTCCCATACTTTCCAGGAAACTGAAAAGCAGTGCCGTTGCAGTAACACCGTCGCAATCATAGTCGCCGTAAATACACATTTTTTCATTTCTTTCAAGAGCAAGATTAATACGGCTGACTGCCTTATCCATATCCGTAAAAAGAAAAGGAGAAACAAGCCTTACGCTGTCGGACAAAAACTCCGAAACGGAAAGCTCATCATCAATTCCCCTGACTGCCAGCAAATAGGAAAGAAAGGGGTCAATATTCAGTTTTTCGCTAAGTGCCGACGCCTTCTCTTTATCGGCGGTTTCTATAACCCATTTTTTATAAGACATTATGTATTTTTATCTACCACGTGAAATTTTTTGAGATTACTTTCTTTTTCTGCTTTTTCAGCAAGCACGGCTTCAACATCCTCAGGTGTTATTCCCTGATTTGCCATAAGCACAAGGATATGATAAATAAGGTCCGTAATCTCATAAACAGTTTCCTTATTATCGTTATTTTTGGCGGCAATAATAACCTCTGAACATTCCTCGCCGACTTTTTTCAATATCTTGTCAATTCCTTTTTCAAAAAGGTAGCACGTGTAAGAACCGTCCTTATTCTCTGCCTTTCTGTCAAGAATCGTCTGATACTCGTTTTTAATATAGTCCATTAAAATTCTCCTTTTATTTCATTGAAGAAGCAGGAGTGGTTACCTGTATGGCAGGCAGCTCCCGTCTGAATTACCTTAATCAAAAGTGTATCGTCGTCACAGTCACCGTAAATTGAAACAATTTTCTGAAGATGACCTGAGGTCGCTCCCTTATTCCAAAGCTCCTGCCTCGACCTGGAATAAAACCATGTGTAGCCTGTTTCAAGAGTTTTTTTCATCGATTCTCTGTTCATATAGGCGAGCATTAAAACCTCACCTGTTGACTCCTCCTGAATTATGGCAGGAAGCAAATCTGCTTTTTTAAAATATTTTTCTATATCAATCATTGCAAATCTCCACAGCCTCTTTAAGATTAAGCGTACCCTGATAAATGCTTTTACCGCATATTGCACCGTATAATCCCGCTTCACGAAGTTTTACTATATCATCAAGATTAGTAACACCGCCTGATGCGGTAATATTACAGGAAACGGCATTATTTATTTCTTCAAGCTGACTGATATTAGGTCCGGACAATGTACCGTCCTTGCTGATATCGGTATAAATAATCGTTTCTACACCTGCATTTTCCATTTCCTTTGCCAAGTCGGTAAAGTAAACATCACTGCTCTGAGTCCAGCCCTCTGCAGCTGCATAGCCGTTTTTGGCGTCGATTCCGACAGCTATAATACTGCCGAATTCCTTAACGGCTTCCCTGACAAGCTCGGGGTTTTTCAATGCAACCGAACCGAGAATTATTCTCGAAATACCGTTATTGACGTAAAAATCAATATCCTTCATTGTTCTGATACCGCCTCCGAGTTCAACCTTTAAAGAGGTTTCTCCGGCAATGGAAATAAATACATCGGCATTTACAGGCTCTTTTTTTATCGAACCGTCAAGATCAACCATATGCACCCATTCACAGCCTGACTTTACAAAGCCCTCAGCAGTTTCAAGTGCATCATCCGCAACCTGTGAAGCAGTGGAAAAATCACCTTTAAAAAGCCTTACAGGTTTTGAATCAATTATATCTATAGCAGGAAAAATTATCATATTTAAAGTACTCCTTTAGTTGAAAGAACAGAACCGTCCGAATTTTTCCTCACGGCAATTTTCATTGCATGGGCAACAGCTTTAAATACCGCCTCAATCTGATGATGAGCATTAATACCATAGGGTACTTCAATATGAAGTGTAATACAGGCATTCATTGCAAAGGCTCTGAAAAATTCTTCTGTTACGCAGGTTTCGTAATCTCCGCATTTTTCCTGTTCAAAGGATGCTTTAAAAACGAGAAAAGGTCTGTTTGATATATCAAGAACACAATTTGCAAGGCTCTCATCCATAGGGACTGAAAAAGCGCCGTAGCGTTCAATACCACTCATATCTCCGAGAGCCTGTCTGAACGCAGTTCCCAGGGCAATACCCGTATCCTCAACCGTATGGTGGGTATCAACCTCCAAATCACCTTTAACCGCAACCTTAAGACCGAAGTCCCCGTGGACTGCAAAGGCGGTCAGCATATGGTCAAAAAAGCCGATGCCTGTTGAAATTTCAACATCTCCCCCGTCAAGATTAAGGGTAATCTTTATCTGCGTTTCCTTTGTATTTCTTTCAATTTCGGCAGTTCTCATACTATAACCTCACTATATTACTTAAACAGCTTTTTAGCCAAGCTGTCTATATTCTCTCTTCTTTTTTCCGTTTCCGATTTATCGGCAGACACGTTAATCACAGTTCCCTCTCTGATATTTTCGGGAAGTAAAATCAATGGTATATCGGCGGTTTTACCGTCTTCAAGCTCAACTACGGCATTATCGCCTTCAATTCTGTCTACTATCCATTTCATAATAATAACCTGCTAATACTGAGTGCTGACGTCTATTCCTGTTCCATCTGTTATAAAGGTGATGTTTCCGTTCAAATCCGTTCTGTAAATATCAGCACCGCTGTTTTCAAGACGGGTTAAGGTTTCACTGTGAGGATGACCATACTTATTATCCTCACCGCATTCTATTACCGCATACTGAGGTGATACGGCATTCAGAAAATCATCCGTTGTCGAATATCTGCTTCCGTGATGTCCTGTCTTGAGCACATCCGCATCAAGCTCGGAATAAGAGCTTTCCAGCATTTCCCTTTCCGAAAGTTCTTCAGCGTCACCTGTAAACAAAAATGAAACATCGTTATATGTAAGTTTCAGCACCGCCGAATAATTATTTATTTCGTCATAACCGTCACCGACAGGAGCTAAAAATTCACCGGTTATTTCCTCCGAAAAAGAGATAGTGACACCTGCTTTTGCAGTATTAATTGTCTTACCCTTGCTGTCAACAGCCTCAAGCATATTTTCAAAGGTCTTTGTATTTGACATAACATACGGCATATAAATTTCTCCGATTTCAAAATTGGAAATAATCTGACTCATTCCGCCCATATGGTCTGTGTGGGGATGGGTGACAACAAGATAATCAATAGCTGAATATCCCTCGTTTTTAATCCTTTCCTCAACCATATCGGAATAATAATTTTCGCCGCTGTCAATCAGCATACATTTTCCGTCGGGAAATTCAATAAATTCACAGTCTCCCTGCCCAACGTCAACGAACTCAACAGTCATAACATCCCCGTCTTTTACGGAAATGCCTGTCGGCTTTGCCCGATTACCGTCTTCAAAATGATTTATCAAAAAACCTGCCAGCAAAGCAAAAATAACAAAGACAGCACTGATTATGGCTTTACCTGTCTTTTTGCTCATTATTCAAATCTTACCTTAACTGAATTTGCGTGAGCAGTAAGCCCCTCCGTATCAGCAAGTTTAACAATATCGTCTTTTGCCTTCTTCAGTTCTTCTTCAGTATAGTAAATAAAGGAGCTTTTCTTAATAAAACTGTCTACCGACAGAGGTGAAAAGAATCTTGCTGTACCGCTTGTGGGAAGCACATGGTTAGGACCTGCGTAATAATCACCCAAAGGCTCAGGAGAGAAATTGCCTAAAAATACAGAGCCTGCATTGTCAATTTTGCCGATATATTTTAAAGGCTCTTCAACACACATTTCAAGATGCTCGGGAGCAAGCTCATTTGCAAAATCAATAGCCTGCTGAAGATTTTCACAGACAATAATTTCGCCGTAATCATTAAGTGACTGCTCAATAATTTCCTGTCTTTGAAGATATTTTAGCTGTCTTTCAATTTCCTTTGCGGTTGCTCTTGCCACATCATATGAGGTTGTAAGAAGAATTGCAGAAGCCATTTTGTCATGCTCTGCCTGACTCATAAGGTCAGCTGCAAGGAAAGCAGGCTTTGCGGTTTTATCGGCAACAATAAGGATTTCGGAAGGACCTGCAACCATATCAATATCAACAACACCGTAAAGAAGTTTCTTCGCAGTTGCGACAAAAATATTTCCCGGTCCTACAATCTTATCAACCTTCGGTATTTTTTCGGTTCCGTAAGCAAGAGCGGCTACAGCCTGTGCACCACCTACAAGGAAAACCCTGTCAACTCCTGCAATAGCTGCGGCAGCCATAATATCGGGATTTGGATTTCCGTCCTTACCCGGAGGAGTTACCATAATAATCTCTTCAACTCCTGCAATTTTTGCAGGAACGGCATTCATTAAAACAGAAGAGGGATAAGCCGCGGTACCGCCGGGCACGTAGATACCAACTCTTTTTAAACCTCTGATACGCTGTCCCATAATAACACCGTTTGACTGAGTAGTCATCCAGGACTGCTGGGCCTGTCTTTTATGGAAATCGTAAATATTATTTTTGGCATTAATTACAGCGTTCTTAAAACCCTCATCAACCTCATCAATATATGACTGAAGCTCATCCTTTTCAATAACGGTTTTCTTCGAAACCATTCCGTCAAAACGAACCGTAAATTCCCTTACGGCAGCATCGCCCTGCTCTTTTACGGAATTGATTATAGTTGTAACAGCGTCAACAATTTTTTTATCTGTTTCCCCTGCTCTTTTTTTAAGATTTTCTATAACGGCATATTCCGATTTACCGTTTGCTTTTGTAATATTCATAATCCGCACCTCTTTAGTCAGCAATAGCTTTAAACCTTTGAAGCAAGCTCCAAATCATTAAGGAAGGTTTCAATTTCTTCCTTGCGAAGCTTCATTGAAGCCATATTTACTATAACACGAGCCGAAATAGGCATAATTTCATCAACTACTTCAAGACCGTTTTCTTTAAGCGTAGAGCCTGTCTCAACAATATCCACAATACCGTCTGCAAGACCCAGGAGAGGAGCAAGCTCAACGCTGCCCTCAATTTTAATAATATCAACGTCCATACCCTTTGATTTGAAGTATTCCCTTGCAACCTTAGGATATTTACTTGCAACAACCTTTCTCTTATATCCCGAGAAAAAGTCAGTTCCCTTGGGACAGGCAAGAGCAAAACGGCACCTGCCCAAATTCAAATCAATAACCTCATAAAAGGAGCTGCCGTGTTCAATAATAGTATCCTTGCCTACAATTCCGATATCGCAGACACCGTGTTCAACATAGGTGATAACATCGGGAGCTTTTGACAAAACAGCTTCGTAATCACCTACGGGAAGAATAAGTCGTCTGCCCTTATTTTCAAGCTGTGATGTATCAAGCCCCATAGTCTTAAAAAGAGAAACAGAGGATTTTTCAAGTCTGCCTTTAGTAAGAGCTACACGCAAAGGGCGGTCAATATTTATTTCTTCTCTCATAACATCACAAAGAGCTGAAACATTTACACCGAAGCCTACGGCAGGAGCGTCAAGACCAAACTCTCCGATAAGATTATCATAGCGTCCACCTGAAATAACAGTTACACCGCTTCCCTGAGCATAGCCTCTGAAAATAATACCTGTATAATAATTGCTTCTGTTTACAAGGCTTAAATCAATGAGAATATCATTTTCAAGTCCTAAACCGCAAAGTCTGTCGTAAACCTCTTCAAGATAGTCAAGAGCAATGCCTGAGCTTTGATCCGAATAAAGTTTCTTCGCCTCATAAATAACCTCTTTGCCTCCGAAAAGCCTGGGAAGTTTTTTTATTATCTCAGCCTCACTGCTGTTACCGAGAGTATCAAGAAAATCACACAAAGCCGCATAATTTTTACCCTCAATATAGTCGCAGACATCAGCTTTCTGCATATCCGTTAAATTCATTTTATCAAGTATAGAATTGAAAAATCCCGCATGACAAAGCTCAATTTTAAAGGATGATACATTATTTCGTTTCATAGCCTCGTGAGCCATTGAAATAACTTCAATATCAGCGTCAATACCGCCGTCACCGATAAATTCAATACCGCTTTGCTCAATTTCATCGGTTCTGCCTGCGAGCTGTTTATTTCTCATATAAACATTCTGATTATAATAAAGCCTTACAGGAAAATCATCATTTGACAGTCTTGTGGCAACAAGCCTTGCAATAGGTGCAGTATTGTCCGGGCGAAGTACGGTTGTTCTGCCGAAATTGTCTGACAGCTTGTACATCTCCTCAGGCTCAATTCCCAAATTGTCGCACTGAAAAACGTCAAAATACTCAATAGTAGGAGTCATTACCTTTCTGTAAGATTTCTCTTTAAAAAGGTCTGAAAGGGTTGATTCTACCTTTCTTCTGTCGTCACATTCCTCAAAAAGCAAATCTCTGCTTCCCTGAGGGGTAAGTTTTGAATATCTTTTCATAAATTATCTCCGAAATATAATTCTCTCGCTTTAGTATGGTAGAGTGGTAATATGCTATCACACTAAATTCACGTTGTCAAGAGAAATATTTAAAATAACGAAATTTGATTTGACTCAGGCATGTCGCCCAAAGCGCCTGCCTCCTTAAGAGATTCAACAACGCTCTTGCCTACCCCTGCTCTCGCCATTAAATCGTCATATGAAAGGAATTCTCCTCCTCCGTCGTTTCTCGAGTCGGCAATAGCCTTAGCGGCATTTTCCCCTATTCCGTCAACAGCACCAAATGGGAGTCTGATTTTTCCATTTTCTATTTTATAAATTCTTGAATCGGATTTGTAAATATCAACAGGAAGAAACTCTATTCCCCTTGCGAGCATTTCAATAACTATCTGATTTACAACATAAGTTGAATCCTCTTTTGCAGTTATGGGAATATTATTTTTCTTCTTGTTTCTGTACTCCTCCATTTTTTTCTTAACCGCTGTTTTACCTTCAACTGCAGCCACAGCATCAATAGCACCGCCGCGCACTGTAAAATATGCAGAATAAAATTCAATGGGCTTGTATATCTTATACCACGCAAGACGAAGCGCCGCAATTACATAAGCAGCCGCATGAGCCTTTGGGAACATATACTTTATCTTATAGCATGAGTCAATATACCACTGTTCAACACCTATAGTTTTCATTGCCTCCTCGTATGGAGGAAGCTCCTTTGGTGCTTTACCCTTTCTGGTATACTCCATAATCTTAAAGCAATCCTTCTTGCTCAAAGGAGATTCCTTACCTGTTTCCTTTTCATAATTTTCGGCAACGTGTATAAGGTGGGTCATAATATCATCACGGCATCCGATAACCTCTGAAATTGTACAAGTTCCGTTTTTAATAAGCTCCTGTGCATTTCCGAGCCATACGTCAGTACCGTGGGAAAGTCCCGATATCTGAAGCAGATCCGAAAACGTTTTCGGATGTGCCTCCTCAAGCATACCTATGACAAAAGGCGTACCCATTTCAGGTATTGCAAGAGTTCCCGTGTTACAATCTATATCTTCAGGTGAAACACCTATAGGCTCAGTCGAAGTAATCAGCTGATACAGCTTAGGGTCACTTAAATCAACATCCATAACGGGAATACCTGTTGAATCCTCAAGATATTTATAAAGTGTCGGATTATCGTGGCCGAGCTCGTCCAGCTTAAGCAAAGTATCGTGAAGTGAATTTTTAAAGTCAAAATGGGTTGTGTAAGTACCCTTTGACTCATCATTTGACGGATACTGAATCGGTGTAAAATCTTCAACAGTATACTTGTCGGGAACAACAACCATTCCGCCCGGATGCTGACCTGTTGTACGTTTAATCCCTGTACATCCTACCGTCAGCCTGTCAATCTCTGCTCTTGGAGTAGTCCCCTGAAGTCCTCTTTCGTCAAGATATTTCATAACATAGCCGTATGCCGTTTTATCAGCGACAGTAGCCATTGTTCCTGCCTTGAACACATATTCCTTGCCAAAAAGCTCTTCGGTATATCTGTGAGAACGCGACTGATATTCACCCGAAAAGTTAAGGTCGATATCAGGCTCCTTGTCACCGTCAAAGCCAAGGAAGGTTTCAAATGGGATTTCATGTCCGTCACGCTTCATAGGCTCACCGCAGACAGGACAGTTTTTAGGCGGCAGGTCAAATCCCGAACCCACTGAGCCGTCAAGAATAAACTCACTGTGCTTACATTTTTTACAATAGTAATGGGGGGCAAGAGGATTTACCTCGGAAATACCGCCGAAATGAGCGGCAAGTGACGAACCTACGGAACCTCTTGAACCGACAAGATAACCGTTTCTCTCGCTTTCCTCAACAAGTCTCTTTGCGATAACATAAAGCACACCGAAGCCGTGGCCTATAATCGAGTCAAGCTCACGCTGAAGCCTGTCCGCAACATATTCGGGAACAGGGTCGCCGTAAAGCTCCTTTGCCCTGCTCCAGCATTTTTCCGTAAGCTCCTCGTTTGCTCCGTCAATATGGGGCTGGAAAGTTCCAGGAGGAATCGGCGGAATGTTATCCATAATGCTGTCCGCAATTTTCTTCGGATTATCTATAACAAATTCTCTTGCTCTGTTCCCTGCCCAAGCGAAATCATCAAGCATTTCTCTCGTGGTTTTAAAATAAAGGGGTGCTTGGTTATCGGCATCATCAAAACCTTTTGAAGCCATAATAATTGCTCTGAATTTTGCGTCCTTTTCATCAAGGAAATGAACGTCACCTGTAGCAACAACAGGCTTGCCCAGAGTATCTGCAAGAGATATTATTTTTTTGTTTATATCAATAAGGTCCTCTTCACCGTGAATATCCTGATGAAGCTCTTTATCTGACCTTATCATAAATGCGTTATTGCCGTTTGGCTGAATTTCGAGATAATCGTAAAAACCAGCCAGTTTCAATAATTCTTCATCGCTTTTCTTATTCAAAATCGCCTGATATACTTCTCCCTGCTCACAGGCAGAGCCTATGATTATCCCTGCTCTTTTCTCAGCAAGAAGGCTTTTCGGAATAAGGGGACGTGATTTAAAATACTTTACATTTGAGGCAGATATCATCTCATAAAGATTTTTTCTGCCGTATTTTCTTTCTTCCTTCGGAATTGACTCATCCATAGATGTATCTTCTTTTACAAGAAGAATTATATGGTGGCGCTTAAACTGCTTAAGCTTCATATTCATAAAGTCGGGATACAGTTCATCATCAACCAGATAACCCTCCATACCGAGAATAAGTTTAATTTTTCCCTTCGCGGCATTATACGCTTCAGGCAAAGCCTGAACAACGCCGTGGTCGGTAACCGCTATTGCGGAATGTCCCCATTTAATCGCCTGATTTACAAGCGCTTTCGGCGCGGAAATACCGTCCATTTCAGACAGTGATGTATGAAGATGAAGTTCAATTCTCTTTTCAGGCTCATCATCTGTTTTTTCAATTTTCTTAACGCTTGCAATTGCGTTAGGTCTTAAGACAAACTGATTTGAATATGTATCGAACTGATATCCTCCGCTGATAACAAGAGTTTTATTTTCTTCAAGTTTTGCAACAACAGAATCAATCAGGTTTTTGTCATCAAACATTTTGACTGTCATAGACGAGGTATAGTCCGTTATATCAAAGTCGAAAATCTTGCTTGTACCTCGTTTGGTTTCCCTGACTTCAGTTTTAATAACATCTCCCCATACGGTAATATATCCGTCGTCTGAAGCAACATCGGCAATATTCTTCGGAGTTTCCGTAATATTTCTGCCGAAAATCTTTTTAAGCGTATCTTTAAATAAAGGAAGATTTCCCCACTTTTCGTGAACAACATTTTTCTCTTCCTCTTCTTTTCTGTGTTCCTCTTCTGTTCTTCTTTCTTCTACTGCCTGACGGACAGCCTTTTCAATATCAAAGGTCTGCACTTCCATAAAAGAGACGCTCAAATCTATTGCAAAAAGCTTATAAATCTCACTCTCAACAGCCTTGTCAACCTTTTGAGACTCAAGAACATCCTTACCGCCTTTTTTGAGAAAAACAGTTAATATGCCGTCTTCAAGCTCTGACTCGGCATCGTCAAAAAATCCGTTTGCCGCCGGAGTATCCCTTTTGACATATTCAAGAATTCTCACGATATTTTCTGTGTTAAATTCGCTTTTCGGAAATCTTGGATTTAAAACCGTTTTATGAAGATTCATAGACTCGGTTATTGATTTTTCCGCAGATTTTACAGTCTGATAATCTATAAAAGCATCAAGGTAAAAGCCTACTGTCAGAGTTCTGCTGTTTCTCGACACGGTAAAATCCGATATTTCGCCGTTTCCCATCACTGCGTTAATATCCGGGCTTATGTAATTTGAAAAATAGTCTGAAAATCTATTCATTATAACTTCTCAATTTCTTTCATCAATTCATCAAGTAAATCTTTCTCGTCAACCTTACGGAGTATCTCGCCTTTCTTAAAGATAAGTCCGTTGCCGTCTCCGCCTGCAATACCGATATCCGCTTCCTTTGCTTCTCCCGGTCCGTTTACAACACAGCCCATTACTGCAACCTTGATAGGCTTTTTGCAGTCTCTTAGTCTTTCTTCAACCTGCTTTGCAAGACCCACAAGGTCAATTCTTGTTCTTCCGCAGGTAGGGCAGGAAATGAGATAAGGGCAGTCTTTTTTCAGACCTATTGCCTTTAAAATATCAAAAGCGGCAAAAACCTCTTTAACAGGCTTGTCTGTAAGGCTCACTCTGATAGTATCGCCTATTCCTTTTGTTAAAAGTGAACCGATACCTACAGAGGATTTGATAATTCCCATTCTTTCGGTACCCGCCTCCGTTACACCTAAATGAAGAGGATAGTCGCATCTTTCTGCTGCAAGCTCATATGCATTAATCATTGTTTCAACATTTGATGACTTTATCGAAATGACAATATCGTTGAAATCAAATTTTTCAAGAAGTGATGCGTGATACATTGCCGACTCAACCATTGCTTCGGGTGTGGGAGAGCCGTATTTTGCAAGTATATTCTTTTCAAGAGAGCCGGAATTTACACCTATTCTGATTGGAATATTCTTTGCCTTACATGCATCTGCAACAGCCTTAACCCTGCTTTCGTCACCTATATTACCCGGGTTAATTCTGATTTTGTCAATACCTCTTTCAACAGCGCCTAAAGCAAGGCGGTAGTCAAAATGAATATCGGCAACAAGGGGTACATCAACCGCTTCCTTTATCGGCTCAACAAGATTAAGAGCATCCTCGTTCGGAATTGCAAAACGTATAACCTGACAGCCTGCTGCTGCCAGCTCCTTTGCCTGCTTTACCGAGCCGTCAATATCTGTAGACGGAATATTCAGCATACTCTGAACAAGTATTTCGCTGTCACCGCCGATATAAGTGTTTCCGAGTTTAAATTTCCTGCTTTTTCTTCTTTCCATAAAATCACCTTAAATCGTCAAATTAAGTTAATTAAAATAATTTAGTAACATCACTGAAGGTTACAACACACATAAGACCTATCAAAAGAATAAGACCTACTGCGTTTATAATATACTCTGCTTTTGCAGGCAGTTTCTTTTTTGTAATACCCTCAGCCGCAAGTACAAATAATCTCCAGCCGTCAAGTGCGGGAATCGGGAAGAGATTGAATAAACCGACATTAACAGTAAGCAACGCCATAATTCTGAGCATTGAATATGCAGATGTTTTAACTGCGGTTGAAACTACGGAAACAGCACCGACAGGTCCGCTCAAATCAGACAAGCCATATCTTCCCACAATCAAGTCGTGAACCGACAGAAATACCATTCTTGCATAGGATACAAACTCCTTACAGGTCTGTGACAAAACATTTCCCGCTGTTTTCTCAACGCCCCTGAGCCAGAAGTCCATTTTTGTATAACTTGTGCCCTCATATTCTTCCGTGTCAAACTCAATATTCAGCTTTTTATCCTGCCCGTCACGTTCAACAAGCATTTCAATTTTACCATCCTCACAGCGTGAAAGTCCTGTAGTAACATCATTAGTCGTATATACCCTCATACCGTCAATGCTTTTTATTTTGTCCCCTACCTGAAGTCCGTAGGACTGACTGATGGCATCTTTGTCAAATTTCGCAACCTCGGTTGTTCCCACAAGGTTTCCCGAGCAGACAATTATTAAAACAATAATGAATCCCAAAATTAAATTCATTACTGCGCCTGCCACTACTACAAAAAGGCGCTGACTGACTTTTTTATTGACAAAAGCTCTTTCATCATCGCTGTCTTCGTCCTCGCCCTCCATTGCACAGTAACCTCCGAAAGGTATTATACGAAGAGTGTATTTCGTCTCTTTTCCTTTTATCTGAAAAAGTTTCGGTCCCATACCGATTGAAAATTCGTTGACCTTAATTTTCATCAGCTTTGCGGCGGCAAAATGACCGCCTTCGTGAATGATGATAATTAATTCAAAAAATAAAATAGCTATAATTATTGGATATGCCGAATTCCAAACAGAAGATATACTCACTTAACCGCCTCAATAACAAATTCTCTTGCCTGCCTGTCAGCTTCAAGCACGTCATCAAGAGTAAAATCTTTTTTATCGGGAGCATTTATCATTGCCTCGTTATTAAGATATGCAATATCGGTAAATTTAATTTTACCGTTTAAGAAAAGTCTTACGCTTTCTTCGTTTGCTCCGTTTGCAGCCGCAGGATGAATACCGCCGAGTTCAATAGCATTCTTGCAGACATCGATACATTTAAAGGTTTCGTAATCGGGTTCAAAGAAAGTAAGCTTACCGTAATCTGTCAGCGACAGCTCCTTAACAGGACTGGGCTCTCTTTCGGGATAAGTGAGAGCATACTGTATCGGTATTCTCATATCGGGAACACCGAGCTGGGCTATCATCGAATTATCCAGATAAACTATTGCGGAATGAACAACAGATTCTCTGTGAACAACAATTTCAATGTCATCATTCGGCATATCAAAGAGCCACTTAGCCTCGATAAATTCAAGTCCCTTATTCATCATTGTAGCTGAATCTATGGTTATTTTTGCGCCCATATCCCAGTTGGGATGTTTTAAGGCGTCCTGTGCCGTAACATTTTCAAGCTCACTTAACTTTTTACCGAAAAACGGTCCTCCCGATGCAGTAAGAATTATTTTCTTCACTGCTTTTTTTGAAGGCATACCCTGCATTGACTGAAAAATTGCTGAATGTTCACTGTCCACAGGAAGAATACTTACACCGTTTTCCTTAGCAAGATTTGTTACAAGATGACCTCCTGCAACAAGAGTTTCCTTATTTGCAAGGGCAATAGTTTTTTTAGCCTTTATTGCCTCAAGAGTCGGACACAGACCTACCATGCCTACTACAGAATTTAAAACAGTATCCGCTTTATCAAAAACGGCACATTCGATAAGTCCGTCCATACCGCTTACAACTTTTGTATTTGTATCTGCTATTCTTGTTTTCAGCTCTGACGCTGATTTTTCAGACATCATACAAACAATATCGGGTTTAAATTCCCTTACCTGATTTTCTATTATATCCACGCGGGAATTTGCAGTAAGGCATCTGACATTATATCCGTGCATACGGCACACATCGAGGCTCTGAGTACCTATTGAACCTGTTGAACCTAAAAGAGAAATATTTTTCATTATATCACCTTAAATTTTCGCATTAAAAGAATTTCAACGATAACAGTGCTATTGAATATGTAACAGGAAGAGTGAACAGGGATGAGTCCATTCTGTCCATAACTCCGCCGTGTCCGGGGAAAATTTTTCCGAAATCTTTAACATCAAAATTCCTCTTGAGCACAGATGCGGAAAGGTCTCCCATCATACCCATAAACGATACCGGAAGCACAGCTATAAGGAGAAGAGCTGCCATTTCACGGCTTACAGGAACAACAGCAACCTTATTGTAAATTGTCAAAGCAGCAGCATTTAATATAAAGCTGAAAATCAGTCCGCCTATTGCACCCTCAACAGTCTTCTTAGGCGAAATGTTGGGAGACATTTTATGCTTTCCGAAAGCCATACCTGCAAGCTGTGCACCCGAATCGGTTGCAAGAGCACAGATAAGAGCATAAAAGATAAGATAAATTCCGAACTGCTCGTTATCAAACATATCACGAAGTCTGATAAAAATGCTGAATCCAAAGGGCACAAGCACACTTGCAAAAACAGAAACCGCAACATCCTCAAAGGTAGTGTAGGCATAGCCTTTAAGCATTGCAAGCAAGAACACAAGACAAAGCAGAATTATATAAATAATATTCGGAACTGCTCCGATAATCCTGCCCCAGTTTTCTGAACTTACAACAGGCTCAAGGACACTTGCACTTGCAAAAAGCTGAAATGCCGCTGAGAAGATTATACCCACAATCTTAATAAATGTATTCTGCACATTTGCACATCTCATTATCTCCCCTGTTGCCACAGCCGACAAAAAGGCAACTGCAATAACAAGAACAGGGGTATTTATCTGCCATACAACGACGGCAAGAACTGCCAGCAGACAGACAGCAGTAATAACTCTTTGTTTCATATTTTCCTCCATTATCAAACCTTATTCAGATTTATCTCGCTTGCTTAACAATCAGCCGCCGAAGCGCCTGTTTCTTTTCTCAAACTCTCTGAGAGCCATATGCAAATCATCAGTTTTAAAGTCGGGCCAGAGAACATCGCTGTACCAGAATTCACTGTAAGCCGCCTGCCAGAGAAGGAAATTTGAAAGCCTTTCCTCTCCGCTGGGTCTTATAATCAGGTCACAGTCCGGAACTGTATAGATATTATCGGAAATGTCTTTTTCTGTTACCTCCGTTTTGCCCTCTTTTATTAATTTGTTTACAGCAGACACAATTTCCTGCCTTCCACCGTAATTAATAGCAAGATAAACAGTAGTTCCCGTATGGGATGCAGTCTCCTCTTCAGCCTCGTCCATAAGCTGAAGCAAATCATCTGAAATTCCCTCACGTTCACCGATAAATTTAATCTTACTGTTTCCCGCCTGAGTCATATCGCTTTTTGCCTCAAGGAGATAATCCATAAACAGATTCATAAGAGCATCGATCTCTTCTTTAGGTCTCTTCCAGTTTTCCGTTGAAAAAGCGTAAAATGTAACGTACTCAATTCCAAGGCGCTCACATTCCTTGCTTATTGTCCTGAAAACATTAGCCCCTGCCTTATGCCCTGCCGACCTTGGCAAAGCTCTTTTCTTCGCCCATCTGCCGTTTCCGTCCATAATAATTCCTATATGCTTCGGAAGCACGGCAAATTCCTGCGAGTCATTATTTTTCTTTGAAAATAGTGCCATAACACCGTCTCCTTACAATGACGAAAAGCGAAAATATGCCGAAAGCAAGTCATTTTAGGCTTGTTCGGATTTATCTCGCTTGCTTAAATACATAGGGCGACATTATTTCAGCCGCCCTCAAAATCAGTCATAATCAGATTGAAAGAATTTCTTCTTCCTTTTTCTTTGTAATCGCTTCAGATTGCTTGATATAATCATCAGTGATGTCCTGAAGCTTCTTCTCGCCGTCCTTCTGGTCGTCTTCGGTAATTTGATTATCCTTTTTCAGCTTTTTGATATCATCCATTGCATCTCTTCGGATATTACGGATAGCAACCTTAGCCTCTTCACCTCTTTTTGAAACATCCTTTTGAATGTTTTTACGGTGTTCCTCAGTAAGCTGCGGGAAAGCAAGACGGATAACCTTACCGTCATTCTGGGGATTAATACCCACATCGGATGTATTGATTGCCTTTTCAATCTCTTTAAGAGTTGAAGCATCCCAAGGCTGAATAACAAGCATTCTTGCTTCGGGAACGCTGACAGCTGCCATCTGATTAATAGGAGTGGGAACTCCGTAATAGTCAACCATTACCTTATCAAGTACGGCAGGATTTGCTCTGCCTGCTCTGATTGAAGAATAATCTCTTTCAAGTGCATTAAGACACTTTTCCATTTTTTCTTTAGTTTTTGCAAATACAGCTTCCATAAAAATACCTCTCTTAAATATCTGAATTTTTTATCAGTTTGTTACAAGCGTACCGATTGTTTCGCCCTCAACGGCTTTAATAATATTATCGGGGTTTTCAAGATTAAATACAAGTATTGATAAATCGTTATCCTTGCAAAGCGAAAATGCTGTTGAATCCATAACCTTGATATCTCTTGCAAGAGCATCTCTGAAGGTAATATCATCAAATTTAACCGCATCATTAAATTTATTCGGGTCTTTATCATAAATACCGTCAACATTTGTTGCTTTAAGAAGAACATCGGCATTTATCTCAACTGCACGAAGAGCCGCAGCAGTATCTGTTGAAAAGAACGGTGAACCTGTTCCGCAGCCGAAAATAACTATTCTGCCCTTTTCAAAATGTCGGATAGCCTTATTTCTTATATACGGCTCGGCAATCTGACGCATTTCAATAGCCGTCTGCACTCTTACGTCTGCACCAAGCTGTTCAAGAGCGTCACAGAGGGCAAGTGAATTCATAGCTGTTGCAAGCATACCGATATGGTCTGCCCTTGCTCTGTCCATATGCTCACTTGTTCTGCCTCTCCAAAAGTTTCCGCCGCCTACAACAATTCCGACCTCAACTCCCATATCAGCTATTTTCTTAACTGATTTGCAGATCGTAGTAACGGTATCATTGTCAATTCCTGTTTTTTTCTCACCAGCGAGAACCTCTCCGCTGAGCTTTAAAAGAATTCTTTTATATGCAATGCTCATATTTTATACCTCCGCATAATGCATAATTCGCTTTAATATATAATAATATAAATCATTCTTAAAGTAAATAGATAATAAAAATTTATTTATAAATAAAATGTAAAAACTTTCAAATTTCCGACAAAAAGAGGGCAGAAAATCTGCCCTCTTTTTTCAAACTTATTTATTTGCTATTCTTGAAGCCTGCTGAATTATTGCGTAATCTTTTGCATTTATAATTCCGTCATTTGTTGTATCAAGATAATATCCGTTTAATACTGACGGGTCATCAGGCGTTTTATTTACATATTCAATTCTCCACGCTGCAAGAACAACTGCCGGCGTTCTGTTTACCTCATTACCGCAGGTTATACACTTATAATAAAGTCTGCCTGTATCCGCATCTGTATTTTGATATTCATATTTGTGTCCGGGTGCAGGAGTTGTGTTCGTCCTTGTAGTACCGCAGATTTTACAGGTATCACGTGATACTGCCGCAACTGTGCAACTGCCCTCGGTTATAACAGTTCTGTCGTAGTAACTGTCTATCCATTCCAGATGAACTGTCTCCGACGGCTTGGTAGACTGACAGCGTGAACAGGTGGGAGTTGAAATTGCGTGACCGGGTTTATCAGCCAGGTCAACCAGAACATCCTGATAATCGTGGCCGAGTGCAGGAATAACGTACTGGTAATTATCGCCGGTTATACCGCATCTTGCACAGGTTGCAGTTCCCAGTCCTTCAGCTTCACACTTTGGCTGTTTTAAAATAATTTCACTTCCGTCAGCAGGAGTATGTCCCAAAGCAGGCGGTGTTTCTGTTTTTGAAGAGCTGCAGCCCTCATTTGTACACTTATATTTATATAAACCCTCTTCTGTACAGGTCGGCTCTTTGCTTTCTCCCGAAATAATCTCGTAGTTATGACCTTTAGCGGCAATAGTTTCATTCTTTGTCAAATTACAGTTATGGCAGGCATACTTGATTCTTCCTGTTGCAGTACAGGTCGGCTCAGTCCTGTCTGTCTCATACCAGTCATGCTCTCCGCTTGCTGGAATTGTCACTAACTGCGACGCTCCGCAAATGTTGCAAACATCTCTTCTTACTCCGTCAATAGTACAGGTAGCATTAGAAATAATGGTTGAAGTATAATACCCTTCTACCCATGTATCGTGGACAGATGTTACTGTCTTAGCACCGCAAACCGAACACTGATATGTTTCTGTTGTATGTCCGTTATCAGCATTCACTTCCGTGCTGACAAGCTCATTAGTATGTCCTGTTGCCGGAATTTTTTGAATATCCGTAGTTCCGCAGACAGTACAAACACCCTGCTTTTCTCCCTGTTCGGTACATGTCGGCTCTTTTGTAACAGTGTATTCTTCGACGGTATGAGTTCCCCTTGGAATAACAACAGTTTCACTTTCTCCGCAACCCTCAATATTACAGGTATGTCTTTCAAGTCCCGTTGTTGTACAGGAACCCTGTTTAATAACCGTATTCGTATAAAATCCGTCGACATAGGCAATATGCTTAATTACTTTGTTCTCGGCACTGCAGACAGTACAGGTGTAATACTGATAAATATGGCCGTCTGTTTCGGAAGCATCCTCTTCTTCAATAAGCTCATATATATGACCTGTTGCAGGAAGCTCGGTTTCTTCAAGCGTAACTCCGCAATCATCACAGACAAGAACGGATAAACCGGGTTCGGTACAGGTAGGTGCAACAGTAACTTTCTGTGTTGTATTGACATGTAAACATTCATCAATGGATTCAAAATTATAACCCTTTTCCTGGGCATAGGTTTGAGTAGTTGAAGGAGAATGTCCTCTCATTGTAAGAGACTGTGACGAACCGTTAAAGGGATCTTCTCCGATAATTCCGTTAAATGAGCAGTTGGCATTATAAACCGTTGCAGAAGCCATAAAAGAACAGTTGGCAAAGGCTCTGATATTAATATTTGTTACTGTATCGGGAATTTCAACGTTAACAAACTTTGTATTGAAGAAAGAATAACTGTCAATGGTTGTAATTGTTGATGAGAAATTAACCTTATTGACACCTGCGCCGTAAAATGCTTCAACGCCTGTAGAAGTAAGACCAGTGCCGAAGGTTACGGTTGAAAGAGATGTACAATCTCTGAAAGCGGCAGTACCGAGAGATGTAAGGCTGTCCGGAAAAGTGATACTTTTAAGGGAAGTACAGCCTTTAAAAGCCATAGCCTCAATAGTCTGAAGGTTTGACGGCAAAGTAATATTTTCAAGGGCGGTACAATCTCTGAAAGCACCGTAATCAGCCGTACCTCCGCTTATCGTGGTAAGTGTACTCGGCAGTGATACAGATGTAACGGCGGTACAGCTATAAAAACTTGCAGTACCTATAGAAGTAATACCCTCTTCAACGATAATGGTTTTAATTTCGGTATTATACTTTTCCTCTTTCCACGGTGCCGGATTAGTAGTTGTAACGCCGTAGTTATGCGTTGCACCGCTGCCGGAAATAGTAAGAGTTTTAGTGTCAGCATTATACGACCACTTAGCTTTTGAAGTCGGTCTGAGTGTTCCCTTTCCGCAGTTGCCGCTTGTTACGGCAGCAGCTGCTGAAAAATTCACACAGAATACCGCTGTTATTAACATTACAGCCGACAGCACGGCAGCAATTATTTTTTTCATTTTAACAACCCCTTATATAGTAAGTAACAGCTATACTTTCTCTTATATAAAAATATATCATATAATGTAAATTTTTTCAACAATTTTAACAAAATACAGAAAAAATCCCGAAATCAATCGGGATTTTTATTTTTACTGTTAAAATTTTTATAAATGAAAGTAGATAAAACCGTAACAGCGGCAGTCAGCAAAAAGACAATCAGCGCCGTTTTATAATTCTTTTCGCTTATCTGCGCTCCGCAAATTGTTGATGTAATTATAGACGGTATTCTTGCAAGGGTTGTAATAATAAAAAATTCAGCAAGATTAATCTTAAGAGTACCGGCAACATATGTAAGAATATCCTTCGGCGTGCCGGGAATAAGATAAAACACCGTCAAAAACAGTCTTTGATTACTTTTGCTGTTAATAATTTTAAGCTGATTTATCTGTTCTTCATTGATAAAAGCATTTACAAATTTCGGTCCCAGAAACCTTGACAGCATTACGATTACAAGTGAACCGAGAAAGCTGCCGAGGGAGCAGAGGGCAAGACCTCCGAAGGTTCCGAAGGCATAGCCCGACGCTATCTCCAAAGGCTCAGCAGGAATAATTTTGATAACCGTCTGAAATGCTCTGATGAACACGAAAATCGCGGCACTCAGACCATTGTAGGAGTCGAGCCATCGTTTAAAGCCGTCCGTATCGGATATAAAAGCCGTCAGACTTTTCCCCACAGTCAGATACAGAACAAGAAACAATGTCAAAATTATTCCTGCCCCCACAGCATAGATTATGAAGGTTTCCTTGGGAGGGACCTTAAAATATTTTTTAAGCACCTTTTTCATAACATAAAGTTTCTCCTCTGCTTTCAGCGTATTCGTCATAAAACTGCTTTAAATAGCCCGAATACGCATCATTCCAAGGCTTGTTCTTTCCGTTGTAATGAACAATCAACGTGTTCGCTGCAACAAATTCAAGGCACTCTTCAAGAGTACATCTTTTAAGAAGGCGCTTAAAACTTCTTTCATCAAGATTGATTTTATACTCTGACATGGTTTTTATTTTCCCGTCGTAGATAATATTAATCAAATCCTGGTCAGCCAGAAACAAAATTGAGGACCGGTATTTTATGAGGTTAAATATCTTCTTATCATCAAAGCATTTACGCATTTCCTTGATGTTAAGAAGCATAATTCCTGCATTTATGTATTTTTCGGAATGTTTAATCCCGAGACGTCCTCTGTTCCAGCTGTCAATTGCACCGTCAAAATGCTTGGCGCCTATAATCAAACTATCTCCGAAGTCTGCCGAGTAAAAGTGATTTAAGGAGTTTAAGATAATTGTATCGGGGTCAATGTAAAGAATTCTCTCAACAGACCTCGGAAGATAGATTGGAGCAAAAATACGATAATAGGTTTCTTTTGAAATACGCTTTTTCTTGGGAGCTTTTTCAAACAGCTCATCTTCAAGCTTAATTCGGTGAACTGATGAGAAGCTGCCTGAAAGAGCGGCTTTTATCAGCTTGAAATCAATTTCGGTTAATGAACTGTAAGCAACATAAAGATCAATCACCGTACCGTAATTTGAATCAACAAGCGATTTGAGCATTGTACAAAGCGGCTTAACATAGCCGGAATTCAGGGCAACTAATATGTTCATATCCTCACCTCTTACACTATTTTAATGTACCCACATTACATTGCCGTGACAGCAAAATTACAATTCTGTCACTTGTTTTCCTTTGCCTTAATAATATCAGTTGATTTCAAAATAACGGCAAAGAAAAAGTAAAGAAATGGTAAAAAACAAATTAGGGTTTATAAAGTTGTTCAGATTTAAAATCACCGTAGAGGCGATTATCAATTGCCAGCTTATAACGGACTTCAATACATTCCCCTACGATAATTTACTACAGTTACATCTCTGTAAATACTAATCTATTTAACAAAATCAGGGACTTCATCTGCTCTGATAAGCACTGTGTATCCTGCGTTTTTATCATTTTCAAAGTATACGATATAATCATCGGGTGATGCATAGCCAAATGTTGTTGAGACATCTGAAAGAGCTCTTATTTTTTCTGCATCTATAATTTTATCAGCGCTTTTGAAAAGCTCTGCGGCAGAATTATATCCGTCCTCATCTCCGTATTTACCGTAAGGAAAAATATTATACAAATTGCTACCAAAGAGATAAGAAATATTATTTTCATCAATAACATTTTCCGTACTCAATACCTGTCTTGCATCAGAGAATTTCATTACCTGTGCAGATGTGATTTCATATTTTTCAATAGGATCGTCTTCTGTAATTAAATCATACTCACCTGTTGATTTAAGGTAATTTATCGTATTAGTCATTGACGGATAAATGTTATACGAAACAGTACTTGATGTTGTGTCATATACTTCCGTACCATCTGCTGAATATGTTTGGCTGGTTTCTTCAATCCATATATCATCAATGAACAGAACTGCTGCCATAGGCTTTTCGCTTGAATTATATATTTCCTCATAAGTCATAGACAACATATCAGCAAGCAAAGCATCTTTTAAAGCATCGGTATTTTTGATAGGCTTTATTGCTCCGTCTGTCATAACAAGCTTAGCATCACAATTATGCAGGAGTTGTTTTGTTTCACCTTCATTCGTATAAAAGAAACAGTCGTAATCAAAATTACCATTGCTTATTTTTATAATATTTCCGCCATTGTTATCCTTTTCTTCAGAGGACATAAGATATTTAAGCTCATTTTTATAAGCGTCTGTATCAGTAAGCGACAAAATATTATAGTAGGCATCATAATCTGTATCGTAATAAGTTCTCTTCATAACAGAACCGTCTTTAAGGACATATGATACACTCACTCTGCAGCCTGTCATATTATTCGTCGTTTTTGCAAGATTTTTATGCACCTCTGCAAGTTTCTTTAAATCGTTCTCGTCAGTAAACAGGGCAAAATCAGCATCATAATAGCAGTTAAATACTTGTCCGTTTGAATAAATATAGCGGTCGGCATCTTTACAGTACTGATTTCCCGATGCTTCAATAGCATTTGAGGAAATTTTGGCATACTTAACATCCTCAAAATCAGGAATTCTTGTTGTATATCCAAAACCGCCTGATGAAAGAACAGCAACAATTACACAAATTAAACAAACAGTTACAGCAGACGGAATAACCGACTTTTTATCAAACCTGATTTTTCTTTTTTCAATACTCATAATTACGAAATAGAGTACAACAAATATCAATACGCCTATAACGAGATTTAAAACGTCATTAAGCTTTACAGTGTATTGACTGTATCCTAAAATGCACATTGCCAGAGAGGCAAAGAAAATTGAAACTTCTGATGCAATAAATACATTTACAAAATTATTTACACCGAAAATTCCGGCACTTTCTGCTTTCCTTACAAGGAACAATTTTCTTGCGATAAAAATAAATACTGTACAAACTGCAAGCCAGATAATAACAGGAAGCATATACTCAAAAGGTATAATATCTTTGCCGGAGTTTGTAAACGAACCGTAAGTGGAATACCTGCCGCCTCTGTAGGAAAAGCTGAATACATTTACCGCCAAGCTGTAATTTCCTAAAGGTTTGCTGAAGAAAATAGGATTGATAATTGACAGGTAATTCTCAATTGTTCTGCCGTTATCTAAAGACGCTGATAAAAATGATTCAGAGCCGTAACCTCTTAAATATACCAAAAACAGCATATGAAGACTTCCCAGTAAAACTGTAGGGCTTAGAATGAAGCCTGCTCCGAAAACAAGGCTTTCAATCACATTATTACAAATAACCATTGCTATTGACATCATTGAAAAGCCTATAAACATATATGTGTAATACTCAAGAAATACGTAAAAACCGTGAGAAATTATATATGCAGGGTCGCCGAGAAAATAAATATTCATAATAATATCAATTATAATCGGTACTGCGCTTGTGACACCCATAAGAAGCATTGAGGCAAGGGTGCGGTTTTTAAACATCGTTCTTCTGTCAACACCTAAGGACAGATAAACATTAACGCATTTTTTTCTCATTAGGAATCTGTACGAGGCAAATGCAAAAAGCACACCAACAGCAATAGCTGCCAATCCCATAAAAATGCCCGAGACATTACCGCTGTAAAACAAAGGCTCATAACCTGTATATGTAAGCCCAAGATCCATATTCTGCCTTACACTGTCAATAAAACCGGTCGGGTCCGTTCTGTCGTAAAAATTCCGAAAGCTGAAATAAATCAGCAATACAAAATAATATGAAGCCGCCAAAAATGATACTATTGACGGAATAACAAGCGATTTTAACGATCTTTTAAAATCAAAGGAAGCGGAATGTTTATTCGCTGAAAATTTTTGTGATGTCATACTCCTTATCCTCCATTTCATTCAAAAATACTTCTTCAAAAGAAAGGTTTACACTGTCTATATGAATAGGTTTAAGAGCGAGAAGCTGTTTTTCATCAAAATCTTTTGCAACGATAATTGTTACCAGCTTACCGTCGACCTTAATTCCCTTATTTGCTATCCCGTCAAACATAGATTTATCTATATTTTCGGTAAAAATCATTATGTATTTTTTATATGCTGAGCTGATATCATCAACACTGACATTCATCTTCAGTCTTTTTCCGTTAATAAGTGCAACTCTGTCACAAAGGTCTGCAACCTCCTGAAGATTGTGACTGCTCATTATCATTGAGCACCCTGTCTCTGCCATATATTCAAGAAAAAGATTTTTGCAGAAACTTCTTTTCTGCGGGTCAATGCCGTCAAAGACCTCGTCAAGAAGCATATATTTAGGTCTTGTCGCCATAGCAAGCACAACCTCTGCCTGCCTCTGCATTCCCTTAGAAAATGAACTGATATTCTTTTTCGGGTCAAATCCCATTGCTTCAACCATTTTATCAAAAACCTTATCGGAAAAATTCGGATAATAGCCTTTGTAAATTTTTTTCATTCTAAGCAAATTTGCTGCAGGGGGAAAATACAAATCGTCGGGCACATAAAACATATTCGCTCTGATTTTTCCGTTATCAAAAACGTTTTCATTATCAATAAAAACTGCTCCGCCCTCAGGCTTATAAATACCTGCACAGACCTTTAAAAGTGTGGTTTTACCTGCACCGTTATATCCCACAAGTCCATAAATTGACGATTCTTCGACTGTAAAGTTTATATCCTCAATCGCCGTAAAATCGCCGAATTTTTTAGTAATATTTTTAACCTCAATCATTTCCGTCACCTTCGTCGTAAATTTCTTTTACAAGGGTATGAACCTCGTCCTCAGTTACTCCCTTTGCCTTTCCCGAAGATACTACTGCTCTGATATCCTCAAAAGCTGACTTTTTAACCTTTTCATTACCTAACGGGTTTGGGGATACAAAAATTCCTCTGCCCTGGGCAGAATATGTAATTCCGTCATGCTCAAGCTCAGCAAAGGCACGCTTAATGGTATTTACATTAATGTTAAGCTCGGCTGAAAGGCTCCTTATTGACGGGAGCTGTTCATCAGGCTTATACACTCCGGTATTGATAAGCATAATAATCTGTTCCTTTATCTGTTCATAAATAGGCATTCGACTATGATAATCAATAAATATCAAAATATTCACTCCTTCCGTTAAGAATCAGTTGGCTAACTGTGATAGCTCTTGTATTACAGTTGTAATATAACATACCGAAATTTATTTGTCAATACATAGAATAAAAAATCTCCCGAAATTTTCAGGAGATTTTGTTTGCTCGGCGGTTAATTAATTTTACAATTCTCGGGCGGTTGTATCTTTGCATAATTACAAATATCATATCAAACATACACCCTAATACAGAAGTTATGATAAATACAGCCGTTTCACCGAACGGAACTGAAAATAAAATCGGTACAAAACTAAGTGCGCAAATAACAAGATGAATAACCTCATTTCTGCAGGTTGTGTTTGCGATATTTTTCAGAGACTGAACTCCGTCTTCCACAATATAAGAATCGGGGTTATAGCTGGGCATAAACTTTTTCCACTTCTTAACCCTCAAAGCCTTATAAAGAGGCTTTTCAAAAGCTCTCTCAGTGAAAAATTTATCAGTGTAACAAAAACCTTTAGGCACAATAAATCCTACAAAAAGGCGCATTACAAAATGGTATAATATCGTACCGAAGGTTATTGCCATAGATTCAAAAACGGTTATGTCATAATTAATATATAATGCTGAAAACACAGCAGTCAAAACCGCAATTATCACTGTGGCGTTTATAATAATTTTTTTCATGGTTTCACCGTCCCCTACAGCCCAAAATAACTCATACCCTGCGGCAATCCGAGAATATAATCTGCCGATACATTCAGTATCTCGCAAAATCGTTTAAGATATGTTATAGGCATAAGTCGCTTTCCGCTTTCGTATTCACTGTACTGTTGCTGTTTTATTGACATAAGCGAAGCTATTTCCTTCTGTGTCATATCATTATCTTCTCTGATATTTCTCATTCTGCTATAATATTCCATAAAACCAACCTCATAAACACGTTACTTTTACAAAATAATATCATACAATAGAAGTTTTGTATTGACATACAAAAGATGTTTTGTTATAATCTTTTAAGAACACAAGCTCCGTTGCAGCCCAACAAAATGAAAAACAACTGTCAGCACCATACTACAACACAATAAAAAGAGCACCTCAAATGAGATGCTCTTAAAATGATAATCAAAATATATTCACGACTTCACCGATTGACTCAATTATGTAATCGGGCTGTTGGTTATTATTTTGGATATTTTGATACTTCGCAAAGCCCTGACGTACCCAAAGGGTTTTCATACCAAGCTGTTTTGCAGGAGCGATATCGTTATCAAGCCTGTCTCCTATCATTACAGCTTCACTCGGCTTACATTCCGCCTGTTCAAGTGCAAGGTTATATATTTTCAAATCAGGCTTAGCACATCCTGCCTCTGCCGATGCAATTACTACATCAAAGTATTTACCGATATTACGGTTATCAAGGCGTTCTTTAGTTCCTAAACATTGATTAGCAATGATACCAAGCTTATATTTTTTTGATAATATTTTCAAAACATTCTCAGTATCTGAATATAGTTTTTCTAAACTGCTGTCCCACTCAGGAAGTTCAAGATTATAATAGCTTGCCGCTGTTTTTATTGCAGTGGAGCTGACTTCGGCAGATTCATAAACCTTTTCCATAAATTCATCACGATTTAATTTCTTAGAATTAACGGCAAAATCAATCCTGCTCTTATAACATTCGGTTTCATCAACCAAGGTTGAACCTATATCAAAAAACAGCCACTTGATATTTTTCATAAACAATCTCCAAAATTAAGCTCTTATTTGTTCAAATGAATACATAGTTTGTGGGTTATCGTCAAGTGTATTTATTGCAGTCAATGTGCAGGAAGGGTAAATAAATTCATTTCTTCCTGCACTGTATCCGCTGACAGAGCTTAACTGATAATATTTTCCGTTATAAAATGAGCACATATTGTTGCTGTGCTGATGACCGCAGGAAATAAGCGTAACATATTCGTTATCTTTAATTACATTATCAAACACATCATCATTTTTTATTTCGTCGTATGGATATGTGTTATACATATCAAAGCCGGCATATGCTTCCCCATTGTCATACGCTGTTTGGAAAGCGTTGGTCGGCATATGGAAGAATACGCTTGTTTTGACCTTACGGTCATTAACCGCATCATTAAGCCAAATTGCCTGATTTTCGGAAATAGGCTGATATGAACCTATTGCCTTCGGTTTTCTTGCTCCTGAGTCCAGAATTGCAACACTATGTACCAACTCATCATTATTGTAAATATCTATGACAAACTGCATTGAGCCGTCAATATTTTTTGAATTACCGTAAAGAAAATGTTCATATTGCAACATAAATGCAATAATGTCCTCATTGCTGCCGTCGATTTCAAAATCGTTATTTCCAGGTGCAAACGTCCAAGGAGTATCATATTCCTCGATAAGATTTGCAAACAAATCAATAGCACCGAATTTATCGTATGTAGGCTTTAGATTAAATCCATCAACCAAATCTCCGTCAACAACAATCAGGTCGCAGGGTGTTTTGTCTAAAATTGCTTTTAAATCCTCAAAAGTATGCTTATCATCATCGCATACACCGTCAAAGAAATGAGTATCATTAATCTTTAAAACCCTGAAAATGCCGCTGTCATCGGTTGATAATTTTACTTGGTCTGCATTATATACAGTTTCATAAGTGTTGGTTGCATTTGACTTGTCACAATTAAATCTGTAAAGCAAATAGCCTCCGAACGAGCCGACTGCAATTAATACAACAACCAAAATAATTGATATTACTTTTACAATCAGTTGCTTTTTATTTTTTTGCATAAATATTCCCTCCTGACAAAACAATATCATACAATAGCACTATATTCAAGAAAAAAGTATCTCGCTGACAAGCTAAAAAATATGGTTATACTGCTTGTGTATTCAAAGCGTAATTATATATTTCATCAATAACATTTTGTTTTTTCATCAAATCGTCGAGGCAATCAACCTCTCTGACTGAAAACCTTTTGACAGGTGTTATTCCGAGATGACCATAATAATGGTCTATAAAGTCTAAAATAACTTCATTTTCTTTTTTACTTTTACCTGCTCTGACTACAATTCCTATGCCTTGAATTTCCTTATCAGCAGTTAAAATTCTGTTGGGATTTGTATTACCGTAGGGTGTATTTCTGTCGAAAAATGTTTTGAGCTGTGCAGGAACATCAGCCCAATATGACGGTGTGGCAATAACAACATAATCAGATGATAAAATATCTTCAACAATCATTTCGGTGTCATCATTCTGAATACATCTGCCATCTGCGTAGCATTTTTTACAACCTTTACAATAGCCGATATTCATTTGCGAAATATTGTATTTTTTCGTATCGATTCCATTTTTTTGATAAGCAGAAATCATTTTGTCAAGCAAAAACGAACAACTGCCGTTTGCCCTTGCACTTCCATTAATCAATGTAATTTTCATAATTAACCTCTAATTGTTATAATGCATTAATTTGACTTGAGAATTATATTTTCTAATTCAGCAACTGATTTTGCGATATAGGTTGCACCGGCAGATTTCAGTTCATAATAGTCGCCATAGCCGTATTCAACACCGACTGAGTCGATACCAACATCATTCGCCCCAATTATATCGTGCTTCCTGTCGCCAATCATAACCACCTTTGATTTATCTGTTATTTGACATTTATTCAATGCGTATTCAATTACATCAGATTTTTTCGAGCGTGTGCCATCCATATTTGAACCTGCAACAAATTCAAAATATTTTTCTAAATCAAAATGCTGCATTATTCTATCCGTAAACTTCTGTGGCTTAGATGTTGCAACAATAAGCCTTTTGCCGTTGTCAGCAAGATTTTTCAAAAGCTTCGGTACGCCGTCATAAACACGATTTTCCAAAAGACCTTTTGTGCTGAAATATTCACGATAGAATTTTACCGCTTCCATTGACTTTTCATCATCAAAGCCGTAAAATTCCTTGAACGATTCGTTAAGCGGAGGTCCGAGAAATTTTTTGAGTATAGATGCATCATAATCAGTAATACCATATTTATCCAAGGAATAGATAATAGAGTTAATAATTCCCGGTGACGAATCGGTCAATGTTCCGTCAAGGTCAAATAATATTATATCATAGTTCTTCATAACATTCTCCCCCATTATTCAACTAAAGCATCAAGCTCTGCATTGAGCCTTGATTTCATTGTTTCGAGTTCATTTTTATTCGGAATATTATCGTCGCTCCACATAATATTTTGCGGCAGCCACCATACCGGACCTTTACCGTTATTGCCATATTTACCTAAGTCACCATTGACACGAGGGAATAGATGAAAATGCAGATGCGAATCGCCGTTTCCGAGACATTCATAATTCATTTTTTCAGCATTGAATGCTTTAGAAACTGCCTTAGCTACAATAACCATTTCTTTCAAGTATTCAGCCTGAAAATCAGGTTCAAGGTCATAAAGCTCAGCAGCGTGCTGTTTGCACATAAACAAAGTATAGCCATAAAAATGCTGATTCCAACCAAGAACAACTATACCTGTTTTCAACTCACGTACAAAATATGGATTTTTACCATTTAAAGAGTTTTCAATAGTTTTACAAATATCGCACATAATCCCTCCTGAATACTATATACAAAAAGAGCACCTCGTTTGAGATGCTCTTAAATGTTAGCCGTTAATCTGCTTTGCGAAGTTTTTCGCTGAAAGCAAGGTATATCAAGGGTTTCGAGCGTTTTTGAATTTTACTTTACGCAACTTTTACGCAACTTTTCTTGTGTTTTTACGCAACTAATTAAGCTGATTTCAAACGCACAACTAACTTGTTTTTACTCACCTTAACAGTTTTAATGTTTTCTTTTTGTTTTACCACATCGTTAGATGCCACGAAAGAGCCCGCTTTATTAATTTCTTGCTCATTTGTCGAAGCAAGAAGATGAGTATATCTAAGTGTTGTTTCATAATTTGTGTGTCCCATTATTTTCATAATGAATAATGGTTCAAGTCCTTTTTGAAAGCATCTTGTTGCAAATGTATGTCTAAAAGCATGTGGGTGTAATTTTGGAAACTTATTAGGTTCTCTATGCTCTTTTACAGCCAAATACATTTCATTTTTGTCAATAATATCAACAACTTTGTTTATATCACTTGCAAGAACATATCTTGTTACCGGCGAACCTAATGAAGTAGTAAAAACTAAATCGCTGAAATCCTTTGGAAGTCTCCATCTTTTGCCCATTTGCATTTTGCAAATTTCTTGCTTTTCTTTAACTGATAAGAATAATTTTTCAACACCCTCAAACATTGGTATCGTTCTTATGGCATTAACCGTTTTTGGTGTAGTCATATTTAATATTTTTTCACCTTTTTCATAGGCAACTTGCATAGAATGCTTAATATTAATTTCTTTATTTTCAAAATCAATATCAGACCACTGCAAAGCTGTGACTTCACCAATTCGCATACCTGTTGATAGCATTATTTGATAAATTTCATTATAATAACGATTTTTCACAAGGGACAAAAATGTTTGCTGTTGTTTTTCGCTTAGTACAACAGGCTCTATAAAATCATCGATACCGCAAGGCACTATTACGCTCAAACATGGATTTAATGAAATTAATCTATTAGTTATAGCGGCATTACAACATTCTTTTAATGAGCTCAAACTTTCTTTTACCGTTTTTGGAGAGTAGCCGTCAATTTTAATTAAATCATTTACTACTTGTTGGATATTTACTTCCGTTATATTTTCCATCTTTTTTAAACCAAGATATTTTCCGAAAGTGTTGTTATATCTTCTTTTATAATTGTGACGATTGAGTTCATCTTTAAGGTTTGGAGATTTATATATTTCAAACCATTCATTAAACCACTCATTTAATGTTATTCCTTGTCTAACATTAAATTCTTTTTTCATAACAGCGGCTTTTTTTAAGTCGAATTCTTTTTTTAATGCTTTAAGGTTGTAATTATAAATATTGATACTTACTCCCTCAATAGTTGCTCTCGCATTATATCGTCCATCTTTACGCTGACTGATACCTTGACCGAGATCTTTGCCTTTAAGGTCTTTTCCCATATACTATCACATCTCCTTTATACTTGCAATATCAATTTGCATATTCACAATATATCAATGAGATATAAAAAGCAAATGTGCGATTATTATTATCGCACATTTGCATCATATATTATGTAATTAATTATTAAATGGAAATTTGGTATTTAGCACAATTATCTAAATATTTGTCAAATAGTGCCTTATCGGCATATAATCTATTTCCCATTTTAATTGTAAATGTGCTGTCGGGTCTTTTTAGTATTTCACGAACTTTTGTCTTACCCCAACCGGTGTATTCGCACAGTTCTTGAATATTCAAAAGTCTTTTCTCCATAATACCACTTCCTTAATTAATTACTTACCTTTATTTGTCCTTGTACACTTCCTGCACCGTTCCTTTAACCAAAGACTTCTCACTTGTTTTTCAAAGGTAAACTCCACTCGTATTGTCTTTGAAAGTATTTCATTATTCCATACGCCAAATGCATAATCTTCAACATATATGCAAAATCTTCTACATATAGTATCAAAGAATAATGTATCTAACAGGGGGACATTCACTTATCAAGGTACAATGTAATCTTATTGATTACAATTACATTTTGCACTATTTTTTACCTCAATTCAATGAAGTCACATCACACAATCGTGACAAAAAACATACCATATATAGTATGATGTGAATAGTTTTTTTAATTCTTAGAATATTTAGGCGTATAATACATCACACATTCGTGATATTTCAATTAATATTCACACATTTTCTTTTCATATTATTTTATTTAGCTTTCAATGGAGCCAAGCTCCTGCAAACCTAAATTTTTAAGTTCCTTGTTGCATTCAGGTATGTATGAAAATTGATCTAATATCATTCTTATTAATACTTCTCTATATAAATCATCTTTTCCTCTTGGCATAATGCTATACCCTGCTTTATTCAGTAAATTCATTGTTTCATATAACGAGAGTTTTAATGCAATGCAAATAGTGTATGCAGCATTTTCACTCGGTATATAGTTTTTGTCCTTCTTCAATTTCAAGTATATATTGCGTCCTAAATATATAGAGGTTTCAAAAGACTGACCTGAAGTAATACCATTACTCTCAAGTAATAGCATTACTTCCTCCGCAAATGTAGGAGTTTCTTTATTTGATTGTTTGGAATATCGTTTTACATTTCCGTAACGATATGTGTAATTATAACTGCTCATTATGATACTCCCAAACATTCAATAAAACAAAAAGACCAGAACAATACAACAAAAAGTTGTATATATTCCGGTCTTTTCCGACTCTATGGAACCGTTGATAATTATATCAAATATGAAATGCAATATTTTCTATCATCAACTCTGATAATAGCAACATCCATTCCACCGCTATTCGTAATAAAATATTGGTTAATCGCAAGTGGTATTTTTACAAATGTCTTGCCTTGTTTTATCTCAATAAGTGCGTTCTCAACATCTATTATCCCTACAAGATGTTTTTTCTTGTTTTCAACCCTTAAATTTATTCCTTCTGCAATTATAACAGAATTTTCAGTATCAACAAGAATGCCTGTTTTTTTGATTATACGAGCCGCACTAAGAGATGTTTTATTATTCATAAAACTTCCCCCTCTCTTGCTATATCAAACAAAAAAGCATTGAATTATTGATGCTAATCATTGCTACAATATAATTGTGACAACAATAAAGGAAATTTTTACTTATAATGGATTGGTAAAACATTATAAGCTATTGTGTAAATGCACTTTTAGCATTTAACACAAACAAATATTTTATGAGGCAAGATAAAACAAACCTCAAGATTAGTATGACATCGGACTGTACCTCCTGTTTATTATTCTCCTCTCATATCATAAAAAAAATGCCTTGCTAATATGCAGGCACTTTGTCATCTAAACTTTTTTATCGAGCAAACAAAATCCCTGTTTATATTTTTATAGGAGCGTTTATAGCTTTGCACAAAACGTGTCAAGGTCTTTCAACAGTAAACGAAGTAAAGAAGCTATCCTCGATAAAATATTGCTAAAATCTATTCAATTGTAGTTAAATATTAATAAACTATCTAACTTCCTTAAAAACTTTAAAAATACCAATTTGTTTGGCAAGTTCTTACATTTTTTATTATAATTCATCTCAAAAGAAAATTCAATAGTCATTTAGGATAATTTTTCGGCTATTTTTTGTGCATATTGCACAATTTTATTCTTAAAAAAATTTTTTTGACAAATATTTATGTTTATTTTTGCTAATTGACAAGAATATTAATTAAGTAACAAAATACACAATTATTCGACAAAAAAACACATTAAGAAACAACTAATATAAACAAAATTTGTGAGTTCTCTTAGACATATAATAATAACACTTTGACAAGTATTTGTCAATATACTTATAGAAAAATCAATACCGAAAAAGTTGTTATGTACTTATTCAAATGCTTTGAGTTCTTTAATTCATTAAGTAAAATAACTTTCGTTCTTGATATATATTATTTTTTGTGATATTATGATTATGCGACAAAAACATTTTAATTCTTCACAAAATTTAGTAACAGACTATTGCTACTAATTTAAGAAAAGTTGTGCGTTATTACAAATAACACACACTCCCTTGTCATACTTTTCTTAAATTAGTGTGTATGTTTTTGTCGCAGAAAACTTGGAGCTGTGTGTTTTTGGTGCGTAGCTTCGGCTACGCATTTTTTTATGCAGTTACGCTCGCTTTGCGAGCGTGTTTGTTTTTTGGAGGTAAAAAATGATAATTGTACTATGTCTTGATAATAACAATGGAATGTTGTTCAACAACAGACGGCAAAGCAGAGATTCAAAAGTTATTGATGATTTAATTGATTATGCTGACGGTAGGAAAATATTAATAAACAATTTTTCAAGCGACTTGTTTTCGGATAATGTTTATATTGACGACGGATTTCTTGATATTGCAAAAAACAAGGATATATGTTTTGTTGAAAACAAAGAAATAGAAGAATACCTATCACAATGCACTAAATTAATTATATATCGTTGGAATAAGTGCTATCCTTTTGATTTTAGTTTTAATGTTGATGTTATCAATTCGGACTTTCTTATTGATAGTACGAAAGATTTTGTGGGTACTTCGCACGAAAAAATAACAAGGGATATATATATTAATGTCAAAGCAGAATAAAAAAAATGGAAAATTCATTTCGAAAGCCTTTATCGTATTTGCAGTTTTAGTTGCGTTTTTTGCATTATTAGGATTTAACGAGGAAACTAATGAAACATCAAATGCAAACTATATCAGTGTTTCTTCTTCTGAAACTGAAAAGAATGATGCAACAAGTGTTTTTGATACTTCCACTACTATTTCATCAACAAAAGAAAGCATTTATAACGCAACATCAAATAATGATTTAACGAAATCAAATTTTGTAGCATTAAAAAATATACCCAATTATAGTGGCAGTCCTTATGTAGTTGTAAATAATAATAATCCATTTTTTACTGAATCTGAAAAAAAAATCAATAATTGTTTTGAAGAATACAGCAGCCTTGACGGTTATGGGCGTTGTGGAACAGCTTTTGCTTGTATAGGATTTGAAACAATGCCAACACAGGATCGTGGCTCAATAGGACAGGTTAAACCGAGTGGGTGGCATACCATAAAGTATGATTGTGTAGATGGTAAATATCTTTACAATAGATGTCATTTAATTGGATACCAATTAACTGCTGAAAATGCTAATGAAAAAAATTTAATTACCGGCACTCGCTATTTGAATATTGATGGAATGTTACCATTTGAGAATATGGTTGCCGATTATGTTAAGGAAACAAGTAATCATGTTCTTTATAGAGTTACACCTTTGTTTGATGGAAATAATTTACTTGCTAACGGTGTATTAATGGAAGCTTGGTCACTTGAGGACAAAGGGGCAGGAATATGTTTCAATGTCTTTTGCTACAATGTTCAACCTGGAATAAATATAAACTATTCTAATGGTGATAGTAGTCTTAAAGAAAATTCGGAAACAAATAAAGCTCAAACTACCACAAAAAAATATATAACTGAAAACGAAACCACTACAAGAGTAATAAAAGAAAGCAATAGTAAAACTGTTTATCGAACACCAACAGGAAAGAGATATCACTATATATCTACCTGTGGAGGAAAAAACTCTTATGAGGTATCATTAGATGATGCTAAAGCTGCGGGGTTAACCCCATGCCAAAAGTGTGCTAATTAATTTGATAAATAAGGGGATGTAAAAAAATAACATCCCCGAAAAGAAATAAAACAAGAGGTCTGAAACAGCAAAAGAGCTGTAAGAAGACCTCTTTTGGTTCTACGTCAAACGTTGGGGTAAAGCCAAAATAATGACTCAGACTGCTGACAAAGTTCAATCCGAAAGGATTGGGCTTTGTTTTTTTCTGTACAAAAGGCAAGAAAAATGGTATAATAGAAGCAGAAAAAGGGCGATAAAAATGTTAAAGAAATCAAACGGAAATTAGTTAAAATATGAGTTTGTAACGATAGAAAATTTAGCACCTGAAAATCATTTACTGAGGAAAATAGATAAGGTAATAGATTTCAGCTTTATCAATGAAATATGTAAGCCGTATTACTGTTTGGATAATGGGCGACCCGCAATAGAGTCGGAGACCCTTTTCAAAATGCTTTTCATAGGATACCTTTACGGAATACGAAGCGAAAGAACAAGCTCATACATTTCTCGGCATAACGAAAGGCTCGAGGAACAAAATCCTTGAGCCTGAATCTTTGCGTTTCAGCAATAAAACCGCTCTGCAAATTGGAAGTTATCGACGAATTAAAACACCTTTCATAAACTGCGTTTCATTGTGTGTTTCATATATTATTGTCTTTTCTTCTTCTGTGCAACCAATAAGTATTTTAATTTCAGAATCTTTTTTTATTAAATCAACAATGCACATTATTGCATCAATCTTTTTTTCGCCGCTTCCTACCCAAACATCTATTCCTGCACCATCCATAGACGATGTATCTTTCAAATAACCATAATCAACTTTATAAATGAAATTAGGATACTTGGGATGTTCTGTTCCCTTTGGTCTATCAATTATAATTTCCGAATTGTCAACTAAATTATCTAATGCATTCCAAAACTCGGTATTGTTTTGCATTATACCACCTCACAAAATTCAAATTTATCTGTTTCAATTATATAAAAAATATCAGTGGGAGTCAAATGGGCGTCTCGTCCAAACATATTCCGTATTCAAACAAATTGTCAAGCCAATTTGTAACGATTACTCCATATGTTTCTCCTTTCCCCACAAAGCCAAAGACTTTGCAGGGGGGAAAAACTCGAGCCCCCGATCTACTGGTTAGTAGCAGTGTCGACAGCCGTTAAATAAGCCCTAAACAGCGATGTTTAGGGCTTTTCTCGTCCGATCTTTCTGCCTAATTTTCACTTGGCTCACTGTTCCTACACCCTCGTTCTCCTGTGTAGCCGTCAAAATAGCCGTCAAAAAGATATCGGTACAAGAGCATTAGCAATATGAAAAGTTGAAGTTCAAGATGGGTTATTAGTAAATTTATTGCCCATAAACCTACAATAAAGATTCTAACCTTAAATGACGGAGTCAGAGACGCACAATGCTTCATAAGAAATGCCCATTTCAAGCACTTTTCGGGACTTGCGTGTCTCTCAAATGTCTCTGTGAATTTTGTTGCATTTCTTAACACAAAATTATAGCAACATTTGTGGCTTTGTAGTAGCACAATAATTAGACAAGGAGTAGCCTAATTATTTATGCCATAACAATTAAAAGTCACTAAACAGGGCTTTGTCAAGAAAAGTGTGTAAGTTTTTAAGAAATTAGATAATTGATGTTTTTGTCCGCCTTTGAAGTGGAGCGTAGCGGAACGAAAAAGGCGGACAAAAACTAACCGGGACTCACTCTTCGTGAATCCCGGTTTTTAATTTCGGCTGTTTTTTACAGCGCCTTTTGTTGTTTAGTAGTTTTCTGCGTTGATTTCGAAGAATGCCTTTGGATGAGCGCAAACAGGGCAAACCTCCGGTGCCTTTGTTCCAACCACGATATGACCGCAGTTTCTGCACTCCCAAACCTTAACCTCGCTCTTTTCAAATACCTGTGCAGTTTCAATATTCTTAAGAAGTGCGCGGTATCTTTCCTCGTGGTGCTTCTCAATAGCAGCCACTGCTCTGAACTTTGCGGCAAGCTCGGTAAAGCCTTCCTCTTCAGCTGTCACAGCGAAGCCTTCGTACATATCTGTCCACTCGTAGTTTTCACCGTCTGCAGCAGCCTTGAGGTTTGCAGGTGTGTCGCCAAGCTCTGCTAACTCCTTGAACCACATCTTTGCATGTTCCTTTTCGTTGTCTGCTGTTTTGAGGAAGAGAGCAGCCATTTGCTCATAGCCCTCTTTCTTTGCAACGGAAGCGAAATATGTGTACTTATTTCTTGCTTGGCTCTCGCCTGCAAATGCTTCCTGTAAGTTCTTTTCTGTTTGAGTTCCTGCGTATTTGTTTGACATAGTTTTATTCTCCTTATCATTTGTTTTTTCGTTGTTTGGAATTAATCTTAATAATTTTTTTGCCGACTCAATCGGAAAATCCTTTGTTGGAGGATTTTCAATAAGTTCCTCTAACATTTTATGAGCGTTGTCGCTTTGAGGAAGCATATAACCTGCCTCTCGAACAATATCCTCTGCAACAATTCTCTCCGATTTTGATATTGCTTTCATTAGTCTTGCAAGACCTGATTTGTCGGTTTCTTCGGCAATTTGCCTTGCCATAACTTCACCATTTGATTTGCTTTGAGCAAGATCATTGAGGACCGATACAACCGAGCTTGATTTTGCCTGTTGAGGCGGTAGTTCAAGAGGAACTAAGCTGATTGCTCCACTTGGGCAGGCATCGGCACAAAGACCACATCCGTCACATTTTGTAGTATCAATAATACTGTTTTCGGTATCAGTTGCACCATAGGGGCAAACATAAAGGCAAAGACAATCCTTGGTGCAATGCTCATGTACGGTAAAGAAGCAAGCAACCGAAAACAATAGATAGACCGCC
>CAZHSE010000005.1:0-136256 GCA_964535085.1 uncultured Bacteroides sp.
CCATTAGCTCAGATGGCAGAGCACTTGACTTTTAATCAAGGTGTCCGGGGTTCGATTCCCCGATGGGTCACCAAGTAAAAAGCCTTAGAAGCGTTGTGTATGATGCTTTTAAGGCTTTTTCTATATATTTCATGATATGAGATGAAAGCTGATGTTTAATAATTTATAATCAAATTTAGGTGAGATTTGTGATATGAAAAAAATAATTCCATTTTTTCTTTTACTGAGTGTTTTAATATTTTCTTTTCCTGTGTATGCCTTTTCAAATGATGACATAAACATAACATCCAATGACACAGTTGCCTCAACCAATGAAACAACTGTGTCAAATAGTGTAACAGACATACCAACCAATGAATCGGAGATATTGATTGAAGAAACAACTGTATCAAATGATGTATCAGATAAGTCATTTGTTAAGCCAAAGGAACAGTCAATTATTATTAAAAATAAAAACAAAACTGTAGAGGTGGGAAGTTCCGCTTACAGGATTAAATACAAGCTTGTTAATTTTAAAAGTAAAGAAGTAAGTTTTTACTCTTCTGACAAAAAGGTTGCCTCAGTATCAAAGGATGGAATTGTAACAGGAAGGAAAAAGGGAAAAGTAACGATAACGGTAAAAGCAAAAGATATTTCCTCTTCATTTGATATTGATGTTGTTTCGGAATGTTTAAGCCTTAATGCCGATAGTGCTCAGATAAGCAGAGATTATAAAAATGTAAAAAAATATAATTTTGGAAAGACAAACCTGAACAGACCTCTTGAGGCATATGTTATAACCCCTAAAAATGGTAAATTTAAAAAAACATATGTGATGACTTTTGCAATTCATGGTTGCGAGGATTCTTATCCCGGAGACGGTCGCGTACTTACAAAAGAAGGAAATCATCTCATAAAGTATTATGCAGATCATCCGTCAAAGCTTAAAGGTTTTAGGCTTGTTATTGTCCCGTGCCTTAATCCTGATGGTGCGATTGCAGGCAGGAGCAATTCTTCTTCCGGTTTTGGCAGATGTAATTCAAAGCATATTGACATCAACAGAGATTTTAAGTCCGGCAAATTTCGTTCCAATGAAGCCAAAGCAATGGTAAAACTCTTGAATAAATATAAGCCTGATGTATATACTGATTTTCATGGTTGGCTGAATTTTACAATGGGTTCCGGTTCTATCGGCAGTTATTTTAACAAAAGCCTTTCACTCGCCGGTCAAAAAGTAAATCAATATGGTTACACAAACGGATATCTTGTGGGATATGTTCGCCACAAGTATCAATGTCCGTGTGCCCTTGTTGAGCATAGGTCACCCGGCAGTGTAAATTACAAAAAAACATATAGAGCTATAAATAAAATACTTGAAAACTATTAAAAAGTTTAGAAAAAAAGGCTTGGTGAAATCCAAGCCTTTTGTGATTTTAGTACTATTACATTTTTGCGATTTCTTCCCTAAAGGCTTCTGCACTGTCAAATTCCTTATAAACAGAAGCAAAGCGGACGTAAGCAACCTCATCAATGGCTTTTAGCTTTTCCATAATAAGCTCGCCGATTCTCGCTGAAGTAACCTCACGGTCAATGGCAGACTGGAGAGTTGTTTCAATTTCGCTTATAGCGGTTTCCAGTTCGGATACTGTTACAGATCTTTTTTCACAGGCACGAAGCATTCCTTTTAGAATCTTGTTTCTGTCAAATACCTCACGGCTCTTGTCCTTTTTGATAACAATAATCGGTACATCTTCAATTATTTCATAAGTTGTAAACCTCTTACTGCACCTGAGACATTCACGGCGACGTCTGATACGTTCGTTTTCATCGGTAGGTCTTGAGTCAATAACCTTACTTTCCTCATAACCGCAAAACGGACATTTCATAATTTCAACCTCCAATCAGTTGACTTTTCAAATTTCTTTAAAATTATATCACAACATATAGTAAAATACAAGTGTTTTTACTTTACAACAATATGTTGATAAAATTAAGACTTTTCAATAGCGTGTTCCTTTTTGTTGTATATGAACATCCAAACAGCCATTGCACAGATAATTATGTATCCCGTAAATGACCACAAGTCGGGAATTTGTCCGCCTAAGAAGAAATAGCCGCTGACAGCGGTAAAGATAACGTTTGAATAATCGTATACCGATATTTCTCTGCTTGGAGCGAAGGTGTAAGCGGCAGTGATTGAAAACTGACCGCCTGCGGCGCAAACGCCCACCAGGATCAGGTATACCCACTGCATTTTTGTCATCGGGTGGAAATTAAAAATAAGATAAGGACAGGTGACAATACAGCTGAAGAGTGAAAAGAAAAATACTGTGAATCTTCCGTTTTCACCCTTGTTTCCCATATGCCTTACGCAAGTGTATGCGGCGCCTGCACAGACTCCTCCGATAAAACCGCATATTGACGGTAACAGCTCAACATTTGACATTGTGGGCTTAATTACAAACATAGCCCCGATAAAAGCAATACCTATTGCCACAGCCTGTTTTGGCTTAACCTTTTCCTTTAGAAATATTGCCGAAAAAATAAGCGTGAAGAAAGGGCTCATTTTGTTAAGTATGGCAGCGTCGGCTGTTGATGCCATTTTAGTTGTGGCATAGAAATTTCCGAAAACTCCTAAAAGTCCTGCACTTGACCTTAACAGATGATACGGAATACAGCCTTTGTGCGGTTTAAAACTTTCTTTATTTTTCAAAAGCATTATAACCGCAATGAACAGTGCAACAAGATTTCTGAAAAAGACCTTCTGTGCCACAGGTACGTCGCCTGAGAGATTTATGAAGCTGCTCATTCCGCTGAAGCAAAGTGCTGACAGCAGAATACATATTATTCCTTTTGTTCTGTTGTTGATTTTACTCATAATTTTTTTAAAAAGTTTTTGCTTTCCTTTAGTTCTTTGGCAACATCAAGGTTTCCAGAATATATTTCAATTATATAGTTACCGCTGTAATCCGCACTGTTTAAAATACCAAATAATTTTTCAAAACCAAAACTGCCTTTTCCCGGAGGGAGACAGTCTCCGTTTACTCCGTTATCACTAATGTGGACATGGGCAATCTCATTTTTAAACTCTTCTAAAAATTTGAAGGTATCCTGTCCTGCTCTGACAGTCTGCTTGATGTCAAAGACCATATGATAATCGCTGCCCAGAGCATTTCTCATTTTTTTGCAGAAATCAATGCTTTCGCTTTTAAATCTGTTGACATTTTCCTGACAAACGGTTACGCCTTCACGTTTTCCGATGTCAATAAGCATTTTGAACCGCTCAAAATATCTGTCGTCGGGAATAGGAATTTTAGGCTTGGCAACCGCACCGTGAATTACAACTATTCCTGCACCCAGCATTGCGGCGGCGTGACAGGTCTTTTCGTAAATTCCGATGAAATCGTTAAACCTTCTCTGATAGTCTCCGAAAATACAGGAGGATTCAAGAAAGCTTGAAAAAGGGTGAAGCGATACAATTTTTGTACCGCTTTCGTCTGCAATTAATTTTAATTCTTTTACAAAGTTATCTTCAAGCTCACAGGGAGAATTAACGAAAACCTCTGTTGTTTTAAAGCCTAAATCACAAACTTTTTTTAATGCCTTTTCTGTTTCAATGGGGTAGAAACAGGCAGTCGATGCTCCTATTTCCATTATCCTAAAAGTTTCTCCACACAGGCAAGACGTACGCAGATGCAGAGAAGCTCTGCGGCAACATCAAGCTCTGCAACGGGAGGGAATGACGGAGCAATACGGATGTTGCTGTCGTTAGGGTCGATTCCGTAAGGATATGTTGCACCTACAGTTGTGAGAGTAACTCCGGCTTCTTTACAGAGTTCTCCTGTTCTCTTTGCACAGCCTTCCATAACGTCAAGGCTGATGAAATAACCGCCGTTAGGCTCAACCCAGCTTGCAATACCTTTTTCGGAAAGCTCCCTGTCAAGATGCTTGAGAACAATATCAAATTTCGGCTTGAGTATTGCTGCGTGCTTTCTCATATGCTCTCTGACGCCGTCGGCATTTCCGAAGAATTGAACGTGACGGTGCTGATTCATTTTATCATAGCTTATAGTCTGAGCATTAAGACGTTTTCTTATCTGAGCAAGGTTGTTGTCACTTGCAATAAGAGCTGAAACACCTGCACCCGGGAAAGTGATTTTTGAAGTTGAGCAAACTTCAATTACCATATCCTCATTGTCATATTTCGGAAGAATATCAAAGATATTCAAAAGTTTATCACCTTTATTGTTAAGGTCGTGGATAAAGTAAGCGTTATCCCAGATGATTCTGAAATCCTTTGCTGCAGGCTTTAATGCCGCAATTCTCTTTACTGTTTCATTTGAATAAGTGATACCCTGAGGATTTGAATATTTAGGTACACAGAACATACCTTTAACATTCTTATCTTTAACAAGTTCCTCGACTGCATCCATATCCGGACCGTTGTCTGTCATAGGTACATTTATCATTTTAATGCCAAAATGCTCACAGATTGTGAAATGTCTGTCATATCCCGGAACAGGGCAGAGAAATTTAACCTCGTCAAGTTTGCACCACGGAGTATCTCCTGCACCGTGAGTATAGCACTGACAAATATAGTCAAACATAAGTGTAAGACTTGCATTAGGTCCTATAATAACATTTTTAGCGTCAACATCCAAAAGTTCTGCAAAAAGTTTTTTACAGCTTGGGATACCGTCAAGCATACCATAATTACGTACATCAAGACCGTCGGCAATGTAGTTTTTTACATCATAAATTCCTGTTGATAAATCAAGCTGGTCCTTGCCGGGTTTGCCTCGGCTCATATCCAGCTGAAGACCTCTTGCCTTGAAGGCGTCATATCTCTTTTTAAGCTCCTTTTTCTCCTGAAGAAGCTGTTCCTTGTTCATTTCCGAATAAAGCATATTTAATCCTCCTACTATATGTTTAATGTATTTTACCACTTTTAAAATCTTATTGCAATATAATATATGATTAATAAATATGGAAATAAATAGCCGACTTTTTCAAGCCGGCGAAAATTATTCTTTTTCGGAAAGCTCTCTTCCCATTAATACACCCATAACACTTGCCATCATAAGGCCTCTTGTCCAGCCTGAGCTGTCACCGAGACAATGGAGCCCTTTAATGTTTGTATTAAGATGGTTGTCCATTCTTACTTTGTTGCTGTAGAATTTCAGTTCAGGACTGTAAAGCAGAGTTTCTGTCGAAGCAAAGCCGGGAACGACTATATCAAGCATTTTGATAAATTCAATAATGTTAGTCATTGCACGGTAAGGCATTGCTGCTGTAATGTCACCAGCCACAGCGTCTTTGAGTGTGGGCTTAACATTACTTTTTGAAAGCTCGTGCTGCCATGTTCTCTTACCGTCAAGAATATCGCCGAAACGCTGTACCATAATATGACCCGCACCGAGCATATTTGTAAGCTCACCGACCTTCTGAGCATATTCAATAGGCTGATTGAACGGTTCGGTAAAGTTGTGGCTTACAAGGATTGCAAGGTTTGTATTTTCACTTTTCTTATCCTTATAGCTGTGACCGTTTACAACCGCAAGGTCGTTATCGTAGTTTTCCTGAGCTACGAAGCCTCCGGGATTCTGACAAAAGGTACGTACCTTATTTTTCCAGGGTCTTGGATATCCGATTAGCTTTGATTCGTAAAGCGCCTCATTTACTTTTTCCATAACCTCATTTCTGCATTCTACACGTACACCTATGTCAACAGTGCCGGGCTTGTGTGCAATGTTATGCTCTGTGCAGAGTTTTTCAAGCCAGTCTGCACCTCTTCTTCCTGTTGCAATAACAATTTCGGGGGCTGTTATTGTTTTTTCAGAGCCTTTATCGTTGATTATTACGCCCTTGCAGATTTTGTCCTCAATGATGATATTTTTACATTCTGTGGAAAACATCATATCAACGCCGTTATCAGAAAGAAAGTTCTGAATTTTCAAATAAAGCTCCTGAGCCTTTTCCGTTCCTAAATGACGGATAGGGCAGTCAACAAGTTTCAAACCTGCCTTGATAGCATTTTTTCTGATTTCCTTGATGGCGCTGCCTGTGTTGATACCCTCGATTTTGGTATCAGCCCCAAATTCAAGATAAATTTTGTCCGTATAATCAATAAGCTCCTGAGAAAGCTCACTTCCGATAAGGTCGGGCAAATCACCGCCTACCTCGTAGCTGAGGCTGAGCTTACCGTCGGAAAATGCACCTGCACCCGAAAAACCTGTTGTGATTGCACAGCTCGGCTTACAGTTTACACAATGACCTGTTTCGGATTTTGGGCAGTGACGCTTGTCAACAGGTTTTCCTTTTTCAATTAAGAGTATTTTTTTCTTTGAATTTCTTTTAATGAGCTCAAGTGCCGTGAAAATTCCTGCAGGACCTGAACCGACAATTATTAAATCGTAATCCATATTAATTAATCTCCTTTGCACGAAAAAGAGCCGAACTACGCAATAGTTCGGCTTAAATCCTTTATCTATTGCATATTATACTAACATATATTTTTATCTTTGTCAATCGAACACTATTTGTTTATTGCAATATCAGTATTAATCTGTTATAATTTCTTTATATAACTAATATTCAGAGGTGTCATTTTGGAAGAAAAGTCAATAAAAGAAATTCTCGATATCTATGGTCAGTATACAGGCTTGACTATGGGCACATCTATGGAACCTCTTATTCACCAGCAAAAAGATAATATCATAGTGATAAAAAACAAAGACAGATTGAAAAAATATGATGTTCCCGTCTATGTAACCAAGTACGGAAAATACATAATGCACAGAATTGTAAAGGTCTGTGATGACCATTACGTTATCGTGGGTGACAATCTTCTGAACAAAGAGTATGTGACAGATGATATGATATGCGGAGTTCTTGTAGGTTTTTTCAAAAACGGTAAGCATTATGTTGATTGTCAGAAATCAACCCTTTATAAAATATATTCAAGAGTATGGGTTGCTCTTTTACCGATAAGACCGTTTCTGTTATTATTTCCAAGAGGAGTAAGATGGATAAAGCGTCACATTTTTAAAAGAGGAGATAACGCTGTTGAAACGAAGTGAAGCGGGTTTGAAACGCAGTGATTCAGAAATAATTAAATGGCTTTGCAGAATATGCAAAAAGCAAATACCGATGCTTGTTTTGCTTATATTCCTTAATGCCGTTTACGGTGTTACATCTGTATTTTTTGCAAATTTTTCTAAAAAAATAATAGACGGCGCCACAGAATTTCAAAATATGAATATTGTGGTAAAATACGCAGCTGCTCTTTTGGGTCTTGTTATTTTTCAGATGCTTATGGCAATTATAAAAAACAGCCTTTCGGAAAGGGTATGTGCGCGGCTTGATATTATATTGAAGCGTTATCTTCTTGATACCGTTATGAAGAAGAATTATTCAAAAATAACAGAATATCATTCGGGAGATTTGCAAAACCGAATGTTTAATGATGTTTCGGTTGTAAGCGACGGATTTACGACAATTATTCCGCAGGCAGTCTATTTCGGTACAAAGCTGTTAAGCTCGCTTTTGTACCTGATTATAATTGACAAAATTTTTGCGCTTGTTTTTGCAGTTGGCGGACTGCTTGTGTTTATAACTACCCAGGCACTGAGAAAAATGATGAAAAGTCTTCATAAGCGCGTGCAGGAAACCGAGGGAAAAACAAGGTCTTTTATTCAGGAAATTATTACAAACCTGCTTGTGATAAAAGCATTTTCTGTTGAGGATAAAATAGACAGCAATACCGATAAGCTGCAAAATGATAATTTCAAAGCAAGGATGAAAAAAAGAAATTTCAGTATTTGCGCAAATGTAGGTTTAGGCAGTATTTTCAATGTGGGAACTGTATTTGCCGTTGTTTTCGGTGCTTGGAGCATACTTGAAAACGGTATGTCCTACGGTACGGTTACAGCAATAATTCAGCTTGTAAATCAGGTGCAGGCGCCCTTTGCGTCCCTTTCAAATATTATGCCTAAATATTTTTCTCTTCTTGCTTCGGCTGAAAGACTGATTGAGCTTGATGAGCTTCCCGACGAGGAAAATATCAACGACAGAAATATTGACCTGAAAAATGTGTATAAAAATCTTTATGCCATATCATTTGAAAATATTAATTTCAAATATGACAGGGATATTATTTTTGACAATACATCTCTTTCCGTAAAGAAGGGTGATTTTGTCGCGATTATGGGAATTTCCGGCATAGGAAAAAGTACACTTCTTAAACTGCTTTTAGGTGTATTTACGGTAAACAGCGGTAACATTTGCCTGAAGACTGCTGACGGTGAAATACCTGTTGACAGAAACACGAGAAAATTGTTTTCCTATGTTCCTCAGGGAAATATGCTTATTTCGGGGACAATCAGAGATAACCTTACCTTTATAAACGATAATGTTACCGATGAGCAGATTGAGCAGGCGATAAGAATAAGCTGTGCAAAGCAATTTATTGATGAACTGCCTATGGGTCTTAATACAGTTATAGGTGAAAAGGGAATGGGACTTTCGGAAGGTCAGGTTCAGAGGCTTGCAATTGCAAGAAGTCTTCTTGCCGATTCTCCCATTCTTCTTCTTGACGAGGCTACCTCTGCTCTTGATGAAGAAACCGAAAAACAGTTTTTGACAAATCTGAAATCACTGGATAACATTACCTGTATTATTGTTTCTCATAAAAAGGCGGCAGTTGAAATCTGTAATAAACGTATTCAAATAATGAACGGTAAAATTATAAGCGAGGGGTAAATATGCTGATGACAAAATGGGGAAGAGAGCTTGATTTTTCAAATCCTCTTCCGGAATATCCGAGACCGCAGTTTGTCCGTGACAGTTTTATAAATCTTAACGGACTTTGGAACTGCGCTGTTATGTCGGCGAGAAAATCCGACGGTACTGTTCAAAGCTATGATAATATCAAGGCAGTACCATTTAAATTCAACGGCCGAATCAATGTTCCTTTTTCTCCCGAAACTGAGCTTTCGGGCATGAACAGGCGTATAATGCCTGATGAGTATCTTGTCTATGAGAGAAAGTTTACAATTCCGGTCGGTTTTAACAAGGGCAGAGTTTTTGTTAATTTCGGAGCTGTTGACCAAATTGCAGTTGTATATATTAATGGCAGCAAAGTCGGTGAGCATAAGGGCGGATATACTCCTTTCAGGTTTGAAATAACGGAATATGTCACTGACGGCGAAAATCAGATAATGGTTTATGCTTTTGATTATACCGATACTAATGAATATTCAAGAGGTAAGCAGAAGCTCAGCAGAGGCGGAATATGGTATTCTCCTCAAAGCGGAATCTGGCAGACAGTGTGGCTTGAGTCAACGCCTGTGAAATACCTTGAAAGAGTCAAGATTACTCCCGACTATGACAGGGAGCAGGTAAGTTTTGAATATTTCGGTACGGACGAGGTAGAAGTGCTTATCTATGACGGTAAGGAGCTTATTGCAGACACAACCGATAAAACAGTTAAAATTCCCGATTTTAAGTCTTGGAGTCCCGAAAATCCTTTCCTGTATGATGTAGTGTTTAAAGCACACGGAGAAAAAATTAAGTCATATTTCGGTATGAGAAAATTCAGTATCGGCGAGGATGAAAAGGGGATAAAACGGCTGTTTCTAAATAATAAGCCTTATTTCCATAACGGACTTCTTGACCAGGGATATTATCCCGACGGTTTTCTGACACCGCCGTCATATGCGGCTATGGAAAATGACGTAAAATTTGTTAAGGACAGTGGATTTAATATGCTTCGCAAGCATATTAAGATTGAACCGCTTATGTGGTATCATTACTGCGATGTAAACGGTATTATCGTTTGGCAGGATATGGTAAACGGCGGAGGTAAATACGGAGCAGAGGTTTCCGTTATCCCGTTTGTAAATATCACTCTTGATGACAGGAATTACAGGAATTTCCACAGAACGGATTTAGAAGCAAGAAAGCTGTATTATAAAGAAACCGAGGATACTGTCGGGTATCTTTATAACTGTCCCTGTATAGCAGTATGGGTGCCCTTTAACGAGGGATGGGGACAGTTTGACAGCGAGAAGGTTTATAAAAAAATGAAAACTCTTGACCCTACAAGAATTATTGATACAACATCAGGCTGGCACGATATGGGACATTCAGATGTTATATCAAAGCACATATATTTTACTCCTATTAAAGTGAAAAAGGGTAACAGACCTTATGTGCTTTCGGAATTCGGAGGCCTCGGCTTAAAGCTGGCAGGTCACACCTTTAACGATAAGATGTTCGGCTACAAGGTTTATTTCAGCAGGGACAGTCTGACAAAGGCTTATTCCAAACTTTATAATAATGTTATCATTCCCCAGATTAAAGACGGTCTTTCAGCCACTGTTTATACCCAGGTTACAGACGTTGAGGACGAGCTTAACGGACTTATGACCTATGACAGAGAGATTGAAAAAATCAGCAGGGAAGAATTAAGAAAAATAAATGAAAGGGTTAAATACTGATGATTACAGCAAAAATAAAAACAAATAAAGGCGATATGACCTTTGAGCTTTATGAAACAGCAGCTCCGAAGGCTGTAGAAAATTTTACTACCCACGCAAAAAACGGATACTATGACGGTTTGATTTTCCATAGAGTTATTAAGGACTTTATGATTCAGGGCGGAGATCCTACAGGTACAGGCTGCGGCGGTGAGTCAATATGGGGAGACCCCTTTGAAGATGAATTTACCCTTGACGCAAGGAATTATTACGGTGCTCTGTCAATGGCTAACAGCGGACCCAATACAAACGGTTCACAGTTTTTCATTGTTCAGGCAAAGTCAGTTCCCGATAACCTTCTTGCACAGATGGAACAGCTCAAGGATAACGGCTATCCTCAGGAGGTTATAGATAAATATAAAGAGGTCGGAGGAACACCCTGGCTTGATTTTCACCATACTGTTTTCGGTATGCTGACAGACGGTGCTGACGTTCTTGAAGATATTGCGTCAACAAAAACAGGTATGTCTGATAAGCCGGTCTATGACGTTGTAATAGAAACTATTGAAATAGCAGAGTAAAATAATATCAAACGAGCTGTGAAGAAAGCTTTTTTGATTGATGCTTCTTCACAGCTTTTTGTCTTTTAATCACGCAAATGTGTAATTTTGTATCTTTTTTGATGTGTTTTTGCAATACTTATTGACAGATTTTAAAAACAATTATTAAATGATAAACGAAAGTGTTTCATCTTTTAACACTGTCCATACGGAGGAAAATATGAAAAAGAATGTATTGTCAAAAATTTCGGTTATAACCGTTATATTCTGCATTGTCGGTGCTGTATGCTCTGTAATCTATATCAGCAGTATTTATAAGAGTATTTTAACTTCAATGCCCTTATGGATGATTAACGTGTTTATTGTATTGATTTGGGTACTGTTAGCTACCGTAGTTTTAGTCGTATGCTTTGTTTTGAAAAAGCATTATAAGGATTAACAGTTTATTGCAATAGTATATAAAGAAAATATTTTCTCTTAATAAGACTTATTAAAATTTATGATGAAAGAGGTGTTTCCGATGGCTTATTTATTATAAGTCAACACAAAAATTACTTATTATTAATTAAACAAATTTGGAGGTTTTACTATGAAAAAAATCTGCTTTGTATTAGTTGCTTTATTGATTTTGCAAATTCCGTTATTTGCATATGCTGGCAATACTACGATTAATGATGTTATTCCTGTTGAAAGTAACGTATTAACTGAAGAAGAAACTCAAACTTTTGCGCTTATTGAGAAAACAATCAATATTAACAAGAATGATATTGAGATATTGAAAAAGAATGATTTGTTTGAAGAATTTTTGGATGAAGTTTCTTTTCAAATGGGTGAATATATTTCCTCAAGTACCGATGAATTTTTTAGTCAAGTATCAAAATGGGATATATCACCTGAAGATAAAGTATCAGATATTGAGATTAAAGCTCAAAATTATTTAAATAAATATTTTGATGGTATTCAAATTGGTAGTAATGAATTTGAAGATATGATACACAAATACATAGATAATGAATATATGGGTACTAGGGCACTTGCTGATAATGACGTTGAGTTCGGCCCATTATACCTATACATGTGTATTTATGATGCTTATATATTAGAAAATGAAAATACCAGTATTGTGAATTATAGTGACTATAATGAATGTGCTGATATAGAAAATTTGCAAATATCTGAAATTGCCTATGATGATAGTAAAGAAGATTTTGTTGATACAATATCCCCACAGATATTGAATCAATATGTTCAAGTGAGTTCTGCAAGCTCCGCTTGGCCAAAGATGAATGGAACCAATATTCAAAAATATGCACGAGATTACGCAAATAAATACAATAGTAATTTTATTACTTTAGATAAGGATGAAGATTGCACAAATTTTGCCTCACAGGCTCTATATAATGGACTTCTTCCAATGACATATACATCTAATGATAAAAAAACGGACGGTATAATTTCAACGAACACTCGATGGTTTCATTTTAAAACAAATGCAAATAAATATCAAATTTCAACTTCTTGGATAAGAGTCGTAGATTTGTATGATTATTTATCACCACATTATGCAGTTTATGAAACTTCAAAAGGTTCAGATATGACCCCTTATTTAAATAAAGGATTTTTGCTACAAGGAAAGCATCTTATTGGAAAATATACGCACTCTGTTATAGTAGTAATTAATGATGGAAAAGTACAATATTGTGCACATAGTGTAAGTAGAAAGGATGAACCTATAAACACATTTTATGATGGATTTTCAAAGTATAGAGTAATTCAAACTTATTAGTAAATGGTGAATTTATGAAGAAATTCTTATTGACTTTATTTGTTATTATCATTATAATTTTATTAATTTTTTTGTGTTTTATAAGTCGAAGAAGCGATGTTTATAATAAACACAAAAAATATCGTCAGACATTTGGTGTTATACAATATGAAACTCTTAATCATCAGCTATCTGATTCTGATATGAAAAAATCCGAGCCTATTTTTGACAAAGTTGAAAGTGCAATTTTTTATTCAGGATATAAGAAAGATTCCAATTTTGAAGAATCTCTTATGAGTTTATGCTGTTTTAAAGATGATTATGATTATGCAGAAAATGTAAGCGATGTTAAATTATTGACATATAAAGAAATGGGTTCTGATGGCTTTTTATGGATTGAATATACACAGGAATGTTTAGATGACAGCGGTGAGCTTGTAACAGGAGCATATGATGTTTTATGTCTGATTAAAACGAATAAAAATGATGGAAATATTATTATAGAAGATGTGATTGAAGAACCATAGTAATATAAATTACTAACATACAGTTATTTTTTAATTATACATCAGAGTAATTGTGACAAAATTACCCCTTCCCATTGATTATAATTATAATCAGGGAGGGGGTATTTTTTGGTTATATATGTTGATGTGCTGTTTGTTATAAACTTTTTTATTACATATCTTTTGCTGTTGTTTACATCATTACTTCTCAAGCGTGATAAAAAAACGATTCGTCTGCTTTTTGCATCTGCTTTGGGAGGGATTTATTCATTAGTTATACTTGCGGATAATCTGAGCTTTTTTCTGACTGCGGCAGGAAAGATTTTAGTCTCATTTCTGATAGTCTTTACAGCCTTTGGTTTTGTCAGACTTACGGTATTTTTAAAATCAGCACTGCTGTTTTATTTTTCAAATTTAGTTTTCCTCGGAATAATTGTTGCTGTTCAGATGATATTCAAGTCATCGGGAATTGCTCTTAATAACGGCACGGTTTATTTTGATATTTCCGCAGAAATACTCCTTTTGAGCGCTTTAATTGCTTATTTAATTTCCGTTGCGGTCATAAAAATATATAATCACACCATAGAAAAAAAGCAGATTTATTCTGTGAGAATTGATAAAAACGGCAGTTCCACTCATTTGTATGCTCTTTCAGACAGCGGAAATAAGCTGAAAGAGCCTTTTTCCGACTATCCCGTAATAGTTGCCGATAAGAGCAAAATCAGTTTTGATGCCGAAAGGGTGGTGCCGTATAACACGGTTGGAGGTGAGGGAGTATTGCAGGCATTTAAGCCTGACAAGGTCGTTATATCAAACGGTAAAAATTCCTTTGAAACGGACAGGGTTTACGTAGCGATGTCATCGGTGGAGTCAAAGGATTTTTCCGCAGTAATCAATCCCGAAATTTTAAATATCTGAGGTGCTGTATGATTAAATTTATAAAAAAATTATTGTTAAAGCTGTTTAAAAAGCAGAAATGTTATTATATCAACGGACCCGAAACTCTGCCTCCTCCTTTGTCAAAGGAACGGGAACAGCAGATAATGGAGGAGCTGAGGCAGGGAATAGAGGACAACAGAGAGCTTCTGATAATTCATAATTTGAGGCTTGTTGTGTACATATCCAAAAAATTTGAAACTAAAACAACTTCCACCGAAGATTTGGTGTCCATAGGTACAATCGGACTTATGAAAGCGGTTAAAACCTTTAATCCGGATAAAAATATCAAACTTGCCACCTATGCCTCAAGATGTATTGAAAATGAAATACTTATGCATTTGAGAAAGGTAAACAGTATGAAAAGCGAAATGTCATTTGATGAGCCGTTGTCTGTTGACTGGGACGGAAACGAGCTGACTTTAAGGGATGTTCTGGGAACAGAGCCGAATGATGTTTACGAGGAAATAGAGTACGACGATGAAAAAAGAGTTCTTATGAATACCGTTAATTCCTTGCCGGAAAAGGAACGTAATCTTATGATAATGCGATTCGGTCTTAACGGACAGCAGAGCCATACTCAGAAGGAGCTTGCCGATAAGCTGGGGATATCTCAGTCATATATCAGCCGTCTTGAAAAAAGAATACTGACAAAGATTAAAAACGAAATGCTCAAAAAAGCAGTTTAAATCGTATCTTTTTCCGTTATGCTTAGTTATTCATCTTTGTGCAGCTTCACAGTTAATGCTTTGCCTAACGAAAAAATCTACTGATTTAATGATTTACAGTAACAGAAAATCGCCCCGACTACAGTCAGGGCGATTTCTCTTTTTGCTATTTGGTTTTAACCGATTTAACCTTACTCCAGGATGAATAAACCTTAACTGTTTTACCGTTAAACTTAACATTTTTGTAAGTGCGGACTTTTACATAATATTTCTTTTTTGATTTAAGATTTTTTATTGTCTTGCTTGTGTTTTTCGAGCTATTGACAGTAACAGTCTTTGCAGTTTTTTTTGTAAAATTCTTTGAAGTACTGTACTGAATCTGATAGCCTGTTACACCGGATACCTTTTTCCAAGTAACCTTAAAGGATTTTTTATCCTTTTTGAGCTTTCTTACAGATGTTTTTTTCTGCTTTGAATTTACCCATACACCGTTTACCTTTTTAGCTCCAGACGGTGCCTTTTCAGCAGACTTTTTTGCTGTGTCTGACTGTGTGGTTGTTGCAGGTTTAGCTGTCGGAGCGGGGCTTGTAGTAGTTGTGGGTTTTGCAGAAGGCTTGGTTGTTAGTTTAGTTGTTGGTTTTGTCGGTTCGGTTGCAGGCTTTGTTGTGTCTTCTTCAGCCCTTTTTTTCACAATTTTGAAATTACTTGTTGTTGCGAAAATTCGGTAGTCGCCTAAGCCTACAACAGTAACATTTGCCGTACCTATATTTATGTTATTTTTGTAAGATGCCGAATAATCCTTATCAAGTGTCATAGCCTTTCCTGCCTGCTTGACATCAAGTTTCGGAGTAATTGCTTTTCCCGTATACTCCTGGTCGGGAATAGGGGAAATAACAAAGGTTTCATACGGAATATTATTCTTCTGTGCATAGTGCATTACGGGAGAATTATACAGGCATACGATAGTCAGATTATCGCAGTTTTCAAAGGCTGTATCTGAAATATTTTCAACTTCGTCAGCAATAAGTGCAGTCTGAAGATTTGTACAGTCTGCAAATGCCCTGTCCTGAATTTCATTAACACTGTTACCGATTACAACAGTTTCGATAGTCTCATTTCCCTCAAATTCATTTTCTGCAATATATGCTTCTTTTTCTTCGGCTGTGAAATAAAACTTTTTGAGGTTTTGACAATCCGCAAAAGTGGGTGCACTTCCGTTTTTTTCATAATGAATAATTCCTGTTAAGTCAATGCTTTCAAGTGAAGAACAGCTCTTAAACGTGCCGTGCTGCAGATTTTTAACATTAGAAAGATTAATGTAGTAAAGATTTGAACAGTAAGCAAACACAAAATCTCCAAGCGTTGTAACCGTTTTCGGTATAACAATTTTTTCAATAGCATTTTGTCTGAAACAGGATTGTTCAATTGTTTCAATTCCGTCATGCAGATTAATGCTTTTCAGCTTTGTACAGTTACAGAATGTTTCAAAAAGATATTTTGCGTTGCAGTTTAAGTCAATTTCTTCAATCCCGGTTTCTTCAAATGTTGAAATAAGCATTGAAATATTAACATCGTTTTCAAAATGAACATTTTTTAATGCGGAGCAATAAAGAAATGTAGAGTCAAGTGAGTCAATAATAAGACCGCTTTTAAATAAAACACTTTCAAGTTTCAGTGAATACTTAAAGGCATTTTCACCTATAGATTTTACGGAATTCGGAATTATTATCTCTTTCAAATTTTGTGTGCAGTAAAATGCTTCTGCTTTAATTTCTTTTACACTGTCTGAAATTTTGAATGAACTGCATTCTTTGCCTTGCGGAAAATATATTAATTCCGACATATCTTTGTTATAGAGTACACCGTCCTGTGTTGTGTATTTTTCACATTTAGGCGAAACTATGAATTCTTCAACAAAAATCTCATAATCAGGCTCACGCACTTCGCTGTAGTCATCATAAACTGTAAGAAAATTACTTGCTATGATTTTTTCTATATTTTCTGTTCCGTTGCCAAAAGTTACACTTTTGAGAGTTTCACAATAAAAGGCTTTATTACCTATTGATGTAACACTGTCAGGTATGACTAATGTATCAAAATTGTTTAGATAGAACGCATATTCGTTTATAGTATTTAAATTCTCATGGAGTATCAGTTCTGTAAATGAACATCCCCAAAATGCACTTTTTGAAACAGAGCGAACATTTTCAGGTATTTCGAGTGTTCCGCTGAGATAGTTATTGGCGAAAAATGCTTTTTCTCCAATATATTTAAGACTTTCTGGTAATTTTGAAATTGATCTTAAATGGCTTTGATAAAAAGCTTGATTGCCGATACTTTCAAGAAATTGAGGAAAAACAATGTTATAAACTGTTATGTCTTTAAAAGCGTTATCAAGAATTTTGGTAACGGGTTTAGAATTAATGTAATCCGGAATAACGATATCTTTTTCTTTTCCTACATAACTGTTTATGAAAATGTTTGTTTCGGTTTCATAATACTCAAGTCCGTTATAATACTGTAAATCAGACGATGTCGGTATTTGAGAAAGAGCATTGCAGTTATAAAAAGCATTTGCTCCGACTTTAAAGATATTATCAGTGTTAATATCTTCAAGCGTGCAGCAGTTGTAAAAAGCGCTGTCTTGAATTTCATATGCAGTTTCAGGCAATTTCACTTTCTGTAATGAAGAACAGCCTGAAAATAACTCGCTTGAAACAGAGGAGATTTTAGTGTTACTCAAATCCATTTCTTTGAGAGCGGCACAGTTTTTAAATGTATAAGAGCCTATTTGCGTTAAATTTACACATCCGCTTAAATCAACGGTTTTTAAGTATGAATTTGATGTAAAACTATAAAATTTATCAATTTTTTCAATAGAACTGTTGTCTCCGAAATCAATTGTTATAAGCATAGGACATTTGAAAAATACCTGTGAAAGAGCAGTCAGTGAAGAGTTATCTTCAAAGGTGACTGTTTTAAGTTTTGCACAGTCATAAAATGCCTGATTTTCAATTGTTGAAATAGAGCTTGGAATTATGATGCTTTCAAGGGAATTGCATTGAGAAAATGAGTTTTGCTTAATTGTTTGGCATTTTGAACCATTTTCAAACGAAAGCGATTTTATTGTTGAGCCTGAAAAAGCATATTCATCTATTTTCTCAACACTTGCTGGAATGACAATATTGTTTATTATGCTTTTGTTAAAAGCATATTTGTCTATTGTTTTTATTCTGCAGTTTTCGCCAAAAGTGATTTCATTTGCTTTTATTTCAGCAAAGGAGTGTCCGTTAATATTCTCCATTGTTTCGTTAATTTTCAGGTCGTCAATCGTAAAACCTGAGAAAGCATACCACACAACAGTATTAACACTTTCAGGAATTTCAAAAGAGCAAATAGGATTTTTGTTTACATAAGAATAGAGAACAGATTTATCCTTGCTGTATAACACTCCGTTTTCCTCGGTAATATATGGGTTATCGGGATTTACCGTTATAGATTGAATTTTGGAATTACAAAACGGATTTCTTATTGTGTCGTCAGAAATATCATATTCGTTGATACCTATGCCATAGGTATAATCAAAATCTCCTATTTTTGCGTTGCTTCCTATTTCAATATTTTTAATATTTGCGCCTTCAAAGGAAAATTCACCGATAAATTTTAAACTATCAGGAAGAGTAATATTTGTTTCTTTGAAAACAGTATTTTGAAATGCACGGAAATCTATTGCTTCCAATCCTTCCGGAAAATTTATTGATTTAATAGTTGTATTCTGAAAAGCGCTGTTTTTTATGATTTTAACTGACGAAGGCAGTGTAATGTCTAAATCTTTAAGCCCTCTTAAGCCTCCGATATAATCATATCCTTCAGGAACAATAATTTTATTTGGCTTAGTTTTTGAAATGACACCAAAATTGTAATTTAAACCTACAACCATATTTCCGTCAATCTCAGTTGGAAGTGAAATTGATTTGCTTGTTCCTTTATACGATGTCAGTTCAACATAGGTTACACCGTCTTTTTCTGCAACTGTTTTGTAAGAATATTCTTCGTTGCTGTCTGCCAAAATTGTTGTTGGGCATACCGATATTATCATTAAAACTGCAAGTAAAATACTTATAGCTTTTTTCACCTTTATTTTCATAATTTACCCCCTGACCTCAAATGCTATGCTGCAGGCACAGCCGTCATACGATACTGCTACAAGCACATAGCTTCCTTCATCCGTATGCTCTAATGTTTTGCTGATTTTACATTTTGATATCGGAATGTCTTTTTCTGTTCCGTCGCTGTAAACAGCGGTAACAATCAGTTTCGTTTCATCAATATCATCGATGTCTGTAACAATCAAATTTGAATTTTCGTCAAGACTTGCGTATATTGAACTGATATCGCAATCCTCTTCTGATTTGGTTTCGGCAGATAATTCCTGAAGGGTTGAAACAACGGTTTCAAAAAATGATTTCACCGTTTCAGCCAAAGCGGGAGAAGCGTTAAATACAGCAGTACCGCCCATAATTAAAACTATTGCGGCGGCAACGACAGACCTAACAGCGTTGTTATTTTTAGCGTGACGTCTGCAATATTTCATAACCTGCTTTTTAGATAGCACAAGTCTGAGTGCAGGCTGTGAATTTTCACTGCTTTGTATTTCGTCAATAGCTTCAATACATTCATCAATTAAGTCGCAGTCGGGAGAGTCCTTTTTAATTTCTTCATCAATAATACGATTTAAAAATTCAATGATTTCTTCTTTCTGCTTTTTATCGTTAAGTAAGGTTTTAATACTTTTTTCTGTTACCGTGAATTCCATTCTAACTGCCTCCTTTCCTAAATTCTGTTAAAACAGGCTGAACTAATTTATGTACTTTTGACCTCAGCCTTGAGGTTCGGTTGGCAACTGCAGACGGCGGAATGTTCAGATATTCTCCGATTTCCTTGAGCGACCTGCCCTGAACATATTTCATTTGATACAGCTCCTTTTCGTTGTCCGAGAGCTTTGATATCAATATGTCTTTGATTGTGTCTATATCAAGATTAATGTCCTCTTCGGAAATTTCTTCATTATAGACTGCAACATTTTCCGCTTCTTCAAGTGCTTTAGTGTGCTTTAGGTTTTTGAAATACTCCTCCTTAGCACGCAGTACCATATTGTTAGCCGTTTTGTAAAGGAACGCTCTGGGGTTTTCAAACTGCTCGCCATTAAGTAAGCGCTTATAATAAATGTAAAAGGCTTCCTGTACGCAGTCGTTAGCCGATTCTGAAATTTCGCCTAAACGTACTCGGCAGTATTTTTCAAGTGCCTTGCTGTATTTTTCAAAGGCTTCCTCAAGCTGTTTGTCGACGTTTGCCTTGCTCATAGCGTTCCTCCTTTCCGAAATCAAATTTGATTTTCATTTATTAGTCAGGAAAATTCCAAAATATGTCGCAAAAAATTTCAAAAAAATTTTGTTTGATTATATAAGTAAATAAAAAACGGAATGGATAAAGCCTTCCATTCCGTTTTGAAATTTGAAAGATTAAATTATTCTTTTTCTGTTGCTTTTGTGTTTGCCTTTTCAAAATCGTAATCTTTTCCCGGGAAAACAGCATTAAGAATAATGCCTGCAAGTGCGGCAATAGCAAGAGCTGAAAGAGTGATGTTGATTTCGCCGATGCTGAATGATACACCGCTACCGAGACCAAGCGCACATACAAGAATAACAGCGGCGATAATTGTATTTCTCGGCTTTGAGAAATCTACATGATTTTCAACCATATTTCTTACACCGATAGCTGAAATCATACCGTAAAGTACAAATGAAATACCTCCGACAATTGCGGCAGGCATTGAGTTTATAAGTGCTGCAAATTTCGGTGAGAAGGAGAAAATTATTGCAAAGTAAGCTGCAATTCTTACTACTCTGGGGTCGTATACCTTTGAAAGAGCAAGTACACCTGTATTTTCACCGTATGTTGTGTTGGCAGGACCGCCGAAAAGTGAGGAAAGAGTGGTAGCGAGACCGTCACCTGTAAGTGAACGGTGGAGACCCGGGTTAGCTATATAATTCTTACCGCAGGTAGCGCTGATTGCCGAGATATCGCCGATATGCTCCATCATGGTTGCAAGAGCTATAGGCATAATTGCAATAATGGCGGTGATAGCCTTTGAAGAATCGTGAACTCCGCCGAATACTGTTGAGCTCCACTCAATAGGGAAGCCTATCCATGCAGCCTCTTTTACAGCAGTGAAATCAATTGCAAAGCTCTCAACACCTATAATATTGCCCACAACAGCGGCAACAACATACGAACCGAGGATGCCTAAAAGTATAGGTATAATCTTGGCCATACCCTTACCGAATATGTTGAAAACGATTACAAGACCTAATGCAATGATTGCAAGCCACCAGTTGTTTGAGCAGTTGCTTACGGCAGTAGGTGCAAGACCGAGACCGATTGCAACGATTATAGGACCTGTTACAACAGGAGGGAAGAATTTCATAACCTTGTTTATGCCTATAAGTTTGATTATTCCTGCAAGAACAAGATAAAGAAGTCCTGCACAGGCAACACCGAGACAGGCATAAGGAAGCATTTCTTTGTTGGGAGTTCCGTCGTCAAGCATTGGAGCGATTGTTGCATATCCTCCGAGAAAAGCAAAGGACGAGCCTAAGAAAGCAGGAACCTGAAATTTAGTGAACAGGTGGAATAAAAGTGTTCCGAGACCTGCCATAAGAAGTGTGGTTGACATATCAAGTCCCGTGATAAGCGGAACAAGTACCGTTGCGCCGAACATAGCAAACATATGCTGAAATCCGAGGACAATCATTTTGCCTGCACCGAGTTTTCGGGCATCATAGATACCGTCAACACCTACGGTAATTTTTTCTTTAGCCATATTTTTACCTCTTTCCTTTAATGTTTATTGAATTTTAATTGATTATTTTGTGCCGAAGATTCTGTCGCCTGCATCACCGAGACCGGGAACAATGTAGCCGTTTTCGTTTAAGTGCTTGTCCATTCCTGCACAGAAAATATCTACGTCGGGATGAGCCTTTTTAAGTGCTTCAAGACCTTCGGGAGCTGCAATTATGCAGAGGAATTTTATTGAACGGGGACCTCTGAGCTTAATCTGTGAGATAGCGTCTATTGCAGAACCGCCTGTTGCAAGCATCGGGTCGAGAACAAATACGTCTCTTTCTTCAATATCCTTGGGCAGCTTGCAGTAATACTCAACGGGTTTTAAGGTCTCTTCGTCTCTGTAAAGACCGATGTGACCTACTCTTGCGGCAGGTACAAGTTTAAGAGCTCCTTCAACCATTCCAAGCCCTGCACGGAGAATTGGAACAAAAGCCAGCTTTCTTCCTGCAATAACCTTGCAGTCGGCAATGCCGCATGGGGTTGTTACCTTTTTGTCAGCAAGGGGCAAGTCTCTTGTTGCGTCATAAACCATAAGCATGGCAATCTCGTTTACAAGGTCACGGAACTCTTTGGTGCTTGTGTCAATATCACGAAGAATGCTCAGCTTGTGCTGAATGAGTGGATGGTCCATAATCACTACTTTTCTTGACATAATCGTAATCCTCCAGATTAATATTTTATCCTTGTTATACTATCATAATGCGACATATTTCACAAGAAATGTTACATCATTGTAATTATTTTTTTATAACTTATACTTTATTTGATACCAACAATATAATGTACTTGAAATTTTGAGGCTGTTGTCATATAATAATCGGGATACTGCGAAAAAATACTGAAATCAGAGTACTGTGCACAGTAAAAACTTTTAGAAACAAGAGATGTTTTTTATGGATAAATTCAAGCTTGTCAGTAAGTATAAACCCACAGGTGATCAGCCCCAGGCGATAGATGCACTTGTAAAAGGTGTTTTAAATGGTGACAGAGAGCAGACGCTTATGGGCGTTACAGGCTCGGGAAAAACCTTTACAATGGCGAATATAATTGAAAAAATTAACAGACCGACTCTTGTTCTTGCCCATAATAAAACTCTTGCGGCTCAGCTATGCAGTGAGTTCAGAGAATTTTTCCCTGATAACGCAGTTGAATATTTTGTTTCATATTATGATTATTACCAGCCCGAAGCATATGTTCCTACCACCGATACCTATATCGAAAAGGATTCGGCGATAAATGATGAGATTGATAAGCTGAGGCATTCGGCTACTGCGGCGCTTTTTGAAAGACGTGACGTTATAATAGTTGCTTCGGTTTCATGTATTTATTCAATCGGAGACCCTATTGACTATAAAAGCATGGTTATTTCTCTTCGCTCGGGTATGGAATACGGCAGAGACGCTCTTGTTGAAAAACTTGTTTCAATTCAGTATGAACGAAACGATATAAATTTTGTCAGAAATAAGTTCAGAGTAAGGGGAGATACTATTGAGATTTTCCCTGCCGGTTCATCGGGAAATGCCGTAAGGGTTGAATTTTTCGGAGATGAAATTGACAGAATCTGTGAAATACAGCCTTTGACCGGTAAGGTGGAAGGAATACTTTCTCACGTTTGCATTTATCCTGCGTCCCATTATGTTGTGGGTGCGGAAAAAATGAATATTGCAATTGAAAAAATATACAACGAAATGGTTGTAAGAGTTGCAGAGTTTGAGGAGCAGGGAAAACTTCTTGAGGCGCAGAGAATAAAAGAGCGAACAATGAATGATATTGAAATGCTCCGTGAAACAGGCTTCTGCAAGGGTATTGAAAACTATTCAGCTGTTATGAGCGGCAGAAAAACAGGAGAAGCGCCTTTTACTCTTATTGATTATTTTCCTGATGATTTTTTGCTTTTCTGTGACGAAAGCCATGTAATGCTTCCTCAGGTCAGAGGTATGTATGCAGGGGACAGGGCAAGGAAGGAAAGTCTTGTTCAGTATGGATTCAGACTGCCCAGCGCTCTTGACAACAGACCTCTTCGCTTTGATGAATTTTATAAAAAAATCAATCAGGTTATTTTTACATCTGCCACTCCCGGAGATTTTGAAAAGGAAAACAGCACGCAGATAGTTGAGCAGGTAATAAGACCTACGGGGCTTCTTGACCCTGTTATCACCGTAAAGCCTACCGAGGATCAGATGGACGACCTGCTTTCGGAAATCAATGTCAGGGCAGAAAGAAAGGAAAGAGTGCTTGTTACCACGCTTACAAAGGCAATGGCAGAGGATCTTACTAAATATCTTGAAGGCTTCGGAGTAAAGGTAAGATATATGCACCACGATATTGATACTATAGAAAGAATGGAGATAATAAGAGATTTGCGTCTCGGTGAATTTGACGTTCTTGTAGGTATTAACCTGCTTCGTGAGGGTCTTGATATTCCCGAGGTTTCCCTTGTAGCGATTCTTGACGCGGATAAAGAAGGATTTTTAAGAAGTGAAACTTCTCTTGTTCAGACAATAGGAAGAGCCGCAAGAAATGAAAACGGTGAGGTTATAATGTATGCCGACAGTGTAACACCGTCAATGGAGCGTGCTATTACCGAAACGGTAAGGCGAAGAAGCATACAGGAAAAGTATAACGAGGAACACGGCATCGTTCCGAAAACGATAAAGAAAGACGTTCATCAGATTATTGAAATCACGTCTAAAGAAAAAATTGAAGGTAAGCGTAAGCACCTTACCAAGAAAGAAAAGCAAATGCTTATATCTCAGCTTACAAAGGAAATGAAAGAGGCGGCAAGGCTGCTTGAATTTGAACATGCCGCATACCTGCGTGATCAGATAGCTGAGCTTGAGGGAAAAACAAATGAGTAATTTATTTAAGGACAAACAGTTTTGGAAAAATGCAGTTAAGCTGGCAGTGCCTGTTGCTTTTCAAAATTTACTTACAAGTTCATATTCTCTGGCAGATACACTTCTTGTCAGCAATTTAGGTACGGCTGCTTTATCATCAGTGGGAATGATAGGACAGTGGACATTTCTTATGAATATGATTCTTGTGGGATTTTGTTCAGCTACAAGTGTTTTCGGTTCTCAGTTCTGGGGTGTTAAGGATTTAAAAAGAATAAAGCACGTATGCGGAATATCATTGATTTTTGCTCTTTTTGTATCAGCATTATTTACTGCCGTCAGTCTGATTATTCCCGACCTTGTAGTTCAGATATTCAACAAGGATGAAACGGTGCTTTCTCTGGGTACAGAGTATCTGAGGGCGGTATCCTTTTCATACATCGCAGTAGCAATAACAAATATACTGGCTTCTGTTTTGAGAGCAGTTGAAAATGTAAAACTTCCCATGTATGCCTCGGGATTTACGACAGTTTTGAATGTTTTTCTTGACTACTGTATGATTTTCGGTAAATTCGGATTTCCGAAAATGGGAGTAAAGGGTGCGGCGCTTGCAACGTCAATTTCAGCATGGATGGGCGTTTTGATGATTATTGCTATTTCCGTTATTCAGAAAAATATAATAATCGGAAAGCCTTCCGAATATTTCAGCTTCAGTAAAAATGAAATAGTATCTTTTGCAAAAAAAGCAGCCCCTGTTGTTTTAAACGAAGGAATGTGGGGCGGAGGAACCTTTGTATATAATGTTATTTTTGCAAATATGGGTTATGAATATTTTTCAGCTGTTACGATACTGAGAAGTTTTGAAAACATAGCTCTTGTTATGTTTTTCGGAATAGGAAGTGCCGCTTCGGTTATGATAGGTAAATCCATAGGCAGCGGAGAGATTGATAAGGCTGTTACTGATTCAAAAAGATTTTCCGTTATTGTTCCGTCCCTTGCTGTTATAATGTCTGTATTTATTATAATATTCAGACAGAATCTTGTGGGCATTTTCAATATGGGCAGTAATATAAGCGAGCTTACGCTGAATACCGCAGTAACGCTTATGATTATTTATGCTGCGGATTTTCCGTTGAGAATGATACCATACATTCAGATTGTGGCAATTTTCAGAAGCGGAGGGGATACCGTTACAGGTGCAAAATTTGAAATATTCTGCCTGTGGGCGCTGTCTGTTCCTGCAACACTGATTGCTGTTTATGTATTTAAAGCTCCCTTTATAGTTGCGTTTGCAATTATGTATATATTTGAGGATATACCTAAAAATATTTGTTGTATAATTCATTTTCTTTCTAAAAAGTGGATAAAGCCTGTTACAAAAGAGGGAATAGACGGTTATGAAAGATATAAGAGAGAAATCGCAGGTGATGAATAATGAATAAGAATATAGTAATAAAAGGTGCAAAAGAGCATAATCTGAAAAATATTGACTTGGAAATTCCGAGAGATAAACTTATAGTTTTTACTGGACTTTCAGGCTCGGGAAAATCAAGTCTTGCCTTTGATACGATTTATGCCGAGGGACAGAGAAGATATGTTGAGTCACTGTCATCATATGCAAGACAGTTTCTCGGTCAGATGGAAAAGCCAGATGTAGATTACATTGACGGACTTTCTCCTGCAATATCAATCGACCAGAAAACCACAAGCAGAAATCCCCGTTCAACTGTAGGAACGGTAACTGAAATCTATGATTATCTTCGTCTCCTTTATGCAAGGATAGGTACTCCCCATTGTACAAAATGCGGAAGAGAGATTACACAGCAGACGGTAGATCAGATTGTCGACAGTATACTTTCACTTGAAGAAAAAACAAAAATTCAGGTAATGGCTCCTATCGTAAGGGGAAGAAAAGGGGAATATATAAAAGAGCTTGACGGTATCAGAAAGTCAGGTTTTGTAAGAGTTCGTATTGACGGCTCAGTATATGACCTTTCTGAAGATATAAAACTTGATAAAAACAAAAAGCACAATATAGAGGTAATCGTTGACCGTCTTGTTATAAATTCCGATATTAAATCAAGGCTTACCGATTCAATAGAAACGGCGACGCACCTTGCCGACGGCAATGTACTGATTGATATTGTCGGGGACAGGGAAGAATTATTTTCACTCAATTACGCCTGCCCTGAGCACGGTGCGGTAATTGAAGAAATGAGCCCGAGAATGTTCTCTTTTAATAACCCCTTCGGAGCATGTAAAAAATGCGGAGGCTTAGGCTCATATAAAGAAATATCGCCTGACCTGATTATTCCCAACAAGAAGCTGTCAATTAATCAGGGCGCAATTAAAGCGTCAGGCTGGAATATAAAAGAGGGAAGCATTGCCAGAATGTATTTTGAGGGTCTTGCAAAGGCTTATAATTTCTCCCTTGATGTTCCTGTTGAAATGATTAATGAGAAAGGGCTTCACGCTCTGCTTTACGGTACTGACGGGAAGAAAATTGAAATGCAGAGGGTTACCTCTTACGGCACGGGAACGTATAAAAATGATTTTGAAGGTATTATTTCAAATCTTAACCGCAGATATGCTGAAACCACTTCCGACTGGGCAAGGTCTGATATTGAAGCGGTTATGACAACCTGTGTATGCCCTGACTGCAAAGGCTCAAGGCTCACTCCCGAAATATTAAGCGTTACCGTAGGCGGTAAGAATATTTATGAGTTTTGCTCAATGACCATTGCCGATGAGCTTGAATTTGTCAAAAATCTTCAGCTTACCCCGAGACAGGAAATAATAGGAAAACTTGTAATCAATGAAATCAGACAAAGGCTTGAATTTCTTAACTCCGTAGGTCTTGACTATCTTTCTCTTTCGCGTGAAGCGTCAACTCTTTCAGGCGGTGAGGCGCAGAGAATACGCCTTGCAACCCAAATAGGCTCATCACTTATGGGCGTGCTTTATATTCTTGACGAGCCGTCTATTGGTTTGCATCAGCGTGATAATGACAAATTACTTGCCACTCTTAAAAATCTCCGTGATTTAGGAAATACTCTCATTGTTGTTGAGCACGATGAGGACACAATGAGAAATGCCGACTACATTGTTGATATCGGACCGGGTGCAGGAGTTCACGGAGGAGAGCTTGTGGCAGCAGGCAGTGTTGATGATATAATTAACTGTGAGCGTTCAATAACAGGTATGTATTTAAGCGGAAAAAGGTTTATTCCCGTACCTGAAAAAAGAAGAAAAGGAAACGGAAAGAAACTTACCGTTTACGGTGCAAAGGAAAATAATCTTAAAAATATTGATGTTGAAATACCTCTCGGAAAATTTGTTGCAGTTACAGGTGTTTCAGGCTCAGGCAAATCAAGTCTTGTTAATGAAATACTCTATAAGTATTTTTGTAACTCTCTTAACGGAGGTAAAAAAAGACCGGGAAAATTTGATAAGATAACAGGTGCGGATAATCTTGACAAAGTAATTAATATTGACCAGTCGCCCATAGGCAGAACTCCGAGGTCAAATCCTGCCACATATACGGGTGTTTTTAACGATATAAGAGAGCTTTTTGCCCAGACTCCGGATGCAAAGCAAAGAGGATATAAGGCGAACCGATTTTCCTTTAATGTCAAAGGGGGCAGATGCGAAGCCTGCGAGGGTGACGGTATTGTAAAGATAGAGATGCACTTTTTAGCTGATGTGTATGTTCCCTGCGAGGTATGTTCGGGAAAAAGATATAACAGGGAAACTCTTGAAGTTAAATTTAAGGGCAAGTCAATATTTGATGTTCTTGAAATGACTGTTGATGAGGGTGTTGACTTCTTTTCACAGCAGCCGAAAATTCTCCGGAAACTTCAGACTTTGCATGATGTCGGTTTGGGATATATAAAAATCGGTCAGAGCGCAACTACTCTTTCAGGCGGTGAAGCACAGCGCGTTAAGCTGGCAACTGAGCTTTCAAAGAGAAGTACGGGAAAGACTGTTTATATCCTTGATGAGCCTACAACAGGACTTCATACTGCCGATGTTCACAGGCTTGTCAATGTGCTGAATATGCTTGTTGACGCCGGAAATACAGTAATCGTGATTGAACACAATCTTGATATAATTAAAACTGCCGACCATATTATTGATTTGGGTCCCGAGGGAGGAAACGGCGGAGGAGAAATCGTTGTGTGCGGTACTCCCGAGGAGGTTAGCAAATGTGAAAGGTCATATACAGGCAAATATCTTAAACCGCTTTTAAAAAAATCATAGATTAACATAATTATTACTTACGTTTTACTTTTGATTTGATGCAGATTTAACATTTGACGTTTATACTTTTAATCGTACAAAAAAGAAACATTTGTTAATTCTGGAAGGTGAAATGTATGGAAAAAACAAAAAACAGCAGCATTGTTTTAGAAAAGAAAGCAGAAAAAAATTTTAAGGATAAGTTAAATGCTTTTGTAAGCAAACACGGTGAGATATGGAAATTTATTAAATTCTCATTTACGGGAGCAAGCACATCAGTGCTTGAAATGGCTGTATTTGCGGTACTCCAATACATAGTTTTCAAATCTTTAAATGAGGTTCCCGTAACCGATAGCGCTGTGCTGGCGTTTCTCGGAATTGAGTATAAGGGATATATGTATTCCTATTTTATATCCGCAGTTATAGGATATGCTGCAGCATACATAATGAACAGAAAACTTACCTTTAAGGCAGATGCAAATCCTGTTTTGTCAACAATAATTTATACTGTTATGGTTGTTTGCACCATAATATTCAACACCTGGTTCGGCTCATTTTTAGGAACTGTTATAAAAAATATGGGCTATGACAGCGTGTTAATCGTAATGCTGACAAAGCTCGTGGTTATGACTGTGCCTACAATCTGGACTTACCCTTTGAACAGATTTGTAATACACAGAAAGAAGAAACACATTGATGAAAAAAAGTAAAAAGTTTGATGACTTTAAGAAAAGGCACAGGGAACTGTGGAAGTTTATAAAATTCAATATTACGGTTATTGTAACATCCGCACTGGATATTGTTACTTATCTGATATGCCTGTACTGGATTTTTAAAAGTCTTAATTCTGCTCCGCTTCCCGATAATGCATTATTGTCATTTCTCGGTATCAGATATAAAGGATATCTGATTTCATATTTAATATCAACAACGGCAGGATACGTGGCTGCTTATCTTATGAACAGAAAGCTGACCTTCCATTCAAATATCAATCCTGCCTACAGTTCAAGCCTTTACTTTCTTCTTGCTCTGTTTAATATACTTGTAAGCTCCTGGATCGGCGGTGCTTTCGGCACATTTATGACAGCACATTCCCTTTCAAATCCGATTACTGAAATTATATCAAAATTCATTATAATAAACATACCTACAATTTGGACATATCCTATAGAAAGGTATCTTATTCATAGAGTTAAGAAAACAGACTAAAGGCTTCAAAAGAATTTTCTGAGAGGCGTTTATCTATGAAAAATGTTAAAAACAGATTTATTTTCGGCTGTATATTTTCAGCAGTAATCTGTACAATTATTTTCAGTGTATTATATTTTTGCGTTTTTAAAATTTCGTTTCAGACACCTGACAACCACCTTGCCGTATATAATCTGTTCGGAATTTTTTATAAGGATTTGTTTTGGACTTCACTGATAACTCAGCTGTCGGGTATGCTCCTTTTGAGCATTATTTTATTATTTGGAAAGAATCAAAGAGTTTGTCAGACTGTTTCATTATTTATTGTATCAATAGCTTTGTCGGTATTGAGCGGATGGTTTTGCTCGTGGGCAGGAAGCTATATTAATTCATTTTTTAATTTGAATGCTGTTTTGCAGATTTTACTCCATTTGTCAGTGCTTTTTATGGATCAATTTATAATATATATTTTTTTGAATTCAAAAGAGGAGAATAAAATAGCTAATGAAATATAAATTAATTGCCTGCGACCTTGACGGTACATTGCTCGACGACAACAGTCTGTTTACCGAAAAGAATGCAGATGCCGTAAAAAAAATTGCCGAATCCAAAGTGATTTTTTCAATCGTTACAGGACGTACATTTTATGAAATACCGAAAGAAATCAGAGAGAACAAATATATAGATTACATAATTTATTCAGACGGTGCCGTTACTGTAAATAAAACCAGCTCAAAGGTTCTTTTCAGTAAATATTTCTCTAATGATTCTGTCAGGGAAATATTCACCCTTCTTGATTCCTTTGATACAATGATTGAACTTTACGAGGACGGTAATCCTGTTACGGACAGAGATAAAATTAATGCAGAAGCTCTTAATTATTACAAGGTTGATGAAAATTATTTTGATGTAATTTTTGAAACAAGAATAGGTGTTGATGACCTGTCGGAATATGTGAAAAAATCCGTGAAGACGGAAATTTTAAATGTATTTTTCAAAAATCCCGCCGAACGTCTTGAATGTATGAGGCTGCTAAAAAATTTTGATGATATTACCTTTACGACTTCTATGGACAATAATCTTGAAATTATGCCGCTGAATGTATCAAAGGGAAAGGCACTTTCAAGACTTTGCGATATGCTTAATATTCCTTGCAGCAAAGTAATAGCAGTAGGGGACAGCAGTAATGATGCAGCTATGTATGTTTATGCGGGTCTGTCGCTTGCTCCTGCAAACGCTTCAAATGAGATTAAAAAGATTGCGGACAGAGTTATCTGCTCAAATAACGAAGGCGTTGTAGATTATACTTATAAAAATATTTTGTGAGAGAAAAAGAGGATAAATATGTTTGGCAGAATTCATTTTTTAAATACGGGTCATTCCGATTGTATTATTCTTGAAAGTCAGGGTAAAATTGCTATGGTTGATGCAGGGGAGGATACTGATTTTCCTGCTGATAAGCCTAACCTTAATCTTCCCGGCTATGAAAAAGAGGTAGTAGATTATCTTTTAAAAAATTTTTCGGACGAAAAGGGAAAAGTGAACATTGAGTTTGTTTTGGGAACACATTGCCATTCCGACCATATCGGAGGCTTTGATACTGTTATTAACCACCCTGACATAAATGTCAAAACTGCGTATCTGAAACCATACAGGGAGGAGGATATCTTTATTATGGAGAGAAAAAGGTGGGATAATACAGAGGTTTATGACCAAATGCTTGATGCCATAAGAGCAAATAATGTTGAAAGAATAGGAGCTTTTGACGACCTTGAAATAACTTTAGGAGATTTTAAAATTCATTTCTTTAACGGTGCTTACAGAAAAAGGAACAGAAAGCTCGGCGAAAATATAAATTCCGTTGTAACTCTTGTTTCCCTCGGAAATATAAAAGCAGTCCTTGCAGGTGATTTAAACTACAAGGACGGAGACGAAAGAAAACTTGCCGATAAAATCGGAAAGGTTGATATTCTGAAAGTAGGTCATCACGGTTATTTCGGCTCGACATCATTTTACTGGGCAAAGAAATTAAGTCCCCAGTATTCAATTGTTTGCAACAGGCTGAGGGCAGTTTATCCTGATGTTCGCTATAAATTGCTTAAGGTTGCAAAGTCAGGAATAATTGCTACTGCCGACTGTAACGGAGTTATAACCGAAATAAGTGAAGACAGAATTACATTAGTAAGGGACATAATGTAAAATATTTGAAATTGCAGAACTTCAGTTCTGCGATTTTTTTTATCATAGATTATCAATGTCAAACCTTCCAAAAGATACTTTGAATTAATCCTTTATATTGATAAAGAATAAAAGGAGAAAATCTGAAAGGTGATGATAAACTTGAAAAAAAGAATAATATCATTGCTTATGATTTTTTCACTTTTGCCCTTTGTTGTTATTTCGGCAGGAGCATTAAAAAACACGGTTTACATTTTAAATGAAAACGGAGATGTTCTTGAAAATTTTTATTCATCAAATAATATTACACAATCCTTAAAAAGAGCATTTGAGTATACCAAAAACAATGCCTCTTCCGAAAATCTGCTGACAATACGTATAGAAAAGGGAAGCTATGACGTAAAAGAAACAGTACATCTGTCGAGCTATACAACACTTGATTTAGGCGGAGCAAGACTGATAAATTCAAATAAAAAACGAGGGAATATACTTAAATCACCTGATGATAAACCGTATCCGAAATATTTGTCACTTACCGAATGTATTATAAAAAACGGAACTCTTGACGGTAATTTCAATACAAATCAGTCCTGTATGCTGAGACTTTGCCATTGTAAAAATGTTATAATTGAAGGCGTAACCTTTCTCAATAATTATTATTCCCACCATGCAGAGCTTGCCGCCTCAGAAAATGTTACCTTCAGAGAATGCAGCTTTTCGGGACAGGTATCGGATCTTAATGTCAGCTCGTCGGAAGCAATACAGATTGATATTCTTGACAAGGTTCATTTTTACGGATTTACCTGTTATGACAATACAATGAATAAAAATATTACTGTTGAAAGCTGTCTGTTTAAAAATGTTTACAGAGGGGTAGGAACTCATAATTATTTCAAAGATTTATACCAAAGCGGAATAACAATTATAGGCTGTACCTTTGAAAATATTACCGACTGTGCAATATCGGCAGTGAATTTCGAAAATGTATTATTTAAGAACAATAATTATATAAATTGTAAATATTCTGTATTTTTGAAAGATAACGGTAAATAAACACTTGTCAATTTTTGTTTGATGTTATATACTTTTATTCAGTCGGATAAATCCGAGAATAAGTATGGCAGGTGGTTTAATGCCGATTTCTGTTATGATAAAACCGGCTTCGAGCAACTGTAATCTTGACTGCAAATATTGCTTTTATCATTCCTTGGCTAATGAAAGAAGCGAATTTTCAAAAGGAATGATGAGTGCCGAAACGGCACACTGTGTTGCAGAAAGTGCATTGAAATTCGCAGACGGTACAGATGTTTATTTCACTTTTCAGGGCGGTGAGCCTCTGCTTCAGCCCTTGGAATTTTATTCGGATTTTACGGATTATGTGAAAAAACATAATGAAAAAAATAGCAAAATAAATTATTGCCTTCAGACAAACGGCACACTTATTACGGACGAGCTTGCCTCATTTTTTGCTGAAAATAATTATCTTGTGGGCATATCCCTTGACGGGGACAGGGAGCTTAACTGTTACAGGGTATACAATGACGGCAGAGAATCCTTTGATGATGTTTTAAAGGGTATTGAGAAGCTGAAAAAGTATAACGTTAAATTTAATGTGCTTTCCGTTCTTACAAAAAATACATCACGCAATTTCAGAAAGGCTTACAGGTTTTTTAAAAGCAATAATCTTTTTTACTTACAGTTCATAATAGGTCTCAGACCGATGAAAAGCGAATATGACGAGGATATGTTTATGAGCTGTGAGGATTACGAGTATTTTCTTACTAAATGTTTTAATATTTATTACAATGATTATATGCGAGGGGATTATATCTCCGTCAGGACATTTGATAATTATATTTCCCTTGTAAACGGAAACAATGCCGAGCAATGCGGTATGAACGGCTTTTGTTCAAATCAGTTTGTGGTTGAGGGCGACGGAAGTGTTTATCCCTGTGATTTTTACTGCACAGATGAATGGTATTTAGGTAACATAAACAGCTCCTCTTTTGAAGAGCTGTACAGGCTTCCCAAGACAGCGGAATTTCTGAAAACCTCATTTATGCTTGACGATAAATGTAAGGAATGTGAATATTTTTATATTTGCAGGGGCGGAGGATGCAGAAGAAACAGGCAGGACAAAGATTACTGCCGTGCATATAAAAACTTTTTCTCATCAAGTGAGTTTAAAATGAAACAGTTTAAAAAGCAGGTGTTTTAAATGAAAAAATCAATTTGTATATTAATGTGTATTGCCCTTTTGTGTATGTCTTTTACAGGGTGCAGTTCTGAAGATAATGAGAAAGAAAATGAAACAGCTAATGCTGTGGGAGATTTAAAAATAACTTATGACTCTCATTACAGGGATATGGACGAAAGTGCTTTGCGTACATATGAAAAGCTCTGCAATGCAGTTATCAATCACGAGTCTGAAGTTAAATTTAATACATCTATGATAGATGATGTAAATCAACTGTTTTATACGAGTTTTCCGCTTTATGCTCTTGTTGAGGGTATGGAATTTCTTGATGATAATACAGGTGTTTCAATTACATATAAATACGAGGCTGACGAGCACACGGAAAAGATTGATGAATTTAAAAATGCCGTAAATGAAATAATGAACAACTGTGCTTACGGCAATGTGGGATATAATCAGTATCTGCTTAATCTTTATACGTATATTTCTTCTAATGTAACCATAGATAATTCGGTTACTACTGTTATGGATACGATTATAAATAAAAAGGGAATCAGCGCTACAATATCGGGTATGTTTGAGTATTTACTGCTTCAGGCTGATATTTCGGCATATCATATTATGAATCTTGACACAAATTCTATTGCGAAAATGATATCAATGGCGGAATTTAACGGAGCAACTTTTTATTTTGATCCTGCATCGGAAATTAATGAAACTTCGGGTTCTGGGCTTGTTTATTTTGCTATGGACAGTGAAAGAGCAACTGTTTCGTCAAATGATGAGTTTGTATATACTGATAAAACAAATACGGAAGAAATTGCCGATGATACTTATGATGCACTTGCAACCTGCACTTCCTATACCGTTGAGGAAAATAAGGTGATTGCCGATTGCAGGGGAAATGATGATTTTGAGTTTTTACTCAATTGACAGATACTATAATTAGACATTTAAAGAAATTGTACAAAAAAGATGCAAAAAAATGCATCTTTTTTGTTGTATTAATTCAAATATTATGCTATTATAGTTACATTATGATATTTTGTATCAGCGATATTTTTTTGGTAAAGGGGTAATGAAATGGAAGAAAAAACTTCGCTAAAACAAAAAGCAGGCACATTGATTGACAATGTCAGATATTACTGGAAAGAGCCTCCGAAAGGCAAATTTATGTCTTTCAAAGAAATAGTATCATACGCTGTCGGCGGTATCGGTGCATATTTTATTATATGTATGGGTTCGGCTCTTATTGTATCAACTACGAATATGATTGTCGGCGGTGCAATAGGCGTCGATGCTATGGATATGTATTATCTTTACGTAATTGCCACTCTCGCAAATATTCCGCTTACGGCAGTACGTGCAAATATGGTAGATAACACCAGAGGCAAGGCTGGTAAATACCGACCGTATCTTATTTCAATGGGTATTCCTACGGCAGTTATTGCACTGGCATATGTTTGGTTCCCATATGAAAAGCTTGGTATGATTTTTACAGGTCAGATGTTCGGCAAGGACGCCGATTATGTTGCTACCTGTGCTATTGTACTTGTATTTAATTTGCTTCTCCAGTTTTTCTATAACTTCTTTAATGACGCTTATACAAACCTTATTCATGTTCTTTCACCTAATTCACAGGAGAGAACTGATGTGCTTTCAATTAAGTCGGTTATTTATTCGCTTGCACCTTCAATAATGAATATTGTACTTCCTCTTATTGCGCAGTTTACAACCGACAATGACCTTTATGATCTTAAAGTTTACCGTATTGGTTATCCTATATTTGCAATTGTCGGTATGGGACTTACCATTGTTGTTTTTGCGAATACTAAGGAAAAAATCGTTCAGGCGAGAACACATACAATCCAAATCAGCTTTATGGACTCGTTTAAAGCTGTTGCAAAGAATAAATATTTCTGGATTATCGCTCTTGCAGGCTGGGTAGGTTTTCTTGAGGGCGCTTACGGTAATATCCTTACCTGGTCATATAACTATGGTCATACCTGCAACGGTGGAACATTTGCTCTTATTCAGACACTGACTGGTAATGCCTCGCTTTGGGGAATGCTTTTAGCTCCGCTTTGTATTCGTAAATGGGGTAAAAAGAAAGTACTTATTGCCGTAAACTTTATGAATATATTGTGTATTGCCGCAATGCTTATCAATATGAGAAGCATTTGGTGGCTGTTTATCTGCGTGTATTTCAACTGGCTTGTAGGTGCGTTTGAGCAGATTACAGGTCCTGCTATTCAGGCAGATATCCGTGATTATCAGCAGTATCGTTCAGGTGAACGTATCGATGGAATGTTTGCAACCGTTCTTACAATAGGTAACCTTGTAACGCTTATTACTTCCTCAATCCTTCCTGCTGTTCAGAGACATTACGGTGTATATGAAGGTAACGGTTATGAAAGCCCGTTTGATATTCTTGATGTGAATACTGGAAATCCCGATTTGCTTTACAAGCTGATGACAGCATTGATTCTCCTTGCTGCTGTCGGTGCGTTTTTGAATATGGTTCCGTATTTCTTCTATGACTTTAATGAGAAAAAACAAAAGTCTGTTATCAGTGTACTTAAAATACGTTCTCTTTTTGAGGATTACGGAAACAATGCCCTTGACAATCATCAGATAGTTGAGGCAATCGACCTTGTAAATCATTCAAGAGAAATGGCAGAGGCTCAACCTAAAACGGTTGACAAATCAATGTACCGGAATGTTCCCGATAAGGCAGTTAAAAAAGCAGCTAAGGCTAAATATAAGACCGCTTTGAAGAATGCTTCCGATAAGGTTCAGAAGGAAAATATTAAGCTGGAATACAAGAATGTCCGCAAGAGCTTTTCCGAAGAACACAAGGCTGCAAAGAAGAGATACAAAGAAGCCCTTCAGTTTAATGAAGATATCGATATTTCAAAATTTGTTTGTCAGGAGCTTGACAAATTTGATTCAAGCAATGTAATTTATCAGTGCAGCAAATATGAAAAAATATTTGCCGAGGGTCTTGACGGAATTAAGAATATTGACATATCCGAATGCAGAGATGATATCTCAAAGGCAAAGAAGCTTCCGAAAAACAACGAACAGGAGAAGGAGCTTCGCAGTTTTGAAATTGAACTTGCTAAAAAGAAGATTTCCGCTAAAAAGGCATTTGATAAATATTTCGGTACAACAAAGGTATTTGTTGAGCCTGAAATGTCAACGCTCACAGACTTGTTTGACAAAGAAGATGCTCTTGAGGAACATCTCTATACCCTTGTAAGTGAGAAAGAAGTTGCTTCAAAAGAGAAGGACAAGGAAGAAGTTCGTTCAATTAACGCAAAGATTAAGACTACAAAGAGCGAAATAAAGAAGGTTCAAGCAGAAGCAAAGAAGATTCAGGATAACTTTGCCGAGTTCAACAGAGCTGCCAAGCCTTATACCGATGCCAGAAAGTTCCTCATTCAGAGAGAAAATTTCTCACACTTTGATGAGATTGCCGTTCTTTATGATGAAGCAAAGGCAAAGGCAGAGGAAGAAGACAGACTTCATGCCGAAGAGCTTGAGAGAAAGCGTGCCGAAGAAAAGGCAGAGCTTGAAAAGCGCAAAGCTCAGAAAGCTGCAAAAAAAAATAAATAATACAATTTGATTAAACAAATAACCTCATTTCAGCATATTATGAAGTATGTAATGAAATGGGGTTATTTTTATGCAAAATTTATATATAAAGGTGGGTTCAATCACAAATGCCCAGCGAGGACAGCGCCTCCTGCGTTCTAAAGGTTATAAATCACAGATAAAGAAAATTGAAAACGCATCAAAGTCAGACGGATGCGGATACGAGCTGCTTGTTAAAGCAAGCAGCGATGCTCCTGTTGATATACTTGAGGCTGACGGAATTAAAATCAGAGGAGTTGATAAAAGATGATATATCTTGATAACAGCGCCACGACTAATCCGAAGCCCAGGTCGGTAATATATGCTTCAAATTCCGCAATGTTAAAAAACAGCTTTAACAGCGGAAGGGGCGGATACAGGCAGTCTGTGGATACTTCTGGCGCAATTTTCGCTGTCCGTGAAAAAATTGCAGACATTTTCGGATTTGATGTTCAGAATATATGCTTTATGCAAAACTGCACCTATGCTTTAAATACGGCTATAAAAGGAAGTGTAAAAAAAGGAGATCATATTGTTATTTCAAATCTTGAGCATAATGCCGTTGCAAGACCTGTATATAAACTGGCACTTGACGGAATAATAATGTATGATACTGCCGATTTCAGTTATGATAAAGAAGAATGTATTAATAATTTTAAAAAGTTAATTAAACCGAATACTTCGGCTATTGTTTGTATGCATGCTTCAAATGTGTTCGGCTGTCTGTTCCCGATAAGAGAAATAGGACAGCTTGCAAAGGAAAACGGTATAAGGTTTATTGTAGACGGCGCACAGACTGCCGGAGTTATTGACATTAACGCTCAAAGGGATAATATAGATATTCTTTGCGCTCCCGGTCACAAGGGCCTTTACGGTCCTATGGGTACAGGCTTTATGGCACTTGGAAAGGATGTCGAAATCAATACCATAGTCGAGGGCGGAACAGGTTCCGTATCAGCCGAAATGGTACAGCCGGATTTCCTTCCCGACAGATTTGAAAGCGGTACTCTTAATAACAGCGGTATTATAGCTTTAGGCTCTGCTGTTGATTTTGTCAAAGCAAAAAGGGTTGAAAAAATTTTCAGCCACGAAGCATCTTTAATTAACTATATTTACAGAGAGCTTAATAAAAATAAAAATGTAACTCTTTATACACCGCCTTTGAAGGACAATAATTCAGTACCGATTTTGTCATTTAATTTCAGAGATTATTCGTCTGAAAAGACGGCAATGCTCCTTGCAGAAAAAGGAATTGCAGTAAGAGCAGGGTATCATTGTGCTCCTTTGGCACATTCGGCTTTCTCAACAAGCGACCGCGGTACAGTCAGAATAAGTCCATCTGTATTTACTGCCCAGCATGAATGTGAAATTTTTATAAACTATTTAAAAAAACTCTGATAATTGCTTTATTTATTCTTTTTTCTGTGATAAAATAACAGACAATAATGAAAATAAGGACCGTGTATTATGCTTGAACAGATAAAAGACACTTTAAACAGAGTGCTCAGTGTATTTTCTACCTTCAGCTTTGCTGATTTTCTCGATATAGTTATGGTCGCTGTTGTTATTTATATCTGTGTCCGTATTATAAGAGAAACAAGGGCAATGCAGCTTGCTAAAGGTATTATTTTTATATTGATTGTTTACGGAGTTGTAAATCTTCTGGGAATGGAAGCGTCGGGGTATATTTTTAAGGCGATTTTCTCTAACATTCTGATTATTCTTGTAGTTATTTTCGGACCTGAGATAAGAAGTATTCTCGAACAGGTCGGTCACGGAACAACAAGCAAGAGCCTTAAATCAATTATTCACCCCGGAGTAGCTGTTGATATCGCAGAGCTTACGGAGGGTATTGAGGCAGTATGTAAATCCTGCGCCAATATGAGTGATAAAAAAGTCGGAGCGCTCATTTGTTTTGAAAATGACACTCTTCTTGGAAATGTTATTTCTTCGGGTACGGTAATTGACGCCAGAATTTCAAGCCAGCTTGTAGAAAATATTTTCTATCCGAAATCTCCGCTTCACGACGGAGCAATGGTTGTCCGTGACGGAAAAATATGTGCTGCCGGCTGTATTCTTCCTCTTACGAAGAAAACGGTTTCTGCTTCTCTCGGAACAAGGCACAGAGCGGCAATAGGACTTTCTGAAGAAAGTGACGCCGTTATTGTAATTGTGAGCGAGGAAACAGGCGGAATTTCCGTTGCCAGGGGAGGAGTGCTTCAGCGCAATATTTCCTATGGTGATTTGAGAGATATACTGACAACAGAGTTTTTACCTACAGGCACCTCTGATGACGACAAGATTATCACTAAACTTGTAAGGAGGATTAAAAAATAATGCCTGAAAAAAATGAAAATAAAAAAGATAAAAAAAGTAAGTTTTCGCTTCGAAAATTAATTTATAACGACAAGTATCTTATAATTTTTTCAATTCTTGCAGCGATTGTAGTGTGGATTGCCGCATCAATGAATCTGTCTCCTGAGACGACAAAAACAATTACAGTGCCTGTTAATGTGGATTTCAGTGATTCTGCTGCAGAGCATCTGGGACTGAAATGTTACGGAGATGAAACCTTTGATGTGGATGTTACCGTAAGCTGTAAAAAATATCTTGCAAAGGATATAACAGCCGATGACTTAAATGTGGTTTTGCAGACTAATACAGTCACAACGAAGGGTAATTTTGAAGTTCCGGTAAAAGTAGCGGCTGAAGGCGAAAATGCCGATTTTAATATTGAAAGCTACTATCCGACGGTCTATAAGGCTTATTTTGACGTTGAGAGTCAAAAAACTATGGATATAAATGTCAGCTATGATAACGAGGATTTTATTGCCGAAGGATATATTATGGGTGAGCCGCTTTTAAGCGAAAATACTGCCGTTGTAACAGGACCTAAATCCTATGTTTCCCAGGTTAAAAAACTTGTTACAACAGTGAGCATTGATGAAAAAATTAAAAGCACTCAGTCAATAGATTTGTCTGTCACTCCTGTTGACAGCAATGGGTCTGCTGTTGATTACGTGTCTGTAAATACGGGAAGTAATAATTTATCCTTAACTATCCCGGTTCTTAAGAAAATGTCTCTTAATGTAACAATGTCATTTACAAATAAACCCGAGTCGGTTGATATTTCCGATTTTGTAATTACTTACAGTAATGATACTGTTAATGCAGGTGTTCTTGAAGATGCCGATATTAAAGAAGCAAATATAGGAAATATTGATTTTTCACAGCTTAAACCGGGGCTTAATACTTTTAAGTTTGACGTTTCAAATTTTGAAAGTATGGTTATTCTGGAGGATATAAACGAGATAACAGTTAATGTAAGAGTGCCTTTGGATTTTGAGCAGAAAAATGTAAGTATTGATAAATCATCAGTTACGGTAACAAATATTCCTGAAGGCTATGATGCAGTTGTTAATTCCATCAGCAGTAATTCCGTAAGAGTTATAGGGAAAAAGAATGCACTTAATGCTGATAATTTAGGAGTAGGACTTGTTGTTGACTTGTCCGCTTATGAAAATAATATCAGTACAGGCTCTGACGACTATACCTTAACTACTTCTGTTGAAAATTCAAAAGATTGCTGGATCTACGGAAATTACACAGCTAAGGTGACAATTACAAAAAAATAAATATTTAACAATTATAGTTAGTTTAAAAGCCATAACGAAGTTTTTACTTAATTCAAAACTTCGTTATGGCTTTGCTTATTCATTTAACGGATTGCTTTGTTCTATAAAGGTTAAGCATTTTTGATTTTGAAAGTTACCGTTTTTTCTTCATTTGCTTTGAAGTTTAATTCCTGTTTTTCGTCAGACAGTCCGCAGGATACGGTGATAGTTTGGTCGATATCCGAACTGATTACTGCTGTTGCCGTTCCCGCTTCGATATCCCATTCAAGTTTTTCAACTGTTGCCCTTGTTCTAGCTTTAATTCCTGTAATTTCTCCTTTGTTAAATCCTGTTTTCAAAAGTGCAGGCAGAAGTTCAATTTCACTGTTGTTGGAATATACGAGACTTTCGTTAATGATGCCGAGATATCCTATTGCAAAGTCGGTGCAGTAACAGCTTCCCCGGTCATAGTCGTGGTTTGTCATAAGGGAATCATATCTTATCTTGTGATTCATAAGTTTGGTTAAAGCACTTGTAAGGCTTTCTCTGTCTTTAAGTCTCGCCGCAATAAGTGAACGGTGAACAAGCGCGTGACTTGCTTCGTTTTCACTTTCACGGTTGTCAATAGCCTGCTCACAGGCGGCGGTGAGCTCTTCGTTATTTTGTGTCTCAAATAACGGCCATACGCAGTATAAATGGCTTAAATGCCTGTGTTCGTTGTTTTCTTCAAAAGAGGTAGTTGCCCATTCTTTAAGCGCTCCCGATTCGTCATAGAGATACGGCGGAAGATTATCAATAAGACTTTCTAAATTTGAGGTGTCGGCATCGGGGGTAATTTTCTTTGTAACATCAATAAGCATATTGATGTTGTCCCTGCAGGCGGCAATATCTATTGCACAGTTTGCATCTGACGGGCTCGGATAATTTGAAGGATTGTTTTCCGGAGAATAGCTCGGAAGTATGCAGTAGGTTTCGCCGTCTTTCAGCTGTGTTTTGCCTTTTTCATAATGAATGACACCCTCATTATCCGTATAGTATTCGGTGGAGAGAAGCTGATGCCAGTAATTAACGCTTTTGGTGAGTAATGGCAGTAAAATATCCTCCTGAAGCCTCAGATATCCTCTGTCTGTAATTGCTTTAATCTGTTTATCTGTTAAATCCTTTTCCGAAACGGACAAAACGGACTTTAATTTGTTCAGGTCAAATTCATCACTTAACGGGATTTTAATGTTTCCGTAGCATTGCAGTGTTTCAAAAAGCGGCTGAATCATCCATGATGTTCCTGCATTCCAATATCTGAAAGGATAAGGATAACAGGTTTCGGTAATTACAGCCTTGTCACCGTCGGTATTTACAGGCGCCTGTATTGCATCTTTAAAGCCGTGGGTTGCATAGGCGTTTTCTTCCCAGTCAGGCAGTTGACGCAATATGAAATATGTATATCCTATGGGAGAGGATGCTATATTTGATGTATTCATTGACGAGGTCTGTAAATTTACATTTGCATCCATTGTATATTTACTGCCCCAGCCAGTATTCCATTCACCTGTCCACATTCCGTATAAACGGCTTGTCGAGTATCCGCTGCAGCAGAGATATGCGTATCTTCCTGCATAATATGTTCTTTGCGCAAGTGCGGAATTGATGCTGTCGTCACCCTTTTGACTTTTCAGCAGCTTTTCGTTGGAGTCTGTACTGCTGTCAAGTGTCAGAGTAACCGAATCAAACTGCGGCTTGTAGACCGCAAGGTGATTTTCAAGAGCCTTTTCGTAATCAAAGGCGTTGTTCGTTTTGTATTTATCTGCGACAGCCTTTGTCTTGCTTAAAAGACTATCCGTAAGAGCAAAGTTTTCTTGATTTTCAAATTCATCATACCTGCCCATATTGTATGTACGGTCGGAGATTGTTATAAGATAAACTGCGTCTGCATCGGTAATTTTGATACCGTTGTTTTCACCGCTGAATTGCGTTTCCTTTGTATTTTTATCAAGGACAACACTTTCTTTTGTACCTCCTGACGTAACAATATAAGTCAGAGTTGCAAAGCCTCCGTCTTTAAGCTCACTGTTTTTGTAATCGGGATAATGAGCAACTAAGGAAAGGTATTCTCCGTTTTCTCCCGAAAGTTTTTTATATTTCAGATTTACTTCATCACTGTCACCGAAATTAGCAAGAGTGGAAATATCATCAAATGACAGTGAAGCGTTGATTTTTGCGCCTTCATTGGAAGAGCTGATTTGAGTTATGACAGCGTTGTCGGTCATAGAAGTAAAAGATTTTCTGTACCAGACACCGTCATTATTCTTATATTGAACGCCTACCTGTGAGGTTTCATAGTCCGTGTATCTTACATAGTCGGATTTACCCTTGCCTTCAAGGTTGATTCTCAGCTGTCCGCCGGGATGATAACGGTAAACATCGTCATAGCTTGCATTATCCGTAATATCCTTACCGTTTACAATAGACTGCTTAACTGTTTCAAGCTCGTCGAATGTTTCCGGGCAATATCGTACATTTTCATTAGGCATAATGAAGTGCATATTCTGAAAAATAAATGTATCTGAATAAGGAGAACCGCTTTCAACGAAGCCCTGCATACCGTTTCCCGATACCATACCCTGTCTCCAGCTGTCTGTTTTGTTTTTCTTTTTCTCGGAAAGCTCTGTATATTTTTCACTGTAGGATATTTTATTCATATCCGTGAAGATATTATTGATAACCGAAGAATTATCTTTTCCGCCGCAGGCAGAAAGTGTAAAAACAAATACTGCACACAGAGAAAGACATATTGCTTTTTTTACAAAAGTATTCATATTACATCACCTCGAAAAAATTATAACATATTATGATTTTATAAATGCGACATATTGAATAAAAAAGTGTCGTGTTTGAAAACCAAAAAATATGCACCGTATTAAACGGTGCAATACTTTTATCCGTATATTTTTTCTTTGTATTCAAGCAGTTCCTTTTCACTTACGTAGGCTGACAGAGCTCCTGTGGCAGTAACAGCCTTTCCGCCTGTAATATTTCCTAATTCTATACATTCTTTAAGGCTTTTTTCGTAGAATAAACCGTAAATAAAGCCTGCAAGAAAGGCATCTCCTGCACCTGTTGAATCAACATTTTTAAATTCATCAATGCTTTTTACAAAGAAACAATCTCCTCCGTCAATGCCGATACAGCCGTCAGCGTCAACCTTTACGACAACCTTGTCAAAATATTTCTTCAGCTCGTAAGCGGCGTCCTCAGGAGTTGATTTGCCTGTAATCTTCATTGCCTCTTTTCTGTTAGGGGTGTAGTAATCGGCAATTTCAAGATATTTTCCATATTTGTTAAAGGAAAGCTCATCATCCCAGCCTGTATCAAGAACCATAATTGTTCCTTCAGACTTTAGCTTTTTATAAACGTCTATAAAACTGCTTGGCTGCATAATGCAGACCTTAGCGCCCTTTGCCATATTGTAAAAAATTTCACAGGCTTTATCATCAGGTTCAATAGAACCTTTGCCGTATGAATAAAAGGTTCTGTCTGTTGGCAGAATTATTGCCGAGGTAATATTGAGAGGTATTTTATCACCGCTGTAAAGATTGACAGGGGAGACCGAATTTTCTTCAAATTTTTCCTTTGCGAAATTTGAAAATATGTCGTTTCCGAGCTCTGTGGCGATTTTTGCATTTATTCCAAGTCTGCCTAAATTGATAAGCGTTGCCGGAACACCGCCTCCGAGCTGCAGAGAAAAGTCTTTGCAGTAAAGCTCTTCTCCTATGTCGGCAAGTCTGTCAAATCCCTGATAAAGCAAATCTACGTTTGTTGCTCCCGCACCTGTTACAAACTCCATTCTGTTCACCTTTTTCTGAAAAATAAAAAATGAGACTTTCTTCTGCTAAAGTCTCCTGCTTTTGAAAAAATCAGTTGTATTATATTATAAATCCGCATCAATGTAAATACCTTTTATTAATATTTTGTTGTTGACTTATATGGGTGAAATATAATATAATATGTTGGATAAAGAAAGGAATGTGATTTATGACTTTGCTTATAAAGAATGCGTTGGCATATATTGACGGTGTATTTAAAAAGTCAGATGTTCTTGTTCAGAACGGGAAAATCAAGTCCCTTGGTATCGCCATTTCTTCTAATGGTGCCGATAAAGTGATTGATGCTTTGGATAAGTATTTTTTAATTCCGGGTTTCGCAGATGTTCATACACATCTCAGGGAGCCCGGTTTTTCTTATAAGGAGACAATTAAGACAGGAAGTCGTGCAGGTGCAAAGGCAGGATATACGCTTCTTTGTACAATGCCTAATCTTAATCCCGTTCCTGACTGCCCGGAGGGACTTAAAGCCCAGATTGATATTATTGAAAGAGATTCTGTTATAGATATTGTGCCTTTCGGAGCTATAACCAAAGGCAGAACTGGTGCAGGAGAGCTTGTTGATTTTACCTCAATTGCAGATAGTGTTGCAGGATTTTCGGATGACGGCTCGGGAGTTCAGAGCGAAGAGCTGATGCGGCAGGCTATGACAGAGTGTGCAAAGCTGGGAAAAATCATATCTGCTCACTGCGAAGTGAATGATTTGCTTAACGGCGGATATATTCATGACGGCGGATACTGTAAGTCTCACGGTCACAGAGGAATATGCTCGGAAAGTGAGTGGCAGCAGATTGAAAGAGACTGCCGTCTCGCCGAAGAGACAGGCTGCCGGTATCATGTCTGCCATATCTCCACTAAAGAAAGTGTTGATATTATCAGAAAAGCAAAAGCAAGGGGAGTAAATGTCACCTGCGAGACGGGACCTCATTATCTGACAATGTGCGATAATGATTTGCAGGAGGATGGCAGATTTAAAATGAACCCTCCTCTCAGAGCAAAGGAAGATATGGAAGCGCTTATTGAGGGCGTTATTGACGGAACGGTTGACATAATAGCAACGGATCATGCACCTCATTCTGCTGAAGAAAAGTCGAAGGGACTTGAAAAATCAGCAATGGGTGTAGTCGGACTTGAAACCGCTTTCGGTGTCCTTAATACAAAACTTGTTAAAAAGGGAGTTATTACCCTTGAAAAACTTATTGAAATGATGTCTGTCAGACCGAGAGAAATTTTTGGCTTTGGCTCAGGCAGGATTGCCGAGGGAGAAACCGCCGATTTAGCTCTAATGGATGCTGACAGGGAATGGGTTGTTGACCCTGAAAAATTTGTTACAATGGGCAGGGCAACACCGTTTAAAGACTGGAAATTACAAGGCGAATGCCTTTTAACTGTATGTAAAGGAGAGATTGTTTATGAAGCCATATAACAGGAAAATTGTTCTTGAAAACGGCAAGGAATTTTACGGCTACGGTTTCGGTGCTGACAAGGAAGCAATAAATGAAATTGTTTTCAACACTTCAATGGTAGGCTATCAGGAAATCGTATCTGACCCCAGCTATACAGACCAAATGGTGTGTATGACATATCCTCTTATCGGTAACTACGGTATGACGGATGAGGACTATGAAACAAAAGTTCCTACAATGGGCGGACTTATTGTAAGAGAATATAACGATCTGCCGTCAAATTTCAGATATACAAAAACGCTTTCGGAAGTTCTTGATGAATATGACATTCCCGGTATCAGCGGAGTTGATACAAGAATGATTACAAGGATTATCCGTGATGAAGGCTCTCAGAAGGTTATAATCTGCAATGCAGATGTGCCCTATGAAGAAGCACTTAAAAAGGTTAAAGAATATGTTATTCCAACAGATATGGTTTCAAGAGTAAGCTGTAAAAAACGCTGGTATTCAAGAACTCCGAATCATAAATATGACGTTGTTGCCATAGACTGCGGAATTAAGCATAATATTATCAGAAAACTTAATGAAAAGGGATGCAATGTAATTGTTGTTCCTTACAATATAACTGCTGACGAAATACTTAAAGTGAAGCCCGACGGACTGTTTCTTTCAAACGGACCGGGAAATCCCGAGGATGTTAAGACAGTTATAAATGTTGTAAAAGAGCTTAAAGGACAGCTTCCCATATTCGGAATTTGCCTCGGTCATCAGATGATATCACTTGCTTTGGGCGCCAAGACATTTAAAATGAAATTCGGTCACAGAGGAGGAAATCATCCTGTAATGAATCTTGATACGGGAAAGATTGAAATTACCTCTCAGAACCATTCCTATGCAGTTGATGTTAAATCGCTTGAGGGTACTCCTCTTACTCTGACACATAAAAATCTTCTTGATGATACTGCCGAGGGTGTAAAGTCCGAAGAAAATAAGCTGTTTTCGGTTCAGTATCATCCCGAAAGTGCACCGGGTCCTCAGGACAGTGCATATTTGTTTGATGAATTTATAGCACTTATGGAAAAGGAGGCTGAGCATAATGCCTAAAAGAACTGATATACATAAAATACTTGTTATCGGATCAGGTCCTATTGTAATAGGACAGGCTGCCGAATTTGACTATTCTGGTACGCAGGCTTGTCTTGCTCTTCGTGAAGAAGGCTATGAGGTTGTGCTTATCAACTCTAACCCTGCAACTATTATGACAGATACAGACATTGCGGATAAGGTTTATATGGAGCCTCTTACTCTTGAATATGTTGCAAGAATTATCCGTCATGAAAGACCTGATGCAATTCTTCCGTCACTTGGAGGTCAGACTGGACTTAACCTTGCTGTTCAGCTTGCAAAAAAAGGCGTGCTCAAAGAATGTGATGTAGAAATTCTCGGTACGAAATTTGAAGCAATTGAGAGAGCAGAAGACAGGGAGCTTTTCAAGGAGCTTTGTGAAAGTCTCGGAGAGCCTGTTTTACCGTCCGAAATCGCAGAAAGCCTTGAGGAAGGTCTTGAAGCCGCAAAAAGAATCGGATTCCCTGTAGTGCTTCGTCCTGCCTTTACACTGGGAGGTACAGGCGGCGGCTTTGCAGACGATGAGGAAGAGTTTATGCTGATGATGAAAAATGCTCTTGCTCTTTCTCCTGTTCATCAGGTTCTTGTTGAAAAAAGCATTAAGGGTTATAAGGAAATTGAATATGAGGTAATGCGTGACGCTAACGACACGGCAATTACTATTTGTAATATGGAGAATATTGACCCTGTAGGTGTTCACACAGGTGACTCTGTTGTTGTTGCACCGTCACAGACTTTGACAAATAAAGAGTATCATATGCTCCGTGATTCAGCGCTGAAAATAATAAGAGAGCTTAAAATTGAAGGCGGCTGCAATGTTCAGTTTGCTCTTGACCCTCATTCTTTCCGATATTATCTTATTGAGGTAAACCCAAGAGTTTCCCGTTCATCTGCACTCGCTTCCAAGGCGTCGGGATATCCTATTGCGAGAGTATCCGCAAAAATTTCCGTAGGTATGCATCTTGATGAAATCCCGATTGCAAATACTCCTGCATCCTTTGAGCCTACTCTTGACTATGTAGTAACAAAGATTGCCCGTTTCCCGTTTGATAAATTCGCTGATGCCAATAATACCCTTAACACGCAGATGAAAGCGACAGGCGAAGTTATGGCAATCGGCAGAACCATGGAGGAAAGTCTGCTTAAAGCAATTCGTTCCCTTGAAACAGGAGTCTGCCATATTTACAGTAAAAAGTTTGACAAATACACAGAGGACGAGCTTCTTAAATATATCAAGGACGGAACTGATGACAGACTGTTTGCCATTGCACAGCTTATAAGACTTAACTGCGACCTTATAAGAATTTATAATGCAACTAAAATTGATATGTTCTTCCTCGAGAAAATTAAGAACATTGTCGATTTTGAAATACCCTTTGCTCAGAAAACAGGCGACCTTGAAGCATTGAGGGATGCAAAGAAAATGGGATATTCCGATAAGTTTATCGGAGTTCTCTGGAATATGAGCGAGGCTGATGTTTTCAGACTTCGTAAGGAAAACAATATTTTTCCTGTTTATAAAATGATAGATACCTGTGCATCCGAATTTGATTCATATGTACCGTATTTCTACTCAACCTACGAGGAGGAAAATGAGTCCATAGTTTCAGACAGAAAGAAAATAGTTGTTTTAGGCTCAGGTCCTATCCGTATCGGACAGGGTGTAGAATTTGACTATTCAACCGTTCATGCTATATGGTCTATCAGAGACGCAGGCTATGAAGCAATTATTATTAATAACAACCCCGAAACAGTGTCAACTGACTATACAACTTCGGACAAGCTCTATTTTGAGCCTCTTACCGTTGAAGATGTAATGAATGTAATATGTCTTGAAAATCCGGAGGGAATAGTCGTATCCCTGGGCGGACAGACTGCAATTAACCTTGCACCGCCCCTTGATGCTCTCGGAGTGACGATTATCGGTACAGATGTTGAGGCTATCGACAGAGCGGAAAACAGAGACAGCTTTGAAAAGGTTATGGAAGAGCTTGGTATTCCTCAGCCTAAAGGACTTGCAGTTACTGATATTGAAGAGGGCGTAAGAGTTGCTGCTGATATCGGATATCCTGTTCTTGTAAGACCGTCATTTGTACTTGGCGGCAGAGCAATGCAGATTGTAGCTAATGAGGAGTCGCTCCGCCATTATCTCCAGACTGCTGTTGAGATTAATACAGAACAGCCTGTTCTTGTTGATAAGTATATCATGGGCAGAGAGCTCGAGGTAGATGCAATCTGTGACGGAAGCGACGTATTTATTCCGGGTATAATGGAACATGTTGAAAGAACGGGTGTTCACTCAGGTGACTCAATTTCAATTTACCCGACATTTACTGCCTCACAGCAGGTTAAGGATAAAATTATTGATTATACTGTAAGACTTGGAAAAGCAATCGGTATTATAGGACTTTATAATATTCAGTTTATTGCTGATGAAAACGACGATGTTTATGTTATTGAGGTTAATCCCAGGTCGTCAAGAACAGTTCCCTTCCTTTCAAAAGCAACATCTGTGCCTATGGCACATATTGCCACACAGGTTATCCTCGGTCATTCTCTTAAAGAGCAGGGAATAAATGAAATTTATCCTGCTGAAAAGAAACGCTGGTATGTCAAAGCTCCTGCCTTCTCTTTCTCAAAGCTTAAGGGAATGGATACCTATCTTTCACCTGAAATGAAGTCAACTGGTGAGGCAATCGGTTATGACAGATCTTTGACAAGAGCACTGTATAAAGCAATTCAGGCGTCGGGTCTGAACGTGGCAAACTACGGAACAGTCCTGGTAACAATTGCAGACCAGGATAAGCCGTCAGCTTTACCCCTTATAAAGAGATTTTATGACCTGGGCTTTAATATTGAAGCAACAGAGGGCACTGCAAAATATCTTAAAGAACACGGAATACGTACAAGAGTACGACATAAGCTGACGCTTGATGAAAGCGATGAAATTCTCCACGCTTTAAGACAGGGACATATTGCATATGTAATTAACACTATAGATATCAATGCAGGCGACTCTCATTCCGATGGCTCTGAAATCAGACGTGCAGCCGTTGAAAACAATGTAACAATGTTTACTTCTCTTGATACGGTTAAAGTTCTTCTTGATGTTCTTGAAGAAATTACTTTAGGTGTATCAACTATAGATGCTGAATAAGGTAAAAATATGTATAAAGAAAATATTTATAAAATTATATCAAATGAAAAAATAGCAAAAGATGTTTATAAAATGATACTTGAGGGTGATACACAGTATATTACTTCTCCCGGACAGTTTGTAAACATAAAGATTTCCGGTAAATATCTTCGCCGTCCTATTTCGGTTTGTGATTGTGATGACAGAACAATAACCATTATCTATAAGGTTGTCGGTGCAGGCACTGAAGAAATGTCAGCTATGCAGACTGGTGAGAATCTTGATGTTCTTACAGGGCTTGGCAACGGTTATGATATTTCAAAGTCAAGAAAGCCTATGCTTATCGGCGGCGGTGTCGGTGTTCCGCCGATGTATATGCTTGCAAAGAAGCTGATTGAAAACGGACAGAATGTAACTGTTATTCTGGGCTTTAATACTAAAGAGGAAATTTTCTTTGAGCAGGAGTTTAAAGACCTCGGAGCAGATGTTTATATTACGACTGCCGATGGCTCCTACGGAATCAAAGGCTTTGTAACGGACGCATTTATTGATGATTACGATTATTTTTACACCTGCGGACCTCTTCCGATGTTCAAAGCTGTTTATGAAAAGACAAAAACCTCAGGGCAGTTTTCTTTTGAGGAAAGAATGGGATGCGGTTTCGGAGCGTGTATGGGCTGTTCCTGTAAAACAAAGTACGGCAATAAAAGAATATGCAAGGACGGTCCTGTTCTCGTAAAGGAGGAAATTATATGGTAGATTTATCTGTCTGTCTTGCAGGTATGGAAATGGATAATCCCATAGTTCCTGCATCAGGTACTTTTGGCTTCGGCAAAGAGTTTAAAGATTTTTACGATATAAACATTTTAGGCTCGTTCTCATTTAAGGGAACAACAAAAGATGCCAGATTCGGCAATCCTACGCCGAGAATTGCAGAATGTACTTCCGGTATGATTAATGCAGTAGGACTGCAAAATCCCGGAGTGCATCATGTAATTGAGCACGAACTGCCTGAAATGAAGGAGTATTTTCATAAAAAGGTTATCGCAAATGTTTCGGGCTTTTCTGTTGATGATTATGCCTATACCTGCAGTCTGCTTGATAAAGAGGAGCAGGTCGGTATTCTTGAAGTAAATGTATCCTGCCCTAATGTACATGGCGGAGGAATGAGCTTCGGTACTTCTCCCGAATGTGCCGCAGAGGTAACAAAGGCTGTAAAATCAGTTACAGCAAAGCCCGTGTTTATTAAACTTTCGCCAAACGTTACCGATATAGTTTCTATAGCAAAAGCCTGTGAAGAAGCAGGGGCTGACGGTATCTGCCTTATAAACACATTGCTCGGTATGAGAATTGATATTAAGCGCAGACAACCTGTTATTGCAAATAAAATGGGCGGTTTCAGCGGTGACGCAGTTTTCCCTGTTGCCGTGAGGATGGTATATCAGGTTGCCAAAGCCTGCAATATTCCCGTAATGGGATGCGGCGGTGTTTCAAGTGCGGAAAATGTTATTGAAATGATGATGGCAGGTGCAACTGCCGTTCAGATAGGTGCGGCAAACCTTGTTAACCCCTATGTTTGTAAGGATATAATCGAGTCTCTTCCTGATGTTTGTGAAAAGCTCGGTATAGATAAATTAAGTGATATAATAGGAGTGATTGATTAATGGGTAAAGACGTTATTATTGCCTGCGATTTTTCATCTGCAGAGGCAACATTTGCTTTTCTTGACAGGTTCACGGATGAAAAACCGTTTGTTAAAATCGGTATGGAGCTTTTCTATGCTGAAGGTCCTTCAATTGTAAGAGAAATAAAGAAAAGAGGTCATAAGATTTTTCTTGACCTGAAATTGCACGATATTCCGAATACAGTAAAAAAATCAATGGCGGTTCTTTCTAAACTTGATGTTGATATGACAAATCTTCATGCAGCAGGAACTGTTGATATGATGAAAGCGGCTGTTGAAGGACTTACAAGAGAGGACGGTACAAGACCGCTTCTTATTGCAGTAACTCAGCTTACCTCCACAAGTGAGGAAAGAATGCAAAATGAGCTTCTCATTAACGCTTCAATTAATGATACAATAGTTAAATATGCCCAAAATGCTAAAGAAGCAGGACTTGACGGCGTTGTCTGCTCTCCTCTTGAGGCAGGCATGGTTAAGGAAAACTGCGGTGTCGGTTTTATGACGGTAACTCCCGGAGTACGTTTTGCCGACGGTGATATCGGCGACCAGGTAAGAGTTACAACTCCTGCTAAAGCCAAGGAGATAGGCTCGGATTATATTGTTGTGGGCAGACCGATTACAGCGGCTGACGATCCTGTGGTAGCATACAGAAGATGTGTTAAAGAATTTGTAGGTTAAGGAGAAATTATGGAAAGCTATAAAAGAGAATTTATTAAGTTTTTAGAAGATGCGGGTGTTTTGAAATTCGGCGATTTTACTGCCAAAAGCGGAAGAAAAATTCCTTATTTTATTAACGCAGGAGATATCAAAACAGGGGAGCAGATTCAGAAATTAGGAGAATTTTACGCAAAGGCTTATTTTGAAAAGCTGGGAAAAAAGAAAGCTGTCCTTTACGGACCTGCTTATAAAGGTATACCTATTGCCGTTTCGGTGGCAGTTGCCCTTGCGAAGCAGGGACTTGACGTACCGTTTTTCTTTAACAGAAAAGAGGAAAAGGATCACGGCGAAGGCGGTGTTTTCGTTGGATATACTCCTATGGAAAATGAAGAAATTGTTATTGTTGAGGACGTTATAACAGCAGGAACAGCTATCAGAGAAAGTATGTCAATTCTTTCAAAGTTAGAGGGCACAAAGGTTTCTGCGGTTTTCGTTATGGTTGACAGAAAAGAAAAGGGCAAAACCGAAAAATCCGCTATGGCAGAGGTCAGTGACGAATACGGTTTTCCTGTTTATTCGGTTGTTGATGTTTATGATATTATTGAATATCTTGAAGAGGATGAGAAGAACGCAGAAAATGTTGAACGTATAAAGAAGTATCTTGAAATTAACGGAGCAAAGGCTTAAAGAAAGGAATCTTAAAATGCGACATTTGCTTGATACAACAGACCTTTCACTTAATGAAATTGATGATATGATTGCTGTTGCAATGGATATCATTGATAACAAAGAAAAATATGCGCATATATGTGACGGAAAAAAACTTGCCACACTGTTTTTTGAACCGTCAACGAGGACAAGACTTTCCTTTGAAGCCGCAATGATGGAGCTCGGAGGAAACGTTATCGGATTTTCAGAGGCAGCCTCGTCATCAGCGTCTAAGGGTGAGAGTGTAGAGGATACAGTAAGAATGGTATCCTGCTATGCTGATATTATTGCAATGCGTCATCCTTTAGAGGGAGCGCCTAGGGTTGCCAGCTTTAAAAGCGGTGTACCTATTATTAATGCAGGTGACGGAGGTCATTCTCATCCGACCCAGACACTTACCGATCTTCTTACAATTTACCGTGAAAAGGGTACATTTGAAAATCTTACTATCGGTCTCTGCGGGGACTTGAAATTCGGCAGAACTGTTCATTCACTGATTAAGGCAATGTGCAGATATAATAACGTAAGGTTCATTCTTATTTCACCGAAAGAGCTGGCAGTTCCAGAATATATCAAAACAGATATTCTTGATAAAAGCGGTCACGAGTATACTGAAGTTGAAACAATGGAAGAGGCAATGAGTCAGCTTGACATTCTTTATATGACAAGGATTCAGCGTGAACGTTTCTTCTCTGAGGATGATTATTTAAAGCATAAAGACGCTTTCATACTTGACCTTGATAAACTGAAAACAGCAAAGTCCGATTTAACAATTATGCATCCTCTTCCGAGAGTGAATGAAATTGCCACAGAAGTTGATGACGACCCAAGGGCAAAATATTTTGTTCAGGCTTTAAACGGCAAATATATAAGAATGGCACTTATCAAAACTCTGCTTGAATGGGGAGGCGCTCTTTAATGAAGATTGACGAGATAGAAAACGGTATTGTTTTTGACCACATTACGGCAGGCAGGGGAATGACGGTTTATAATACCCTTCATCTTGAAAAACTCTCCTGTCAGGTTGCTATAATTCAGAATGCACGAAGCGGAAAAATGGGAGCAAAGGATATTATTAAAATCAATGACCTTATTGATATTAATTTGGATGTTCTCTGCTATATTGATAAGAACATTACAGTCAACATTATTAAAAACGGTAAATCGGTGGAAAAGAAAAATCTGTCTTTACCGAAAACACTTATAAATGTTATAAAATGTTCTAACCCAAGATGTATCTGCAATAATGAGGATATTGACCATATATTTACACTTGCCGATGATTCGGGAACATACCGCTGTCTTTATTGTGAAACAAAGGCAAAGTAATATATACAGTTGATAATTTTTATATATTGACAAGTATTTTTATATTTGATATAGTTTAGTTATAAAATGACTGTGTTCAGTCAGAAAGAAGGATTATTTATGAAAAAATACACAAAAGTATTATCCCTGTTTCTTGCATTTGTTATGGCAGTAACCTGTGCAGGCTTCAGTACAACAGTATTTGCCGCAGAACCGAGTCAGTGTGCGACCATCACTTTTGACGGTATTGAGAATAACTCCTGTATCGACGATGCGGTTTATGCAATAAACACTGCACGTGCACAAAACGGAATGAATCAGCTTGCACTTGATGCAACTCTTACAGAACAGGCTAAGCAGAGAGCAAAAGATATAATTGTGTCTTATGATTATGAAGATGTTTATCTTCCAAGCGGTGATGCTGTTTCCGCTTATTTCCCTACAATGACTTCAACTTTGCTTTACCGTTTTTCAGCTGCTCCTACTGCTGATGTTTTGGCAAGTGCCCTTTCATACGATGCAATTGCTCAGTTTAATCAGTATGCACAGAGTGTCGGTGTAGGATTCTTTACAGCAGGAGGAGTTACAACAATGTATGTTGTATTCTCATATGCACCTGCAACAGCAGGATATCAGAATTTTACCGATGTTAATACAAGAGCAAGTGTGTATACTCTGACAAATAACATTACCCTGCGTTATCAGGATGATATTGATACCAAATATCCTTGCTACGTTTGCAGTACAATTGCATATTTCAACAACGGCTGCGCAACAAGTTTTGTTAAAATCAGCAATGATCAGGTTACATACAAGAGCAGTAAGCCAAGTGTAGCAAAGTATAAGGACGGCAGAATTTATCCTAAAAAGAACGGCAACTATGAAATAACCATTACTCTTAATTCAAATCCAGCAGTATCTAACTCTTTTGCTTATACAATTTCAGGACTTAGCAAGCCGAAAGTTACTGTAAAATCATTAAAAAGCAGTAAGAAAAAGAGTGCATCTGTTAAATGGTTAAATAATATTTCTGATGCAAGCGGTTATGAAATTCAGTATTCAACATCAAAAAAATTCGCTAAGAAAACAACTAAAACCGTTACCGTAAAAGGCAGGAACAAAACATCCAAAACACTTACAAAACTTAAGAGCAAAAAGACATATTATGTAAGAGTTCGCGCTTATGTTAACCAGGGTAGCAACGAAAAACTTTACGGCTCATGGTCAAAGACAAAGAGTGTTAAAGTAAAATAAAATATATATAATAAATCCGCCGGAATTATCCGACGGATTTTTTACTGTTTGAATTTTGTTGATTTGTATTAATAAATGCCCTGTTCCATCATTGCCTGAGCTACCTTTTCAAAGCCTGCAATATTTGCACCTGCAACAAGATTGTAGCCAAGTCCGTATTTTTTGGCAGCTTTTACCGAATTAGTATGAATGGCAATCATAGCATTATGGAGCTTTTCGTCAACTTCTTCGGCAGTCCAGGAAAGCCGCTGACTGTTCTGGCTCATTTCAAGACCCGAAACGCAGACACCGCCTGCATTGACCGCTTTAGAAGGAGCAACGATTATGTCATTTCTGTCCATAAGGAAGTTAAGAGCCTCTTCTGTTGTCGGCATGTTGGCAACCTCTATATAATATTTCGTGCCGTTTGTAGCAATTTGCTTTGCCTCCGAAATACCGATTTCATTTTGCGTAGCACAGGGCATAGCAACGTCAACCTTTATGCCCCAAGGCTTCTGACCTTTGTGGAAAGGAACGCCGAATTTGTCGGCATAGTCTTCGCATCTGTCTCTTCCCGATGCTCTCATTTCAAGAAGATAGTTGATTTTTTCTTCTGTTACAATACCATCCTTGTCGTAAACATAGCCGTCGGGGCCTGAAATTGTAACAGGAATACCGCCAAGCTCCGCAATTTTTTTGCATGCGCCCCAGGCGACATTACCGAAGCCGGAAATGCCAAAGGTTTTGCCTTTGATATCGTCACCCTGATGCTTAAATACCTCACATGTGTAGTAAACAGCACCGTAACCTGTTGCTTCGGGTCTAATCAGCGAACCGCCATAGGAAAGTCCCTTACCTGTTATTACACCGTTTTCAAAAGCATCGGAAATTCTCTTGTATTGACCGAAAAGAAAACCGATTTCCCTTGAACCTACGCCTATATCTCCTGCAGGAACATCCACGTTAGGACCGATATGTCTGTAAAGCTCTGTCATAAATGCCTGACAAAATCTCATAACCTCAGCCTTACTTTTTCCCCTTGGGTCAAAGTCCGAGCCGCCTTTTGCTCCGCCCATAGGCAGTCCTGTTAAAGAATTCTTAAAAGTCTGCTCAAAGCCGAGAAAATACATAATTGATGAATTTACGCTGGGATGAAATCTTAAACCGCCCTTGTAAGGACCGATTGATGAATTGAATTGAACACGATAGCCTCTGTTTATTTGAGTTTTTCCTGCATCATCAACCCATGCGATACGGAAGGTGATAAGCCTGTCAGGCTCAGCCATTCTTGAAAGGAGATCATCCTCAACATACTCGGGATGCTCCTCAATTACCTTTTCAAGAGAGCGGAAGACCTCTTTAACGCACTGTATGTACTCAGGCTTTGCGCTGTCTCTTCTTTCTACTGTTTTAATAACATTTTCAATATATTCGTTCATAACGAAACTCCCTTCTTATGACCTTTGTCGCAAATATACTATAACACTTATCATTGCAATATTACAATAAAAATTAATATAATGTTGAAAAAATTTATATAACATGCTAAAATTAATGTAATTAAGGAGGGTTTGCTATGAGAAACCATGAAGTAACTGAAAATAAACCGCTTCTTAACCCTGACGGCTCTTTACGTGAGCCGGGCTGGAGCAGAAGCCTTGTTCAGATTTATAACAGAAATGATATAAAAAAGCGTAAGACAAGAATTAAAGAATGGGATTATTATTCTGTAATTTCAAATAAGCATAATATTGCCGTTTGTTTTACTGTCTCGGACTTAGGATATCTTGAGCTTGAAAGTGTGAGCTTCCTTGATTTTAATATTGCGGCAGAGCATACCGAGGGCAGTATGGGAGCTTTTCCTATGGGTAAGCTGAATATGCCCTCAACCTCTGAAACAGGCGATGTTAAAATGAAAAACGGAAAGCTTGCCATTGAATTTCTTGTCCGCGGGAATAAAAGAATTCTTCGCTGTGATTTTCCTGATTTTAACGGCGGTAAAGGTTTAAAGGCAAATATCACTCTTCTAAATGAACCGCAGGATACTATGGTTATTGCTACACCATGGGCAGAGGATGAAAAAGCCTTTTATTATAATCAGAAGATTAACTGTATGCCTGCGTCAGGTAAAGTGGAATATGACGGAAAGGTTTATGAGTTTTGTCCTGAAACCGATTTCGGCGGACTTGATTGGGGCAGGGGAGTTTGGACTTACGATAATGTGTGGTACTGGGGTTCAGGCTCGGGAAATGTTGACGGTCACCGCTTCGGATTTAATATCGGCTACGGCTTCGGAGATACTAAAGCTGCCAGCGAAAATATAATTTTCTATGATGGAAAAGCTCATAAAATTGACGACGTCACTTTTAATATAAGTGAAAATTATACTGACCCATGGACCTTTACTTCTTCAGACGGACGGTTTGAAATGGATTTTGTGCCGATAATTGACAGGAGCGATTATACAAGCGCTCTCGGTCTGATTGTAACCGACCAGCACCAGGTGTTTGGAAGAATGACAGGCAGGGCGGTACTTGATGACGGCACAGTTGTTGAAATAAAGGACTTTCTATGTTTCGCCGAAAAGGTACATAATAAGTATTAATTTTAAGGTATAGGTATGAAAAAGTTTTTGTCTGTCCTGTTATCGCTTTTAATAATTATACCATGCAGTATTTTAGCGATTGCTGATAATTATGAATTTCCTACTGATGAAATCGCACAAAAAGAAGCATACCAATTTGCTGAAGAGCTTAGTGATATGAATATGGATGAGTATGATACTTCAAGCAGATTAATAGTAAGTACAGACAAGAATATTGACTACTTAAATGCTATTGATGTTGCAACTGGAATTGAAGGACTTTATGTCCTTCAATTCCCCAATTCTCGATCAGCAAGTAAAGCGTATGATTATTACAATTCATTAACTTGTGTAAATTATGTTGAATATGATACTGAAGTTGAAAATGCTTTATGCAGTACAGAAGTAGAAAATGATTTTGATTTTATTTCGAATTGTCCGAGTACAACTAATCAAAATATTGACGATGCAATAAAACTGTTAAATCAAGAAAACCTTGCAATGCCTGAAATACGCATAGGCGTTATTGATTCTGGTATCGCAAAAACAAAAATTACAGGAAGTAGACTTGATGGGAAATATTCATATTTTGATAATAGTGCCGATGATAGTGACGGTCATGGAACACAAGTTGCCGGAATTATTATAATAAATACTCTTGAAAATATTAGATTATATTCCTATCAAATTTTTAATGGTCCGGGAACTTCATCTATATCAAATGCTATTTCTGCAATTTATTTGGCGACAACTGATAATTGTAAAATCGTTAACTGCAGTTTCCTATTTAAACAAGGAAAAAAATCAGAAGCTATGATAGATGCTGTTAATTATGCAGAAACACAAGGAACGACTATTGTTTGCTCAGCAGGTAATGATACAAAAAAAATTGATGAATATGATTATCCTGCTGTATTGGAAAATACAATTACTGTTGGTGCAACTGCATCAAATGGTACATTAGCAAATTTCAGCAACTTTGGCAATGGTGTAGATATATATTCCTCTGGAGTTTATTTAAACAGTTACGATACTGATGGAAATTTAGTTGATTTTAGCGGTACATCGGCAGCTGCACCTGTAATCAGTTCAATATGTGCGCTTCTTGTTACTGCAAAACCTAATATTACAGTTGATGAAATAAAGCAGTTATTTATTGATACAGGGTATTCATTTAATGAAGTAAATCAATCAGATAAGGATAGAATCATAGCAGATGCTTATGGTTGTGTAAAAAAATTGCTTGATAAAGAATTAGAACAAGTTGATTTAGATTATACAATAACTAAAAATGAAACTACAGGCTGTTCTGATATTTCTTTTTTAAGTAAAGACAAAAATGTAAGAATCTTTTATAAACTTGATCTTGGGAATTTGCTTGAAATACCGTATAAGGAAATAAACGGCAAGAAACAGTATGAATATAGTTTAGGAGAAACAATACATCTTTCAGATTGGCGAAAAATGATTGTAGCCGCATATGCCCCCGGAAAAGAAAAGAAAGTATTGGAATTTTCTGCACCCACATATACTAATGAATGTGGATATAGACTTACAGAATCATCTAAAACACAGCAGTATAATAAAATTGACAGATGTCAATTCATTGATGAAAAAGTAATTGAAGTTCCTGAAACAATTAACGGAATTGAAGTTCAGGAAATCGGCGATTGGTGTTTTATAGGTAATAAAACTGTTGAAAAAATAATTTTACCTGAAACTGTAAAGCAAATAGACAGATATGCTTTTGCAAACTGCCCTAATTTAAAAGAGGTAATTGCACCAGGTGTTGAAGTTTGCGGAATGTACGCATTTTATAATTGTGCCAATTTAGTAAATGTCGAAATGCAAAATATAACAATTGCAAACACAGGTATATTCAAAAACTGCCATTCTCTTGAAACTGCAAAACTTGGAACTCTTACGGAAATTGACAATCACGCTTTCTATGGTTGTGAGAATCTCAGACTGGTTAAAACAACAAAAGATAATATTTCCTTTGCAGTTAATACTTTTAAGGATTGTGATTTGCTGACCTTATACACGCCGTCAGCAGACACCTCAATTTTTATGTATGGGAAGGAAAATGACATACCTGTTATAATATCCTTTAATTATAAGCTGACTTCAATCAAAAACGGTAAGGTTACTTATAAAGATGCAGATTCAGATAATACAGCTGCGTATAAAGCCGATAATCTCCGCAGAATGTGGGACATAAATTATGTTAATAATGGCACGGACTGTGAAGAACTGGCTTTTCTGTTCGAGCTTAACGATGATAATATCATAAATGCAAAAGATTTTGCAATTCTGAATAAGGCATAAATAAAAATCCCGAGATTGTCTCGGGATTTTTATTTATGTATAAAACAATGCTTTTTGCTGTGATTTTGAAAATCTGTAAACGCTCATTTCAATACCGAGTGCAAGATAAATACAAAGTGACGACGAGCCGCCCGAAGAAAACAGGGGCAGTGTAATACCTATACACGGCAGAAGCGAAAGCTCCATACCTATATTTATCAGCATTTGGGTAAACAGCATAACGGCAATGCCGCTGCACATTAAATATCCTACATTGTCTCTTGCTTTAAGTCCTGTAAACATCACACGCAGAATTAAAACGGTGAGAATAACTATGACAGCCAAAGCGCCGATATATCCGAGTTCTTCACCTGCAACAGTAAGAATCATATCGTTCTCATTAACAGGAACCTGACCGCTTTGGGTCATACTGCCGTTTAGATATCCCTCACCGAACCAGCCGCCGCTTCCTATAGCGATTTTACCGTTTGTCTGCTGATAAAGGACGTCTGCGTACTGCTCAGGATAAAACAGGGCGGTAATTCTTTCTCTCTGAACACCGTTAATAATATTCAGCTTCCAAGCAGAGATAAAGCAGACTATTATTGCACATATTCCTGCTATGAAATATCCAATATGTACCTTTGCAAAGAAAAGCATTCCGATAAACATTAAAAGGAAAATCAGCGCTGAACCTGAGTCACCTGTGGCAACTACGAGGACAATAGGCACCATTCCGTGAATAACAAGAAGAATAATAGTTTTAATTCTGTTAATATGGTCCTTAACCATATCAAGATGATATGAGAATGATATTATAAAACCGACCTTTAAAAGCTCTGAAGTCTGAAAGGTGAATACCTTAAAATCAAGCCAGGATTTAGCGTCGGGTCTGTCAGGGTTTACTGCTTTACCGAAAAACAGGGTAATAAGCATTAATCCTATACAGCCTGCTGCTATGACAGGCCATAGCTTTGAAATTATTTCATAGTCAACGTTGCATACAATTAAGGCCATAATTATACCGCCTAAGACGGAAACAAGCATACTTCTGACATCGCTTGTGATGACGCTTCCCTCACCAAGTCTTGAATAGCTGGCACTGTATACAAGAGCAAGACCATAGCAAGAGCCGAGCAGGGCGGTTATCAGAGTTACCCAGTCAAGTCCGCCGAAAAATCCGACTCTGTCTTTTTTCACAGTAAACCTCCTTTTCTTTTCATTCATCTCTATATTATATTAAAATATATTCTTCTTTTCAAGTCAATAATAAAATTATGTATATTATGTTAAAATTAACTGTTGGAATATTTATTTATATATGTTATACTAAATATTATTAAATAGTACTGGATTTTAACGGAATAAGAGGTATTAATATGTTATCTGATATTGAAATTGCACAAAATGCAAAAATGAAAAAAATTACGGAAATTGCAGCTTCAATCGGAATTTCTGAAGATGAGCTTGAGCCTTACGGTCACTATAAGGCTAAGATTTCCGACAGTGTTTATAACAGACTGAAGGATAAAAAGGACGGTAAGTTAGTTCTTGTTACGGCAGTGAATCCTACTCCTGCCGGCGAGGGAAAGACTACTGTAACAATTGGCTTGGGCGAAGCCATGGCTAAGATAGATAAAAAAGCCGTTATTGCTCTTCGTGAGCCGTCTCTCGGTCCAGTGTTCGGAATTAAGGGCGGTGCCGCAGGGGGCGGATATTCTCAGGTAGTTCCTATGGAGGATATAAATTTACATTTTACCGGGGATATGCATGCTATCACAAGCGCTAATAACCTTATGTGCGCTATGCTTGATAATCATATTCAGCAGGGCAATGAGCTTAATATTGACCCGAGAAAAGTGCAGATTAAGCGTTGCCTTGATATGAATGACAGAGCCTTGAGAAATATTATTAATTCTCTCGGCGGACCGCTTAACGGTATTCCGAGAGAGGACCATTTCGTTATAACCGTTGCCTCCGAGGTTATGGCAGTGCTTTGCCTTGCCTCCGATATATTTGACTTGAAGAAAAGACTGGGAAATATTCTTGTTGCCTACACATATGACGGCAGTCCAGTTTACTGCAGAGATATTAAAGCAAACGGTGCAATGACCGTTCTTTTAAAGGATGCCATCAAGCCTAATCTTGTTCAGACCTTGGAGAACACTCCTGCTATTATGCACGGAGGTCCTTTTGCTAATATTGCCCACGGCTGTAACTCTGTCAGAGCAACTAAAACAGCGTTAAAACTTGGGGATTACTGCATTACAGAAGCAGGCTTCGGCTCGGATTTGGGTGCTGAGAAGTTTCTTGACATTAAGTGCCGTTTTGCAGGAATTAAGCCCTCTTGTATCGTTCTTGTATCAACAGTCCGTTCTATGAAATATAACGGCGGTGTTGAAAAATCGGAGCTTACTGCCGAGAATATGGATGCACTGAAAAAAGGCAGTGCAAACCTCGGTGCACATATTGATAATCTTAAAAAATTCGGTGTTCCCGTTGTTGTGGCAATCAATCATTTTTATGCCGATACAGATAAGGAAATTGAGTTTGTTGAGCAGTTTTGTGAAGAAAAGGGCGTTGATTTCGCCGTTACAAAATGCTTCGCAGACGGCGGAGAAGGTTCTGTTGAGCTGGCTCAAAAGGTCGTTTCTGCCTGTGAAAAAGAAAATAATTTCCGTTTTCTTTATGATACGGATATGCCTATCTATGATAAGATTGAAACTATTGCTAAGAAAATTTACGGTGCCGACGGTGTAGATTATACAAAGGACGCTAAAAAGAGCATTGATGAATTTATTAAGCTCGGTGCTGATAAGATGCCTGTTTGTATGGCAAAAACTCAGTACAGCCTTTCCGATAATCCAAAGGTTTTGGGCAGACCTACAGGCTTCAGAATTACCGTTTCGTCTGCAAGTCTTTCAAACGGTGCAGGTTTTGTTGTTTGTCAGACAGGCTCAATTATGACTATGCCCGGTCTTTCAAAATCTCCTGCGGCATACAAAATTGATATTGATGAAAACGGCAATACAGTAGGTCTTTTCTGATGAAAGAATATATTACTGACAGCTACGAGGAGACAGTTGCTCTCGGCGAAAGAATTGCCTTGGAGCTTGAAAAGGGGAGTGTGATTGCATTCCTGGGCGGTCTCGGAATGGGAAAGACAGCCTTTGTGACAGGTTTTGCAAAAGGACTCGGAATTGACTGTGATGTGTCGTCACCTACATTTGCCATATGCAATACCTATATCGGAAATGAAAACACCCTGTTTCATTTTGATATGTACAGGGTTGACGGCTGGGACGATTTATATTCAACAGGCTTTTTTGACTTTCTTGAAACGGACGCTTATATTGCCGCTGAGTGGAGTGAAAATATTTACGGTGCACTGCCTGACGATACTCTGGTAATCGAAATTGAGCGTATAGGTGATAATTCAAGGCATTTTAAAATGTACAGAAAAACAGAGGAAGAAGAATGATTTTGTCAATAGATTCTTCGGCGGTAACGGCTTCTGCCTCGCTTACCGATGGAAAAAAGGTTATAAAAAGTGAATTTATAAATGCAGGTCTTACGCACAGTGAAACTCTGCTTCCCATGATTAAACGGGTGACTGAGGGATACAGTATCTCCAATCTTGATGCTATAGCAGTTACCGCAGGTCCGGGTTCGTTTACGGGGGTCAGGATAGGAGTTGCCACTGTTAAGGGTCTCGCTTTCGAATATGATACGCCGTGTATAAGCGTTTCAACCCTTGAAGCGATCGCATATAACTTTGTTGACACAGACTGTATTGTGTGCGCCGTTATGGACGCAAGAAGAATGCAGTTTTATAATGCTTTATTTGAGGTAAAAAACGGCAGAGTAGAGCGTATCTGCGATGACAGAGCAATATCAATAGACTGTCTGAAAAAAGAGCTTTCGGAATATGATAATGTGATTATTGCAGGTGACGGAGCGGAGCTGTGTTTTAATAATTTAGGACTTGATAATGTTGTTCTTGCTGAAGAAAGCAGAAGATACCAAAACGGTATCGGTGTTTCAAGGGCTGCCGAAAATAAAAAAAGAATTACTGCCGGCGAACTTATGCCTGTTTATTTAAGGCTGAGTCAGGCAGAAAGGGAATTAAAACTTAAAAAGGAGATTAAAAAATGATAGCAATAGGTTCAGACCACGCGGGTTTTCCCCTCAAAGAGGAAATAAGGGCTTATCTTGATGAAAATGGAGTAGATTACATAGATGTGGGATGTTATACTCCCGAACGCTTTGATTATGCAATAAGTGCACAAAAAGCCTGTGATAAGGTAGTTTCGGGCGAATGTGATAAGGCTATTCTCTGCTGCGGAACAGGTGTAGGAATATCAATGGCGGCAAATAAGGTTAAAGGTATCCGTGCCTGCTGCTGCTCCGATTATTTCAGTGCAAAATATACAAGAGCACATAATGACGCAAATGTTCTTTGCATGGGTGCAAGAGTTGTGGGTGCAGGTCTTGCAATAGAAATGGCAGATGTCTTTCTTAACACGGAATTTGAAGGCGGTCGTCATCAGACAAGAGTAGACCAGATTACTGCAATAGAAAACGGTGCAAAGCTCTATTAATATGAATAATAAAAATCTCCTGTTTTTTAACAGGAGATTTTTGTATAAGTCTGTATTTTTATGACCATATAAGCGCCTTGATTGAAAAGCCGAGAGTAGGTTCAAGTCTGTTTTTCTGAATAATGGCAACTACTTTTGTGATTTTGCCTGCATTTGTTACAGAACCCGTGACTTTATAGAAATTGTTATTTCCTAAATCTTCAATCTTTGTAATTGTGACAGACTGCTTCTTTTCGGGAAATTCATTTATAACGAACTGATCCTTACTGCTTACATAAGTAATAGGCGTGTCTGAAATTGAATTACATTTTGTTTTAAAGTTTACAACTGTATTTCCGTAATACTTAAACAGATTAAAGATTATCGGATTTGAAGCATACGGAGAGTCTTTACCTGTGCCTGTTCCGCCTTCACGCTGAGCCATCCAAACTGCCGTATAAACGGCTGTATTAATAGGAATGCCGTCTGCGTGTTCATAGCTTGAACGATAAAGATAAGGAACTTCTAACATTGAAGAAATGATTTCCTGGTCTGCTGCCGAGAAATTTACCTCTTCACCTTTCTGGTTAGTTTTCGGAACAACTTCTTTTCCGTCAAACTTTGTTGTTGATGCATCCTTTGTCATTTCAACATTCTTTTTAGTTGTAGCAGTTGTTTTATCTTCTGTAGTTGAAGTAGCAGCTGTTGTGTTATTGTTCTTATTTGTAGTTGAAGTGTCTTTTTTTGTTGTAGTAGTTTTATTTGATGCAGTTGATTCGTTGGCTGTGCCGGAATTTTTTGAAGTGTTGTTTTTTGATGAAACAGTAGTTTTCTTAACCTTTTTGTTTTTCTTATCGGTATAATCCGATTTTACTGTAACAGGTGAACCGTCTTTTTTTGTAACTCCTTTTCCGTCTGCATCAAGCTTTTGAGCATAGGTTTTATTGTTGCTGTCCTTATTGTAAGCTACAGCAACTTCTGTTGTTACAGTCTTGCCTTTATCATCGGTTACTTCTTTTCCTTTTTTGTCTGTTACGGCTTCGGTTTCAAACCCGTATTCCGTGTCATCACTTTCAAGATCATTTCCATTCTCTGATGAAGTTGCGGAACTATCAGCAGTGGTTTCTTCGTCTTTTGCCGTACAGGCAGCAAATACTAAAGAAACTAAAAGAAAAACTACAAGTAATAATACTATACTCTTTTTCAAAACAATCACCCCGAATAAATAACTTGCAATACTATAAATCAATTATATATTTATAATGATAAAAAGTAAACAATAAATATAAAATCTAAATAAATATTTAACGCATTATTCACAATATTTACACATTTTTACAATAATCTAATTAATATTCACAGGAATTTGAAGGTGGTAATTTATGAAAAAAGCAACTACCATAGCAGTATGTTCTATAGTAACTGCTTTGTCATGTTTGCTGCTGTTTTTCAGTGGAATAACTTTTGTACTTGCTTATGCAATGCCTATGCTTGTAAGTATTGCTATGATAATGCTGAGAACTACTTTTGATGCAAAAAGTGCTTGGATAACATATATTGCTACATCATTTTTATCCTTTATGCTTGTCGCCGATAAAGAATGTGTTTTGATGTATATTACTTTTTTTGGATATTATCCTATCGTAAAGTGCAGTATTGATAAGATAAAAGCAAAACCGCTGAGAATAATTCTTAAGATACTTCTTTTTAATTCAATGCTGACTATATGCCAGTTAATTCTTGTGTATGTATTCGGTATACCTTTTCTTGACGAAGGAGAGGGAAAATATTTTATAATTGTATTTGCTGTTTTGATGAATTTTCTGTTTATCATTTATGATTATATGATTGACGCCGTTACAAAGCTGTATAAACTGAAAGTGGAAAAGCGGATTAAAAGGCTTTTTAAATAGAAAATCAGGACTCTTAATTGAGCCCTGATTTTTTTGCTATCGTTAATTAATTATTATTCAGTCTGTTTACCATCATTCTTGCGACCTTGTAAATATCACCGCAGCCAAGAGTGATTACCAAATCTCCCTCTTCTGCATTTTCAAGCACATAATCGCAGATTTCTTCAAATGTATCAAGCTGAATACTGCCGGGTACTTTATCTGCAAGATCCTTGGCTTTGATTCCTATGGTATTGATTTCACGGCTGCCCATTATTGCCGATATGACACATTTGTCGGGTATCTGCAAAACCTCGGCGAAATCATCAAGTAGCAATGATGTTCTCGTAAAGGTAAATGGCTGATGAACAGCCCATACACGCTTATATCCCATTTTCATAGCTGCTTCAAGAGTCACCTTCAGCTCTGTAGGATGGTGTGCGTAGTCATCTGCAAAGGTTATTCCTTTGTAAGTTCCCAAAAGTTCAAAACGTCTTCCTGCACCGCCGAAATCTTTTAATCCTTTGCATATGCTTTCAACATCAGCACCGCTTTCATAAGCTGCGGAAAATGCGCATAAAGAGTTAAGAATGTTGTGTTCACCCGGTACGGAAATTTCAACATTTGTCAAAAATTCTCCGTTATGGTATACATCATATGAAGAATGAAAGCCTCCTGGAACGTCAATGTTTTTTGCAACCCATTCGTTGCCGTCTTTTCTTCCGACTGAAATCAGTTTTTTGCCTGTTATGCCTTTGAGAGTTTCAACGGTATTTTCGTCATCGCCGTTATAGATAATTGTTTTTGTTGTTTTCTCTGCAAATTCTCTGAAGGATTTTTTTATATTATCAAGATTTTTGAAAAAGTCCAAGTGATCCTCGTCAATGTTTAAAATAACGGCAATATCAGGGTTCATTTTTAAAAATGTGTTATTGAATTCACAGCTTTCGCATACAAAATTCTGGCTGTGACCGTATCTGCCGTAAGCGTTTATAAGCGGTAATTTACCGCCGATTACTGCGCTTGGATCAAGTCCGGCTTCAAGCAGAACCTGCGTAATCATTGAAGAAGTTGTAGTTTTACCGTGAGTGCCGCAGACACCGATACAGTTTGAAAAAATTCTGCTCATTGCTCCCAGAAGCTCAGCTCTTTCAAAGCAGGGGAAGTTTGCTTTTGCATATTCAAGCTCTTCGTTTCCGTCAAGGATAGCGTTTGTGTATATTACAAGCTCCACATCATCGTCAATATTTTCTTTAACCTGACCGAGATAAACCTTGGCGCCTTCCTTTTCAATTCTTCTGAATGTTTCCGTATCATTATTATCAGAGCCTGAAAGGTTATATCCGAGTGAAATAAGAATTTCCGCAAGGGGACACATACCCGAGCCGCCGATTCCGATAAAATGTATTCTTTTAATCTTTTTCAGCAATTCGTCAATGTCGCTAATTTTATTCATAAACAGGATTACCTCCGTGTAAACAATTTTGATTTTTAATATTATACATCTTTTATGAAGAAAAATAAATACCTTATATTCATTAACTAATATTTTTTTCTCTCATAAGATGTATAAAGACATTTTTGGAGTGTTTTTTATGAAAATGAGAAAATTTTATATCCCATATAAGGAAGATAAAAGAATGATATATGCCTCGGAATATTTTACCAAAAACGGACTGACAGAAACTGTTGATAAGTCTTCTGCGGATTTTGTGCTTTTGCCTGTTCCGGTAAAAAAGTATATGTTTGAGGGGCTTGAAAATAACCTTGTATTTTACGGTGCAGGTGAATACAAAGGCTATGATTATAACAAAATTGAATCTTTTAAAGAGAAAAATGCTTTTTTGACATCGGAAGGTGCTGTTGCTCTTTATAAAGAAAACAGTGATGTCGCTCTCTATAATGCAAATGTGCTGATTGTCGGCTATGGCAGAATTGCAAAAGCTCTGCATAAAGTATTGAAAGCCTTTGCAAGCAAGGTGACTGTTTGCTCAAGAAATGAAGTAAGCCGTGTTTTGGCAGAGGCTGACGGAGCAAAATGCATAGATTTTCCCGATTTGTCAGAGCGGGAACATTATGATGTTGTTTTTAATACTGTACCTAAAGTTGTATTTACCAAGAGAGAAATTGACGCCCTTGACGATGAAACATTGCTAATTGATTTGGCTTCTTTTCCCGGAGGAGTGGATACACACTATGCTAAGCACAAAAAGCTGAAACTTATTGACGGCAGGGGAATGCCTTCGGCTTATTCGGTAAAATCGGCAGGCTATTTGATTGGGGAAACTGTTTTGAATATGATTAAGGAGGGAGTTAAATGAATATAGGATACTGTCTTACAGGTTCGTTTTGTACATTTGAAAAATCTTTGGAATCCCTGAAATCTCTTGTACGTGACGGACATAATGTTACACCTATAATGAGTGAAAATGCATATACTATGGATACACGCTTCGGTGATGCGGTGGATATTCAAAACAGGCTTATTGAAATAACAGGCAACAGCATTATCCACAGCATAGAACAAGCGGAGCCTGTCGGACCGAAGAAGATGTTTGACGTTTTGGCAATTGTTCCGTGTACGGGAAATACCCTTGCAAAACTTGCAAACGGAATAACCGATACGTCGGTTACAATGGCGGCAAAAAGCCATTTAAGAAACAGCAGACCCGTAGTTATCGGCGTCTCAACGAATGATGCTCTCGGAGCTGCGGCAAAAAATATAGGTATGCTTTTAAATTACAAAAACTATTATTTTGTGCCTTTCGGTATGGATAACTGTATTATGAAACCCAAATCAATGGTCTGTGATTTTGAAAAGGTTGCGCAGACGATAGAAGCGGCGGAAAAAGGCATTGAGATAAATAAAAAAATATTTTGATTTATCTTTTTTATATTGACATTTAAGTATATATTTTATATATTTAACCTATGATATTTTGCTTTGAATGAAACAGTATAAACAGCATCTTATCAAATCGGGTTAAAATGAGGATGTGTATATTGGAAAAGTTAATCGATCTTAGAAATATTACCGTAAAATACGATGATAACGTCGTACTTGATAAACTGAATTTATATATCAATAAAAAAGAGTTTATAACGCTGCTTGGTCCTTCAGGTTGCGGTAAAACCACAACTCTCCGATGTATTGCAGGCTTTATTGAACCCGATGAAGGAGATGTTATTTTTGAAGGCAAGAAAATTAATGATGTTCCGCCTCACAAGAGAAAGGTAAACACCATTTTTCAGCGTTATGCTCTTTTTTCTCATTTGAATGTTTATGAAAATATTGCTTTCGGTCTCAAACTTCAGAAAAAGCCAAAGGAAGAAATCAGAAAAACAGTTGCTCAGATGCTTGAGCTTGTGAACCTTAAGGGCTTTGAAAAAAGAAGTATTGATTCCCTTTCGGGAGGACAGCAGCAAAGAGTGGCTATTGCAAGAGCGCTTGCAAATAATCCTCATGTTCTTTTGCTGGACGAGCCTTTGGGGGCTCTCGATTTAAAACTTCGCAAGGATATGCAAAAGGAGCTAAAAGCAATTCAGAAAAGGCTCGGAATAACATTTGTTTATGTTACCCATGACCAGGAGGAAGCCTTGTCTATGTCTGATACCGTTGTAGTTATGGACAAGGGTAAAATTCAGCAGATAGGAAAGGCTGAAGATATTTATAACGAACCTGTCAATGCTTTTGTTGCGGATTTTATCGGCGAGTCAAATATTGTAGATGCAACAATGATAAGGGATTATGTTGTTTCTTTCGGAGGAGTTACTTTTGATTGCCTTGATGCAGGCTTCGGTGAGAATACATCTGTTGAGGTTGTAGTCAGACCTGAGGATATAAGAATTGTTAAAAAGGGAAGTAAGGCTTCTCTTCCCGGAAGAATTACAAGTGTAACATTTAAAGGTGTTCATTTTGAAATACTTGTAGATGTTTCGGGATTCATATGGATGATTCAGACAACTGAGCATCACAGAGTAGGTGAGGAAATCGGTATGTATATCGAGCCCGATGCTATCCACGTTATGAACAGAAGTGAGTACAGCGGCGAATTCGGCGATTACTCTTATTTTTCCGATGAGATGGATCATATTTCCGATGCCTCTTATAACTGGGAGGAAGAAGAAAATGAGTAAGTTTTCCTCCAAACTTCTTGACAAGCCTTACCTTGTTTGGACAGTTTTGTTTATTGCCACACCACTGGCAATGGTGGCTTATTATGCTTTTACAGATAAAAGCGGTGTTTTTTCTCTTTCAAGCATTGAGCAGATTCCTGATTATATTTCCACAATACTTTTATCTGTGCTTTACGGCTTGGCAGCAACGGTAATTTGTCTTGCAATCGGATTTCCCTTTGCGTATATTTTTTCAAAGGTGAGCCATCGCAGACAGCAGACGATGGTGCTTCTTGTCATGCTTCCCATGTGGATGAATTTCCTTATCAGAACATACAGCTGGATGACTATTTTAGGCGACACAGGTGTGATTAATACTATTCTCGGATATTTAGGAATTGAACCGCTGAAGCTGATAAATACAGGCGGAGCAGTTATTCTCGGAATGGTATATAACTTTCTGCCTTATATGATTCTGCCTATATATTCTGTTTTGTCAAAACTTGATAATTCTCTTGTAGAGGCGGCACAGGATTTAGGAGCGAGCAGATTTCAGGTTATTAAAAGGGTTATTATTCCTCTTTCAAAGCCGGGAGTTCTCAGCGGAATAACTATGGTATTTGTACCCTGTGTGTCAACCTTCTATATCACACAAAAACTCGGCGGAGGTCAGATTGTACTTATCGGCGATGTTATTGAAGCTCAGTTTCAGAGCGCTAATAACTACAATCTCGGTGCGGCGCTTTCATTGGTGTTGATGATTCTTATTTTTATATGCCTTGGAATAATGAATTATTTCGGAGCAGATAAAGACGGCGACGGGGGTGTTGTTATATGAAGAAGAAAATGTCCCCTTTGTCAAAATTTTATATTATTCTAATCTACATTTTCCTTTATTCACCTATAGCAGTGATGATGCTTTTTTCCTTTAATTCTACGACAAGCACTTATGTTTTCGGCGGATTTTCACTGCATTGGTATAAAGAGATGTTTTCCGACACAATAGCTGTGCAGGCGCTGAAAAATACGATTTTGCTGGCTGTTTGTACCGCTTTGGTGTCTACTGTTTTGGGCATTCTTGCGGCAGTAGGTCTTTTTAATTCAAAAAATAAGCTCTATAAAAGAGCAATGATGACTGCTACAAATATTCCTATGATGAATCCTGAAATTGTAACAGGTATTGCAATGATGCTCCTTTTTGTATTCGCAGGTACACTTGTAAACAAGACGGATGTTCTCGGATTTTGGACTCTTCTGATTGCCCACGTTACTTTTTCTTTACCGTATGTAATATTGAATGTTATGCCTAAGTTAAGACAGTTTGATATGCATGTTTATGAGGCGGCGCTTGATTTGGGATGTAAACCTGTTAAAGCATTTTTTAAGGTGGTAATGCCCGAGATTTTAAGCGGAATTATAACAGGCTGTGTTATGAGCTTTACATTGTCACTTGATGATTTTATTATCAGCTATTTTACAAACGGACCCAGCTTTCAGACTTTGCCGATTTATATTTTTTCTATGACAAAAAAGAGGGTGAAGCCTGATATATTTGCCCTTTCCACCCTTATGTTTGTGTCAATTCTGGTGCTTCTTGTTCTGATGAATATTGCTCAGAGCAAGGCAGACAGAAAGGGTAAGAGTGAGCAGAAATGAAAAAGTTTATTTCGGTTTTGATTTCTGCATTTCTTGTTTTGTCTGTTTTTCCTCTGTATGTATATGCTGCTGATGATTATTTTTCAGACGAACAGATTGAATATTATAAAAATCTCGGCTTGCAGGGAACGACGGTTAATGTTTATAACTGGGGAGAATATATTTCAGACGGCAGTGAAGGCTCAATGGATGTTGTGGCTGAATTTGAGCGTCTTACAGGCTGTACCGTAAATTACACTAATTATGAATCAAATGAGAATATGTTTTCAAAACTTACAGGCGGCGGTGTTTCATATGATGTAATTGTACCAAGCGATTATATGATAGACCGTATGGTTGACGAAGATATGCTTTTGGAAATTGATTATGACAATGTTCCTAATATGAAATATATTGATAAAAAATTTCAGCATCTTTTCTATGACCCGGAGCAAAAATATTCTGTCTGTTATAATATCGGAACTACTGTATTGATTTATAATAAAAATCTTGTGAAAGAAGAACCTGACAGCTGGTCTGTCCTTTGGGATGAGCAGTATAAAAATAAAGTGCTGATGTTTAATAATCCGCGTGATGCCTTTGCAATAGGTCAGGCAATGCTGGGCCAGGACTTTAATTCAACAGAAGAGCAGGATTGGGCAGACTGTGCAGCACTTATGGCAAAGCAAAAGGATGCCGTAAATCCCGTATATGTAATGGACGATGTCTTTAATCTTATGGAAAGCGGAGAATATGCTTTTGCAACCTACTATGCCGGCGACTATCTTCTGATGCTGGAAAATAATTCCGATTTGGGATATTGTTTTCCTAAAGAGGGAGTAAATGCTTTTTATGACGCATTCTGTATTCCTGTTTGCTCAAAAAATAAGAAAGGCGCCGAAGCATTTATTAATTTTATGCAGGAGCCACAGGTAGCATTTGAAAATGCGGAGTATATTTTTTACCGTTCACCTAATATTGCTGTTGAGCAAAATGAGGACAGCTCGTTTTATCAAAGTGAAGTTATATATGCGGATAATCTGAATACCCAATATTTTAAAAATCTTCCGCAGAATATTATTGAACTTGAAAATAATTTGTGGACTCAGGTGAAAAGCGGAAGGCTCTCTGCAGGAAATAAAGCAAAGGAAAAAAGAATTTATACCGAATGTGCGGTTATCGGCTGCCTTGCTGCAGCGGTAATAGTCGGTAAAATAATATCAAATGCAAGGAAAAGGAAAGAACAGGATTTGAGTGATTTGTATGATTAAATGTGCAATATTTGATTTAGACGGAACGCTTGTTGATACATCGCTGGATTTGGGCAGAGCTACTGCATTTGTGCTTGAACAGTTTGGCAGAGAGGCAAAGTGGACGGATGCAGATTACAGAAAATTTGTCGGTAACGGTGCAAAAAAACTCTTAGAAAGAGCCTTTGAGCATACTCTTTCAGAGGAAGAGCTCGATAAAGCGCTTGATATGTTCAAGGTAAAATATAATGATATTCTTCTTGACAATGCCTATGTTTATGACGGAATTAAAGATGCTCTTGATACAGTTAAAAAAAGCGGGGTAAAACTTGCTGTTGTTACAAATAAGCCTCATAAATCAGCCGTAAAAATGGTGGAGACTCTTTTCGGCAAGGATTATTTTGAATTAATTACAGGTGCTCATGAAAGCGTTGCAAAAAAGCCTGACCCGTTTACAACTAACGAAACGCTTAAAAAACTCGGTATAAAACCGAGCGAGGCAATTTTTTTCGGTGACAGTGATGTGGACGTCCTGACAGCAAAAAATGCAGGCGTTGAAGCAATAGGCTGTTCATGGGGATTCAGAAGTTTTGAGTGCCTTCTTTCCGTATCTCCTTCTGCAATAATTGACAAGCCGAAGTACATATCAAAACTTTGCTGAAACTTTTTTAAAAAAAGTGTTGACAAATGGTGTTGGCTTTGATATAATTCATATCGTTGACGCGAGAGTGGCGGAATCGGCAGACGCGCACGTTTGAGGGGCGTGTGGGGCGACTCGTACGGGTTCAAGTCCCGTCTCTCGCACCAAAGTAAGCGAATACCCATTTGGGTGTTCGCTTATTTTCATATGGATAGTCTGAATGTTATCCGCCTTAATCGGACAGAGAAAAAGCAGTATTCGTTACATATTTTAAATTTATTTGATGAAAGTCTTGATAATGACATCAAATGTACTATAATGGAAAGAAATAATCAAAGAAAGGGTGCGGAATATGGAAATTTTTGAAGCAATAAAAGCACTTACTCAATATGGAGTTGCTGAAAATTTAATTGAGAAAGAAGATACGGTCTATTGTATTAATTCACTGTGTCAGGTATTAAATATCGATTATTATGAGGATGCGGATATAGACGGTGAATACTCTCTTGAGGAAATACTGTCATCCATACTTGACTACGCTGTTGAAAACGGACTTTGCGAGGACAGTATAGTTTATCGTGATTTGTTTGACACTAAGATTATGGGTGTTTTGACACCGCGTCCTTCACAGGTTATTAAAACATTTTATGAAAAATACAGCATTTCTCCGAAGAAGGCAACAGATTATTATTACAAACTTGCAAAGAGCAGTAACTATGTAAGAGATTACCGTATAAAGAATGACATTAAGTGGGTTACAAAAACAGAGTATGGTGACATTGACATAACTATAAATCTTTCCAAGCCGGAAAAAGACCCCAAAGCAATCGCTGCCGCACTTAAAATGAAGCAAAGCTCTTATCCTAAATGTCTGCTTTGCAAAGAGAACGAGGGATATGCAGGCAGAGTTAATCATCCTGCAAGGCAAAATCACAGAATTATTCCGATAAATCTTGACGGTAATGATTTCTATATGCAGTATTCACCATATGTTTATTATAAAGAGCATTGTATTGTTTTTAATGCAGAGCATGTTCCGATGAAAATAGATAAAGCCGCTATTATAAAGCTTCTTTCATTTCTTGAGCAGTTTCCGCATTATTTCATAGGTTCAAATGCAGGACTTCCGATTGTAGGCGGTTCAATTCTTACGCATGAGCATTTTCAGGGCGGTAACTATGAATTTGCCATGGCGAAAGCACCGGTTGAAATTCCTTTTGCCTTCAAAGGATATGAGGATATTGAAGCAGGCATTGTAAAATGGCCTATGAGCGTAATAAGAATTGCCTGTGAGGACAGACACAGACTTGCCGATTTAGCCGGCATAATCTTTAATGCTTGGCAGGGCTATACTGATGAAGATGCATTTATTCTTGCAGAAACCGACGGAGAAATGCATAACGCAATTACTCCTATTACAAGAATGAGAAACGGCAAATTTGAAATTGATCTTGTTCTCAGAAACAATATTACGACTGAGGAATGTCCCATGGGTTATTATCACCCGCATCCCGAGCATCACCATATTAAACAGGAAAATATCGGTCTTATTGAAGTTATGGGACTTGCCGTACTTCCGTCAAGACTGAAAACTGAGATGTCCGAGCTGGCAAAGGCTATGTTAAACGGTGACGATATTAAAAATAACAAAGATTTGTCAAAACACTATGAATGGTCCGAAATGATTAAAACAAAGCACAATATTACGGCAGAGAATATTGATGATATTTTAAAGGAAGAAATCGGTATTGTGTTCACTGAAATACTTGAGCAGTGCGGTGTATTTGACAGAACAGAAGCAGGAATGAAACAGTTTGTAAAATTCCTTGAGAGTATTAATACATATGAAGTTTAATTAAATCATTATTTGCAGCTTAATTCCGTTTGGAGTTGAGCTGTTTTTTATTTTTTGTAATTCCGATTAATTTTAAGTTACAAAACAGTATTAAAACCCCGGATTTGCAAAAAAGATGAATTTATAGTATAATCATTTTATAGTAGTTATTGAGAGGGTAAAATTTATGAGAAAGATTGCTAAAGTAATTATTTCGGCGGTTGCTGTTGTCGGAGTTATCGGCGCAGGCATCGGAATTGATTTAGGTTTTGCAAAGACGACAGAGGAGCTTAAAAGCTATACTGTTGAAACTAACGGTAATCCTCTAAGAGTCGGAGTAATAAGCGATTTGCAGCTGCCTGATTCTATAGATAAAAATACACATCAGTATGAGTCTTTTGAAAAAACTCTTACAATGCTGAAAAATAGAGGTATGGATGTACTTATTATCGACGGCGATTTTACTGATTTGTCAACTAAAAATGCTTGGGGTACATATAAAGAAATCTATGATAAGGTAATGTCCGACAGTGAACAGCCGATCCCTGTTTATGTTATGGGCAACCATGATTACTGGCTTGATTATTTTGTTAAGTCAAAGGAAATTGCCACACCGGCAAAGCTGCAGAGAAGATTTACCAAATACACAGGTGAATACCCATACAGCCATAAGGTGATTAACGGTTATCACTTTATTTGCTGGAGTTCCTCCAACGGCTCATATGACAAGTCATACACAAATGAGAAGTGGATAAGGGGAGAGCTTGACAAGGCTGTGGCTGATGACCCGGCAAAGCCGATTTTCGTAATTACACATCTTAATCCCGAGAATACTGCTTACGGCTCGGATGAATGGGGAAACAGTGATATCACAAATGTTTTAAAGGATTACAGTCAGGTTATTTCAATCTCAGGTCATTCCCATTATTCTTTGATTGATGAACGCTCCGTTTGGCAGGATACTTTTACTGCTTTTACAACTCAGAGCCTTGACTATATTGAGCTTGAAAGCGGAAAATTCAACGGAAGTATTCCAAAGGATGCTTACGGCAATACAATTGCAGATAAAGTTCCTGCATGCCTTTATATGGAGATTGAAAGTGACAGGGTTACAATCAACAGACTTGAAGCAAATACAGGCAATCTGCTGAAAGAAGAACCTTGGGTAATTGAAGCTCCGTTCGGAAGTACCGAAAGTCTTTCAAAATACAGTGATTCAAGAGCTGAAGAAAATCATGCTCCGAAACTTGATGAAAATTTGACAGCGGCAATCAGCAATATTGTTGATATAGACGGAAACCCGCAGAATATGATTTCCTTTAAAGCAGGTACTGATGACGATTTTGTTCATTCATACAAGCTTCAATTCCTTGACGAAAATCATAATGTTTTGGATTTTGAAGAAACAGACTATAACGGAAATATAATCCGCTATGACAAGAACGGTGACAAAATAGCCGTTGACAGTGAGGACTACGACAGCGGTACAGCTAAAAATATTAATCAGCTTGTTTATTTCAGCGATTTCGTATTAGGACTGAATAATATGTCGGGCACCGTTGAACTTAGACTCCCGTCAACCCTGCCTGCAGAAACAAACTATGTTGCCGTAACAGCAATTGATTCCTGGGGTGCAGAAAGCAACATAGTAGAATGTGATATTTTAAACTGAACAGATTAGAAAAAACAGCGAATATCCGTTTGGGTATTCGCTGTTTGGCGTGTGTAATTAAGATAAATTCTGTTATGTATGCTTTGCTTTTTGCTTTACAGGCAGCTATATTTTGTACACTGATTTGTAAAATGTGTAACATAATGTTACAAAAATTAAAATAATTGTTTATTTTACGGTTCATTTCTGTTATAATAATAATTAACTTTTTATGCAGAGAGGATATTGCGTGAAAAAGATTAATATTTTTGTCATATTTTTGTGTTTTATTCTCCTTATGACAGGCTGCAGCAATTTTCGTATGGCGGCGTCTATTGACGATTTGATTTCGCCTGTTTCTCCCAGCGGAGATAACGCCGGAGTTCAAAATACACTTGATGAATACTGCAAGGGCGGATATTCGATTAAAATTCCTGCCAGCGGCAGCTATACAACTTCTTTTATTCTTAAGGATATTGATAACGATTCAGTCAATGAGGCGATTGCTTTTTACGAGCCGTCAAATAAGATGGGGACAGTTGCAATGTCAGTTCTCAAAAAAAGTGGAGATAAATGGACTGTTTATGAAAATATTGAGAGTGCTGCAACAGACGTTAATTCAGTTGATTTTTGCGATTTGAATAATGACGGGCTGGAAGAGATTATAGTTTGCTGGAGCGTTGTGTCAAAGACGGCAGGTTTTAAGCTCAATGTCTACAGGCAGACGACAGATGACAGCGGAAAATATTTAATCAAAAATGTTTCCGATGCCGTTACTGCCAGTGATTTTGTATGCGTTGATATGGATACCGACGGAGTAAAAGAACTGATGATTTTCGCCAACGGAGTTTCATCTGAATATCCGAAAGCGGAGCTTTATTCCTTCATTGACAACAATAAAAAACTTCTCGGAAGAACAAAACTTGACAGTACTATAACATCATTTGAAAATATTTCATACGGGGAAACAGACGAGGGAATGTCTGTTTATGCAGACGCTGTTCGTTCCGACGGTTCTTCCATGGTAACAGAGTTTATTTACTGGTCTGATTACTATAATTCCATTGTATCTCCCTTTTACAGCTATTCATCATCAAGAACAACGGAGACCTCACGAAACAGTATGATAGCCTGCAGGGATATCGATTCGGACGGGGTTATTGAAATACCCACTGATGCCGAATTCAGCAAACCGCCGTCGGGTATTGAGGCTCAGAGCTGGATGAATTACGGTAATACGGTATTATCCCATAAATGCTATTCGCTTTCCTGCAAACGGGACGGGTTTATTATAGTTATTCCCGATGATATGTTCGAAAATATTACTGTTGAATATGATAATGATTTAAGACTTTTTAAGGTCTTTGATAAGAAAGAGAAATCATTTCTTTTTGAAATTCTTACAGTTGTAAAAACAAGCTATGACAGCGAGGACAGCAAATATTCCGGTTATGAAAAAATATTTGACGATTCGGGATTTGTTTATCTTGCAAAAATAAATCCTAAGTCAAATATGAAAATAGATACAAAAACCCTTGAAGATATGGTTAAACCGTATTGATAAAAAAGGAGGAGTATTTAATTATTATGAAAAAAGTTCTTGTAGCAGAAGATGAAGAATCTATCCGTGAATTTATAGTGATTAATCTCACAAGAAGCGGATATGAGGTCGAGCAGGCTGAAAACGGAGCAATTGCTCTCGAAAAGTTTTCTCAGGACGAAAACAGCTTTGATGTGGCTATTTTGGATATTATGATGCCTGAAGTTGACGGACTTACTGTTTGTAAGGAAATGAGAAAGCGTTCTTCGGATTTGGGTATTATTATGCTCAGCGCAAAAACTCAGGAGATGGATAAGGTAACGGGACTTCTTTTCGGTGCTGATGATTATGTTACAAAACCATTTTCACCCAGCGAACTTATGGCAAGAGTTGATGCTGTTTACCGTCGCGTTGAAATGACAAGAGGTTTTCGCAAGAATGACACCACGGGCGACAGTATAGTCCTTGATGAATTTGAGCTTAATCTCAGAAACAGAACTCTGTCAAAGAACGGGCAGCTTATTGAGCTTACCCAGGTTGAATTTCAAATTATTGAGTATTTCTTCAAAAATCCAAATGCGGCTCTTTCAAGAACAGATATTCTCAAGCAGGTATGGGGTGCAAATTATTTCGGCGATGAAAAGATAGTCGATGTCAATATCAGACGTCTCAGAATGAAGGTCGAGGATAATCCTTCCGGTCCGTCAAGGCTTGTAACAATCTGGGGACTTGGCTATAAATGGATAACCGATAATCAATAATCTATTATATTTGAAATTTACGGTACGGCAGATGCAGAAAATTAAGAAATCTTTAGGCGAAAAACTGCATAAGTATAAACTTGACGGTATTACACTGAGGTGGGTTATAAACATACTCGGTGTTATTGCTGTATTCTTCATTTGCTGTTTTATTCTTGCTTCCGTATCAATAAAAAATTACTATTATTCAAATGTTGAAAGCATACTTAATTCAGGTGCGTCATCAACTGCTGCCAGCTATTTTTCAGCTAATCTTGATGCAGGAGCAACGCTTGAGCAGTGTGCCGCTGAATTTATTGACAGCTTCAGCTATAAGGAAAAGACGACAACATGGATAATTGATAATGACGGAGATGTTGTTACGTCTTCAAGCGGTTTCGCCATTGAAAAACAGGATATGCCTGATTATAATGAAGCACTTGTCAGTGAAAACGCAAGGAGCAAATTCATCGGCAAAATTGACAGCGGAGAAAAGGTTATGGCTGTCTGCCGTATTATAAAAAATTCCGACGGTGATGCGGTAGGTGCAGTAAGAGTCCTTTCATCAATGGAGCTTGTTGACAAGCAGATTCATAATATTGTTTTTGTTATTTTTATAGGACTTCTTTTTGTTTTCGCTCTTATTGTTTTTTCAAATTTGTTTTTTATTAGATCAATTATTATTCCCGTTCAGGAAATTGAGGGGATTACCAAAAAAATATCTCAGGGCGACTATTCCGCAAGAATTGAAAAAAAGTATAATGATGAAATAGGAAATCTCTGTGACTCTATCAATACAATGGCAGAAGAAATTTCTTCCGCCGATAAAATGAAAAACGACTTTATTTCGACTATTTCCCACGAGCTCAGAACCCCTCTTACTTCTATAAAAGGCTGGGGCGAAACGCTGACGCTTACTTCTGATGATTCGGTTGACGAGCTGACAAGAAAGGGTTTGCAGGTTATTGTAAAGGAAGCAGGCAGGCTTGAAGGCTTTGTTGAGGAGCTTCTTGACTTTTCAAGACTTCAAAGCGGAAGAATGAATCTCAGACTTTCCAAAACTGACATTTTTGCCGAGCTTGATGAAACGGTATTTACCTTCCGTGAAAGAGCTATGAGAGAGGGAATAGAAGTTAAATACAGCATTCCCGATGTGCCTGCGGCCGCAAATGCCGATGCTAACAGGCTCAAACAGGTATTTATGAATATTCTTGATAATGCACTTAAATATTCAAGAGCACCGTCAAAAATATTTGTTAAAGCAGAATTTACAAAGTTTGAGGGAAACAATTTTGCTAAAATCGCAATCGCGGATCAGGGCTGCGGAATAAGCAAAGAGGATTTGCCCCACGTAAAAGAAAAGTTTTACAAAGCAAATGTATCTGTCAGAGGCTCGGGTATTGGTCTCGCAGTTACTAATGAAATTGTTAATCTTCACGGCGGAAAACTTGAAATTGACAGTAAAGAGGGCAAAGGCACTCTTGTAACAATATATCTTCCTATTGAAAATGCACCTTCTGAAAATCAGCTTCAGGATATTTCAAAAAATCAGACCGACGCTGAAATTGACAGAGGAATGGAAATGAAAGGTTAAACTATGGCTGAAAAGAAAACCCATAAAACTTCTGTCGGGGGTCAGGCTCTGATAGAGGGAATAATGATGCAGGGACCTAAAGGTGTTGCAACTGCGGTCAGAAAAGCCGACGGTGATATTCTTGTTGAGCATCACGACGTAAAACACCTTAAAGATAAAAATAAATTTTTCGGACTGCCTGTTATCAGAGGTATAGTTGCTTTTGTGGAATCTATGATTTTAGGTTACAAAATGCTTATGTATTCCGCCGAAGCATCGGGCATGGAAGACCTTGAAGACGTGGAAATGAATAAATTTGAAAAATGGCTTACTGATAAGCTGGGCGACAAGTTTATGGATATAATAATGGGCATCGGAACGGTTTTGGGCTTTGCTCTTGCTTTTTTGATTTTCTTCTATCTTCCCGTTCTTGTTTTTAATAAACTTAATGAGTTGACTTCAATGGCTCTGACTCCATGGCAGGGAACTATTGAGGGTGTTATGAAAATAATTATTTTTGTGGTATATATTGCCCTTGTAAGCAATATGAAGGATATCAAACGTACTTTTATGTACCACGGAGCAGAGCATAAATCCATTGCATGCTATGAAGCAGGCATGGAGCTTACGGTTGAGAACGTTAAGAAATGCTGCCGCTTTCACCCGAGATGCGGTACTTCTTTCATATTTGTGATGCTGATTTTGAGCATTATTGTAAGTACATTACTCTCGAAGATTTTTCCGGGAATCGCTCAGATTAGGATTTTATGGATGATTTTAAAACTTGCATTTATTCCTTTGATAATGGGACTTGGCTATGAGTTTATAAAATATGCAGGAAGACATGATAACCTGTTTGTAAAGATTGTCAGCGCTCCGGGACTTTGGATGCAGAGATTAACGACAAAAGAACCTGATGATGATATAATTGAATGCGGTATTGCATCGTTAAAGGCAGTTATAACCGATAACCCGGAGGACGATGAAATCAAATGACCTTAAAAGAAGCATATAATTACGGCACTTATTTTTTATCCTGTAACGGTGTCGACGAAGCTGAATTTAAATCCCTTTGTCTTGTTTGTTTTCTTGACGGAATAAAAAACAGCGAGTATCCTCAGCATAAGGATGATGAAATAATAATGAAACGCTTTGCCGATTTGCTTTGGCGTGTTAAATCAGGCGAGCCTCTTCAGTATGTTTTGGGTAAATGGGATTTTTATGACAGTGAATTTTATGTGGGTAAAGGAGTTTTGATTCCCCGTCCCGAAACAGAGGAGCTTGTTGAAAAGGTAATAGACAAGGCAAAAAATCTCGGAGAATGTGTTATATATGATTTGTGCGCCGGCTCGGGCTGTATAGGACTGAGTATTGCAAAAGCCTGTCCCGATTCAAAAGTTTATCTTGTTGAAAAAAGCGCAGATGCAGTACAGTATCTCCTAAAAAATGCCGAAAATGTTACAAATGCAAAAGTTATTTGTGCCGATATTAAAGATGAAACAGATATACCAAATGCCGATATTATCGTATCAAATCCTCCATATATCAGGAGCGATGATATCAAAAATCTTCAGCCGGAGGTTCAGTTTGAGCCTGTAATGGCACTTGACGGCGGAAAAGACGGTCTTGACTTTTACCGCATAATAAACGATAATTGGGCTGGCAGGTTAAATAATAACGGTGAGCTTTTCCTTGAAATAGGAGAGGATCAGGGTGAAGCCGTAAAAAAGATTCTGACTAATTTCAATGATGTAAATGTTTATAAGGATATGTACGGCAATGACCGTATGATTATTGCTAAGGAATGATAATATGCTTTCTATTCTTTCATATTTGAGACAGGGTGAGTATCTTGAAGCAATTATTGCCATACTTTCAAGATGCTTTGTAGTTTTCTGCTGCCTGCCTGTTCATGAGCTTGCTCACGGATGGGTGGCTTATAAGCTTGGTGACAACACGGCTAAGAATCAGGGCAGACTTTCTTTTAACCCTTTTGCACATCTTAATCCTATCGGAACAGTAATGATTTTTCTTTTTGGTATAGGCTATGCAAATCCTGTACCTGTTAATCCAAACAATTTTAAAAATCCTAAAAGAGGTATGGCGCTGACCGCTCTGGCAGGTCCTGTTTCAAATCTGATTATGGGCTTTTTATCCGTGTTTGTATATTATGCAATTGCATCATTTTATAATGGTTCGACAGTTATGTATGCCATTATGTACTTCTTCTATTTTGCGGCGTCTGTAAATGTTACTCTGGCTGTATTTAATCTTTTGCCGATACCGCCTCTTGACGGAGCAAAAATTCTCGGTGCCGTTCTTCCCGACAGAACTTATTTCAAGTATATGCAGTATGAACGATATATAATGATTGCACTTTTTGTACTTCTTTTCATAGGCGTGCTTGACACCCCTATTGCTTGGCTTTCGTCATTTATGATGAAAATTATTTCTGTTATTCCGAGACTTATTTTCGGAGGTATTTAATGGAACAGCTTAACTATAAGATAGATGTGTTTGAAGGCCCTATGGACCTGTTGCTTCATCTTATCGCAAAGCATAAACTTAATATTAACGATATTCCCATTGTTGAGCTTGTTAATCAGTATCTTGATTATGTAAGACAGATGCAGGAGCAGGATTTTGATGTTGCAGGCGATTTTCTTGAAATGGCGGCAAGACTTATTTATATCAAAACCGTTTCACTTTTGCCGAAGCACGAGGAAGCAGAGATACTGAAAAAAGAGCTTACAGGAGAGCTTATTGAGTATCGTGACTGTAAGCTGATGGCAGGAAAACTTGCGCAGCAGACTGATGGCTTTAATAGATTTGTCCGCCAGCCTCAGCAGGGATATGTCAATTATGATTATGAACGTTTTCACGAGGGTGAAGAGCTTTTAAATGCTTATATAAGTGCCGCCGGCAGAGGCAGAAGAAAGCTTCCTCCTCCTCTTGACTCCTTTAAGGTAATTGTGGCAAAGAAATTTGTTGCTGTAGCGTCAAAGGTAAGCTCTGTTATGAAAAAGCTCTGCAGCGGTCAAAGAGTTAAATTTTTAAGTCTTTTTCAGGATGCGCAGACAAAAAGCGATATGGTGGCTACCTTTCTTGCTGTCCTTGAACTTGCGAAATCAAAAAAAATAACTATCGACGGTGAAATGTCTAATCCGTCTGTTCAAATAGTAAATGAGGTAAATAATATTGAGCAGTAATAATGTTTTGGCATCTCTTGAGGCTATGCTCTTTGCGGCCGGGGATCCTGTTGAACCGGGCAAACTTGCCGAGGTGCTTGATATTGATGTTGAAAATGTAATAAAAATGCTGGGGCATCTTGAAGCGTCCTATGATGAAAACAACAGCGGACTTCGCCTTATACGTGTAGACGGGAAGTATCAGCTGTGCACCCGTGAGGAGTACAGCGAAGAGGTCAGGGGACTGCTGGAAATTAAAAAAAATACTCCTTTGAGCCAGGCTGCATTTGAAGTTCTTGCAATTGTGGCGTATAATAAAACTGTAACCAAGTCGTTCATTGAACAAATACGAGGTGTTGATTGCAGCGGACCTGTTTCAAATCTTGTTCAAAAGGGGCTTATTGAGGAAAAGGGCAGGCTTGATTTGCCGGGCAGACCTCTTGTTTACGGTACCACAGACAGATTTTTACGCTGTTTCTCTTTAAACAGTCTTGAGGATTTGCCGGATTTGCCTGAAGATACAGAAGAAAAGGACGATTCACAAACCTCTCTTTTTGAGGATAATGATAATAAAGAAAACCCACTTTTGAAAGATAATGATGTTTTAAAAGAAATTGACGAGGAGGATGGTTAATGAAAGTATTTTTAATAATTCTTGCTGTCCTTGCAGTAATTATAATCGCAGTGCTTTCCCTTTCTGTTACGCTTACCGTTGTTTACGACAAGGGCTGGCATACTAAGGCACAGGTGTTGTTTATAGAAAAGGATATTGTGCTTTCAAAAATTCTTTCTTTTATTCTTTTCCCTGAAAAGAAAGCCGAGCAGGTTGCCGACGAAAGCAGGAAGAAAAAGAAGAATAAAAAAGAGGAAAAGGATATAGAAAAACAGGAAACGCCTGAAGCTGAAGAAAAAAATATTGATGTTTTCGAAGAAAAAACACAGGATACAGCCGATACAGAAAATAAACCTCAACAGGCAAAACCTGCTGAAAAAAAGCCCAATCCTATTAAAAAATTATGGGACAAAGAAGGCATTGTGGGAATAATGTCACTTGTTTCAAATGTGCTTGAAACTGCAAATTCTGCTGTTTTAACATTAATTAGGGGTTTACATATTTACTCACTTTATGTTATGATATTAGTAGGCGGTCCCGATGCGGATATGATTGCCCGCTCATACGGAACCCTTTGTAAGTATTACTATCCGCTTAAAGGTATGATACTTAACGGGATGAAGGTTGATAATTATGACGATTATATTCAGCCTGATTTCATTGCTGATAGAACTGAAGTTGAATTTCAGATTATTTGCAGTATAAATGTTGCATTACTCCTTAAGGTTGCACTTAAGGCAGGTTTTGTGTTTTTAAAGAATTTAATAAAAAATAAAAAAGGGGATTAGTTAGTTATGAAAGAAACTCCGGTAAACAAAATAATGGAAAATACGCTTGAAAAAATGCGCCAGATGGTTGATGTTTCAACAATCATCGGCGAGCCTATGACAACAGGTAATACTACTCTTATTCCTGTTTCTAAGGTTTCCTACGGCTTTACTTCAGGCGGTACAGACCTTCCTTCAAAGCAGAACGCAGAGCTTTTCGGCGGCGGTGGCGGAGGAGGAATTACAATTACTCCTGTTGCATTTATTGTTATTGAAAACGGAAAGTGCAGAATGATGCAGATTAATAACTATACTTCATCTGCTGACCGTGCAATTGCAATGATTCCTGAGCTTGTTGATAAGGTTACGGAACTTCTCAAATCTGAGAAGTCAGAGGATAAGGCTGAGAAAACTCCTGCAGAATAATTATATATTCAAATCACCTGCATATGATTTATGTAGGTGATTATTTTGTTGAAGAGATTGTCATTCGCTTTGGCATTTATGTTTTTATTTCCATTTACTGTATATGCAGAAGATAACAGCGCCCGGTCTGCAATAGTTATAGACGCGCAGACTAAAACAATTCTTTACGAGAAAAATGCATATGAGCAAAGGTCTATTGCATCAACGACTAAAATTATGACGGCACTTCTTGCTGTTGAAAGCGGAAGACTTGACGAAAAAGTCAAGATTACGGCTGATATGATAAATGTTGAGGGCTCTTCGTTGGGACTTAAGGAAAATGACGAGCTGACATTGTATGATTTAGTCTGTGGTATGATGCTTACATCGGGTAATGACTCTGCAAATGCAGTGGCAGTTTTTCTGTCGGGAAGCATTGAAAATTTTGCAGTTCTTATGAATATGCGTGCCGAAGAAATAGGTATGAAGAATACTTATTTTGTTACGCCGTCCGGACTTGATGAGGGAGACCACCATTCAACAGCTTTCGATATGGCGGTTTTAACTGCACAGGCAATCTCTGTTGATACCTTTTGCGATATAGTTTCAAAGCAAAGTGCTCAAATTACAATCGGAAAAAATAAAACGATGGTTTATAATCATAATCGACTGCTTTCAATGGATAAGGATATTTTCGGCGTTAAGACAGGTTTTACCGAAAAAGCAGGCAGATGCCTTGTTTCCGCAAAAAACTATAACGGCAACCGGCTTATCTGCGTGACCCTTTGCTGTCCCGATGATTGGAACGACCATATATCTCTTTATAATGAATGTGAGAAAAAATATTTTGAAGCAGAAGCAGAAAATATGAGAGAAATTGCAGTTGTTGGTGCGGAAAAAGACAAAATCAGATGTTCTTTTTCAAAGACATACTATACCTTATCACAGATTAAAGTAGTTGAATATTATTCTCCATTTGTGTATGCGCCGATAAAAAAGGGCGACAGAGTCGGTACGGCTCTTGTGTACTATAACGGAAATTTATTGGAAAGACTGCCGATTGAGGCAGACGAGGATGTTTTATATTATGGCAAACAACAATTTAGTACGACTTCAAAAGTACATGGCTGAATGCGGAGTTGCGTCAAGAAGAAAATGTGAAGAGCTTATCCAAATGGGTAAGGTTAAGGTGAACGGTCACGTAGCTGAAATAGGCTGCAAAATTAATCCGAAAAAAGATCTTGTAACCGTAAGAGGAAAGAAAATCAATAAAGAAGAAAAAATGTATTACATTATGCTCAATAAACCCAGAGGTTATGTTACTACAGTTTCAGATGAGCTTGGAAGAAAAACAGTTATGGACCTTGTAAATGCTGACGCAAGAGTTTATCCCGTGGGCAGACTTGATAAGGATTCCGAAGGTTTGCTTATTCTTACAAACGACGGCTCCTTTGCTAATGCTCTTACACACCCGAAGCATAATTACGCCAAGGTTTATCGGGTTACCGTAAGACCTAAGGTTACGGACGAAATCCTTGATAAGCTCAGAAACGGCATAGAAATTGACGGAAGAAAAACCGCCCCCTGCGATATAAATGTTATTATCGAAGAAGAGGGCAGGGTAGTTCTTGAGTTTATTTTGAGAGAGGGCAGAAACAGGCAGATCAGAAAAATGTGCGAAGCTGTCGGTCTTGAGGTCGCAAGACTTAAAAGAATTTCAATCGGTCCCGTAAAGCTCGGTATGCTCAAAACAGGTCAGACAAGAATGCTTACCGATAATGAGGTAAAAAAACTCCTCCGATCATCAAACCCTGCTTCAGTTGACGAAAACTGAATGTAAATTAGCGTAAATAAAAACAAAAATGTATAAAAGTTTGAATAACTTAAAGATTAATTATGATTTCAAGAGAAAAATATAAAAGCAACCCCTGCAGAATGTTGTCAATTCCATACTGGAAAGTGAATGTTATGAATATTCCTGATAGTATTAGAATTGTTCATGATAATGATTTTGATGAGTCTTTGTATAAAAAATATAGGGATAAAAAGTATTTTAGGTTATTACATAATTTGAGCAATATACCTAATATCTATGTTTCCGAAGTTGAATATAGTATTATATCTCGCGATATAATTAGTGAGTTAAGTAATTTGATTAATAATTCATATAATCATACAGATGTATGTGTTTCGGTTGATTATATTGAAAACTTAACAAAGTTAAAGGTCTATTGTCCGAATTTGTGGATAGGAGCGTTTATAAACAATAAGCTTGTCGGTTCAATTATTTGCGACTATGATGCTGAAATCGGAGAGGGAATAATTGAATGGTTGCAAGTTCTACCAAATTATAGAGGAAAAGGAATTGGTTCCTCACTTGTTTGTGAAGCCTTATATAAAATGGGCAAATTTGCTGAATTTGTAACTGTATCAGGAGAATGCGATAACAGTACAAATCCTGAAAAGGTTTATAGGAAATGCGGCTTTACAGGAAATGATGTCTGGCATATATTGACACAGATTAGATAAATTAGTGTCATTATATTTAATATCAATATGGAATTAATGTGAGTGATTATGAAATAATTGGCTAATACAAAACAAGAAAAAAGGTGGGGGGGTCCTCGCCTTTTTTGTTATTATTTACCTATTTATAAAAAATTTACATATTAGGAAAAATAATTATTGATATTAGTTTAACAAAGTGCTAAAATCTATACTAGGCAAATTTGGAATATTTTATTTTAAGTTTGTTTTCTCACATTACAAGGAGGATAAAATATTGAACGACTCAAAAGCATTTAAAAGGCTTGAGGCACTTTTTGACGACGGCTCTTTTACTGAGATTGACGCTTTTGCAAAATCAGCGTCAGGTGATGTAGAGGTTGTTGCAGGCTTCGGTACAGTCGGAGATGTTGCTGTTTATGCTTTTTCTCAGGACGTAACCGTAGACAGCGGTGCTGTTAGTATTGCACATTGTGCAAAGATTAAAAAAATTTATGATTTAGCGCTGAAAACAGGATGTCCCGTTATCGGTGTTTATGATTCAAACGGAGTTAAATTAACCGAAGGCTTCGAGGTACTTAACGCTTACGGAGAGCTTGTCAAGGCTTCTTCGGCTATGAGCGGTGTTTGTCCTCAGATTGCAGTTGTAGCAGGTTCCTGTCTGGGTACATCAGCTCTTATTGCAAATATGGCAGACGTGGTTGTTGCCGTTAAGGACGCTGATTTTTACGTTTCGGCTCCTTCTGAGATTACTGCGGAAGATTCTTATAAAGAGGGCACTGTTGATGTCCTTGCCGATGATTTTGACGGTGCGGTTAATGAAGTGAAAAAAATTGTTTCTCTTCTTCCGTCAAACAATCTTTCTTCTGCTCCGATTTTTGAATTTTCTCAGCCTGTTACTGTTCCTGATGAAAATTCAGATGTAATGAATGTTATAAATTCCATTGCTGATGAAGGGTCTGCTGCTGAAATTAAAGGCGGTTATGCTTCTTCAAACTGTAAAACAGTTCTTGCAACGGTTATGGGTACAACAGTAGGTTTTATCGGTTTTGACGGTAAAGCACTTTGCCCCGGATGTTCATATAAAGCAGAGGCAATGATTAAACTTTGTGACGCTTATTCAATTCCTGTTGTAACTCTTGTTAATGCACAGGGTATTGTTAATGAAAAGGAAAATCAGATGCTTACAGCTCTTACTAAGCTGACATCTGCTTATGCTTCGGCAACCTGCCCTAAAATTTCTCTGATTACGGGACAGGCTATCGGTTCTGCTTATATTGCTCTTGCAGGCAAAGGCTCTAATGCGGATTTTGCTTTTGCTTGGGACAGCAGTGTTGTTTCACCGCTTAACAGCGATTCGGCTGTTGCATTTTTGTTTAACGACAGACTTGCCGCCGGTGAGGACAGAGCGGCTCTTGAAAAAGAATATAAAGAAACCGTTGCATCTCCCTTTACTGCCGCTGCCTGCGGTGCAGTTGATGATGTATTCGCACCTGTTCAGTCGAGAGAAAAGATAATTGCAGCACTTGATATTCTTTCCGGCAAGAGAGAAAATACAATGCCGAGAAAACATTCTGTTAAATAATGGAGGATTAAGATATGAAAAACTATACTATTACCGTAAACGGAACACCTTATAATGTTACAGTTGAAGAGGGTACAGGTTCAGCAGCTCCTGTTGCAAGTGCTCCTGTTGCCGCTCCGGCTCCTGAACCATCACCGGCTCCTAAGGCAGCTCCTGCACCGTCAGGTTCAGCAGGTGCGGTTAAGGTTGAAGCTCCTATGCCGGGTAATATTCTGGATATTAAGACATCGGTTGGTGCGTCTGTTACAAGCGGACAGGTGCTTGTTATTCTTGAGGCAATGAAGATGGAAAATGAAATTGTTGCTCCTCAGAACGGCACTGTTGCTTCTGTTAATGTGACAAAAGGCGACAGCGTAGAAGCAGGACAGGTTATTGTTACATTAAACTGAGAGGTGTCATAAATGGCTAAAATCGGTATTACAGAAACAGTCCTTCGTGATGCTCATCAGTCCCTGATTGCAACTCGAATGACTACTGAAGAATTTTCGGGTATTCTCGAAAAAATGGACAAAATAGGCTACCATTCTCTTGAATGCTGGGGCGGAGCTACATTTGATTCATGTCTTCGTTTCCTTGACGAAGATCCGTGGGACAGACTTCGTCTTATAAGAGAAAAATGCCCGAATACAAAACTCCAGATGCTTTTCAGAGGTCAGAATATGTTAGGATATCGTCATTATTCTGATGAGATTGTAGATTATTTTGTAAAGAAAAGCATTGATAACGGTATTGATATTCTGAGAATATTTGACGCCCTGAATGATGTTCGTAATCTTCAGACCGCAATTAATGCGGCTAAGAAATACGGCGGTCATGTACAGGCGGCTATATCTTATACAACAGGTCCTGTCTTTGATATAAAATACTATTGTAATTATGCAAAACAGCTTGAAAACGCAGGTGCAGATTCTATTTGTATTAAGGATATGGCAGGTCTGCTTACCCCTTACGGAACATATGACCTTGTAAAAGCACTTAAAGAAACTGTTAAAATTCCAATTCAGCTTCATTCACATTACACTTCGGGTCTTGCTTCAATGGTACAGCTTAAAGGTATTGAAGCTGGTGTTGATGTAATTGATACAGCAATCAGTCCTCTTGCCATGGGTACGTCTCATCCTGCAACCGAATCAATGGTTGCGGCATTGCAGGGTACTGAGTATGATACGGGACTTGATATTAAGGCTCTTACCGAAATCAGAGATTACTTTAATCCTCTTCGTGAAAAGTATCTTGCTTCAGGTCTTCTTGACCCAAAAATGCTTGGCGTTGACGCTAACACTCTTCTTTATCAGGTACCCGGCGGTATGCTTTCAAACCTTGTTTCTCAGCTTAAGCAGGCTGGTAAGGCTGATAAACTTGAAGAGGTTTTGAAGGAAGTTCCGAGGGTAAGAGAGGATTCAGGTTATCCGCCTCTTGTTACTCCTACATCTCAGATTGTTGGTACACAGTCTGTATTTAACGTAATTCTCGGCGAAAGATATAAGATGGTAACAAAAGAATTTAAGGATATGGTTGCAGGCAAATACGGTAAAACTCCCTGCGACATCGACCCTGAGTTCAGAAAGAAAATTGTCGGTGACGACGATATAATTGATTGCCGTCCTGCTGACCTTATAAACGATAAACTCGATGATTTCAAGGATGAAATCAAAGAGTATTATGAGCAGGAGGAGGATATTCTTTCTTATGCTCAGTTCGGTCAGGTTGCCGTTAAATTCTTTGAAAAGAGAAGAGATAAGAAATACGGTCTTGACGGAAAGCATGATGACATTCAGTCAAAGGTTCATCCTGTATAATGAGAAAATATAAGTTTTAGCAGAGTTTCCGAAACAAAGTTTAAACCAAAGTGCGATATTGTACTTTGGTTTATTTTATGTTACAATTTTATTGATAATAAAACTCAGAATTTTTCTAAAGGATTGAGAAGTGTAATATAATGAATAATCGTGTAATTTCTGATATATCAAACTTTGATTGTTTGTAAAGCGTTTCATGCCAGGCGATGTCTTATGTTATACCAAATGGCTTTTCCTAACGTGGACATAAAAGTGTGCCCTGTGAATTGTTATAACATTACAAAGGATAATTGGTATAAAAGTGAAATGGGAATAGACCGTGTTCTCGGTGAATTGGCTCGGTGCGGTAATCAATTTGTCGGAGATATTAAACAATACATATTGTAACAATATACGTATAAAAACTGAACAAGAAATGTTCGGGGTTATTTGGTTATCGAACCTCAGAATAGTCTTCCGTTTTATATATAGCCAAATTAGTATAAAATGGTTGCATTTCTAATTTCTTGTTGACGAATTTTGACAGTAATGTTATACTACCATTGAATAATAATTAGGGGGTACATATATGAACGTACTTATTTTCGGCGGTACAGGACTTCTCGGTTCTGCTGCTGCACAGATTTTTATTGACCGCGGTCACAAGGTTAAGACTATTGCTCTTCCTCCTCTTCCTGAAGGAGCTCCAATTCCTGAGGAAATGGATATTGAGTTTGGAAATTTCCTTGAACTGACTGACGAAGAGCTTGAAAAGGCTATGACAGGTATGGACGCTTTTGTTTATGCTGCAGGCGTTGACGAGAGAGTAGAGTTCCCTCATCCCGTTTATGAGGCTTATAAAAAGTATAATATTGACCCTGTTGACAGATGTCTTGCTATGGCAAAAAAATGCGGAGTTAAGCGCTGCGTAGTTCTTGGCTCATACTTTGCTTGGCTTGCAAAAGAACGTCCTGATATGAATCTTTGCGATAAGCATCCATATATTCGTTCAAGAGTTGACCAGGAAAATGTTGCTTTCAAGTATGCTGATGATGATATGGGCGTTGCAGTTCTTGAACTTCCTTATATTTTCGGTACTCAGCCTGGACGCCGTCCTGTTTGGGTAATCCTTATTGAACAGCTTCAGAGATTTGAAAAGATGCCGTTTACAATGTATCCTGCAGGCGGTACAGCAATGCTTACGGTTCGTCAGGTCGGCGAGGCTATCGTCGGTGCTGCAGAGCAGGTTAAGGGTGCAAGAGCATATGGTATTTCCTGCTATAATATGACTTGGAGAGAGTTCCTTAAGATTGTTTACCGTGCTATGGATGGTATTCCTGACAGAAAGATTGTTGATGTTCCTAAGTGGACTTTCCAGGCTTTCGGTCTTGTTATGCGTAAGGACTATGCAAAGAGAAATGTTGAAAGCGGTATTGACCCTGTTGGTCTTGCTGATATTATGGGTATGAATCTCTTTATTCCTACTGATGATACTAAAGAGCTTGGTTGTACTCCTGACGACATTGAGTCTGCTATTTTTGATTCAATTAAACTTTCTAAGGCTTCATTTGAAGGCAAAGCAAAACTTCTTGAAATGAAGGGTGAGTAAATTTTAATTAAAGGCGGCAGTAATCTGCCGCCTTTTTCATATGAATATATATAAAAAAAGATATTACCTAAGAAAAACTTAAGTAATATCCTTTTTATTCCGCCCAGCCGCCGCAAGCTGTGAATAACCTGCATCTCAAGCAGGTGGGTTAAGCTCTGTTCACTTTGTGCTCCCAGCGTCCTGCACCAAAGCAGGGAGGTCTGCATTCCCGTTTCACAAAAGACAAATCCCTTATAATACGTGTTCGGGTTACATAAGCCTGCGGTTATCGAGAAGGGCAGAAAAATATTAATTTTTACTGTTCGGGCTCGAAATATTCCACGTCAAACTTTTCTTCAACCATTGACATAAGAATATCGGATACCTGCTCAAATTCGATTTCGTCTTCTATCTCAACAAGATATTCGTCGCCGTTTTCATCGTTTTGAACCTTGAGGATAATAACCTCACAGTCGCCGTCAACGATTTCCTCGTCAGTTTCGTAATATCTTGTAATAGCAACGTATATATCGTTGTCGGTTTCGTATCTTTCGAGAAGCTCAAAGAGAATTTCGTTTCCGTCTTCGTCGCTTACGCTGATAATATCGGGTTCATAGTATTCCTCTTCGTCAGCCATATATGCGTCCTCCTTATTTAGTGTACTTTTATATTATATAATTTATAAAGCTGTTCGTCAATAGAAATATAAGGAATTTAATAATTGTATAATATAAACAAAAAAATATGAAAAAATTCAAAAAAACTATTGACAAACTACAAATAATATGCTATTATACAGTTGAACAAAGGGAAAGACCTTAGGAAGTAGTTAAGGTTAAAGAGATTGTTCCAGATTATGAAAGGAGGCTTGTCCAATGGATATTGAACCAGGTCAGACAAGCACTCAGGTTGTAAGCCAATAGGGTAACGGATTTTGTACCGATAGAGATAAATCGGAATTATCTACGGGTACGTACTTTATGAAGGAATTATAAGTTATTCGGCAGAATTGGTTAACTGCAATCGAGTGCTGAAAACTGAATAGTAAGGGTATATATTTAGCTCGGTTATCACTGCCGATAGCCTGTGACGAAAGTCATAAACTAATAAATATCAAATTGTGAAAAAGTACAAATTTTATTTGAGAGGTAAACTCCAATGTACTAAATAGTTTTATTCGGAAAATATACTAAAGAGGTATGGTCCGATGGGCTGATTAAAATTAAATAAATAAATGAATAAAAACTGATTCCGTTTTTTGGAGTCAGTTTTTTGTTCTGTAATAAAGCATACATTGCCGTCCATTTAGGTTTGAGATTTAATTTATAGCTCATAACATCTCTCGGTGTATAATTATATATTATCCGATATGTAAAATCAGTTTGTTTCCACTTGACAAGGTGAAATTTATTTGTTAATATAAATCCAATGTTTAATGGCTTTGACAAAGAGGAGTAGTATGTATCCTGCTTTTAGAGAGCTCCCGTTTGGTGAAAGGGTGCAGTAAGAGCGTATGAAGGTAGCTTTTGAGCCGGCAGGGTGAAATTATAAGTAGTTCTGTCCGTAAACCTGCGTTAAAGGTTTGAGTGGCATTTATCATAAATGCAATTTGAGTGGTACCGCGGAATTTTTGCTTTCGTCTCATATTGAGATGAGGGCTTTTATTTTTTATAAGGAGTTTTGATTATGACTAAGGAACTTGCAAAGCAGTATGACCCTAAAGATGTTGAAGACCGCACCTATAAATTTTGGTGCGATAATAAGTATTTTCACGCTGAAAGGGAAGAAGGAAAAAAGACATATACAATAGTTATTCCTCCTCCGAATATTACAGGTCAGCTTCATATGGGGCATGCTCTTGATAATACTTTACAGGATATCTTGATTCGTTATCACCGTATGGCAGGCTATGATACTCTTTGGCTTCCAGGAACGGACCATGCTTCAATAGCAACAGAGGCAAAAATTGTTGAAGCTATGCGTAATGAAGGAATAACAAAAGAAGAAATCGGAAGGGAAAAATTCCTTGAGCGTGCATGGGACTGGAAAGAGAAATACGGCGGAAGAATTATTGAACAGCTAAAGAAAATGGGTTCATCCTGCGACTGGGACAGGGAGAGATTTACTCTTGATGAGGGCTGCAGTAAAGCCGTAAAAGAAGTATTTGTAGAACTTTATGAAAAAGACCTTATTTACAGAGGAAACCGTATGGTAAACTGGTGTCCTCATTGTAATACTTCAATCTCCGATGCTGAAGTTGAGTATGAGGAAAAGGATTCAAATTTCTGGCATCTTCTTTATACTGTTAAGGAAACGGGAGAACAGCTTGAGCTTGCAACAACGAGACCCGAGACAATGCTTGGTGATACTGCCGTTGCAATTAACGGTGATGACCCGAGATATAAGCACCTTCACGGATGCCATGTTATTCTTCCTCTTCTTAATAAGGAAATTCCTATTGTCTGTGATGAGCACGCAGATATGACAAAGGGTACAGGCGTTGTAAAAATTACTCCTGCCCATGACCCTAACGACTTTGAAGTCGGTATGCGCCATAATCTTCCCATTGTCCGTACCTTTACCTATGACGGTCATATGACAGGTGCAGAAGATAAGGCTGTTGCCGATGAATTAATCGCAAGCGGAAAAGCGGCACAAAATGAACCCGAAGTTCTCGACTGCGGAAAGTATGCAGGTATGACAACTCTCGAAGCAAGAAAAGCAATTCTTGAGGACCTCGAAGCCGGCGGTTATATAAAAGAAATTGAGCCTATCAAGCATGATGTCGGTACTTGCTACCGCTGTCATACAAATATTGAGCCTATGGTTTCAAAGCAATGGTTTGTAAGAATGGAGCCTCTTGCAGGTCCTGCTATAGATGCTGTTGATAAAGGCGAAATTAAATTTGTTCCCGAGAGATTCAAAAAGAACTATATGAGCTGGATGAGAGGTACACGTGACTGGTGTATTTCACGTCAGCTTTGGTGGGGACACAGAATTCCCGCATGGTACTGTGATGACTGCGGTGCGACAACTGTTTCAAAGGATGAGCCCTGCACCTGTTCAAAATGCGGCAGCAAAAACATTAAACAGGATCCTGATACTCTTGATACATGGTTTTCTTCGGCACTTTGGCCGTTTTCAACTCTTGGATGGCCTGATGAAACAGAGGATTTGAAACACTATTATCCGACAAATACTCTTGTAACAGGTTACGATATTATCGGTTTCTGGGTAAGCCGTATGATTTTCTCAGGTCTTGCTTATACAGATAAAGCACCATTTGACACAGTTCTTATTCACGGACTTGTTCGTGATGCTCAGGGCAGAAAAATGTCAAAGTCACTGGGTAATGGTATTGACCCTCTGGAAATTATTGACAAGTACGGTGCAGATGCTCTCAGATTTACTCTTGCAACAGGTAATTCACCCGGAAACGATATGCGTTTTTCCGATGATAAGGTTATGGCTTCGCGTAACTTTGCTAATAAACTCTGGAATGCTGCACGTTTCGTTCTTATGTATCTCGGAGAGGGTTACAAATATGACGGACTTCCTAAAACACTTCTTATTGAAGATAAGTGGGTAATTTCTAAGATAAATTCCCTTGCAAAAGATGTAACAGATAATCTTGATAAATATGAGCTTGGTATTGCAGTTCAGAAATTGTACGATTTTATCTGGGATGTTTTCTGCGACTGGTATATCGAAATTGCAAAAATCAGACTTCAGGGAGAGGACGAAGAAGCAAAGGATAATGTAAGGGCAGTCCTTGTATACGTTCTTACAAATATTCTTAAATTGCTCCATCCGTTTATGCCGTTTATAACCGAGGAAATTTATCAGGCAATTCCCCATAATGATGAGTCAATTATGACATCAAAATGGGTTGAATATGACGAATCAATTTCTTTTGCTGAAGACGAAGCAAAGATGGAAAAGATTATGTCTGCAATCAGAGGAATAAGAAACAGACGTTCCGAAATGAATATTCCTCCAAGTAAAAAGGCAACCGTCTATGTTGAAACAAATGACGGTGAAATTTTCTCAAAGGGTGCGGAATTTATTAAACGTCTTGCATCTGCAAACGAAGTAATTATTGATAAGACCTTCGGTGATTTAGGCAATACTGTTACAATCATTACCGATGACGCAAAAATTTACATTCCTCTCGGAGATCTTGTGGATTTTGAAGCTGAAAGAAAACGTCTTGAAAAAGAGCTTGCTCAGTGTCAGGATAAGCTTGATTTTATCAATAAAAAGCTGTCAAATCCCGGTTTTGTAAATAAAGCGCCTGAGAAGGTTGTTGAGCAGAACAGGGCAGACGCCGCAAAACTTGAGGAAAAAATAGCAAATATTAAAAAATCTATTGAAACACTCGGTAAATAAATGACTTATTCAGAAGCTCTAAATGTTATGAAAAATAAGCAAAGCCTCGGCATTAAGCCGGGGCTTGAGCGTATTTATGCCCTGCTTGGCAAAATGAAAAACCCTCAGAATAAGCTGAAAATTATTCATGTTGCAGGGACTAACGGCAAGGGTACGGTTTGCTCTGTCCTTGCAAAAAGTCTGGAAAATCAAGGTTTTAAGGTCGGTCTTTTTACTTCACCTTGGGTTATTGATTACAGAGAGCAGATACAGATTAACGGTGATTTTATAAGCGAAGAAGATTTTGCTGAATATATTGATGAATTCGGAGACTGTGACGCAACCGAATTTGAAACCGTGACTGCTGTTGCCTATAAATATTTTTGCGATATGAATGTGGACTATGCTGTTATAGAGTGCGGAATGGGCGGAGCAGGGGACAGCACTAACGCAATTAATACACCGCTTCTTTCGATAATTACTTCTGTTTCTCTTGACCATATTAAATTTCTCGGCGGTACAATTGAAAAAATTGCTGAGGAGAAAGCGGGAATTATAAAGAAAAATGGAATGGCTGTTCTTTATCCGAATCCCGAAACTGCTCACATTTTCCGTAAAAGATGTAAAGCTGTCGGTGCAGAGCTTATAGAAGTATCGGATAAGGGAAATTACTATGACAATGACATCGAAACCGTAAAAACTGCTTTGAAGGCTTTGAAACTTGATGACAGCGTCAGTATTGTTAATCTTCCTGCAAGATGTGAATACATCACGGATAACATAATGATTGACGGTGCTCATAACCCTGACGGTGCTTTGGCTCTTGAGAAAAAATTACCCCACAGGAATATAACTGCGGTTATCGGAATGATGAAGGATAAGGATATTGATTCCTACCTGAAAATAGTTGCTCCCCACTGCAAATGTATAATTACAACTCAGCCGTCAAATGACAGGGCAATTTCATCTGATGAGCTAAAGGCAATGGCTGAAAAATACTGCCAAAATGTAATATCAATATCGAATCCTATTGATGCAGTAAAAGTGAAAAATTATGATTTCCTTTTGGTATGCGGTTCTTTTTACCTTGCAAGAGATGTGAGAAAAGAATTATTCAGATAACAAAATATGATAAATTATTTAATATCAATCTGTTATTCTTGTAGCAGATTGGTATTTTTTATTTGGAGTGAAAGGTATGAATGTAACCATTGAGGCAAGCGGTACAGTAGTAATAGCCTACCTGATAGGTGAGATTGACCACCATACAGCAGGAGACGTCAGAGAAAAAATTGACAGCATAATCAGCTACAAAAAACCCGAACATCTTATTATAGATTTCAGAAATGTCACGTTTATGGATTCTTCAGGGATAGGACTTGTAATGGGCAGATACAGACTTCTTCAAAGCATAAATCCAAAAAGCAATATTGAAGTAAAAAACGTCAGTTCGCAGACGAGAAAAATTATGGAAATGGCAGGACTTGGAAGAATTGCAGATATAAAGGAGATTGAAAATGAGTAAAATTAATGAATTCAGAATGACAATAGACAGCAAAAGTGTTAATGAGAGCTTTACAAGAGTAGTTGTTTCTGCCTTTGTAACTCCTCTTGACCCAACTCTTGAAGAAATAGCCGATTTAAAAACGGCAGTCAGTGAAGCGGTGACAAACTGTATAGTCCATGCTTATAGAAATACATACGGAAAAATATTTTTGTCCGGAGTTATTGATGACAAAAATAACGTCAAAATAGTAATCAGAGATAAGGGATGCGGTATCTCCGATATAGGACAGGCTATGACACCGCTGTTTACAACAGGCGAGGGAGACAGGGCAGGACTTGGCTTTACCGTAATGGAAAGTTTCTGTGATAAAGTAAATGTCCGTTCAAAGCTGGGAAAAGGAACAACTGTAACTCTTCTCAAAAAAATTGAGGGAAAAACTAAATGGTAACAGATACCAGAGAAGAAATGATAAAATCAAATATCGGTCTTGTCCATTCCATAGCAAACCGCTTTCGAGGAAGAGGCGCAGACTATGAAGACTTATTTCAAAGCGGATGTGTAGGACTGATAAAGGCAGTTGATAATTTTGACAAGTCAAAGGGATTTGCATTTTCAACCTATGCCGTTCCCGTGATAATGGGGGAGATAAGAAGAATTTTCCGTGACGGCGGAGCAATAAAAGTCAGCCGTTCTCTTAAGGAAAAAGCAATAAAAGCTCAGTCGTTGAGAGAAAAATTCATTAATAAGGAGCTCCGTGAGCCGACAGTCAGTGAGCTTTCCCGTCTTCTTGACTGCTCGGAAGAAGAAACAGCTGAAATTCTTAATGTTATAACTCCTATGATATCCCTTAATTCCTGCGGTGATGAGGGAGATGATACCCTTGATATCCCGATTGATGAAAGCGAGCAGCTTTTTGACAGAATATCCGTTCATCAGCTAATATCACATTTGGATAAAATTGAACAGCAGATAATTGATATGCGCTATTATAAGGGCTATACCCAGTCAAAAACAGCGAAAATCTTAGGCGTTTCTCAGGTGCAGATTTCAAGAAGAGAAAAAGCAATACTTCAAAAACTGCGAAATTTAGTATAAAAAATACCCTTTCTGTAAAATACAAAAAGGGCATAGCTAAATTATTTGTAAGGAGCTTTATTGTCGGTTCGTTCCATTATATAGTCAATACTTGTATCATATAAATCAGCAAGAATACACAATAGGTTTAAAGGAATTTCCCTTTTGCCTGTTTCATACTGAGAATAAGTATTTTGTTTGACGCTGAGTATTTCAGCAATTTGCTTCTGCGTAATGTCATTATCTTCCCGTAAATCACGAAGTCTCATATATCACCCTCCGTCAATATCATACCCAACATTATTCTATGTAATCTCAAATCGTGATGTTGACAAATATCTCACAATGTGATATAATACATCTGTGTACTTAATCCTTTCAGAGAAATGAAAAAAGTATTTTTATTCGTTCTTTAATGTGGGAAAGGAATGAGTAAAGGACAGCCCTGAGGCTGTCCTTTTTTGTTGCCTTATACTATATTATAAACTGTTTATTGACATATTTTCTTCACGATGATATACCGAAACTGCGAAACAAATATAATATCATTATGTAGGTTAGTGTGTGTTTTTACTTTGGTAAAAATACAGGCTCTTTTTTCACACTCCTATGTGATGGATATGTTTGTTTCGCAGCAATACGGAGCTGTGTATTTTTCGTGCGCGGCTATGCTGCGCATTTTTTTGTGAGGGATGTTTATGAAAAAGTTTATGTCTGTTGTTTTGTCAGTGATAATTTTAGCCTCGGTGATTCCCATTGCCGCATATAGCGCTAACATAACTGCTGAAATTTCACTTGATGAATTTACAAAGCAGTTACAGGAAATGCAGGCTGAACATGACGATAATTATGTATCTGAAATCACTATTGAAAATGACAAAGAATTTTATCATATTGACGGTGAGGAATTTCCTGTATCAGATGATGGCGAAACACCTGCGACTGTAACCGAGAATGACTTTGAGATTCCATTTTCAGTAATAGAACCGTATGTAGATTTGCTTGAAAGCTCAACATATTCATTAGATACTGAAAACAATGAAGATGTAACTGTTGACAAAGAAACGGCGGAAGCTCTTGGTTTTGAAGTTAATATTGAAGATGATAAGGCTGTGCTTACACAGCCTTATCAGACCGAACGCTTGATTGTTAAATCAAAGTATGATAGGTCGTTTTGCTTGCTATGGTATTCCAATAGTCTCAATCTACAATGATAAATTAATTAGTATTGATGAAAATGCATTTTCACATTGCCAAAAATTATTGAGTATTAATTTACCTAATGTAACTGAATTAAATAATAGCGTTTTTTCAACCTGTGATAGGTTAGAGAATGCAACATTTCTCAGTTTGGAAGTTATCGGAAACAATGCTTTTTCTTCTACGATTAGAATGGGAAATTTATATGCACCAAATGTGATTACAGTGGGTATTCAAAGTTTTTACAATGCTAAAAAATTGGAAGAAATAAATTTTCCTAAATTATGTGACACAATCCCTAAAAATGCATTTAGGAATTGCAAATATCTAAAAACATTATTTGTTCCTAAAGCAGAAACAATTGAAACGGGTGTGTTAGACGGGTGCACTTCTTTAAATACCATATTTGCTCCAAATCTCAAATCAACACGGTCACTTCCAAATTGTAATAACATAAATATTTATTTATCAAATAAGTGTACTGAGTTGTCTGTAACTAAATACATCTATAATATTATCGCACCAACTAACTCATATGCAGCACAATGGGCAAAAGAAAACGGGCATAATTTTGTCGATACAAATGATGTTAAATTTACAGGTTTAAATTCTGTAAATGAGCTTGTTTACACAAGTGAAATTACGGAAACTCATATTCCTTTGTCATGGATATCTGACGACTGGGGTGCGAATACAATTAATAAGTCACGATATGATGCTTCTTTAATGATGTTATTTGATTTTAATAATGATAAAGTAATAAATGCTAAAGATTATGCACAGTTGATTAAATTCAAATCATAAAATAAACAGCACCGCTTGAATAATATCAAACGGTGCTGTTTTTATAATGTACTCAAATCATACGGTGTTTTCTGGTATACGAAATAATCTATTACTATAAAAACCACAATATATAGTTGAGATTGATAGTGATACTTCTTTATATTGTATATTTTGAAATTTTGTTTGTTAATTTACTAAAAATTTACTAAAAATGATGAAATAATTGCGATACAAGTATGATTATGCAATTAATTTTACTCAATAATATTATAAATGTGTCAAGTGTAATCTTGGCACTTTTTATTTTGCATTTTTCAATAGATTTTTCAATACTTTTTCACACTTTTGTAATTTGTTAATATATAATACCTGTTTAGAAAAATATAATCTATTTATTAAAAACACGTAAAAATACATTGAAACGGTTCAGATTTGATATTCTGAATTGAATGCAAAAATCAGGGCACTCAAATTAATGAGTGCCCTGATAGAAATGCTTAAATTATAGTGATAAGCTTTAATGTCTAAAACACCACCACATCGCCTGTGGGCTGATTTTACAATATTTTATAGCTAAGCAATAATTGGAGATTTCGTTTTAAGAAATTCCTTATTTAATGCCTTACAGGGCATAATATGAGATTTGCGTTTTTTTAATAGAGTTGCAGGGTAGGAGATAACAGAGAATTAATTATAATATGATGAAATCATAAAATAGTAAAAGAGCAGTAACTAATAAAGTTACTGCTCTTCGTCTGTTGATTTTTTGAGTTTTAATTGGTAAAGGTTTGTAACGAAGTTCCTCGATAGTTTCTTCTATATCACATTCATTCATTTTACCTAAATCTCTTAATAATTCTTTACATTTATTTTCAAAATTTTCAGATTGTACTCTATGACAAGTATATTTTTCTAATAAAAACAAAATATTAGCATAAGTAATTATATTAAATTTTCTTGCACCAGTATAATATAAATCTAAACATACATCGTCTATATATTCTTCATATTCATTCCTAAATGGAACAGGAAACAATAAAGGTGACTTTATTTTCATTTTTTATCTAAATTATATGTTTTATATCCGTAATTTTCAACAAAATAATTAATGATAACTTCAACAGTATTTCGCCAAATTCTATTAAATTCTGTATCTTGTTTTCTATTGAAATAATTCATCCTTTAATCACTTCGTCGGGTAATATTTTTCTACTTTTCAAAGTAAATATTGGTATAATAACGGAGACAACAATAATTATAAGTTGTATAATAACAAGGTCTTTTAATGTATTATTAATTGATTTATCTTGTTTTAATTTATTATTATTAAATATAAAAAAATAAAGGACTCTGAATTGTTACTTCCAGAGTCCTTTTACTTATTGCCTATTTCGTCAATATCCATTTCGTTATATTTTGTCATTTTTAATCCTTTTTTAATTATTGAACTATTTTTTCTTTTTCTTACGTTTACCGTTCTTTTTCTTTGTTTTATTATTTGAATCTTTGAAAATCTCACAAATATAGAAGATAGGAACATCGAGTATTTTTCCATAAAGAATGGATAAATAATTATTCAGTGCACTATTTTCGTTGTTTGGGTTTGTGCATTTTGAATAGGGTTCTTTTGGCGGAGGTTTATCAGGAGATTCGTCCAAAGAGTTATCATTAGCTGCTACCACGATTAATGTTTGCTCATCTTTTTTAGCTACTGATATAAACACACCTGTTATTGCTACCATACACAAAATTGCTATAAATATTGCAAAAAAGTTTTTCATTACAAGTCCTCCTTGAGACAATTTAAACTAAACTTTATTGATAGCATATTCTCTTCTTATTTAGTTCATTATACAAATTTACATAATCTATCACCGTATCCTTATTACTAAATAGAAATAATCAAATTGTTGTATTACTTCCACTTTTATATAAAACTTGTTGTTCTAAATCTATTATATAGCTTTTGTTTTAATATGTCAATATTAAATAAAAATTTTCCTAATTATCCACATAATATAGATAAAATTGATAAAAATACTTTACAAATCAAATAAATACTGCTAATATATATAATATAATAATTATATATGAAAATTTGAAAGATGGTTGAATAAAATGCAATATAATAAGAGTCAGAATTATGAATTAAATTCTTCAGAAAAGATTGTTTTAGAAACTATACGAAAGAATGATTATTCATTAAGAAGTAAAATTGTTGAGAAATCTAATCTACCTTGGACTACTGTATCGACTGCTATTAATCTGTTGATAGATAAACAATGGGTAGTAGGAAAAAAGGAAAATGGTAAAGAGATTATATTTCTTAAACAATTTCAAGCATATTATATAGGTATATCCATAGGTTCAAGTAATGTTAAGGTCTCTTTAACGGCGATGAGTTGCGAGGAAATAAAAGATAATAATTCCAATAATGAAAAATTCATTTTAGATATCACTAAAAAATTTAAACAAAATATTCCTAACAATATTTACTGTGCAAATTCACCAATTAATAAAGACCTAAGTAGAGCTTTATGGTGCTTTGTTACTCCAGATAATTATGTTGAATTATCAAATCTGTTAAGTGATATTTGTAAAATTTTGTTACAACAAGCAGCAGATATGAAGATGAATATTCCATCAATTTGTTTCGTTCTTCCTGGGGATATTGATGTTAAAAACCAAACAATAGTTGTATCAAAATACTCAAATTTAACAATAAAAGCATCAAATATTGAGAGTTTTTTAGATAATGAAGTCTTAAATATAATTAAGAAACAAAATATCTCATTATATATTGACCATAATGTAAAAGCCAGCACTTCTTATGAATTGTCGTGTATTGCAAAAGATTCTAACTCACAGTTCTATGGAAATTTAGCAGTAATATACCTCGGTTATGGGCTTGGTATGGGAATTACGATAAATGGGCAATTATACAGAGGTGAAAATGGCTCAAACTTAGCCGGTCAGTTCGGGCACATTAATATTAATAGAGTTTCTGACAATTTTATAAAATCATATTTTGAAAAGAGCGAATTAAATAATTGTATTTCTACACAAACATTAGAAAGTGCTGAATCATTAGAAAATATTTTAAGAGAAGATGTTTTGTTTAAACTTGTAGATGAAGATTACGATAGCCAAAAGGATGATAAAGAAAAAATGAAACGTCGCTATAAAGAAACGATGATTTCAGATTTAGAAGAAAGACTCTTAAAGTACGATTCAATTTACAGAAAGAGATTTGCATATTATTTAGGAACATCTATTTGTAATGTCGTGAAACTTCTCTCAATAAATACATTTGTTTTTTCAGGTAAATTGGCAGCTTTATACCCAGCTTTTAAAATAGAACTACAATATGTAATTATGAAAAATAATTGTCATACTAATATCAATATTAGTGTTTCTAAAAATGGCGAATTTTCAGCAGCACTTGGTGCTGCTGAAATGGCATATCGTAACACTTTTGATATAATGGGTAATTTGGAGTAATTTTGTATTGTTTTATTATCAAATTCTATTATTGTATAGTAAAAAATATAGGGCACTCAAATTAATGAGTGCCCTATAAATATTTATAAAACTGTAAATTTATTCATATTTGTCATTTTTTTGTTTTTTCTTCTTTTTGTTCTGCCTATCATAATTTTTCTGATTGGTTTCGAACATTTTTGCAACATTGTTGCCGAATACTTGTTTTACAATAAAGTAAAGCATTCCTAATAATTCAACTATTGTTGCAGATATATAGTATTTCAAAAAATCAAATAAATCTTTACATATAGCATTGTCAATCTTATGTATAAACCAGAAATTTGAATCTCCAACAACTAATCCAATTATTATAATTAAAATAATAATTGCCATAACCAATAATTGAAATACAGCAAAACAACAAACTGCCCTAAAAACTTTAGGTTTAAAAGTTCTATTTTGTTTTTCGTTTTCTACAAATTGCTCAATAATTGTTTTTTCATTTTCTTCCTTTTGCTTTAGAGTTGCTGCGATTGAATCAATATCTTTTTCCGGCTGCTTGCCAAAAGGAGACTCTGAAACATTATTATGATTTTTAAATATAAAAGTTTGCCAATTTTTATTTGATTGTGGGTCTTCAGACATTTATATTTCCGTCCTATATTAAAGAATAACCATAGTTCAAATATGTATGAAAATCTACATTTTCAGTAAATGATAATCCTAATTTTTTTAGTCTTTCTCTCATTACATTTTTTGACACATCAAAAACGTTAGATAAAGTAGTAATATCGGGGTTGTCTACTTTAGCGTATATTTTATCTAATGCAGTTTTGGGAATCAATAGTTCGCCTGCAAATGTGTTTGCATTTTCTTCTTTAATATCACCTGACGAGCCAGAAATATCTTTTCTATATTCTATATGTCCATTTTCAGCAAGCGAATCAGCGTTCAAGCAACAATGGGCAAGTTCGTGAGCAATTGTGAATTTTTGCCTATGTCTTGAATCAGAGTTTCTATACAAAATGCGTAAATCATCATCTTGAATGGCAACTGCTCCAAGTATCTCTCCTCGCTCTTTTTCTTCTTTTGCAATCTCAGGAAAATCTCTTAATTCCTTAAAATCTGTTGGCGTAACAACTATATTATACGCATCTAACAACTTGTCCAAATTTACAGGTATTTTTTCATCTAACCCATATTTCTGAATTAACCTTTCAGAAGTTTCTCCTCTTAATGCATTAAGTGGTGCACACATTTTCTTTTTTTTACCTCGTGATGCTTTTACACATACTTTGTATTTGCATCTATTATTAAATTCTCTTCTTTTACAAACACAGAAAGAATTGTTCTTTCTTGTCAAAATTTTACCATTATTTGCCACAAAAATCAACCTTATTTATTATTTTTTTAGATAAATGTCTATTTAACGTTTATTATTTTATATAAGCACAATGATTAATCACATAATATAGTGAAAAATGCAAAACATATGGCGAAATAAGTATTTAAGATGAAATTATTTTATAACAAAACTACATTTATTATTTCTCTTTTAGCATTTCCTGATTATCCAACGATTCATAGTATTCCTTAATAAAATGATATTCGTCACTTCCGATGCTGTTACAGTGCAGCTTTTCACTATATTTCTGATAAACCTCTTGTATGTATCTGAACTCTTCTAAAGAAAGAGGAATTCCTCTCCTGCAACGGTTTCCACAAGCGAATAATTCTCCGCGCAATCTATCAGACTCATTTTGAAATACAAGATTTTTGACCTCTTGTACACTTGAAACTATATCATCACAAGTATTTTTTATTTCTTGTATTTCAGTTTTTTCTTCTTCAATTTCCTCATTTTGCTTTTTTATCTCAACTTCATAAATATTTTTATTAGAAATATCGGTTATTTTTGTAATGACGAATTGTCTGATGGGTTTAATTAATATACCTAACAGTGTAATACAAGAAATAACACAACCGACAACTGTTGCTATATTTTTTATAATATCAATAACTGTCATTATGTCCTCCTATAATAAAGGCTGTGAAGAATAAACCTCACAGCCTGTTTTATTACTTAATAAATAATTTATCTTTATCTTTCTCCCAAATACAAATCCAACCGCTTGGAATCTCTGCCCATAAATTGCCCGAAGAAGCAATTTTTGTATGCATAATAGTAACCTTTGTATTTGCTTTTAAATAAGCATCGGATGTCAATTTACTTGAAGTTGCAGAAGCCTTACCGGAAGCAGTTAAATCCTTAACCTTCTTTCTTCCGCTATTAGCACCTACTCCTTTGTAAACACCCCTCTCATTAGTAAGAGAATAAGCACCTTTTTTAACAGTGGGAGCTTTTGGTTCAGGTTTTGTATATGTAATAAGATAATATGCAGGACTTCTATCGGCAGTAGCCTTACCAAGTTCTGTCTTATTTACAACACATCCAGTTGATGTTTTCTTTACAATTCTTTTTGGTCTGCTATAAGCGTCATATTTACCGTTATACATTTGCGGGTCAACTATTTGAATGTTACTTCCATCCATTTTGTATGCCACAACATAGTGACCTCCTGTAGAAAAAACATTATAATTATTTCCTTGATTAGCTATAGCCTTGCCACCCTTTTTAAGATGTGTAATCAAATCAGTTTCACTATTAGTTGTCTTATATGAAAATTCTTTATGCTTTTTACACCAAGCATTTAATAGTTTCTTCATATTCGTTCCCGAATTGTCTCTTGCTCCGTTTGTAAGACTAAATTGAGCCATTCTTTGAATAGTAATATACTCTTTACCAATTAGGTTATTAACAATGATTGTAAGCGAAGTAACACCACATCCAGAAGTGGCAACAGTTTCTTTTTTTGAGGTGTTAGGATTATCATAAGACACGTTTGAATAGTCGTTTTGATTATAATAATACATATTATCCCTCCTTAACCTCGTCATCAATTAAATCGTTATCATCAGAGCTTTGTAAAGCTCTTAAAAACTTGTCCGCTTTTTGAGCATTTTCTGTATAACTATTGTTCTTCCAAAATCCAGCAATAATGACTGCAATTTCTAAAATTGTTTCAAAATAATAAGCTACAGTACCTTCGTCAATATCAATGATATTCTTACCGCAAGCCTTTAAAATTAAATTGATTATTACAATAACAAGCATTATTGTTCTTATAATTGTTCCTTTTGAAATATCTTTAATTGCCATAAATATTCCTCCTTATAATAAGAATTGTTGATAAATAAATATCAACAGTTTACTCTATACATATTACAATCTCAACTTTTACTAATATTCAGAAACAATATCCAAGTATTGTTCTTTTGTAATTAACGATACAATTATTTCATTTGCCATTGTCTCATCTCCTAAATATACATCCTTTTAAACATCAAAGCATTGTATGATGCAATTTTTTTTGCACCGCTTTCGCTTGGATGTATTCCATCTGTTAAATCACGTTTTACTGTACTTTCTTCTCCGCTTGGATTATCATAATCAATAGTATCAGTAGGAGACTCATACAGATTACATATACCACAATCACGTGTGTTCCAAAACTCAACAGAAAGCCTTGAGGCGATATATCTAAAGTGTTCACCTTTGTTGTAAATACTTGTATAACTCTCATAACACTCCTGAATAGGAGAGCAGATAACCATTTTGGCATTAGGATAGGTTTCCTGCAATTTTTGATATGTATATCGCATAATTCCTGCGAAAGTCTGACGGTCAACTTCATCAATGGGAACTACAGTGAATTTACCTGCTCCATAAGCAGAAACAAATTGATTTTCCACGCTGGGTATAGTTTCGGCTGAAGACACGAAACTATCATTAGTGCCTGCTGCAATTATAACGACATCAAAATCAGTGTAATTTTCATCGCCGTTTTCTTTAGCATTTATTGCTTTTTGAAGTTGATTTCCGATTACATTTCCTGTAGTGCTCGGTTTGGGGGCGCCGTCATAAGTTTGATTAGCTTCTTTATCTTTCCAAGTGGCACCGCTTACCGCAAGATTAATTACTTTTTCTGCTTTAATATAATCTTTAAAATAGGTAGTCCAGCCTAAAAAACCAGTAAAAGAAGTAATGCTGTCGCCCATAATTAATACTTTTTTATTTGCCCATTTTTCAGAAATATCCTGAGAACCAGACATATATTCAGATTTGAGCTTTGTCTCAACTACTCCATATTCCTTATAATCCGTAATTTCATCAGCCTCAATCTGAAATTTATCAGGAAAGGTCTTATTGAGAGTAAGTCTTACATAACCATCAACACTTGGTGTAAATGAGTTTTGGTCATTTGTAAATTTGGAAACAAAAGTTTTTTTATCCTCCTTGAATAATGAACAAAGGTTATAATTTGAAGCTACACCGTCTACGCTACAGTAATATGTAATATTTGCTTTGACAGGGATATAATCCGTTGTTCTCCAATTAGGGAAATTAGTTTCGTCAAAATAATTACCATTTTGAGCACCTGCCGATACAGTTTCGGGATTAAACAGATTTGTCGAAACTCTGAAAAAATCAGTATTGTCCGGTGTAATTGTTTTATCAGCAATTAAAACACCTGTTATGCTTTTTTCGGGTATATCGGCAATATCAAAATCAGGTATGTAACTATCCTTAATTTTAGCGTAATCATATGATTTATAATCCGTAATTCCATTTGCTTCAATTTGAAGCTTTTCAGGAAATACTTTGTTAAGCGAAACACGCAAATAACAATCCTGTTCAGCTGTTATTGAATATCCACGATTGAAAGCTCCGTCAACATCATTCCCATATCCAGTTATGTATTTTTTATTCTCATCATACAACGCACAGGTCGAAAGCTGATATTTCGCTCCGTCATCACTGAAATAATAAGTAACATTTGCTTTAATTGGGATATAATCTGACGACCTCCAGCCTGTAAAACCTGTAGATAGCATACCCGAAGATTTAATTATTGCTCCCACCGATACTGTTTCGGGATTAAATAAGTTTGGTGATGTATCAAAGAAATTTGTTTTTTCAGGTGTAATAGCACCATTTACAATCTTATTTGCAACAACCGAATTATTGGCAAGTTTTGCCGACGTCACTGAACCATCCGTTATTTCTATACTGCCTGATAAACCATTCTCTAAATCTTTAACCCTTTGTGTTAAAGCCTTAAGTTCAGTGCTAATCTGTTCTACGATAAAATATTTTGAATTATTTTCATATACATATCCGTTTGGACGAGGACGTTTATATACATTTTTTTTAGCGAAAAACACTGTTTTTTGTTCATCCTTAATAGTGATATATAGATAAATATATATAGGGGTATTTTCGAGAAGTAGTATATTCGGGACGATTGCCTTGTAGTATAATTCGGAATTATATGAATAATCTTCAACATTAACTACATAAGCTTCGCTTGATTGAGTGTTACAAAAATGGCAAACGGCACTGCTTGCCTCAGTAATTTTAGGTATTAAAATAATCCTATTGGAATCATATTGAGTAAAACCATTAATAGATTCCAATGTTGAGTAATCATAAACATTTATCTCAGTCATTTTAAACCTCCTTATTCAATTCAAATGTTATTCAATCATAAATCGTATTGCTCTTAAATCTTTAGGAGAAATCATATCGGGAATTTGGTCTTTTGAAATTGTTTTAATTTCCAACTCATTATCCGTCATAATATAATCGTTGAGTTTTTTAGTGGCTTCATTAAATTCCTCAATATACTCATTTTTAATAACCATACGATTATCCTCCGTAGGCTGAAATGCCCCTTTATCATTAAGAGGTAGTAAGAGTTCTTGTCTATGTTTTTCAAAACGGTCTACTAACGTTTTAAATTTTTCCTGATTGTCCTCTAAATTCCAAGCAAATTGTACAGGAATATTAATATCCTTTTTTATGAATTCTTCAATCAAATTGTATTTTTCAAGAACCTCTTGTGTTTTAAGTGTAATTTTCATTATCTTTTCCTTTCATTCGGTTAATGCAAAAGGCTATGGTTAATTAACCATAGCCTTTAATTCATTTATTTCGTTTTGTAATTGTTTTATTGTTTCTAATGCGCTTAATAATTGCTTTCGTGTTTTTTGTATCATATAAGTATTGAGTGCTATAAATTCAGTATATCTTAATTGATATAATTCGTCTGTCTTAATTTGTTCGATAGTTCCATCTTTATTTAAAACGGAATTTACAATAGCATCTTTTTCTATGACCAATCCAGCAAAATCTTCAGTATCTATGTCTGCCGATTTTAATGCCTTTTCCACACTTTGAGCACCAAATCCCAAATGTTTTCTATGAAATGATTGGTTAGGTAGTTTGTATACATATAAAAGAGGTTTCAGATGATTAAAAAATGTTTCATATTTATCATTTAATTCATATAAATCTTTATATCTTTCATCAGAAGCAGCATTTACACCATTCGTTTTTATGTCACCATTCATTTCTAAACTTGTGTTTGCTACAGAGCTTATATATACCTTATTACAATCATAATATTGATTATACCAATTTTCTGAGCCTCCCTTTACGTCCCAAGTTTGAACCACATATGCACCACTGCAAATAAGAGTATCTCTGATGGCGGTAGAACCATTATGTCCAGTAGATAAAGCGGCAAATTGCATTCCATTTAAATATAAATTTCCTTCAATTTGTAAATTTTGTGCATATATTAATCCTGAAGGACTAATATACATTGTAATTTTTTCATCAGCCCATCCTGTAGATTCATTATACGCTTGTTGTATAACATACAGCAATGGATGATTTAAATTCTGATATGTACCATTAGCATTACCACCATTATATGACTGTAATCCATATCTATATATACGAGCACCCCCTGAAGTGTCTCCGTATTCTCCGTGATTCAACCAAATATATGCTCGAGATGTTAGCCCTACTTCACTAATATCCCAATGACCTATTATGCCTCGAGTTGCATTTACTATTCCCGTAAAACTACCGCTTGTCGCAGTAATTGTTCCAGTTATATTAGCATTTGATGCATAAAGACTGCCATCGTGAGCAACTCTAAAATTTCCGTTATATCCATTACTGTCTCCATATGAACCTGCAAAGAAAGCCATACCTGTATTTGGCTTATTAAGTCCGCTGTAATAATTGTCAACACAACAAAAGATATTATTTGGACAAATGCTCCAACCGCCAATTATGCCACTTGTTGCATTTATTGTTCCAGTTATATTAGCACTTGTTGCAGTTAGGTTACCTTCGTGGTCTACTTTAAAAAGTGCATTGTTTCCAGTAGTATCATTTGTAGCGCCTGCATAAAAAGCCATACCTAAACCATATTTATTAATACCAACGCAAGCATTGCTTACGCCATTACTTCTGCCTGAAATGTCATAAATTCGGTTTTCACCAATGCTCCAACCACCTATAGAACCGCTTACTGCATTGATAGTTCCATTAAATACTCCATTGCCATTTTCGTCAACATAAAATATATTAGAAATTTCATTATTAGAATTTTCTTTTTGAATTTTAAATACACTGCTATCATTTGGATTGATATAAACAGAAATATCATTATTTGACACATTTGACTTAACACTTAATCCGTTTCCATTAAATTGTAATGTACTTTTAGAATTGTAAATTCCGAGCCGTTCCCCAAGAATTAATTTTCCAACTATAGTCTCGCCATTTACTCCGTACGCTTCAATCAGGTTATTATTTTCGGGGTCTTTATATAAAAATCTTCCTACGGCAGTTCTGATATGTTTCCAATTATCATTTGTAATTGCAATCGTATTATTAATGATTTTTAATTGTCTATCATCATAAGAGTCATCCAATGGATTATATGCCTTAAAAAGCATTCCGTGTTCATCCCAAGTTTGAGTTTGGTTATCAGCTCCGCCAATAAATTTAACATTAGTAGCATCTAAACCTGTTTCAACCCAATTATTAAGAATTTTCTTGCCTTCTTCTCCTCGTTCAGCTTGTCTTGCCACATAATCGTATGAAGAAGCCATACTTTCTGCTCTGCTGATTATATTCTGAATATCGGTATATCCATCAATACTGGTTGTAACATCGGAAAATTCTACAGATATATTATTGAGATTGCTATAATCAATTTCATAGCTAACAAGCCGTAATTTATAAACGACTCCGTCAATTTGAACTCTTATCCAGTTTCCGACCTCAAAGTATTCAACCAAGGGTTCAAATTTCTTAATAACGAGAAGGTTTTTGAGAGTAGTGGAAATAGTGTGCTGAACAACCGCAGATTTATGAATTTCCTGTGTAGCTTTCTGAATAAAGCCTAAAGCCTTTTCTAAAACCTCTGCATTGCTTAAACCATCAGATATATAATTATCATTGTTGTATTCATACTCTCGGCGATAAGTACAAAACTCTTTCCATAATTCAGGGCTTTCCTTACTGATAAAATTTTGGAAGTTTAATAAAATACGGATTTTATCTCTTTCCTTAACAATCTCATTTTGAATTCCTGAATATAGCTCTCCGTTTTCATTACATTGAGCAATACTTTTGATTTCCGAATTACGTCTTATTAATTCATTGTTTATGTAAATACCTTTATTATAATAGGGAAGATAAATATTTTCATATATATCGGAATTATTATTGCTATTAGCTCCTTGTGAAATAAGAATGTCCAGACAAGATTGGCAGGCATCGGCAAAACTTTGCAAACGATTATAACTGTAAAACATTAAAATATACTGAAATTCATATTCATTATCCATTTTAAACAGGGAAGATATATCAGTACCGTCCTCATTTTCAACATCTGCAAGTGTTGCATCAATACGACTTCTTATATATGTCTCATAATCATTATTAACTACAAGCCTTATACCACTAATAGTTTGAGTCTCTTCTTCCGAAAGGCTCGAATATGGCTCTATAGTAACATCAACATTAATGGCTATAGTTGTATCACTGTCAGTTCTGAAATTATTTCCGGCAGCGACCTCTAACTTATAATTTGAGCCTATATGATATTTGATGTAGTTTTTAGCGGATATCAGCAATGTATCATCAGATACAGAACGCAATTCTTTATTTTGAACGGCAAAATTAGCTACAGCACCTATATTATTTAAATTGCGAATGATTTCAGCCTGTCTATCAATTCCATTATCAATTTCTTCAATATTAACAGTAGGAGATAGGGTAGACTCAAGAAACAGTTTCATATCAATGGTATTATAGTATGCTTCCATAAGCTGGGGATAATTATATATAATTTTAGGAATAACAGGGATATTCTTATGCTTATTATTTTCCGAAATAGCATTCTTGTTTTCGTATCTACTAAGTAAAGAATTATATTTATATGCTAATAAATTATAACTATTTCCATTGTAATATTCTGTGATTAGAAGCCGAGCAGCTTCTTTCATTGAATTAAAACAGCCTAAATAAATTCCGGTTCCGCTTCGATTGCCCGTATCTCCCGAAATTGATGCGTGGTTGCCATTATAATACCAAGTAGTGCCATTGACTACTATTGTTTGGTCTACTTCTCTTTTGTTGGCTTCATTTCCCTTATCACTTTCTTTGTCATAATAATAATATCTCCAAGATGAAGCGTGTGGAGTACAAATGAGCGGTAGATTCCAGTATTTTTTATTAGCATCAGGTATAGACACCCATCCACCTATTGCAAAGCCACCTTCATCATTAAGACATACAGCATAATATTTTCTGCCCATTAAAGTGCAAATTGTTTTATTTGCATATATTGCACAATGAGATAAAATTTTTTGCCTGTCGCAAATATTTTTAATTAATGAAGTATCAGTATCGTTATTTTGATACTGATTATATTTAATATCATATTCGGCAAGTTTATTTTGAAGCTCCTCTGACATCTCTTTTCTCATATATTCGGGAATATACCAAATATAAGAACTTCCGTTTGGATTGCAGTCCCTAACGGCACTTGTAATAACATCGTCTCCGGCAGTTAATCTAAAACAATTCTTGACAGAATCAACATCAGAGTCAAAACTGATTTCATTTGCTAATTCATCGGAAGTGACAAAAATAGTTGTATCTTCACCATAACCGGGTAAAATATTAGATGAACCGCATTTGGGACATACAGTTATATTTTCTTCTCTGTGTCCGCATTTAGTGCAATAATTCAGCAAATCATATACATTTATTATTCTTTGAATATTACCGTTTTCATCAGAGGTTATATGTATATCAAATATACATTCAATTTCTTCTGCAATTTCATTAAAAGCATCACATATTGTTATTCCGTTAAAAGAGAATGTACGCTGAATTTCCTGAATTGATGCATCTACGCGACCAATAGAATAATGCGGAGCTTTATCATTAAGTATTCTGTTGAGTAATGACCTTTGAGGATTATTGCCATCATATAATACGGTAATTTCATAATCGTCTCTTGATATATCTGCCTCTGTATTAATCTCTGTTTCGTAAAGGTATATTTGTGACAGCTCACTGTGTCCTAAGCCTTTACAGGTCACAGTCTTGATAACATCAGTTGATTCATTGATATTAATTTGAACATCAAACCATATATTATTTTCTTTACACCAAATCAATTTAAGATTATCTATTTCATTCCAAAGCAGTTCTTCTTGTCCATTTATATATTTATGCACCTCAAAATATAGTTCAGAAGACTCATTAAGACTATCTTTAACCTTTAATGCTTGTGCCTCAATTTTACCTAATTTTTCGCCGGCTCTGTTTGCCAAAATTAATGTCGGGTTTTCAGGAATACTGGCGGTATCAAAATAAATTTTCATTGGCAATTAAATCACCTCCTAACCTCCTATAAACCGATTTTTGCAATAGGGGAGTATCTCAAAACAATATCACAAGGTAACGATATTGTCAGTGTATTCTTATTGTCGTAGTAAGTATTTGATATATGTATAAAATTCCAGTTAAAATCATTTTGGATTTTATGTTCTTTTGAAGTTGACAATATAACAGGGTAATCCATAGTGATTATTTCACCCTTTTTACACCCTTTAATAAAAGTCTCTTTGTTTTCAATAGAATTAATAATTTTTAAATCGCCATTGCTGTTAACAGTGATTTCTGCTTTGCAATTTATATATCCAATTTCTTCGGAATTATCATAAATATTAAAAGACTGGTTGGCAGATGAGCAATGTATTTTAATTTCGCGCTCTGCACGTAATAAAAATGGCTTATTTGAAGTCATTTGTAATTCTAATCCATAGCAGATATCCGCTATATAAATACAACTAATATTCCAACTTGCTTCTGTAAAAAAATCTTCACCCTTATCATTAATTAATCTTAACGGAAGAAAAGTTCTTCGATTAAGCCAACGCGTGACTTCTCTTACTTCTTCAGGAGTTATTTCTTTGTCATCATATATACAATCATTCTTGCAAATTTGTATTGTGGCTGTTAAAGGTTCGGAATATTCAGAACTAATAAGATATTCATTCTTATGATAATCGGATAAAACCGTGTTAAATGTTAAATTTGAACCATTAGATACCGTTTCTGTGCCGCCATTTGTATCAAACCTACAAACTATATATCCTAAATCGGTAAGCGTTTTGCCATCGTATTCAAAATCATAAAATTTCATTAACCCGCCACCTTTTTATTTTTTTACTTTATTTAAATGTGTTTCGATATTCCGCATCTAATTTTTGTTTCAATTCTTTGGCTTCTGAAATAAGCCGGTTATACTCTGCTTTTTTCTCTTTGAGCTCCTGTATAATGTGTTCTAATTCAGATTGAGTTTTTTTAACATCTTTAATAGCATTTTGATATTCAATAATCTCTGCATTTTTTAGTGCGGAATTTGTTTTATTTTTAATTTTCATAGTTGTATTTTTATTTCCTTTCAAACTTACCTTTCCTTTTCTGCAACACTGCAAAAGGAGCAGATTGATTCTGCTCCTTTTGCATATAGTTAATATTTATATTTGCTGAAACTTGAACCGCCTGTTATTCTGTCAACGGTCATAGATTGAACCATTTTTTCAAATGATTTATCTCTTTGAAGCTCTCTTTTAAAATCATCATAATTCTGAACATTTGGAAGAGTAATTGTAATATTGTTTTCGACAGTACCATCAAATGATTTATTCACAACAGGATTAGCGTTAATTTTACTAACCATTTTTGCAAAGCTGTCATTAAGATAATTATATGGATTATTAGCCAATTTCCAAAGGTTTTCAGATGCGGCATTATTTAATACACTATCGCCTTTCATTAATGGGGTTAAAACTGCACCATCGGCTTTTCTTATTATAAACTCACGGGCATTTTCCTGAGTCCAAGCAACCTCATCATCAGACAGGTTTTTAACACCCGAAGCATAACCTTTAATTTGGCTGCTGTTTACCCAACCGAGTTTTACACCATTTTTATTTTCAAGATAATATGGATACTTAGCACCGTTATTTATTCTTTTTACAATAAAAGACGAACTGTTTTTATCGGTAATATCTTTTCTGCCGTTTCCTTTAGAGTCTGCATAATAATGTCTTTTACCTTTTTCGGCTACAAATTCAACGGTGTCACCTATATCAATTTGACCATTACCTTGTGTCGTTACAGGCTGAGCTACAGGCTGCTGAGTGGGATTTCCTTCAACGCCAGCATATCCCCCCCCTGAAGAACCAGCATAGCCTCCGCCGTCAGGAATATTTTTGTCACCTGCTGTATTGTTTGTACCTGTTGTATTCGCTAAAGCAGTTGTTAATGAATTAATTGCAGTAATTACATTATTAACAGCAGTAAGAATATTTCCATTTTGGGCAGAACCTAATATCTCACCAATACTTTGAAGAGTATATCCATTTGCTCCAGCCAATCCATTAATAGTATTAGCTATCTTATCTGCATTAGCATTTGATGTATCTATAACGCCTTGAATTAATGCACTTACATCATCTAAACGGGAATTTAAAACTTCTTCATATTCGTCATATAAATCATCTAGAAGCTGTTCTTGGTCAGATATATATTTATCATATTCGATTTCGTGTAAATCCTCTTTTGCTTCTTCAAGCGAAACCTTGATTTGTTGAATTTTTGCCTTTGTTTCTTCGGAGGCATCACCGCTGTAAGCTGATAACTGCTTTTCCAAAGAAGCTATTTCTTTAGCTTGATTTTTAACATTCTTTTGGTAATCATATAAATCCTTTTGAGCCTGTAATGCATCTTTTCGCTTATCAATAAGTTCCTGCAAGGCGTTAAGCTCGGCATCAATTCCGTCTTTAATTAAGTCAACTATAGCATCTTTTTCATCTGCTCTGTTTTTGATACAGTCACGTTCCGCTTCGATAAGCTCCTGCCGTTTATCAAGGTAATCGGTATTTAATGGGTCATTAGCATATTCTGCATCAAGTTTCGCAATTTCATTAGCGTACTCTTTGGCTTGTCTGGTATATGTTTCCATATTAGTAACGCGTAAACCGAATACAGCATTGCCTTCGTCAGTAAATTTTCCCTTATCATCAAATAAGTCTTTTCTGCTTAATAAATCAATCAAGAAATCCGACTCACTGGTAATGTCAGAAACTTTCTCCTGAAACATATCAAACAATTCCCAGTGTAAATCTCTGATAGCCTTATTAAACTCAATCGTTTTAGTTTTACATTCTTCAATGCCCTCAGCAGTTTCGTTAATTTCGGAAACCATCTTCTTCCAATCTTCACTGCCGACCTTTACACTTCCGCTTGAAAGTGCTTCATTGAGAGCTTGTTGTTGCTGTGCAAGCCGTGCCACTAATGTTGCTTGGTTTTGGCTATTAAGTTCAGATTGAGCTTTGTAAAACGACTCATTAACCATATGACCTGAAAGTTCTATTTGGTTAATCTGTTCTTCAAGAAGATTATTACGATGTTCAATATCGGATAATGTAATATCAAATTTTGCACCGATATTATCAAACATAGTCACATATGCTTGTGCGATTTCATTTGATGCATCAACGGAATCTTCTTTAAGGTCATTAATCTCATTTTGAATGTTATTAATTTCATCTTGTTGCCTATACCAAGCCTCTGTGCCTTTAGGCGTATCACTTTGAATTTCCTTTAGTTTTTTAACTTCAGCTCGTCTTTTGGCAATGATTGCATCATTATTTGCAATAATAGTCTGATAATCTGTGATATTTGCCTTCGCGGCTTTAGTCGAATAATCAATGGTATTTGAACTGCTTGCTTTTGCATTTCGTCTTGATATACCGCTTTCAAGTAATTCATTATCGTGTATTTTACCCTGAAGGCTATTATCAAAGCGTGTCATCCAATTATCAAATTTTTCTTGATTAAGGTCATTAAGTGTGGATTTTAATTCCTGAATACTATCTTTACAATCAAGAACCTTTTCGTACCAATTTTGATAATCCTGTATTTTTTCTTTAAGACTATCGCTCTTAACTTCATCAATATTTAATGAGCCGTCTTGGACTTTCTTTTTCCATTTTGATGCAAGACCAACGGAATTAGCTTTCTTTTGATATTTTGAGGCGGCTTTTTCTTGAATATTAATTTCCTTTGTAACGGAATTAATTTCTTTACTTAAAGCCTTGTTTCTCTTGCCCCAGAATGAGAATGTATCATCAACCTTGTTTAAATCACTTAATATTTTATTAAATTCTTCTGTTGAAGTATCAGCATCTGCCAGCTTTTTAATGTAATCATCAATACCGTCAACATCTGAAAATGCTGACTGAATATCGGCTAAAGTGTCAAATGATACTTTGCCGTTTTCTTTCATTTCACCAAAAGCGGTATCAAGTGATTTTACACTTTTTGCTATATTGTCAAGAGTTTCCATCGAATCAGACAAAGTCTTTATTGCATTGGATGTTTCTTTTGCAGAATTGGTCGCATTATCTTCAGATAAAGAAAAATCATTTGTAGAAATTATAGCACTGTTTAATATATCAACATAATCATCTAAAGTTAAATTTTGTTTATCAAGTTGCTTCTCAAAAGAAGGGAGTTCATCTCCAAATTGGTTTTCAACATCATCTTTTGTTACAGAACCTTTTTTATAGCCCAAATTTAAAAGACTGTTTTTGTTATATTGATAAGCTGTTGAAGCTAATGATTTATAATGTTTTAAAATTTTCTCTTCATCAAATACATCAGAATTCAAATCAATTTTTATTGCATTTATACGGTCTATTAAATCTAAAACTGTTTCGAGCTGTTTCTTGGCTGCTTCCCATACATCAGTTCCGATTAGACTGTCATCATTAACTATTTCTTCATATGTTGACTGAATATCATATAAACTCTTTAAATTATTTTCCAGTGCAGATTCATCTTTGCCATTTGCACCATAGTCTAATTCTTTATTTATTTTTTTGATGAAATCTTCAGCACTATATCCCCCATACCAAAACGCAGACATTTTATCAGCTTTCCCAGCAGATTTATCATTATATGCTGCTCCGCTATAAGGATTATTGTCCTTTGTACTATTGAGAATATCTTTTGCGTTTTGATTTTTTTTGTTTTCCTCAATTTTTTGCTGATGCTCTAATATCTCTTTGCGCTTATTGAGCAGTTCAATTTGTTCTTTAAGATTGGCTTTATCTTGTGGGTCTGTAATACTTTTTTCTTTATCTTCAAGTTCGGAAAGCTGAGTGTTTATTGATTCAATATCACCATTTATATCTGATAGGCTTTCTGATATTTCTTTCCTTTTTGTAAGTAATTCCTCCGTACTGTCGTGGGTTTCATCAATAATACTGTCAACTTTTTTAATAACCGCAATAAGGACTGTAATACCTGCAATAGCTGCTCCTACAGGATTAGCTTTTATCGCAGCACCTAAACCTTTAAAAGATGCTTTGAATTTGCCTACTTCCGGTACTGCGGACTTGTATGCCTCTTTGAGTTCCTGTATTGAACCGGTAGTTTTTTTGAAAGCCCCATTTAATATTTGATTGATTTTATCTGATTTAGATGATTCAAGAAAATCTTTATCTTCTTTTAATTCTTTATATGCAGACCGTTGAATTAAAAATACAGTTGTGGTATACTGTGTCCAGGGAGATGATAGTATGGCACTAATAAATTGTCCTGAATGCGGAAAAGAAATTTCAGATAAATCTAAGCAGTGTATTCATTGTGGATTTCCATTAGAGGATTATTTGCAAAAAAACATTATGTATGATATGGTCTTGAAAGCTATAGGTATTAATCCAAGCCTGAGCCTTACTATAACTTGTCTCGAGAGTTCCTACGGAATACAAAAAGGGCAGGGATATGGTTTACTTTCTAAACCAGGGAATGTAATTTTAAAGGGGATTAAATCATCAAATATTGAGTATCTTAAACAATATTTCCAAAAAAAGGGATATGAAATGGTTTTTGTTCCTTCAGATTCTGATTATATAAATCCAATAAATTCAAAAATTAGCGAATATGATGCATATTGGCGAGAAAGACAAAAATCCGCAATCAAATGTCCAACTTGCGGTTCAACAAATACTCAAAAAATCTCAGCAACTGCTAAAATCGTGGGAGCAGCCACTTTTGGCTTATTGAGCAAAACTGCAAAGTCACAGTTTAAATGTAATCATTGCGGATATAAATGGTAATATAAATAAAACTGCTATTTTATTTGCTTATTTTCAGGTTCTTCAAAATATGGTGCGAAATAATTAATAATATTGTCAATATAATAAATGTTATTAAAGCTACAATGGATTTATCTGTTGTAGTTTTATTTTTATATCATCTTATCAACGCAGATATAGTGCGTACCACAATTATAGTGAAAGATAAGTTTTCACTTCATTTGGACTATACATTACAAGTTATTATATTAAAATAATAACTCGGAGGATGGGTAGTCTCTGGGGATTTCGCCTTTTAGGTCGATGTCCTGCTGATGTTATCCTATCTGTTCTAAAATTAGAACTTGGTGTTTAGGCGTATTTGTTCCCTTGCACCATCCGATTATTTTTTTCTGCTTTCGCAACATTCACACTTATAGTTTCCTATTATGTTGTAGTATAATCGGTTTAACCAGTTTCCCAGCATTTACTCCTCATAGAATTATTTATAGAGTATCTACGCTCACAGACTTGATTTTTCTTATCTGCGCTATCCTCTGCCATAAAGCAACCCTATGTATTGGGTTAAGATATACTCTTTATTGCGCCGAAAATGCTACCACTAACCGCCAAAGCCGTAAGTGACCCAGTTTCTTCTATAATTTTATCTAATGTATTTAATATATCGGTAGAGTCATCAATAAGGCTTTTTATTACAGAGCTACTTAAAACAGTATTTGAAAAAGTTTCCCAAGTAGCTTTAAGTTGAGATATTTTACCATCAATACTGTCGAGATATTTCTCATTTTCAGTTGTCGCTGAACCGTCAGAATCTGATGCTGTAAGCATTGCTTTTTCTGCATCACTGAAATTAGTAATAAGTGCCTGAACTGAGTTTGCGTTTCTTTTACCGGCAATAAGTTTTAAAAGTGCTGCTTGGTCAACTTCAGCCATATCTTCCCAGACAGTAGCAATTTCTTTAATGATTTGATATGTACTCTTGAAATTTTTCTCATCAATCATAATATCAATCTTATTATTTGTAAGTGCTAAGATTGAGTCTCTTAACTCAGAAACGCTATTTGCCATACCTTCAGTATCTTCGCCCGCTTCTTCAGCTTCTGCTTTTGCAGCACGTAAGTACATTGTGAGTGTTTTTACTGCGGTACCAACAACCTCTGGATTTTGAACTACAGAGTTCATGGCTGTAATTAATCCAATTGACTCTTCGATGCTGTTTCCAGCTCCTGCAAGGGCGGCGGCTGATTTTTCAAGCGCGACACCAATACCTTCTGATGAAATAGCGAAATTGTTGCCTACTTCGTTAAACATATCAACTATATTCATAGAATTTTCTGCCTCAATATCGAAGGCTTTCATAGTTGATATTAGTGATTCAGATGCTTCCGAAATATCTTCAATGCCATCGCCGACATTTTTGTAAACTAAAGCTGCTTCTGCAAGTTCTGCAGATTCATTGAGTGAATATCCCAATCTTGCGAAGTCAGCGGTTGCATTTACTGTGTCTGATACCGTAGCTCCTATTGATTTTGCAGTGCTAGATGCCCTATTTAAAAATTTATCATATGTAGTGTCGGTTTCATCGGTAACTTTTCTAAGTTCGGTCATAGCAGTATCTAACTCTCTTACATTTGATACCATCTCTTTGACTTTTCTTACAGCATAACCGAGCGATTGCGTTACTAATGTCCAGCCACCAAATTTTTCCCAACCCTTCTTTAACCTATCGAAAACGGTATCTCCGACTTTACCCATAGCTTTAAGCGAAAGCTGAGATTTTTTAAATTCGTTAGACATTACTTTAATTTCAGTGCTTGAAAGAGAAGTATTGCTTCGCAACTTATTAAGAAATCTATTTAAATCTTCATACTCATCAGTATTTTTTATGTGTGGATTCCGCTCAATAAATGATGAAATTTGCTTTTCTAAGTTCAGTTTTTGGCTTAAAGCAGTCAATGATTGCTTTGCCACTTTTGCTTCTTCGTTTGCCACTGCTTGTATAGCAGATTGTGTTTGCCTTTTTGAAGCTTGCTTTTTTGTTTCGTTGGAAATCGCTTGAGTTGCTTCTGTGCTTTCTGCTGCCTGCAATGCTGCAATTTGTGACTTCATTTTTGCAAACTCAGAAGCATTAATTAGTCGCATTCCTTCAAAAATATTCTTATTTGATTTTAATTCTGCGAAAGCAGAATTGAATTGATTTTGAATATATGCCTTATCAATATCTATTTTTATTTTTGGTATTTTTACAGCATTTACAGCTGTTTGTATCTTTGTATCAATACCAGCTGCGTTAACATCTAATTTGATACGTGCACCAAAATCTGTCATTTCTCACCGTCCTAACATAACAAAAAACGGAACTTAAAAAGCTCCGTTTTGTTTCCATATTTTTCTTATATTATCTGAATTCTCGTTGAATACCCTTTTGTATAGCGTTGTTTAATTTTTCATTTGAATCAAAATCTTTTTGAGTATTTGACACAGCAGGTCTTGGAAACCCCCTTTTCCATATACCCATATTGCCATTTTCCAGTAGTTTTAAAAATGAGCCTGCACCATTATGTTTAAAACTCCATCCTTTTATAATTGGGGAAGAAGGGCTTGAAAAATTTGTTAACATAATAGTATTATTGCCTAAATTGATAGTGCCAATATTCAACAAATCATATCTTCTTGCGTATGTTGAGCCATTAACCCAAGCTCCTTTTTTTGGTGCATAGGTGTCATATATATCTTTTTGAATATGCTGTTTAAATACTTCTTTCCCAACAGGTAACATATCTTGATTTAATATTTTTGTTGCTTTTGCATTAGCTTCTATTAATAGTGATACAATATTATTATGATAAGCCATTTTTACTATTTTGTGTCAGTGAGATGATTTTTGACTCGTCTCCAGAGATATCTTTATGTACATCGTTTTCTGATTGTTGTAAGATTGCAGCAGCAACATCCTTATCATCAAGATTTGATATATTCTTAACGTTTTCAATTAGTTCGTTTATATTAATTTTGTCTAGTGTCTCAAAAGCCTTTTGATTTTCTTCAATAATATTATTTAATTTATCAATAATTTGTTTAGCAGGAGTTGTAAGGGAATATGATATGCAATCAAGCTTGAATTTGATTTTTCTATCAATAGCTCGTAGAATTTCTTTGTATTGAGTTTGATTAATATGTTTAACAATATAGTCATACAAATCACTTTCAAGCAAAATTTTATATTGTGCTTCCAATTCTTTAGGGAGTTTATAATTTGAATAATACAGTACGGTATTAATCTTAATTGCTAAATCGTATGATTGTGGTGTATATTCTCCACTATTTTCATCTATGCAGGAATCCACCACTGCTTCAACAAATCCAGTCATTATATTTAATGGAAGTATTTTTTTGATTTTAATGTCATCTAAATTAATAGTGCTATTGCTCATTTTTTCTCCTTTTGCTCTATATTTATATTATTTACGACATAATACCCGATACAACAAGCATCGGCTAAATTATCGTTATGAGTGTGTATGTTGAAAGTATCTCTAACAAATTGAATAGATAGAATTTTAGTAGATTTTTTAGTGTTTGTAGAAATTTGATTAGATTTAGTTTTTATTTCCTTAGCATTTCGACCTCTGGCTTTGCAATAATTTTGCCATTTAGTAGGAGCTATATAATCATACAAGTAATCGTTCTTTTCAAAAAGATTGACGAGTACTCCTTGTAATTGTGCTAATTTTTTAAACGATTGTACATTTACTCTCATTTGAATATCTTCTATAAAAACAGCAGAAATGTCATATTTTTTAAGTACTTTATTTATTATTTCTTCAATATTTAATACTGCTTTTGAAAATGTATATTTTTTCGAATCAAATCCCCAAGTACCATATCTAACTAATTGTTTTGTTTCATAATTAAATACTGACCAAGCACCGTTTCTTGCTTGGTCAATGGCAAGAATGTTCATAGAGTACCTCATAAAAAAAGAGAGGATGAAATAAATTATTTATATCTTATCCTCTCTTTACAGTCATTCTATATCATTTGTGTTACCAAATTGATTATCATTATCGAGGCTTTTCCCCAATCACTATCGAATTCATCATTCATTACAGAATAAGCACCGCTTGTTAATGTAGTGCCTTCATAATTTTTTAATGTATCAACAGTATTTGCTTTTCTGGATTCCTCAATTTTTTGTAAGTATTTCATACCACATTCAATCGAACAGGCAACATCCTGCCACCTAAATGCAGTATCATTTTTATGCGAACTACGGCAGGCTTCATATTGCCTACCACAAGTTCTGCAAATTTTAATGTGCTTTAACACAGAAATCACCCCTCTTACGCGGTAGCGTCATCTGCATTTGCTCCGAAAACTGTATACTTCCAAAGAGAACCATTTGAACCAGCACCACCACAAGTTGCACCGCTTGCAAGCGATGTCGCTTCAAAAGAATGAACGGACTGATTGTCTCCCATTTCGAAGCTAAATTCGCCGCTAAAATCTGCTTTCGGAATATAGAACTGAATACGATAAACATTAGAACACTTGTCCTCTCCAAATGCATCAATATAAAGTTCAAGTTTCTGCGAGTATGAATCTGAAATGTTTTCAAGAACATCAGCCTGAATTGTTCTGTAGTAGTACACTACAATTTCTGTGCCGTCATTAATGGCATTATCCGCAAAAGTGATGGTTTTAGTTTCAGGGTCATATGTAAACTTACCTTCGCCTGTAGTTGCATCCTGTGTGTATGCCTTTCCAAGTGTAGAATCGTTGTTTCTTACATATACAGTTTCGATTTCATTTCCTACTGTACCAACAGCTTTATAAGTTGTGACTGCTTTATTACTTTTTACGGTAAGATATTCTGGATACATAATATCAGTGATTTTATTTTCAAATTTACCACCGGTCTGAGCTTCAAGAAGACCACCTGAAATCATACCATTAGTACCCTTGACTGTAACTGCCTTATTTTTCTTAATTGTACTAAGTTTTCTACCACCCTTACCTGTGATATCAGTTGTTTCCTGAGAGTTAGCAATAGTTGCAGATTGAAGTTCATCAAGTGTAAATTTATACTGTCCCGAAACAATATCAAACGCAGTGATGGTTTCAAGACTTGTAATAGTAATGTCATTTGCATTTACCATATTTGTTTCCTCCTAATTTTTTTCTGATATCCAACTCAGTTCTTTGGAATTAAGCTCGTCAATTTTTACAGTACCTGCGTAACAGCCAATCATCATATTGTCAAATTTAATTTTTTTTACAATCTGATAAAAACTTGCATAAAATTGATATATAGAAAGACCTAACGTGCTTTCGTAGTTATACGGATATTGTTCGGTATTAACTACTGACACAATCAGGTCTTCAAGTTGTGAGTTGAATTTTTTGTTTTTTAGTTTTCTCGAAGCGCGCTTTTGCTTTTTTCTGGCTCTATCAATCATAAATTTTTTTGCTTCAGCATTTGCGGGCTTTTTATTTATTCTTTCAATATGCAATATCTCACAGAGTGTTTTGCATATTTCTTCATATATTGCTTTATCGATAGTAATATCATTTATTGGGTCATAAAGAACAATGTTTCCATTATCATTATTTTGAGCCAGTATAAAATTTGTTAATTCTAAATTCTCAAATACGAGGTTTGTATTATCTTGTTTTAATTGTTCAAATAAACTGCAGAATAATTCATATTCAGTTATTGTAGTGAAATCAACCCCGATATCGTCTAATTGCACCATCATACTATATGGTGTTGCCGTGATTAGAGAAATTAAACTATTATAATTATCCTCATCATCAATTATTTCTTTTACTGTTGGAATATGAATTGATATTTTATCATTTATCTCAATGCTTGATTTATATAATAAACTCGCCATATTATGTAGTTTTCCTATTGTGTGGGGGATTTTTATATGTTGGGCGAGGTCTATTAAAATCTTTTGCGTAATATGTTAAAACTCTTCCTTGATAATCTAAAATAGGTGAGAATCTTTCTACTGAATGAAGATTCATTTCGCCCAATCCGAAGTTTCTGTTACCATTGAAGATGCAATCAATTTCTGAACATAATGTATCAATTCTAATTCCACCTTCTTTTAAACGCATCTTGCTTTTGTGTGTGAAAATCCATAAGTAAAGCACTGGCATATAAAATGTTTTATTTTGTACTTCTGTTATATCTACATCAAAACATATAAATGTTTGTGCATCATCAACAGTTTCAGGTATATATTCATAAGGAAAAATGTGTTTATAAGCTAATGAATAATTATGATTTACATTGTCGTCATAGTCAATAATCAATTTGAATATCTTCTCATTTGTACACAATTCCTTCATTATTTTATTTTTATAATCAAACAATTCTTCCAGTTGCATTAAATCCACACCTCCTTATTTTTATCTAACACGATAGGTGGTGCATCGTTATAATAATCTGCAATCATTAATTCTACGTTATCATTGTCTGTTAGGTTAACTTCGTTTAAGATAAATCTAAACACACCTTTTCCGTCATAAATATTGTATAATTTATTTGGTTTAGTGATTTGATATGCTAAGGGAGTTGAAGAATCTAAGTCATCTACGAGAAAGCGTTTTCCTCTAGATAGTTCTATAGTGTCGCTATCTTTGCCGATTGTAATTGCTATTCTGGCATCACCTATAGCCATAATATCTGCGGTTTTTTCACCAATTAAGTATTTCGTTCCATCTTCAACGATACACCATTTTTCTATAATTTCTCCGTTTTTGTTCAACCATTTTAACGGATAGTTGCATTGTTGCATAATTCCTGTTTCATATAGTTCATTATGAGCGTCAATTTGAGTTATAAGCCATTTATTATTGCCCCAATCAACTAACCCTCCGTGAACTAAGTGCTCGTTTGGTAAGGAACATATTTTTTTCTCGTAAAGTTTAGATTTATTAATAATAGCAACATTTTGCGGCACTCCATTAATTAAAACATTTTTATATGATAGAGAATTTATAATTTTCCGATTTAATCTGTCTGTGGTTATTTTCTTTATATATTCTCTATGTGTAGACCCATTTGGTTCAATTTTAGAAGCATAATTTTCCCAAGAACCCATAATTATCGCTCCTATTCTTCTTTATTTTTAATGTTTTTAGAAATTTTTTTACAAATAGATATTGCTTTGAAAACATCTGATTTAACCGTTGACGTATCTGGATTATTGTTAATTATATATTCTAATATGGAAATTAAACTTATAAATGATTTGTTATTATTAAATTCAGGGAATATCTCTTTACAACCAATTAATTCCCTTTGGAGACTATGTATATATTTTTGAAGAGATTTTTCGTTATTTTCTTTCATCGGAAGTATTTTAAAAAATTGATTAATTAAAAATTGCAAATATTCTTTAATGTTATAATCAGGGATTTCATAATTGTATTTTGTAATCATAACGATAAATCACTCAAATCTCCATAATCATAAGAATAGTTTTTAATCATATTATTAAAATCTTTTTTTACACTTGCATAAGTTTCATTAATCCTATGTAATAATTCAGCTGGTGAATAACCGCTGAAATCAGTTGTATTCAACACATTTTCTAAATTTTCCTGTTTATATACATATGGTTTCATCCAGTTAACAACCATTCCTTCAGAAATAATATCTACTATATCGTCAATTTCTGAATCAGGAATGTCGATATCGAAACTACGATTTTCATCATCTCCGTTTGTAATGTCGTAGCGACAAATTCTACCAAACCTTGCACAAGCCATTTTCATATAATTATCGACAATATCTGTTCGTGTAGAATCGTCTAAATTTAAAAAGTTATATTCTTTAATTTTATTAAGGAAAGCGTCGGTAAAAATATCATAGGAAATACTCATATTTACTACCTCGCTACATTAGATTTTTTCAATAAGCTCTATTTCCAAATTTGTTTCTAAAGCCCGAATCATATTAAGAGAATCGATTTTACCATTTTCTATCAATTGCTTAGCTCTGTAAATTACCGACTTCTTTTGTCCTTTTGAAAGTTTTGGAATTATTTTATTGATTTCTGAAATATTTTTTGTAAACAAATCATCAAATTCATCAAACGACAAGGCATTTTTATAATATTGATTTACACCAAGATAATCAATTATTTCAGGGTCATCAATCAAAAACCAGTTATTAATAAAGTAGTTTTTTGAAGAATTTTTGGCTGACTTAAGTTCAGATATTTCCATATCTTGTTCATCACCGAAGCTCTCCCATACAAATTTTTCACCGGTTTTTTTACTTATATATACTAATTTCCCTTGGAAACCATTTTTTACAGATATTACTGTATGTGGGTCGATATTCTTTTTTATATGATAGCTTGTTTTTCTAGCTTGAGAATTTTTCTGTTCATTCGTATCATTAAATGATTTATTATATTGCTTTGACATTATATATTCCTTTCATTCATAAAGAGGCTGCTGAATTCAGCAGCCTCAAGTTGTATATTAAACCGTTTCGTAACGACCAATGCCTGAATTATTACCAGCAAGTACGATACCTACGCCATACTTTTCTGCATAAAGGTATTCTTGTGTCAAATCTGCATTTTTAGTTGGGTCGCCCATAAGAACCGTTAACGGTTAAAGAGGCTGCTATGTATTCTTCGCTTGGGGAGAATAGACTAAGAAAAATAATAGAAGAGGATAAAACGCTTGATTGGGTTTTGTATACAGGTTCTTGGTTGAAAATCAAGAGACCGCAATTTGAAAAATGGCTCGCAGAGCAAAATTATTTATAGTAAATTTTTAGTAAGTTAATGAATTTGTACGCAGTTGACGAGAAAACTGCGGTATAGTATAATATGAATACATACTTGTATTGCAGTTCTTTTGTCAAAAGGAGGTTCAAATGACAAAAAGACGTGATGCAAAAAATCGTCAATTATCGAGAGGTGAGTATCAGAACAGAGATGGTAGATATATGTATCGATATACTGATGCCAATGGGAAGATAAGGTATGTGTATAGTTGGACTCTAACACAAACAGATAGAGCCCCAGAAGGAAGAAAATCTGAAAAGTGTTTAAGGGAATTAGAAAGGGAAATCAATAAAGATGTTCAAGATAAAATAGATATCCATAATGCAAAGAAATTAACGCTCAATGCTTTTTTCTATGATTATATTGAACAAAAGCGAGAACTTAAAACAACTACACGAAGGGATTATAAATATATATATCGTACTTATGTTGAAGAAACGCTTGGAAGAAGAAAAATTGCAGACATAAAATATAGTGATATTAAAAAGTTTTATAACGGTCTGATTTATGATTCGCATTTACTTCCAAGCAGCGTAGATAGAATAAATGTTGTAATAAACCCCGTGTTCGCAGTTGCAGTAAAGGATGAATTAATAAGGATTAATCCTGCCAGTGGTATTATTGCAGAAATTAAAAAATCTCAATGTTGGAATCAATCTCAAAAGCATTCTTTAACTATTGAAGAACAGGCAATATTTGTTGATTTCCTGAAAAACGATGAAACTTATAATTGGTGGTTACCGTTGTTTTCGTTTTTACTTGGAACGGGATGCAGAATTGGTGAGGCGCTTGGACTCACTTGGAGCGATTGTGATTTTAAGAATAATATAATTAGTATAAATCATAATCTTGTTTATAAGCCTGATGAATTTACAAATAAATCAGAGTTTAAAATTATGACTCCAAAAACAGAAGCAGGCAAACGAGAGATACCAATGCTTGCTGACGTGCGGCAACTGCTTCTTGATGAAAGAGAGCGACAATTTAAAGAAGGTTTTAATAAATCTAATATTGACGGATATACAGGATTTATTTTTACCAGTAAAGCAAACATTGTTCATCGTAATTCAAATGTCAATAGAGCTTTAATTAGGATTGTCGATAAATATAATAAACAGGAAGAAAAACTTGCACAAGAAGAACTAAGAAAACCTATTTTCCTACCACATATATCAGTGCATACCTTTCGACATACTTTCTGTACACGCTTATGCGAAAATGAAAGTAATTTAAAAATAATACAAAAAATAATGGGTCACTCCAATATATCTACCACTATGGATGTATATAATGAAGCAACCCAAATGAAAAAGAAAGAATCATTTGCTAATTTAGAAGGTAAATTCAAAATTTGTTAACATATTAATTAAAGAATATTTTTACTAAAAAACATTTTTTGAAATCCTTGAGAATACGCGTAATCAAGCGGAATTTTTACTAAAAAATTTACTAAAAATGATTCAATCAATTTAAGAAGTTTTAATAAGTTTTGTTAAGTTTTTAAGTCACAAAATAAAATGCATACAATATACAGAGAATACAAATAACAAGTACACAATATATAGTGCTATAATGTACTCAAATCATACGGTGTTTTCTGGTATACGAAATAGTTAAGCCAGTTTGAAAAAATAAGACTTGCACTGCTTTTCCAATTCATAATAGGCACAAGTCTCTCGTCATCATTTGGAAAATAATTGTAAGGAACTTCAATGTCGAGACCTTTATCCTTATCTCTGAAATATTCTCTTGCAAGAGTATCTCTGTCATATTCGCTGTGACCTGTTATGAAAAATTGTCTGCAATCCATATCTGAAACAATATGAACTCCTGCGATTTCACTGTATGAGATAATCTGCAGCTGCTTAACCTTGGCTATATCCTGACGTCTGACCTCTGTGTGCCTTGAATGGGGAACATAATATTCGTCGTCAAGACCTCTCATCAATGGATGTGTTATATCAAGACTTCTGTGAGGAAAAACGCCGAACATTTTTTTATCCAGTTTATGTTTCTGTATTCCGTAGTGATAATAAAGTCCTGCCTGAGCTCCCCAGCAAATATGAAATGTGCTGTAAACATTTTTCCTGCTCCATTCCATTATTTGGCAAAGCTCTTCCCAGTAGTCAACCTCTTCAAATTCAAGATGTTCAACAGGTGCTCCGGTTATAATCATACCGTCATATCTGTTATTTTTTATATCATCAAAGGTTTTGTAAAACTTATCCATATGACTTTTTGATACGTTTTTAGCCACATGGCTTTTCACCTGTAAAAATTCAACGTCAACCTGAAGGGGCGTATTGCTCAGCAGTCTTAGTAACTGCGTTTCTGTCTCCAGCTTAGTTGGCATAAGGTTGAGAATAATCAGCTTAAGAGGTCTGATATCCTGCATATCAGCCCGTTTGTGGCTCATAACAAATATGTTCTCTATTTCAAGACTTTGTTTTGCCGGTAATTCATTGTCAATTCTGATTGGCATATTATCAGCTCCTCTCATATAATGTTTATACATTATATCAAAAGCAGTCCGAAATATCAAGTTAATATTTAGAGTATATCCTGTTGTATATAATGTAATATATATAATTATACATAATTGTAACAGTTGTTACACATTGTATTGTATTAGTGTAAATATTGTACTAAAATGATACTCTTTTGCTCAAATTTCTGACAAAACTGTGAAACTTGAAAAAAATCAAAAAAACTTAAAAAAAGTTGTTGACAAAGTCGTTTTGTTGTGATATTATGTGTAAGCACTCGCGAGAGAGGGGACGAGAGGAACGGAACTTGAGGGTGTAAAAAGGAC